>JBBRAF010000027.1:0-38043 GCA_038207045.1 Chthoniobacterales bacterium
CTCCCGACACGCGAGTAGTCGACACACATGGTAATCGATCGCTGCATTGGACTAAATTGGGTAACCCACCGGCTCAAAGCTATATCCCGATTGTCGGGCCGTGGCTTGGCGAGCTGGACGTACAATGGCAGGACCTTTGGGCGCAGGTTAGAGCAAATGGAAGAGTTGAGCATTACATGTGCAAAATTCATCAACGCTGACATTGCCTTGGTGATTTGCACCTGAGCGCGGAGCCGTTTCGCACTTGAACGTTAGCCGGACAACTTGCTTGCCACGCGGCAGCAAATCCTCAAAGCTGCCAAATATAACTAAATCTGTGCCATGAACCCACACATCGACGCCATGGATCAACAAATCGCTGCGAGGCATCTTCTCACGCATCCGTTCTATCTCGCCTGGGTACGTGGTGAGTTGAGTCGCGAAGCGCTGAATGATTACGTGCGGCAATATTATCATCACCTCGCTGCGTTCCCCGACGTATCTCTCGGCGGTCCACGCGCGGTGCGAGAACCAGCTGACGCGCAAACAAATTCTGTCGAACCTCATCGACGAAGAAGGCGGCACTCCCAACCATCCGGAACTGTGGCTGCAATTTGCGGAACGAATCGTGTGCTTTGCCTGGTCGTCGGTTAAACAGCAGGTAGTCGGGATGTCCCTCCGCGCGCCACTGTTTGTTAAAATCGTGAGCGTAGCCAAGGATAGCTTCGTTCTTGTAACCTGCGTGAATCCCGCCGATTAGGGCAACACAAACCAAGATGTTGGTAAGGATGGTGAAGTAGCCAAGGAACACCAGGATGCCGCCGGCGATGCTCTTGCCATTCGCCGCCGCCAGCCGAAGTGACAGATACAGCTGCAGCAGCACACCCAGCCAAGCAAACGCCGCGAACGCCGCTGTCAATCTTGGAGAGTCTGTTTGGATTGAACGCGTTCATAGCGAATGTCTCCGCTGACGTACGGCGTAGTTCCGTGGCAGAGAGGCCACCGGCAAATACATGAGCGAAGCAAACACCATCAAAGAAGGCGCCCGGCGACGCAAAAAGGAATCGAATTCGGGCCGGCGCCTTTAATGCCTCATTAACGCGGCGTTTCGTATGGAGGCTCGTCCGTTGCGATCGGAGTGGTCTGCGCGATTGGATTGACCAGATTGAACACGATGGCGGCCGTCGCGGCGCCGGCGAGATTTGCCACTAGATAAATCCAGAGGTTGGCCCAGCTGGAAATACCCAGGATTGAAATACCTACAGCGACTGCCGGATTGAACGCGCCCCCAGAAATGTCGCCGACGGCAAACGCTCCGGTCATGACCGTTAAGCCGATGGCAAGACCATAGAAAGAGTTGCCGGAGGTCCCTTCAGCCGTCGCCGCGTTCAGTACCACGAACGCCAGCGCGAACGTAAATATGAACTCGGCCAGCAGCGCCGCACCGGCTCTCGGGGCGATCGTTGTCACGTCGATGCCCGCACGGAGGAACTTCACGGTTGCGGCGGCGGCCACCGCGGCAAGGAGTTGCGCCACAATGTAAGGAATCACGTCGATCGCCTTAACCCGACCTCTAATAAAGATCGCTAGCGTTACGGCCGGATTGTAGTGGGCCCCGGAGATGTGTCCGCCAGCGTAGATCATTACCATCAGCGCAGCGCCAATGGCGAGCGGCGCAATCACTCCTGCACCGGCACCGATTCCAGTGCATCCGATGGTGAGGACAAGAAAGAATGTACCAATGAATTCGGTGATGTATTTATTCATATTTCTAGGTTGTGAGGCATCAGGCGATGGCTAACGAGCCGCAAACTGCGCCGAGGGATTGTCGCTGGTCAATGATAAACATCGTCGTCCGAATGTCTGCAAATCGCCTTTGGAGCCGATCAACAACACGTGGCCGTCGACCGAACGTCGCTGCCAGTCAACGCGGTCATGGTGAGCAGTCCGCTCTTACCTGAAAATCCCCCATTCCCCCATTCACCGCTTGCAAGCGGGGACTTCTTCGATTCGATGAACCACGCTTGAGCAGTGCCAAATTGTTCCAGCGTCGAAGCAGACGTAGGGGTAAACCCTTTTCACTTGCTGAATCCCGCTCCACCTCGATACTTTTCCCTCGCAGTCTCAGCGTTGTGAGGTGAGGTGTAAGCCGATTCTCACAACGTTCAACTCTGACTTTTGCGGACAGAAGTGGACTGTTCGGAAAGTGTCAGGGGGGCAAAACGGGTGGGGTGGCAGGTATTAGATGAACTTTGTTTCCCGCCTTAAATCAGATTAGTTGAAAGCCTTTGGGGGTATAGCTCAGTTGGTAGAGCGTCTCGTTCGCAATGAGAAGGCCAGGGGTTCGAATCCCCTTACCTCCAAAGCGAAGGCAATGCGCTAGCGGGGAGCGTAATCCCCCTTACCTCCGCTTTTACCAGGCTCGGCAATTGCCACAACCCTGTCACATCGCAAGCGCTAGATAATCGGTTGTGATCATTGCCGCGTTGGATAAGCAAATATCATGAAATCCAGACGCTCGGTCATTATCGCGGTTTTCTTTGGCGCCTCCGCCGCATTCCTGCCGCTTGCCTCCGAAGCGGCGCGCACTAAAACTTCCGCCGCCACCAGTAGTTCAACTGATACTGACGTAGCCGAGTCTCCCGCTGGAAAAATGCGCGCGGTCCCGTTTCGCGGCATGATTGCCTCGGTGGATGATAAGGCGCGCACCTTTACCATTGCGGGAAAGCAAACGTCGCGTTCGGTAAAGATCACCGATACCACTGTGATGACGAAGGGCGGGCAACCGGCAACGATGAAGGACATCGTGGCGAACGAGGAGGTGCGGGGCTCCTATTACAAGTTGGGAGACGGCACGCTCGAGGCGAAGACGGTGAAACTCGGTCCTTTGACCGAAGCCGAAAAAGCGGACAAGGAAGCGCGCAAGGAAAAACGCCAGGCGAGAAAGGCCGAGAAGGCTGAAGCAGCTTCATCGGCCACGCCGTAGGCACGCCCGAGAGAGGGCGCGGATTGTAGAGCGCTTCGCTCCTTGTGTGGAGCGGCGAATGGTCTGGGCAACTAGCAGCGGTCACCCTACAAATCAGCGGGCCGCTTCCAACGCCACACGCAAATCCGCCACGAAATTTCTGTATTCGCGCTCGCGGGATTCTTCGTCCGGCTGGCGCAGGAGCGAAGAGGGATGAACGGTAGCCACGACGCGCCTCGCTAGCGGCGACTCCAGGACTTGCCCGCGCTGCTTCGTCACCCGAAACGCCGGGCCGAAGATCGTTTCCCCGGCGGTTGATCCGAGACAAACCACAAGCTTCGGCTCAACCAGGCGCAGCTCCGCTTCCAGCCAGGGGCGGCAGGCGGCGATGTCACGGGAGCTTGGTTTCTGGTGAATGCGACGCTTCCCACGCGGCTCCCATTTAAAATGCTTCACCGAGTTGGTGACGTAAACTTCGCTGCGATCAAAACCCGCTTCCTCCAGCGCGCGATCGAGCATTTTACCCGCCGGCCCGACAAACGGTTTCCCTGCCACATCCTCGTAATCGCCCGGTTGCTCACCAATCATCATGATGGTGGCATGCTTCGGTCCTGTGCCGAACACCGTCTGCGTGGCGTTTTTGTAAAGCGGACACGCCGTGCACGATTTCGCCGCGGTTGCCACTTTCGTCAGGCTCGCAGTCTCCGGCACAGTTGCGCGCATCCAGACGTCTCCGCTCGACTGCGCAATTTTTTCGGCGCTCTTTTTCATCATCGTCTCCACCCGCCGGGGCGCCTCATTGAGCAGACCCGGAATTACTGTCGCCTCCGGCAAATTCTTCCAATATTTCTTCGGCATCTCCGCCTGCATCGCGTGCACTTTTACGCGCGCGGGATTGAAAATGTTCGAGTAATAGGTCAGCCAGAGAGATTCCACCGCGTCATCTTTTGGCGCCTGCGATTTGTCGACGCCATCGGTGAAGGTGACCTCTTTACCATCCCAATGGGCGCAACGCTGTGGCGTCAGGATGGACCAGCGCATCGACGCGAAACGATCGACAAAAAACTTCGTGTTGTGCTCAATGATATGATGCTGCGGTTCGAACCAGGCCACAAACCAGTTGCCGTCATCCACCCTCACTTCGCGGAAGCGAACAAAGGCACGCATTTTGTGAATGTCATGCCGGACTGACTTCGCCATGTCGCTGGCTAAGGCGACATCCGGATCGACGAAAACCTCGAGCAATTTCGGCGCATCATGGGTCAGTCGAAAAAGCATTCGGTAGAGCAACGCCCAGCGTTTTTCATCGCCGTGAAGCGCGACCAATTTGGCCAATTCGAGAAATTGCTTTGGCACGCAAAACCGGCGCCCGACTTCACTGCTTGATTCCTTTTCGTCAAAAATGGGGAGAGATGGCTCGCCCGCCGTCAACTCCTGCCAGGCGATGTCACCAGGCGGGAGTTCCTGCCGCAATGCTGAACGAGCCGCTGTTTGCCAGCTGGAAAAATTGGGAAGGAACGTGATTTGGTCCACAAAACTTCGTCATTTCGAACGTAGTCGAGAAATCCCGTGGAAGTTACCTGAAAGCTTACGTAACGGGATCCCTCGACTGCGCTCCGGGATGACACTAAAGCTGACCCGTAATTACCGAGCACTCGCCCGTAAACAAATCAAGCTGCCCCAGCGCCGGCCTGAGTTGCGCCACCACGTCATCGCGATCGATCGCCAGCGCCTTGGCGTTACAATTGGCAGTGATGACAAACGGCAGCACTTTTTTCATCGGCAAATGCAGACGCGGCAAATCTTCCAGCCGCACTTTGTGCCAACGCCGCAATCGCAGGATGCGCTCGACCGATTTCGTGCCTAGCCCCGGCACACGCCACAGCAACTCGCGCGGCGAACGGTTGAGATCGACCGGGAAGAGATGCCGGTTACGCAAAGCCCAGGCCAGCTTCGGATCAACGGTGAGATCGAGATTGGGAGCGTTTGTCGACGCGATTTCTTCAACCTTGAATCCGTAAAAGCGAATCAACCAGTCGGCCTGATAAAGCCGGTGCTCGCGCAGGAGCGGCGGCGCCACGAGTGGAAGTTTTTTCGAAGAATCAGGAATGGGGCTGAAGGCCGAATAATAAACGCGGCGCAATTTCTGTTTCGAATAAAGCGACGAAGCTTGCCCCAAAATCGTAGCGTCATCCGCGGCCGTCGCGCCCACGATCATTTGCGTGCTTTGCCCCGCCGGAGCGAAGGCAGGGGCTTTTTTATTCTCCTTCCGTTCGGCTTTCGCCTGCACAATCTCGTCGCGGATCCCATTCATTGCCGTCTGGGTGTTTTCGAAGTTTTTCTGCGGCGCGAGCTTTTCGACGTCAGCGCGCGTCGGCAGTTCAATGTTGATGCTGATGCGGTCGGCCCAGCGGCCAGCTTCCGCGATCAGCTTCGGCGAAGCTTCCGGAATCGTTTTAAGGTGAATATATCCGCGGAATTGGTGCTCGAGGCGAAGCGTCCGCGCAACCGCGACCACCTGCTCCATCGTGTAATCAGGCGACCGAATAATTCCCGAACTCAGAAACAAACCTTCGATGTAATTGCGCCGGTAAAAATCGAGAGTGAGATCGACGACTTCTTCCGCCGTGAAACGCGCGCGCTGCACGTTGCTGGAAGCGCGATTGATGCAATAGAGACAATCGTAAACGCAATAATTGGTGAGCAGAATTTTCAGTAGCGAAACACAACGCCCATCCGGTGTGTAGCTGTGACAAATGCCCGTGCCGGTGCTCGAGCCAATTCCGTTTCCGTGGCGCGAATTGCGTTTGGTCGTTCCACTGCTCGCGCAAGAGGCATGATATTTGGCCGCGTCGGCGAGAATGGCGAGCTTGCGTGCAATTTCCATTTGGGGGAACCTCAAATGAACAAATTTGCCGAAACAGCATTCATGTTCGCATGAACATACGCAACTGATGGGCGTTTCGCAAAAGCTTGAAACCGAACGACTGATTCTCCGGCCGTTTCGCGAAGACGATCTCGACCGTCTCGGCCAACTCTTTGCCAACGCCGATTTCATGCGCTTCTCCGGCAGCAATGGTTTCACCAAGGAACAAACGACCGCGTTTCTCGAGAAAGTTCTCGGCTGGCAGCGCGACGGATTGCCTTTCCCATTCGCGCTTATCGAGCGCGCAGCGAACACGGTTTTTGGATATTGCGGTTTCCTGCATCAGGAAGTGGATGGCGTTAAGGAAATCGAGATTGGCTACCGCTTGCATCCAGACTATTGGAACCGCGGATTCGCCACCGAAGCGGCTCGCGCCGTGCGCGATTATGCCTTTCTCGATTTGCGACTTGAGCGCGTCATCTCGCTTATTCATCCCGATAATCATGCTTCGCTCCGCGTCGCGGAAAAGAATGGAATGCGTCTCGAAAAAGAGACCACGTTTAAAGGATTTCCGACGTTTGTCTTCGCTATGGCGCAGCCGGAGTGGCGGCAATTTCAGCGCGGCGATTCATAAATTCTGTCGCCAGCTCGCGATAAGCTCGGGCGCCGGCGCCGGCACTATCGTATTCGAGAATGGTTTTGCCGAAGCTGGGCGCTTCGCTCAGCCGAACACTGCGCGGGATCATCGTTTCGAAAACGCGCGCGCCGAAGTGCTGCCGCACCTCCGCCACCACCTGCCCGCTGAGTTTGGTGCGACCGTCAAACATCGTCATCACAATGCCGCTGATCTCCAGGTGCGCATTCGCGCCGGAATCGCGCACCTGCTCGATTACGCGCACGATTTTCACAAGCCCTTCCAAAGCGAAGTATTCGCATTGGATGGGTGTAAGCAATTCGTCCGCGGCCGCGAGGGCATTGGTCATGAGAATGCCGAGCGAAGGCGGGCAATCGAGGAAAACAAAATCGAAAGCATTGTCGTCGCGGAGTGGCTTGAGCGCGTGCTGAAGCCGGAGCAGATGATCGGGCATGCGCGCGATTTCCACTTCCGCGCCGGCCAGGTCGAGATCAGCCGGAATTAAAAACAAGCTCTCTAATCGCGTCGGCAAAATTCTCTCGGCGATACGCGCGCTCCCAAGCAATGGGTCGTAGAGCGTTTCCCCTTCAAACTCCTGCATCCCGAGTGAGCTGGTCGCATTCCCCTGCGGATCGAGATCGACCAGCAAAGTTCGCTGCTTCTTTTCGGCGAGCGCCGCGCCGAGATTCACCGCCGTCGTCGTCTTGCCGACGCCGCCCTTCTGATTCGCGATCGCGATTATCTTCATCTAGGGAGCGAATGCGGCCCGCGTGCTGCATTGGGCGGCCCGCCGAAAGCTCTTCTTCGCGAAAACCGCCAGAAAGAAGTTCGTGATGGCGAGGCCGCCATCGCGAGCACGCCGGCGGCGTGTGTTCCCCGGATGAAGTCCCTTCGCGTCATCGCGGGCAAATCAACGTGCGCAACTCGAAGGTGCGCCGGCCATCAGCTTCCTGCCACAAAAGTTCATCTGGGGCGGGCAACATTTCCGCCACCTCCAGCTCGCCCGCCTTTGTCAGCCAACGGTGAAAAATCTCCAAGAACAGGTAGCTTTCCAGATCGATGAAGACCGGCTTGGTGTCTTTGTCGCGATTCTCCGCGCCACTGCGCCGTAGCGCCTGTTCGCTCGGCCGGATGTAAATGAAGCGCGGCCAATCTTTCACGGCGCGCAATCTTTCAACGGCGATAACAAGATCGCGCGAGAGTCCGGCGAAATTTCCGCCCCCAAGTTCTTCGGCAGAAACACTCCACGCTCGTCGTTGCACAATGACTCGACCGCAGCGCAAACGCGGAGTGTGCGGCGCAATAGTAAACAAAAAGGGATGAAATCCGAGCGGGATGATCCAGTTTCGCGCGAAGGATCCGAGATATTCATCGTTCCGGCGAAGACCGACATCGCCCTCTTCATCGACGAAAACTTCGGCTTCGGCGGGCGCGACATAGCGCCAGCGCGGATTTGCACGTTGTGGCGAAATAAAGATCGAATGCTGCGGCAGCGCATCGAAAATGCGAATCGTGGTGTGCGCGGTAAAATCAGCCGCGAAAAATCCGAAATGGCAAACGGGCTTGTTGTTAATCATCGACTGTAACGCTTGCGATAACCCAGGCTTATCCGGGCAGCTCCAAAACATGCAGTGGTGTAAGGCCGCGACCGCCGGATGAAGCTCGCCAATAATCCAGCGGTAGGCGCCGCGGTCGACTGCATCCACTGATTCGGCCGCGAGCTGCAAATCGGCGGATGGATAAGTGAATTCGTCGAACTTCGGGTAGTCGAAGCTTCTTCTTACGACCGCGCAGTCTTCGGCTGTGAGTTCATACTCTGGCATGTCCGCGTGCGTCCGCAGCCTTTCGCGGAACGCAGCTTTTACTTCCTGAAAGGCAATGTGCGCCATGCCTACCAAGCCAGGACCGGTGAGCGAGAGTTTCGCGCTTTCGCAGAATCGCAGGAACGCGGGCAGCGGCATCGCGCCATTTTTCGCCGGAGCTCCCTCGAGCAGCGCGCGCAGATTGGCCGCGACCCGCGAGGCAATGAAAGCGTAGCTGTCGCGCCAAAAATCAATCCATGGTTCTGCCTCCGTTACCACTTCGTCGAGTAGCGCCTCGCCGACTTCAAATTGGCATTCACGATAACATTCCTCCGCAATGGGATTAACCGCGGCGTAGAGAGCGCGCTCGCCAGTTTTCCGCTCCACGCCGAGACGCCCAAGCCGTTCGCGCGCGCGGAACATGATCTCGCTGCGTTCTGCCGCCCCGTTAGTATCACCGAAGCGTGCCGCAGGTTCTGCCAGTGCATCGACAATCGGCAGCCAGCGCTCGCGCAACGTCGTCTCTCGCCAGGCGCCGATTTGTTGCCGCAAGATTTCGAACGCGAATGGCTCCATTGCAGGGACTTCGATAGCGGCGACAACGATCTTTTTTACCACGAGGTCGCGGATCATTTGCGATACACAACCCGGGGAGACGTCCTCTGTAGCCTGCCAAATTTCCTGAGAATGCGCGCCATGCCGGAGTGCGACGTGTTCAGCGTAAGGTGCAGCTACTGTTTCAAGTTCACGCACCGACGTTTCGCCATCGCAATGCGCGAGAATCTCAGCCTGCTCAGCTGTGATTTGGACGGCTTCTCCGCTGTCCTCGAAGAGAAATTGATCTCCGACGAGTCGTCCGTTCGGATTCAGTCGCGGTCGCAATTCAGGAAAAACTTCAGCGTCCGCATTTAACGCTGCGGCAAGCGCATGAGCGGTCCATCGCTCCAGAAAAACCTGGCGCCGGGCAATACCCGGACTGGCTTCAAATTTCAATTTTGCGGTCGCCTCACCCATTCGAACCCAGGCACACGGGCCGAACTCGCTGAATGTGTCGTTCTTGGCCGCGAGTCGCTGCAGATAAAGCAAAAGATGGCGCTCACGTTTGCGCTCCTGGCTGTTGCGCACAGGCAGTTCGTCCAGTGTATGTGGCGCATCCGTTAAGTGGTGTACTTCGCCTGAGCCAAAAACCAGGTAGCCCGGCAAGAGGCGAGCGCACATTTCGAAAAGTGCGCGGCGCGCTTGCGCGACTGACCTTTCCAGGTCGCGCGCAAACTGCGATCGCGCGGACTTTAAACTTCTGGTCGCCGCCGCAAATTTACGGAGTTGCTCAGGAGGGTCTTCATCGGGAACCTCGGCGTGCTGAAGCGCCTTACGCCAGGTATTAACCTCCTCACGGCTGAGTCCGTTTTCGCGAGATAGGATGAATTGCCAGGCCGCTTGTCTCAGCCGCAGGAGATCATCCTGATAGGCATTGATTTCGCGCGCAGCCCGCGAAATCTCTGGCGTCGCTAGTTGCTTGATCGGCTCGAAAGGAACACCGGCGAGCCGGACCAAAAATGGCGAAGTGATCCGATAGGCCTTAGACACGATGCCAGCAAACCGAAAGCACTACGGGCTGACAAGTGAAAGTGAACAAGCGCAATTTTGGATCAAGGAGAGAGGACTGCTGTGTCGTCCCAAACTTATCTCAAAACGTTCACGGAGTCCGTTTCGCAGAAGCGCCCTGAAATCGGCCCGAGACGGAGCTCGTCCCTCCAAGTGCGATCAGTCTGTTAAACGACGCGATCCCCGAAATGTACTACGCCGTCGCAGCCGCTGCGGAATGATCGTTAATCAACGGCAAACGCACGGTAAACGTCGTTCCCACTTCCGGAGTGCTGTCCACTTTGATCGAGCCCTGATGATCTTCGATCACTTTTTTCGTGATGTACAGGCCAAGACCGGTCCCGCTCTTGCCTTGTTTAGTCGTGAAGTACGGCTCGAAAATTTTCGAAATCAGCTCCGGCGCAATCCCGCTGCCGTTGTCCTGAACGAGAATGTCGGCATAAAATTCTTTGCGCACGCAAGTGGCCGTGACCGACCCTTTATTCTCCGCGCACGCCTGAATCGCATTCACCATGACGTTCTGCACTGCGCGTGTGAGTTGCGTGGAATCGCCTAAAATAGTGCACTCATCGTCGCAGACGTCGTACTTAAACTCGACGCCATTCTGCGCCGCGATTTCCGCCACGCCTTTGCCGACCTCGCGCACGATTTGCGACATCGAAATCGGCTTTGGCTTGAACCCGCCATTATTGCCGTAGCTCTGCCACATCGTGAGCAAATCGCGGCAAAGCCGCACATTTTGCTCGATAATGTTCAATTCTCTAGGCGACCCGGAGGCGGCGCCTTTTGCCTTCTCCGCTTCCTCCAGTTTCTTCGCCAGGATCTGCACGTAACCCCACACGATCGTGAGTGGATTGCTCAGATCATGCACAAATTCTGCTGAGGCCTGGCCGAGTGATGCCAGCCGCTCTTTTTGCGCCAGCTCGCTCATGAGCCGGTTATTCAACTCCTGAATGCCGCGGGCCGCTTCATCGCTCTGTCGATGGCAGCGAGTGCGTTCGACGTTGCGGCCGATGACTTCGCGCATCTGCACCGCATCGAAAGGCTTATTGATGTAGTCATTTGCGCCCAGCCTCAATGCTTCCTGTGCCGTCTCGAGCGCGCCAAAACCGGTGAGCATAATGACGGCGACGTGCGGATCGATCTCACGAATCTTGCGCAAGCCTTCGATGCCGCTCGTCCCTGGCATGCGGATGTCACTGATAACAGCATCGGGCTGTTTCTCCTCGAGCAATTGCAAACCTTTCTCGACGTTCTCGGCCGTGTGCACCTGATAGCTTGGTTTCAGCAGCATGCGCAAACTTTCGCGCGGGCCTAATTCATCGTCGATGATCAGGATTTTAGGCTGGTCGACAGCAGTCAAAGACATGGGGTCAAGGGCGCAATGAAGCTAGGCGCGTGCCGTTTATGCAGGAATAGTGATTGGCACGGATGGAAGATTGAGTGGGGAAAGGTTGTGACTGCAACCGGCCGCGGCGTGATATATATATATATATCCGAATCGCAATGCGATCGCAGGCGCGGCGTTTTTCGCCGTCAGCCGCTCTGGCAGTCGAGCCCTGCCAATAATCACGGGAAAAAGCAGCGCTTGCTGGCACACAGCTTTCTTGAAAGTAACCGCGGAGGAACAGCTTCGAGATCGACGACGTCGACGCGGGAAATAAAAAAAGCTGGTGGACAAAACACAGGAGGCAGAGGGGAACCGATAGAAACTTTTTCTCTCGCAGAGAAGATGCAACTTGTGAATAAGTCAAGAATTGTGAATAAGTGGCAATAACTCTAAGGGCAAATCAATAAATGAACGCATTTAACGTAGGCACTAGAATCCGTCTCGGAGATCCTCATTTCCCAAGCACATGAATTTGAGATGGCAAAACCGCACTCATGATCAAACGTAATCGCGTCGTCATAACCGGAATGGGGGTGGTCGCGCCGAATGGCATCGGCCTGGAAGCGTTTTGGGATTCCCTTTTAAAATGCCGCAGCGGAATCGGCCCTATCACCCTGTTCGACGCGACGAACTTTAAAAGCCGCATCGCAGGTGAGGTCAAAAACTTTAATCCGTTAGCTTATATAGAGCCGGAGCTGAAACCTAAACGGATGGCACGCCATACGCAGTTTGCCTACGCCGCCGCAATGATGGCTTTGAAAGACGCAGGCTTATCGCTACCAACTCTTCGGGTTCGCAGCCTGACGCCGGTGATCATTGGTGTCAGCACAAGCGCGCTTGACGTCATCGAAAAGGTTTTCCACGAGGTCACAGAGCGTGATCCATCAAGGGTTAGCCCGTTTTCTCTCGGCGCCTCCAAACCACAGGCTGCGGCCAACGTTATCGCCGACCGAATCCGGACTTGTGCTAATGCCGCCACGGTCTCATCCGCTTGCCCCTCGGGGTTAGATGCGATCGCAATCGCCACGCGGATGATATCCGAAGGAGAAGCAGACCTTGCTGTTGCGGGCGGAACAGACTCACCGATTACCCCCTTAGCCATGGCTAGCTTTACCGCAAGCGGTTTGAGCTCTTTGCGAAACGGCCAGCCGGAAAAGGCTAGCAGACCTTTCGACGCCGACCGCGATTCGGGTGTGATCTCCGAAGGAGCGGCGGTGTTAATACTTGAAAACCTGGAACGCGCTGAAGCTAGGGGGATACACCAATACATGGAGATATGTGGCTACGGCGCGCAGCGCGACTTGGACGCCGAATCTCCCGCTTCTGGTCTGGAGTTTTCAATGCAGCTCGCTCTCTGTAATGCGCGGCGCACTGTTTTCGACGTCGACTATATTTCCGCGTACGGTCCGAGCCATCCGATTTTAGACACCATCGAAGTAGATATTATCAAGAAGGTGTTCGGTAGCCGGGCGTATTCTATTCCGGTCACCTCTATCAAGGGAGTTACTGGGAATGCCCTTGCCGCCGGAGGCCCCTTCCAAGTTATTAGCTGCGCACTTAGTTCTAAAAATGGGCTAATCCCTCCCACGGCAAATCTGGAGACACCCGACCCAGCCTGTGACCTGGACTTTGTTCCTAAGAAGCCCAGAAAAATGGATGTGGACACCGCCTTAGTCAACGTTCGCGGATTAGGTGGCAGCGCGAGTACGATGGTTTTAAGTAAGATCGCCGCGTAATGAATCCTAACGCAGTGCCGGCAATCACTGCGATGGTTGTCCAACTGGCGCTCGGCATTGCGGTCTTTTATGCTAATCCGAAGCGCAGGTCTAATCAGTGCTTCCTCTTACTCACGATAGTAATCTTAGCATGGTTAACGGGACTTCTGATTGCGTTTCTGAGCCGGACCGAATTAACCGCTCGACTTGGCATACGCCAGGCGTCAGCAGCCGGTTTCGCTTACCTAGCCACCATCAACCTTCTGCGGCTTTCAATTGCCGGAGAACGTGAGAGCTGGCGGACGATACTCAAGTCGTCTCGGATATGGCTATTCGCAGCTGCGATCATAATTGCGCTCTGCCAGACATCATTCTTCCTCGGTCAAGCCAGGCTGTCCCCTAACGGTACCGCGCCATCGCCAGTCTATGGGCCCGGCATCTACGTTTACGCAACTGCCTTTGCTGCGGCTGCGATTTTCCTAATAATTAGCTCGATTCGCGGCTTCCGTTTCACCACTGGCAGCCAAAGGGTTGAGTATGCGTTCGTTCTATTTGGCGGGCTTTTTACCCTTGCGCTTTTCGTCCTTCTTTACCAGGTACTACGCTTCTTCATCGATCCAAGAAAGACCCTCTGGTTTGCACCTTCACGAGTTTTAGTTTTCTCGCTAGTGGTAGCTTACGGAGTGGCCACCCGGAAATTGATGGAGGTTGGCTTATTTTTCCGGAGAATAACCGCCTACCTTGTCCTCACGGCGTATATCCTTACGCTCTACGCCGCGATATGGTGGCTGGTAGCCACGGCTCTGCGATCATCGGGCACTAACGGCAGATCACTTGCCCATCTCTTGGCAGCAGTGGCAGTCGCGTTTGCTATGGCGCCAGCTCGTGGATTTTCACAGAACCTGGCGGACAAACTGTTCGTTCGCGCGCGCGGCCTCGATTTCCGCGTGACCATGAGTAAGGCAGCAGCCATCCTCCAGTCCGTCACTATCCTTCCTGAACTGCTCCGGCGGTTTGCCAGCACGATCGGCGAAGCTGTAGGAACAGACACGGTAACAATCTATCTGAAAGGAAAAAGAGGCGACTTTGTACGACGCTTCTCAGTAAACGCGGATAACCCGGCCCGTTTGACCTCACAGCTCTCTGCCGATGGCCCGCTGGTACAGTGGCTAAGTAGTCTGCGCGAACCACTGATTCTGGACGAACTTCACCGGATTCGCCCCACCCCTGCTGTCAAACTTGTAAAAGAGCGACTGGAAGAACTGAATGCAGCGGCCGCGCTTGGGATCTTCGCCCGTGAGCACCTTGTCGGCATCATGCTCTTGGGCGCGCGCTTGTCAGGTCGAATCTATGGGAGCATGGAACAAGATGCTTTGCAGGTTCTGTGTGGGCAGCTCGCGGTTGCGATAGACAACGCCGAGCTATTCACGGAGGTGCAGAATGCGAAGCTATACAATGAGACTCTGGTGCAGAACCTAACCACCGGCGTAGTAGCTGCCGACACGGACGGAAAGATAACCGTATTCAATCACGAGGCTGAATCGATCACCGGCCTAACGAGAATAAGTCGTGGCCGAATCGTGGATGATCTACCAGGACCGCTGCGCACGATTATTCGAACTACTTTGGCTACAGGCGAGCGCCAGGAAGACCGTGAGGCATCATTCCCAGTTGGTGAGGATGAGGTTTACGTGCGCGCCAGCAGCGCAATTTTCCGCGGTCAGGAACGGGAGCTTCTCGGCGCGCTGATGGTTATTACCGACATCACGACCTTGAAGAAGATGGAGCAGCAGATTCGCCGAAGCGATCGTCTGGCCAGCCTCGGAACGCTCTCGGCTGGCATGGCGCACGAAATAAAGAACCCGCTCGTTTCCATCAAGACTTTCGCGCAGCTGCTGCCGGAGCGTTATGCCGAATCAGATTTCCGCGAAACGTTTTCGGGTCTTATCGTGCATGAGATCAATCGTATCGATTCCTTGGTGAATCAGTTGTTGCGCTTCGCCCGGCCGACCAAGCCGCTGTTACGCCCGATGCACGTCCATGACATCCTCGAGAAAACGCTTCTTCTGGTGCAGCACCGTTTATATCAAAAGGAGATCAAAGTCGTTCGCTCTTGGACGGCTTCAACCGACAGGATCCGCGCTGATTCAGACCAGCTCGAACAGGTCTTCCTCAATTTTTTCCTAAATGCGATGGACGCGATGAAGCGTGGGGGCGAGCTAACGGTGGCGACCAAGATTCGCGCGGGCGACCCGCTCATCTCGCAGCTTTCCGTAAACGGCACCCAGGTGGAGGAAGCGCTCTGCATTTCCATTGGCGATACCGGAGACGGGATTAAACCGGCAGATATTGCTCACGTTTTCGATCCCTTCTTCACCACGAAAGATCATGGCACCGGCCTCGGGCTATCGGTGGTGCACGGCATCGTGCAGGAACATGGCGGCGTCATCGAAGTGGAAAGCGAACTCTCCAAAGGCACGACGTTCATCATTTACCTGCCGTTGGCGCGCGAGGCTCAGGAAGTCGTTGCGGCATGAGCCGCGGCGTTGTAAAAGCCTATGTGTCAAACCCGGGCAACGCGCGAGCCACCCGCTGGCCGGGCGGCATTTGGCACAAACGCCTCGTCTGCGTGTGGGTATCGCCGGCATGATGACATTGCCCCCGGTCTGCATCGTGTATTCGCAGGATGCTGACCTGGTGCGGCGGGTGAAAGCGTACGCGCGCACGATGGCGCAGGTGCGACATGTCGCCGAAGCGGCGCGGCTGGAAGCGGTGCTGGAGCAAACGTCGCCCGCGGTGGTGTTGATGGATCTGCGCGCGCGTGAATGCCGCGAGCTGATGGAGCAGCTCGAGCAAAACTGGCCTGACTCGCTGCAGATCGCGCTAGGCACGCCGCGCTCAGAGCCGCTGCGTGACGCGGAGCAGTCAGGAATCTACGCGGCGGAAGATTTGCAATTGGAGCGGCGGCGGTTTCAAGCGCTGATCGGGCGTGCATTCGATTATTTGAAATTGCTTCGGCAAAACCGGGAGCTGCACGAAGAAATGCGCGCAACGCCGGAAATGCCGCGGCCAAGCGAGCCGGCGGCTGAGCGCGGCTCAGCGCTGCCGATGCTGCGGTTTCCGCGCGTGTTTCGGCAGCTGGAGAACGCCGATGCGCTGCTCGATAGTGTGGTAGAAAACGTGGCGGATGCCGCCGGCGTCACGCGGGTGGGAATTTTTTCTCGCATTCGCCAGGGCGAACGCTACCGGCTGCGCGCGGCATTGCGTTGCCTGCCCGAGACGCACGAGATCGAGTACAGCGAGCGCGACGCGTTTGTGCGCTGGTTCGAGACCCATGCGCATCTAGTCTGGCGGGCCAATCTCCCGCACATCGCCGACCTGACGCAGCGCGAACTCTTGCGCCGCGCCCTCGATAGCTTCGGCGCGGAAGTGATCGTGCCTCTCTACGGGCGCGGGCGCGTCATCGGCTGGATCTTTTTCGGCCATGGCCTGACCGGGCTTCCGTTCGAATACACCCAGCTGGAAGGATTGATGATTCTGGCCGAGCACGTTTCGACCGTGCTGGAGAATGCTTTGCTCTACGAAGAAATCACATTGCAGAAAACGCTCGCGGAAACGTTGCTCGGGTCGATCCCGCCGGGGATCGTTGCCATCGATGAAAACGGAATAATCAGATGGTTCAATTCCCAGGCCGAATCGATCCTGGGCGTGCGCGCCAGCGACGCGCTGCAGCGGCCAGCAGGGGCTGCCGGGGGCAAACTCGCGCTTATGCTGCGCGACACACTGGAGGCGACGGCGAACTTGCCCGCGCAACAGTGGATCGATACGCGCACGCGCCGCTCGCTCTCGGTCGAGACGCGCCGCCTAGCCGATCAACGTACCGCGCTCGGCGCCGTGGCGGTGATTCACGATCTCACAGCGGAAGAAAATTTGCGCCAGAAGCAGGACCTGGTCGACCGCGCGGCCTTTTGGACGGACCTAGCGGCGAGTATGTCGCACGAAATTCGCAACCCGCTCGTGGCGATTAAGACTTTCGCGCAGTTACTGCCCGAGCGCTTCGACGAGCCCGATTTTCGGGAGACGTTCAAAGATGTGGTGGTGAAGGAAGTTGAACGGCTGGACAAGATCATTACGCAGATTAACACCTTCGCGCATCCGGCTGAGCTGAAGATGAAGCCGCTCGATATTCGCGCCTCCGTGCAGCGGGGCGTCGAGTTAGCGCGAAGTAAAATCAGCGGCAATGGCGAGGTGGCGATAGAAACGGAATTGCCGCCGCACCTGCCGACAGTGATGGGGGATGAGAGTGCGCTGGCAGAGGCCCTGGCGCACGTGGTGGCGAATGCGGCCGAAGCAGTGCGCGGGCAAAAGAAACCGAAGATCACGCTGACGGTGGAACCGATTCGGGAAAACGGGCGCGATAGCGCGGTGCTCGTGACGGTGCAAGATAATGGTCGGGGCATCGCGCCGGAGATGAAGGAGAAAATTTTCTCGCCATTCTGCACAACGAAGCCACGCGGCATGGGTCTGGGACTGCCTATTGTGAAACGCATCGTTTACGATCATAACGGGCGGGTCGATATCGAGAGTGGCGCGCACGGCACGGCGGTGAAGATCGCGTTGCCGGTAAGCGGGAACGGCGGCTAGGCGTTGAAAAGCCTGGCCTATTCCCGGACCGCGGTCGCTTCCTTGCCTTTGCGATCGCGCAGGTAATTGAGCTTGGCCCGCCGCGCCTTGCCCTGCTTTTCCACTTCGACCTTCGCGATACGCGGAGAATGCACTGGGAAAACACGTTCGACGCCTTCGCCGTAGGAGATGCGCCGCACGGTGAAAGTCTCGTTCAAACCGCGGCCTTTGCGGCCAATGACGATGCCGGCAAAAATTTGCACCCTCTCCTTGTCGCCCTCGATCACACGCGTGTGCACGCGCACCGCATCGCCGACGCTAAATGCGGTCGCATCGCTTTTAAATTGTTCGGCTTCGATAGCGTCGATGATGCGGTTCATGGAGTCTTTCTTGCAGAGGGTGCTCAATGTCCGCAGATGCGTCCGAGACGCAAGTGACCCTTGAGTCCCGGTCATCCCGAGCGTTGTCGAGGGATCCCGAAAAAGTCAGCTTACAATATTGTCACGGGATCCCTCGACTACGCTTTGCTTCGCTCGGGAAGAGGAGGAGTTGCCGGTTGAGAGCGAGTGCGCGGCAAATATAATCCCTCCAGCAGGCGCCCGTAGCTCAACTGGATAGAGCGTCGGCCTCCGGAGCCGAAGGTTGCGCGTTCGAGCCGCGCCGGGCGCAATCGATCTAGCGAATTAACGATTCAGTGATTGAGTGATTTTTGAATCGCTAGATCACTGGCCGCTCAGTCGCTAGATTTCCTACGCCAGCGCTTCGATTCGTCCGAGCAAATCCTTCTTGCTCGTCATCCCCGTGACCTGGTCGCGCACCTGTCCGTTCTTAAAAAGCAGCAGCGTGGGAATGGCACGAATGTTGAACTTAAATGACAGGCTCTGGTTTTCGTCGATGTTGACCTTACCCACCTTTAACGAATCCCCTCTCTCGCGCGCGATCTCGTCGATGAGCGGACTGATTAACTTGCAGGGGCCGCACCATTCCGCCCAAAAATCGACAAGCACAGGCTTGTCACTGCTGTTTACTTCGCGGTCAAAATTAGATTCCGTCAGAGTGATGGCGTTTTCCATCACGAAATATAGTTCCAAATCTCGATGAGCAAAATCGCGGCCGAAATTGCAAACAGCGTCCAGCATAAACCCATCGGGATCGCGGAAATGACCGACGCCCTTTCGACCGGAGCGACCCTCACCGGCGCAGGCGGAGGCGACACCGGCGTGGCTGTGACCGTAAGCAACGGCTGAGTTTTCGTCATCTTTGTTGCCCTCGGTGGGGCCGCCGGGAGCACGTCAATGCGGGAGGTTTCCTTCTTGGGACGGACTGGCACCGTCGACTTGGTAACGACGGACGGAGGCGGGGGAGGAGCGGGAACTGCGGGCGGCGGCGGTGGAACGAGGCGGGGGCCGGCGGCCGACGGTAGAATGGAAGAGCCAGCGGGTGCCGGCGGAGGCGGGACCATTCTGCGTGACGGAGCGACAGATTGCGGAGGCGGCAGCGGACTTCTTGCCAGGGGAGGGGTAGATCGGGGCGGCGGAACTGAGGGCGTCTCTTCTATTTCGCCTGCTCCTTCGTGCTCGGAAAGGTTAATGCGCGCGGTCTCTCTATCTTCTGAGGACTCGGCAGCCACCTGCCTCGGTGGAAGAGTGATGCGGACTGTCTCTTTTTTTGGTTCGTTCGATTCAGCCATGAGATCGGGGGCGCGAGCGACGATAGTGACAGAAATGCCCGTCTTTGTCACTGCTCAAGTAGCAAGATTTGGTGCGGGCGAAGATGAGCGGCGAATTAAAAGAAGTCGCAAGCGCGGTGATAGGTAAGCAGCGCGCCCGACGCTTACGCCTGATTGTCCGGATACATCCGGCGGCTGCGAACGTTATTCACCGGTTGCCACTCCCCCATTCCTGCCTAATGTCCACGGCTTTCATCCACTTATGACTCACTTTCTCGCTCTCGATATTCTTCGCTCCGGCGTTAATTTGTCGCTCGTCTGCGCGGTGGCGGGACTGCTTTTCGCTTTTGGACTGATCGCTTTCATTCTCCGCTCTTCGCCTGGTAATGAACGCATGCAGCAGATTTCCGGCGCGGTGCAGGAAGGCGCCAAGGCATATCTCAATCGGCAGGTCATCACGATCTCCATCATCGCCGCCATCATTTTCGTCCTGCTCTTCCTGTTCAAGGATCACCCGACCGCTATCGGCTTCGTCATCGGTGCGTTTTGCTCACTCGCTGCGGGCTACATCGGCATGCGCATTGCCGTTATTTCCAACACCCGCACCACGCAAGCCGCCACGCGCTCCACCAACGCCGCCATGCGCGTCGCCTTCAACGGCGGCGCCGTCACCGGCCTCCTTGTCGTCGGCCTTGCACTTTTGTCCGTCGGAATCTTCTACGGCTTGGCCGGAAAGATGGTTGGGCATGACCTGGCTGTGCGCAGCCTTGTCGGCCTCGCCCTCGGCGCCAGTTTAATCAGCGTGTTCGCGCGCCTCGGCGGCGGCATTTATACCAAGGCAGCCGATGTCGGGGCCGATCTCGTGGGCAAAATCGAGAGCGGTCTCGAAGAAGACGATCCACGCAATCCCGCTACTATTGCTGATAACGTCGGCGATAACGTGGGCGATTGCGCCGGAATGGCGGCAGACGTTTTCGAAACTTACGCCGTCAGTTTGATCGGGGCGATTCTCGTCGGCGCGCTCACCATCGGGAATGCGCCGGCGGCGATCGTTTATCCATTCGTTCTCGGCGGCATTTCGGTTCTCGGCGCGATCTGCGGAATTCTTTTTGTGAACTTCGCCGGTGGCAAACCGGCCGGCGTGCTCATGGGCGCGGTTGGCATGAGCGCGCTCATCTCCGCCATTCTCTTCTGGCCGGCGACGCACCAACTTTTTCCGAACGGCGTCATCATCGGCGGCGTTCTGCGCTCGGCTACCGATCTCTATTTCGCTTCGCTTATCGGTCTGCTTATGACCGGCATCGTCGTCGTCATCACTAATTACTACACCTCCACCCGTTACGGCCCGGTGCAGAAAATCGCGCGCGCATCAGAGACCGGCCACGCCACCAACATCATCGCCGGTCTCGCCATCGGCCAGCATGCGACCGCGTTGCCGGTGGGATTCATCGGCATCGCCATTTTACTCAGCTTCCATTTCGCGGGGCTTTACGGAATTGCCGTCGCCGTCATGGCGATGTTGTCGATGGCGGGGATCATCATCTCGCTCGATGCCTTCGGCCCCATCACCGATAACGCCGGCGGCATCGCTGTCATGAGCAACCTCGACAAAAAGGTGCGTGCCGTGACAGACGAGCTCGACGCCGTCGGCAATACCATGAAAGCCGTGACCAAAGGTTACGCCATTGCTTCCGCCGGCCTCGCCGCGCTCGTGCTCTTCGGCTCTTACGTCGAAGAACTCAGGGCCCATCTCACCCGCAACGGTGAGCCATTCCAATTCCAATTCTCTCTTACCGAACCCAAGGTCATCATCGGCTTGTTCATCGGCGGGTTGCTCCCATTCATCTTCACCGCTTTCAGCATGGATGCGGTGGGCAAAGCGGCGGGCGCGGTCGTCCGCGAAGTGCGCCGGCAGCTCACGGCCAAACCGGGAATTTTGCGCGGCGAAGACACGCCTGATTATGGAACCTGTGTCGACATCGTGACGAAGGCGGCTTTGCGCGAGATGATCGTGCCGGCGCTTTTACCGGTGGCGTTCGTAATTCTCGTCGCCGTCATTAAGCCGCTTGGACCGGTCGTGCTCGGCGGTTTGCTCGTCGGCACAATTGTCACCGGTTTGTTCGTCGCCATTGCCATGACCAGCAGCGGCGGTGCCTGGGATAACGCCAAAAAATTCATCGAAGAAGGCAACTACGGTGGCAAGGGCTCACCTGCACACGCCGCTTCTGTGACAGGTGACACAGTGGGCGATCCCTACAAAGACACTGCCGGTCCCGCCATTAATCCGATGATCAAAGTGGTCAACATTGTTGCCATTTTAATCATTCCGATTTTCTTCTAGTAGCACCGTCATCTCGGGCGACCCGTCCGCCGTAGGCTTGGAGAAGGCGGAAGGTAGCTTCGTGGGTTCGTCGCCTCCGCTCAGAATGCCAGCGAAAATTGGAACATAGCGGCTGGTAATAGCGCATCAGCGCAGATAAGCTGAGCTTCCATGCCTGACGAATCGCGCGATTATCAGATCGTTTCCACGACACAAACGCCATCTCTGGGGAAGGCGCTGGCCAAACCGGACGCGGGCGCCAATCCGTTCAAAGTCGTCATCGATCCGAAGGTGCGCGTGGAACTACGTCGCGCGCTCATCGATCTCATCGATTATCACGACGAGGCGTTGGCAGAGCATTTCGCCGAAGGCAAACTCGCACTCGATTCCTACAAGGAATACATCGAACTCTTTGCGCGCAGCCTGAAAGAGACGATGGAAAGCCGCGAAGGCGTTTCCTATTTGTTGCGCGCGGTCGGTTTCGATGTCCGGCCAGATGAGATCAATTTGAATCCCGAGCTGCGCTGGAAAAAAGGCGCGCCGGGCGCGTTCGGGAGAAGTTTGTTGTAGCTGCTGGAACAGGCTTGCAGCCTGTGTTCCTTCAACGATCGATCAGCATCGCCTCTTCCTTGGACAAACGCCCGTGCGGCACCGTTTTGATAATTTCCGCCGCAGGCGCACTCTGGCCATTCGCCCGCAGTGTCGCGGCATAAACGGCGCGCCAGGCTGGTTTTGCCCTGCCCCAATCAATTTCCGGCCCAGCGAATTGCGCGAGCGCGCCCGCAGCGTCACCCTGGCGTAAACAACCCAGAGCGGCTGTCACGCGAAACTCTAGCCGGGTGGAAAACTTCGCAGCCAGCTGCCTCGCTTTGCTGGCGCTTTCGTCCACATCTTTCTGGAGCAAAAGATTGTAGTAAAGCAGCCGGTTCTCCGCATCCCAATCGTTGCGTCGCAAAGCCAGCGCCTTTTCCGCCAGATCACGCGCGGCATTGGTGTCGCGCATTTCCGCCTTCAACCGTTCCTGGCCAGCGAGAGCAAATGCGGTCTGTTCCGGCCAACGCGCGAGCTGATCGAAAGCGCGCAGCGCCGCTTCCGTCGCGTCGCTTTGTTCGGCGAAATTCGCGATGAAACGCAATTTTTGCGGATCATTGTCGGCCGCAACGATCGCTTTGCTCCAATGCAATTCCGCCTCGAGCATCTCGCGCTGTTCCTGCGCAGCGCGCGCGCGAAAAGCTTCGATCACACTCGGATCGAGATCTAAATCCGGCCGCGCCAGGATTGTCTCAATTTCGCTCCAGCGCTTCTGTGTCGCCAGCGCATCCAGGCGCGCCAGCAAGAGCGCTTTATTCCCGGGCTCGAGCGGAACCAGCGCGAGCACGCGATCACTTTGCCCATGCAAATTCAACCATTGCGCAAGCGGCGCGCGCGCAGCTTTGTCGTCTCGCCACTTCGCGATCACCTCGTCGTAAACGGCAGCAGAATTTTGCCGGCCCAATCGCAGCTGTAAATCCGCCGCGATTAACGCCTCCGCGATTGTAAACGGCGAAAGCGCACGTACAACGTCGAGCAGCCTGACTTGATCTGCTGTTGTCAATTCCGGCCCGCGCGCCAACGCCTCCATCGCGTTTCTTTTCGCCGCACCATCACTCAACGCCATCGTCCACAGGATATCGGCGGCTTCTTTGCGCTCTTCCGCCTTTTCAGACTTCGCCAACAATTCAGCCAGGCGCGCCCGGGCCGCTTCATCGTGCGGCGCGCGCTTCCGCGCCAGGCGCGCGTACTCGAGAGCACGGACCGGGTTGCCGTTCGTCTCCGAAAAGACCGAGGCCAGCAAGAGCGCGCGTGTGCTTGGATTTTGCCGGAGCAATCCGTCGATCACTCTTTCCGCCGGCGGGAACGCGCCTGCCTGCAAAAGGGCGGCGGCATATTCTTCGCGGTCGCTCGTCGTCGCGCGTGGGGAATTAGCGGCTTCCTGCCAAAGCCCGAGCGCCTCGCTGTGATGAAGCCGTGTCGCCAGCATCGCGGCCCCGCGCAGCGATCGATATCCAAAAGGATCGAGCTTCAGCGCCGCGCGATAATTCACTGCGGCTTCGCCGAATTTTTGCTGCTGCACGAGCCGCTCTGCCTCCGCTGAAAGCGCGTTGGCGCGTCGCGTTTTGAACCACTGGTAAGATGGCTTGGCCGCGACGACGGCCACGAGCAATAGCACTCCCGCAAGAATAAGGCGCCAGGGTCGCTTCGCCGTGCGATGCGTTCCGTGTCCCGGCGCCGCGTGATCAGCCATCCCCAGGCTGATATTGGAAAAGAGATTTCAAAATCGCAACTGCGCGCTGCGGCTCAGGCGGCGCATTGGTACTGCCGGCAATGACACAGGAAACGATCTCCGTGGCAGAGCGACGTTTGCCTTCCAAACGCAAAGCGGGCGGGGCGGCTGCAGCGCGCAACACCTGATCCGGTTGATAATCGAGCGGCACCGGGTCACCATTTCGCCAGACACCCCACAGCTCCAGCGCCTCAACGTCGCCACGCTGAAAACGAAAGGTGTAAAGCTGCACTTCGCGCCCGCCAAAATTCACCGTGAGCGACTCCGGTCCGCCCGCGCTTTGCCAGCCCACCCCGGGCATGCAGATGTCGGGCCGATGCACGAGGACGAATCGATTCCATGGCGACGGTTTCCAAAAGAAATGATAGCTCTCGGCGTAACCGAGATGCGGATCGCGCACGCGAATGGCTTCACCGCTGCTGGGATGCAGCTCGTTCCAAACGTCGCGCGGCAATTCGATGCGTGTCTGCGCAACATTGCCGTCTTCGCGCACGGAAAAGAACGCGGCCGTCTGCGTGCGATCTCCGGATTCAAGTCGGGCGGAAACAATTCGGGCCGCGGCGACTCCAACGATCCCTGCGAGCAAAAGCCCAACCGCCATCCGGCGCATTCCCGCCGGCACCACGCTGGTGAACAGACGGCAGCGTTCGACGATTTTGGAAAAAGCGAATGGGACAACGGCGGCGCGTCTTCTCAGCAACCTTCCGCAAAGCCAGATCGCGATGACCATCGCCGTCACGACGAGATTGCCGGTTAAATCATGAATATTTTCGACCGAAGCAACACCGTGCCATTCCGCCTGCAACGAAAGCGCGAAAGTGCGGATGAGATTGGTGCCAAGCGCGAGTACGATGGCGATGAGGAGAAGCGCGACACGTTTGAGCGGTCGCAGCAAGAACCATTCGCCCATGGCGAGACCGAACATGATTCCTGATTGGAGAGAACGAATGCCGCTACACGCTTCCGTGATGCCGACGATGCCATTGCGCAGCGTGATGGCGCCGCCCGATGTTTGCGCCTGGATCCCGCACAGGTGCAGTAGCGTAGTGGTCAATGCCGCGACCGCATTCATTAGGCCGGCGGTGATCGGCTGCTCAAAGCGCGGCGGCCATGGCACCGCGGTGAGAAAGAGAAGAATAGGAAATAATTCCGCGGCCAGCAATCGCCCGCCTCCGCCGAGCCAGCACACTGTCAGCGTCACCATCACCGGGAAAAGCGCGATCATCCAGATGATGACGATGGGGTGAAGCACCTGTTCGCGCGCAAACTCAAGGCCGAAAAACAGCGGAGCAGCGACCAGGGCCAGCAGTGCGACCAGCCAGAGAGGAAAACGTCGCACTGTCGTGTCGGTGCTTTGGACCAGCGCCAATCTTCGCATAGCGAAGGCGGCAACGAGCGCGGGAACGATCCAGCCGTAGGAATAATTTGGGTTACCGCGCCAATGCTCCGCGCAACTCCAGATCGCCCACAGCCAGGCTGCGGCCAAGAGTATTACTATCGAAACGTTTGTTCTCCGCTCCGCGCTCACAGGTCTGACATAGAAGCAAGAATCGGAGTCAGCCTAGCGGTCATCCCGAGCGCAGTCGAGGGACGTTGCGAAACGTGCCGCTAACTTCCACGGGAACCCTCGACTGCTCTCGGGGATAACGGCCCCGATATTCCAAAAAAATCGGCATTGACTTCAATGCGATACCTGACGAACTGTGGCGTTTTCCACGACATGCGAAAATTCATATTGGTTGTTGCGGCAGGGTTGGCCGTAGCGTGCAGCGCGCGAGCCGACATCATTCCCACATTGAGCACGGTGAGCCCGACGAGCGGCGTCGATTTCACGTGGAATTATCGGGCTACGCTCACAGAGGACGAAAATGCCGTTTCGGGCGGCGCTAACGGCGGTGATTACTTCACCATTTACGACTTCGGCGGCTTTGTCCTCGGCACCAATTCGCAGCCCGCGGGATGGACGTTCACCTTCAGCCTGGTGGGCACGACCCCGCCAAAAGTTTTACCGACAGACGATCCTGCCATCTACAATCTCACCTGGCATTACGTCGGTGGCGCGGGGCTGCCCGCGGAAATTGCCGGGCCGACCAGCCTCGGAATGTTCTCGGCTGATTCCACCACTGATCTCTTGCGACAGGGGCAATTCACCGCCGAAGCGACCAAAAACACGGATCCTTTTGCCCGTACGCCGATCGATAACATCGGCAGCATCGCCGTTCCGATTCCGGAAATGTCAGCGCTCTTGCCCATGATCGGTATTTGCGGCTTCGCCGCGATTGGCCTTGCCAGCTCCTGGCTATGGCGTCGCCCGCGAGAATAATCCCGTAGCCGCGGGTCTATGACCGGCCCGCGGGAACGCGCTCTCGGCGAATCGCCAACGTTCATAGACTGAAGCGATTAATATTCGATTGCCAAAAAACTTGAGGCGGTGAGATATTCCGCCTCCCACCCGGCTCGGAGGGATTGAACCTCGACGCGGAAACTACTTTATGGCTGTGGATTTACCTGAAACGACATCAAAGCTTGGCGGCCCGCTGGTGCGACAATTCTCGGTTTTTCTGCCCAACAAAGTGGGGGCGATGCTTGATATCGTAAAGCTGCTTAACGTTCACGCCATTCATGTGGTGGCGCTCAGTATCACGGAGTCGACTGATTCGGCCATCGCGCGCCTTATCGTCAGCGATCCCGAAAATGTGGAGGAGTTATTTGGCGAGCACAATATTGCCTACGGCGTTTGCGATATCATGGTGGTGGAGCTGCGCGAGGTGGCCACGCAGTTCATTAAAATGCTGGCCGCACTTCTCATGGCCGAGGTCAACGTGCATTTTAGTTACCCGCTTTTAACGCGACCCAACGGCCGGGCTGCCCTCGCCATGTATGTGGATGACGCTGAGTGCGCCACCTCGGTGTTAATGGGCGAAGGGTTCCGGCTTCTCACGCAGGCCGATATTTCGCGCTGAGCCTCCACAGCGTCATCCGGAGCGCACTCGAAGGACCCCTTCGCGAAGCAGATAGGTAACGTCGCTGAGTTCTTTGGCTTCGTCGCGTATCGCTCAGGAGAATATAAATCGGATGCGAAGGATTGACAGTTTTCCAGCGTCTCACTAACAAAAAGTGCAGCAAATCCAGAAACTGCAGAAATGTCGAGCGTCACCGCTTCCCCTCCCCCCAACGATCGGCCCTACTCCATCGCGCTCGGGCTGGTGCTGGTCGTCGCCGCAGTCGAACTTCTCGCCACTGCCATTCACTTCGGCGCGAAATATCGCAGGGAACGCGTAGCCGCTCGGGCCGAGGCCGCCGCCATTGCCCTCAGCCAGGCCACACCTCCGCCGGTTGCATCGGTCGCGTCCGCCCCCGCCCAAGCCACCGCCCCGCCCAGCTCCGCCGCTCTTTCCGCTTCGGAGCGTTTGCTTAAGGAAGCGACTGCGCTGCGCGAGCGCGGCGACACGGCCAACGCGCTCGCACGCCTGCAGGAAGCCACGCAACGCGACCCGCGCGATGCCAATGTCCTGGCCGAGCTGGCCACCATTTACGAATCGATCCAACTCTTTGACCGGTCTAACGAGACGTGGCAAAAAATCCAGGCCTTGGGCCCGTCGACGGGACCGCTCTACGAGTTGGCTCAATCAAAAATGCGCAACGGCGTGGCCGCACCCTCCGCGCCTCCCGCGACGGCTGACACTGCCGGCAAGGCGATCGACGCCGACGGTATTCCTGAAGGTTCCATCTTTGGCGTCACCGACGTATCGACGGAGCCAATTCCTGATCCCGACGCGGAAACGAACCTGCGCTTGAAGATCACGGTCCGAAAGCGGCCCGGCGTTTCCTACGAAGTCGGTAAATTGCGCATCAACGTCTTTCTCTACGATCTTGCTGATGAGAGAGTCGTGCTGACGGACGCCGATACCGCCTCGGAGTGGCTTAGCCCGAAGCATGACTGGTCGGAGAGCGACACGGAGACGCTCATCGTTTCTTACCGCCGATCGAAAATTCATGGCGTGACTTCCGAAGCTGCCATTTCCGCTGCTGCCGCCGCCGTCACTCCGGGCAAAGCTTCGGGTCGTTCAAAAAAACGTGCCGAACCGTCACCTCCTCCGGACGCGCAAGCGAACGACGTCGGTCATCGCGGTTACCTCGGCTACCTCATTCGCGTCTATTACAACGACAAACTTCAAACGGTGCGGGCTGATCCTGCGCATCTCGTCAACGACGCGCCAACCTCCTCCGGATCGCCGTGACTCAGCTCCTCATCGTGCATCAGGACGCCGAGATCGGGCGGCAATTGGTGGGACTGGTGAAGGAATTTACGGGTTATGATAGCGCCTTCGCGGCCAGCGAAAGTGAGACGCTCGTCTGTCTGCGACGACAACCGCACGTTCGCCCGCGCGTTTTGCTCACCCAGCTCGATGCACCCGGCTTCGACGGCTTCGCCCTCGGCGCGCTCGTCAGCGAAATGTTTCCCGGGATTCAGACTCTGTTTCTTCCGCCGTATGTCGCGATGCAGGCGCGGCTCGAGATTGCCGATTCCAAAGTTTTCCCGGAGCCCATCGACGGCGACCGCATGATCGCCACTATCGAGCGTTCGGTGCGAATGCGATGGGATGCGCCCGACTGGTTCCACGCGGTCGATGTTTTACAAATGTGCTGTCTTGCTGGCCGCAGCGGCGCGCTCCAGATGGTGCGGGGCAGCCGTGTCGGCAACGTCTATTTACGCAACGGCGCAATCGTGCACGCGGAGACCTCGGGCATTCGCGGTTATCCCGCCTTGGTCGAAATTGCGAGCTGGGGAGAGATCGAGTTCGCCTACGACCGCGCCATGACTGCGGTCTCGGAATCGCTCAGCGGCCGCTGGGACCAACTGCTGAATGACACGCTGGAGGAGAATAAGCGCAGCGCTCTGCCGGAATGGCGGAGGCAAACGGCTTAGCTGTCATCCCGAGCGAAGCCGAGGGATTCCGTTGCGTCACCGTACGATAACTTCCTCCGAATCCTTCGACTTCGCCGAGTATACCCTGAGCAAATCGAAAGGCTTCGCTCAGGATAATCCACATCCCTTTTGGGGTTCGTGTGTTTTGCGTTATTTTCCTTCGATGAAAATCGCGGCCGCCTTTATCGCTTTCTGTACGCTCGTTGGTGCGGCCAATGCTCAGATTGGGGTGCAGCTCAAGTTCACCCGCCTGCAATACATCGCTTACGAACCATTGATCGCCACCGTCTCCATTACTAATCGCGCCGGCCGCGACATCGATCTTCGCGATGACGCGGGCGAACGCTGGTTCGGCTTCGAAATCACCGGCCACGATGGCCAATCGGTCGGCGCGGGCAACCCGCCCGAGTCTGCTCCGTTGCATATCGAAGCCGGCAAAACCGTCACACAAAAAATTAATCTCTCGGCGCAATATCCCATCCAGGAGTCCGGCCCATACCATGTGCGCGCCCACGTTTATTTCGCCGATCTTTCGCGTTACTTTTATTCTGCTACCAAAGTCGTCGAAGTCACCGAGGCGCGACCGATTTGGAAACAGAGCGTGGGCGTTCCCGCCGCCAGCGGCGGCGGGGGCGATTCGCGCGCCTATTCGCTATTGGCCAATCGTTTTTCCGATCACACTTCACTCTATGTGCGCGTGGAAGATGAAACGCGCGGCGTTGTTTACGCGACCTATTCGCTCGGTCGTGTCATCGCCTTCGATGAACCGCATGCGGAGATCGACCGCGAAAATAAATTGCACGTCCTGCATTGCTCCGCCCCCCGGACCTGGTCATACGCGACCGTCGGATTGGACGGCCAGATGCTCTCCCACACGACCATTGTCGAAACGAAATCGCGCCCGCATTTTAAACGCACAGCGGATGGCGAGGTCGCCGTCGTGGGCGGGATGAGCGAAGGCGCCGCTGCGCAAGCGGCCCAGGCCGTGCAAAAAACGGTGCCGAAATTATCGACACGGCCCGGCGGTCAGCCGCGCGGCGACTAAACAAAAAACCATGTCGCGCTTTCCATCGGTCATCGCTCTGGCTTTGCTTTTCGCCGGCGCGATCCCGGGCTACGCGCAATTGACGCGCTTTACCACCATCGTCATCGATCCTGGACATGGCGGTTTTGATCGCGGCGGCATTCCCGGGCAGCGCATCCCGGAAAAAATGATGACGCTCGATGTTTCTCAGCGGTTGAAACCGATGCTGGAACGCGCCGGCTACCGCGTAATCATGACGCGCGATAGCGATGTCTTTATTCCGCTCGGCACTCGCGTCGCCATCGCCAACGCCCAGCCCGAGGCTATTTTTGTCTGCGTCCACTTTAACTCCGCCAAGCGCGCGGGCGCTAACGGGATCGAGACATATTTCTATAGCACGGAAAGCGCGCCGCTTGCCGCCAGTATCCACAGTTCGGTCCTGCGCGGCGCCGGCACGGAAAACCGCGGGGTGCGCCGGCGGGGCTATTTCGTCCTACGCCGAACAAACGTTCCGGCCGTTCTCGTGGAATGCGGATTTCTTACCAACCCGACGGAAGCGCAATACGCCCAGAGCTCAGCCTACCGGCAGCAGCTGGCGCAGAATATTGCACGCGGTATTCTCAACCGCCCCGCCGTCGCCACCCGCACGAGTTACACTAACCGCTCGTCGCGCGTCGATGTCGGTTTGCAACCCTTCCTCGATCAGCGTTATTCTCATGACTCCAGCTCGACCCGTCGTCACAGCTCCAAGTCATCAAAGAAGAAAAAATCTTCGAGTAAAAAGACGACAACGAAAAAGAAAAAGACCAGTTCGGACGACGACCAGTGAACTCGCCCGTCGTTAGCCCGGCGGAAATGCGCGCGGCGGAGAACGCCGCTTTCGCTCACGGAATTTCCGCGGAAGCGTTGATGGATGAAGCAGGCGCGGGCATCGCGCAAGTCGTTCGACAATTTTTTCCAACTCCAAGCAGTTGCCTCATTTTCGCCGGGAAAGGAAATAACGGCGGCGACGCCGTCGTAGCGGCGGCGCATTTGAAGCGCGTTGGTTGGCGAACGGACGTTCGTCTCGCTTTTCCAGAAGCGGAAGGCAGCGAACTACTGCGAAAAAAGCTCGCGGAGTTTCGCGATGTTCCCGCCGTTACGGGCGACGATTCATCCGCTCCTCCCGTCGTGCTGGATGGCCTCCTCGGCCTCGGATCCGAGCCGCCGTTGCGCGGCCCCATCGCAGCTCTTACGCGTGAGATCAACCGTCTGCGGCACGAAGAAAATGCTTATGTTTTCGCCGTCGATCTACCCAGCGGCCTCGATGGCGACACGGGCGAAACCGATGCCGATTGCGTTGTTGCCGACTTCACTGTCACGATTGGCGCGCCAAAACGCGGACTCCTCGCTGACGGCGCAATCAACTTTGTCGGACGGTTGGAAGTAATCCCGCTGCCGGACCTGCAATTCGCCGCCGGCGACGAAACCGTGGCATGTGCCGCGTCACTCCGTCGGCTACTTTCGCGCCGCGAGTTCAATGCTTACAAAAATCAATTCGGTCGCGTTGGAATTGTGGCGGGATCGCGCGGGTTCGCCGGCGCGGCCAGCATGTGCGCGTGGGGCGCGCTGCGCGCGGGCGCAGGGCTCGTCGAAGTTTTCGTCCCGCGAAATATCTACGATATCGTCGCCGCGGCCGCGCCCTTCGAAGCGATGGTCAAGCCGGTCCGGTCGTACGACGATCTGCTCGAGGAAAAGATCGATGTCTGGGGAATCGGTCCCGGAATTGGCCAAACTCACGCAAAACAAATCGTTCGCCTCGTCGAAAACATCGAAAAACCGATGGTGATTGACGCGGACGCGCTCAACATCGTTTCGTCCGATGTTTCCGTTCTGCGGAACTGCCGCGGCCTGCGCTTGCTCACACCGCATCCCGGCGAAATGAAACGGCTCGCCGGCGACCAGAAACTCTCTCGCGCCGAGCTCGCGAAAAATTTCACCGCGGAATTTCCGGTCACGCTATTGATCAAAGGCAGCCGCACCATCGTTGCCGAGAGCGGCAAACGCGTCAGTTACAATACAACCGGGAATCCCGGGATGGCCACAGGCGGAATGGGCGACGTCCTCACGGGCGTGTGTGCCGCTTTGCTCGCGCAAAAACTCTCTCCCTTCGACGCCGCTCGTCTCGGCGCCTGGTCCTGCGGCCGCTCCGCTGAGATCGCGATTTTTCAGCGCGGCACCAGTCAGCAATCCCTTCTGCCGCACGATGTGCTCGACAATCTCGGCACAGCCTTTAGCGAGCTCTGAGACGGATTCTTTACTCTCGCTGGAAATCGCTCAGGACTAGGGTGTCGCCGCCGTAGGTGACTCGAAATGTTCCAACTGCCTTGCCGACCGGATTCCCGAGATCATCGAAGCGGCCATAAACCTTGACGCGGCCGCCGCTGGGTACATTGGCAAACTGGCCGGCGATCTTGTCCGCGGTCAGCACGGTGAACTTGTCGTCAAAGTCCACTTTCGAGAGGTCTTCCACTCCGGCCTGAAGCGAGCCGGCAAGGACAGCGGCGCCTTTCACGCTGATCGTGGCGGTGATCGCTTTGTTATAAAGGTGAAAACCGAGAATACTTCCTGCGGGCAAATTGAGGTTGCCATGAATCAAGACTTTCGATGTGAGGTAGGCGGGGTCCATCGGGAAGCCCGGATCGCCGTTGCGCCCGTAACCCGTCAAGGGTGAGACTTCGAAGAAGCCGCTTCGGACTATCAGGTTTCCGTTCACAGTGAAGATCGCGCAAGGTTTTCGTGAACGTGATCAGATCGATCGCCTGCCCCGCGTTCCATTGTTCGACGAGCAGCCGATAGACAATCTGATGCGCGGGAACATAAAAATGGTCCTCGTTAATCTTGACGACGCAGTCGGGGATCTTTTCGTTCGGCGCGATCAACACCAAGCTGAGTACACCCTGCTCCGCAGTCGAGGGCATGAGCGGGGACCCGTGCGGGAGCGTTTCTGCCGCAGCGAGCGCACGATTATAGAACCGCTGAACCCTGTGTCAAACCGCAGCGCTTCTCCGGTCTAAATAATTCGTTCTCACCAAGTGCTGGCAAGAACTTCGCCACGGCCTGTTGCTGAAGACGAAAACGGCGAAGCGGACAAGTTAGGGTAGCCCAATCGCCGTAGGGCTGGTGGGTTCGTCACCTCGCAGGCTTTACCACTCGGCAGAAGAAAGTTTCGCGCGTACCACACCGGCCTCGGCACCGCGCGCATGCAGGCGGCCCGGCGCTCCAATGCCGGGCGTCGAAGGCTCAGGGCGCTGTCATTGTTTTACTGGCGTACTCGAGTCTAACGGCTCCTTGACTGCTTTCTGCGCGTTGATGAAGCCGTAGCCATCGAGAATTGAATAGCCAGCGCCGATGCGGTTCATCATTCTGCCGCGAAAGGTTCCGCGGTCATTTGCTGTTCCGGTGAACGCGACACCGCCCTCGATCACGGTTCCTTGCGGGATGAGCACACCGCCGCCGAGTAGGTCAGCAGAATCGCCAGCTGCGGAGAGGCCACCGCTCGTCGGCTGGAAGGCAGCGTGCTGTTCATCCCGGTCGATCGCATAACGAAGAACGTTCCCGCTGGTGAAGCGTCCCGGGGTGAAGTTGATCGTCATGTTAAAAAACTGGCCTTCTTGCGAAGGCGCAGGCGCCTGCCGAGAGAAGCTGGCCATCACGTTCGTGCGACTGATGCCGATGGAGTCTCCGAAGGTGAAGGGCAGTCCACCACCAACGAAGTCGACGGGATTATATGGTCTTGGATCGAAGACAAGCCCAGGGAATGAGCCTAGGACGCTACCCCCGGTGACATTACCGCCAGCGCCGTGAAAAGTGATGCTGTCGATACTGCCGGGACCTTCGTAGGAGATCGAATTCTCGTTAGGGTCGACCAGGCCCAGATAGGTGAAGCTGAAGTCGCTCATCGCCCTAATAGTCACTGTCCCATTGTGCTTGCCTCCTGTTCGGATCACATCGGCCACACCCTGGGCGAAGTAGGGGTCAAGGTCGTGCGGGAAGGCGCTGCGCTGAAGCACGCTTTTCATCTGCGACGGAGTCACTGAGCCGGGGCCGCCGTGGGCTTGCAGCACGAGCGCGCCGATGCTGGCAGCGCTTGGGGCCGCGCAGCTCGTGCCGAAGAAGTTCGGAAACGTATCGAGGTCGCGGCTCGTATCAGCCACGAAAAACGTGGTGTTGGCTCCATCCATAGCAGCCACGTCGGGCTTTAGTCGAATTTCTGGCCTATCGAGCCGGTGGTTATCCCGATCGAAGACGATCGTCGCTGGACCAGGTGACGTATAGAATTCCGGAACATACGGGCGAAATGGACTGTAGGCCGCTACTGTGATCGCACCCCGAGCATGCGCGTGACCAAACTCCGTCGGTGTGTAGTAAGAAAAATACTCTGTCGGATTCGAGCCGCCATCGAGCAGCACGTAATGGAGCCGGCTGGCAATTTTCGATTTGTTAGGTGTATTGGCACGGGCGATGACCAGCTGGTAATCGACCCCGCTCGATAAACCCAGTATTCCGGCCTCGACGGGGCGATGATTAGCAATGTTGTCGGAAGCGAGCGCCCCAACAAATTTCCCTTTTCGATCGAAAACAAGGAAGTTGAAATCGGACGTGACGAGATCGGGCGTATCTCTGACCGAACTTACCTTCACCGTGAATGGCCCCGTGTCAGCTGCATCCCCGGTAAGAAAGTTGTTACCGATGATGCGAATGGTGTAGTTGCCCACCTTTTCAAACGTCAGCAACAGCTGCGGGTTAATTTCGCCATCGGCGCTGACCACTTTTCCGTTGGGATCGAGGACGGTAATAGTGGCGTTGAGTGGCACCGGGTGCCTGGTCGTCTGGTTGGAAGTGCCGCTCAGGTCAATCCGATCCGTCGCGCCCTTCACATTATTGTGAAAGACAAAATCGACTGGAATGGGATTCCCATTGGCATCGTCCCTTGCCCGGCCTGACGCGCTGAAGAGCGTCTGGAGCGGTCGCGGGAGAGTAACGTCGTATGGATCATCCCATTCGAAATTGACTATCATGAAGCCGAAGAAGGCCTCCAGCTTTTGCGCGATGTCTTTCTCGCCGGGGTTCGGGTTGAAATTCTGAAAGCCACCGCGGTAAAGCGCTGGATCTACCCCAGTCAGATCAATGTTGGTGCCGGCAAGCGCTGCACCTGGGCGATTGGCATCGAAAGGCACCAGGCGCAGATCGGAATCGTACGCCGTCGTTGGAAGAAAATTGCCCGCAGCGTCAAAGTAGGAAACTCCGGCGGCCGCCACTTCGTCAATCGCTCGGCTGGCGATGCCGTCCGAATAATAAGGCTCGTCTATATAAAACGTATCGTCGACAATGATATCGGCCTTGAAACCCCGTCGTGCGTTCGTTCCGCCGGGCAGCCCAGCGAGGGAGCGGATATTGTTGGCGAAGTTGACCTCGCCGCCGTTGGCGGTGGCAAAACCAAGCGCGGCGGCCGGGGCCATGTCATGAATGACCTGACACATCGCCCGGCCTTCGTCGTTGCCGACTCCGGATTCCTGGAGAATGGTGACATTGGCAGGCAGATCGCCGCTGGCTACATCATCGCGAGCGTGCGTAATCGTGTTGGGATTGGTGTTGAAGCTGTCCGAGATGACGCCAACGGTAATTCCAGCGCCGTTATATTGTGGGATCTTATCCACCCGGTGCTGAACGACTCCCTGTGAAGTGACCGCACCGACGCTAAACTGCGGTTTGAGCGAAGCATGGACGGCGGATACGCCTGCGGTGCGAGCCACGATAGCCACCGCATCAACCGGCAGGTAAGCTTCAATCACACCACTGCGATAGTCCCGATCTTCAGCGATGAGTTGCGCATTATCATAGGCCGCAATTGCCGCACGCGTCTGGTCGTACGGTGTTGCGCTATCCAGTAAAATGTCCACTAACACACGCCCGCTTTGATCGAACTGCATCAGCCGAGCGTGGTCCGCTCCGCTTTTGGTGGTAGTCGGAGCAGTTGCCGCAGCCGCGCCCGGTTGCGCCGCCGCCTGCTTTTGCTCGAGCAGCTCACGCAAACCGTTGCCGAGATTCTTTGGAACTGGACCGGCGGTGAGCGTTAAAGCGCGCAGCAAAACAACGCCAGTTGCAATGAGAAGGGTGAAGCGGGAATGAGTAGATGATTTCATAGGTGTGAAACGTGAGACTGAGGTGAGTCAGCTACTGGTTGAAGAATGGCTGATTTCGCGAGGATTTTCTGAGTCTGCAATCATCGGGTTCGTAATGTCGAGCTTTTAATAAATGGGTCGCACGGGAGAAGCCGTCTAGCGCGGCTGGAAGTCACTTAGCACCAGCGACCTCTTATCGTAGGTGACGCGAAATGTTCCAACTGCCTTGCCGATCGGATTGCCGAGACTATCGAAAGCGGAATAGACCTTGACGCGTCCGCCGCTGGCGACGTTGGAAAATTGGCCGGTAATTTCGCCTGCGGTCAGCACTGTGAAGCTATCCTTAGCGTCGACTCGCGCCAGGTCTTCTAGTCCTGCTTGCAACGCACCGGCGAAGACAGCAGCGCCTTTCACGTTCATCGTCGCGGTAATCGCTTTGTTAAGAACGTGGAAGCGCAGAATACTCGCCGAGGGCAAATTGAAGTTGCCTCGGACAATGACGCTGGAATTGATGTAGGGCGGTTCGTTCGGGAAACCAAATTCGCCCTGCCGCGCATAACCAGTGAGCGGAGTAATTTCAAAGAAGCCGTTTCTGATTGTGAGATGGCCTTGGACTTCGAATCGTGTATCGCCATAGATGCTTAGCCGACTGGTGCTGGTGAAGTTGTTAGCGGTGGTGAAGTTCTGGTCGCCGAGTAGGAGCCGTGCGCTGACGGCGAGATTGCGCAGGGCGTCACTGCCAAACTTGTCGCGGAAGCCCGTTTTCGGTCCGAAGATATTTAGGGAAGCGTCACTGGTGACAATGTCCAGCGGTGCCTTACCGCCCAGCACCTTCGTAATGGCGCTCCGGCCACCGGCTGCCTCCCACAACCAATAACTTTTGTGCAACGTCTGTGTGGCAGCGTCGTAGTTAGTCAAAGCTCCATTGATTACCATTCGGGCATCGCCGTTTGGGCCTGGAGCTAAGAGTTCCACCAGACCGTCTGTATTTGGATCGAGCGGATAGCCGATGCCGGTGTAGTTGCCACTAATCGTTAGCGTCGTGTTCGTATCACCGGTGACAAATCCGGGATCGCTCGCGAAGATAGTGATGAGGCCTTCATTTACGAACGAACCTTCGGTGGTGAAATTGCGCCCGACTTCCAGGTCGAAGTATCCATCGAGAAGATTGTGCCGGAAACGCGCGATAGCATCCGTTCCGTTCTCATCGGTGAAGCGGGCCCCCCGCGCCCACGAGTTCGATGCCAGCGGCGCTGCTGAGGATATTTGCATCCGCGCCGCTAGCTCGTCATAGGGAACCGCCTCGTCCATGCCTAACGACAGATGCGATCTCAGTGCTTCGAACAATGCTGCTTTGCCGGCAAAAGCGCATTCCTGCGTAAGCCGGTCGAGCGATTGCCGGAGCAGGGTCTCCGCCCATGCGCGATCATAAACTCGGTGCGCGTTCCAACGGTCGTTGCGCGCCACTTGATTTTCCGCTTCCGAAATTGCCGCTTCGTCGAAGCGCTCGCGAATTTTTCCGCCGCCTCGCTTTTGCGCGTGCTCGCCATCGCGGGCATCCGCGACGAAGTGGTTCAGGGCGCCGAGGAGAAAGGAACGAAAGCGGCCCTTCGCGCGATCGGCACGAAGATAAGTGCGATCACGAACCAACTCCGCGAAGAATCCCTGGGTCAGATCCTGCGCATCCTCAGGGCCGATTCCTCGCCGGCGCAGGAAAAGATAAAGCGGCCGCCAGTAAATCTGACAGAGTTCTGAGAGCGCCTTCAGTGACTCACTGGTTGGTCCCTGCGATTCCGCAGCGTTACGAACGACAGACCAACGCGTAGAAGCAAAAAGACTATCGCGGGTTTCGGCGCCGGATACGGCCGCTCGCATTCCCGGTTTTTATCAAACACGAGGCGAATAAACAAGCGGCAACGCCGCGCCTCAATCGACCCTCACTGGTTCGGCCGCGGCGGCCACGATCCTGTCGAACCGCGGGTCGGCGCGCAGATCGTCCCAGACCGGATTCAACTTCAGCTCGCCAAAGCTCGG
>JBBRAF010000028.1:0-35536 GCA_038207045.1 Chthoniobacterales bacterium
GTCACGGTCAATTAAGCCGCGAGAGCGAGATCTTCGTGATCTGCGTTTATTTGTTTTGGCTCGGTTTTTTACGAGGCCAACGAACCATCCTCGACATGCCGCCTGCGCTTCAAACTTCAAGTCGAAGCCAGTACGCCCCCATTTTGGAAGGAGCCAATCTACCAGACCTGAAACGATTTTCAATTACAAGGACTCCTGCTCATGCTCGATTGCTTTTCAATTACGATCATGAGCAGGAGCACGAGGCTTAATGCGCTGGAACTTCAGTAGTCGCGCGCAGTCGCTGTCGAAAGGAGACGCCACCGTGTTGTCCATTCCGAAAAGCGGACGGACCTGGGTCCGTGTTTTTCTCAGTGCCTACTTCAGCGCGAAAACGGGGACGCCTTTCAACGTCGATATCACCGCGCGCCGCGGCGCGGGCATTCCGCGAATCATCTACTCGCACGATCGGTTCGAGCTCCGCACCAAAGGCGACGTTTGGGCGCGGCTCCGCGGGAAATACCTGGTCCCGTCCGCCCAATTGTTGGGCGCGCCCGTCATCCTGCTGGCACGTGATCCGCGTGATGCATTCGTTTCCTACTACGTGCAGCTTACTCGCCGCCATCATCCCGCGCCGGAAAAAATCAAGCGTCTCTCCGCCGATGCGTTGCTGCGTCACTCGCGTTTTGGCATAGCGAGCATGGTTCGAATAATGAATGACTGGCTGCGCGAGCTGTGTCGGGATTGCACGATCTTACGGTATGAGGATTTGCGCGCCGACCCGGCGAGATGGTTTGGTCGTTTGCTTCACGTCCTTGGAGAAGAGACGGCAGAGGAGGGCGCATTTCGCCATGCTCTCCAATTTTCCAGTTTCGAAAACATGCAGAAGCTGGAGGCTTCCGATGCATTCGGTGACAAAATTCTCGCCCCGCGCGACCGCGATGACCTGCAATCATTTAAGGTAAGGCGCGGCAAAATGGGCGGATTTGCCGACCATCTCTCGCCGGAGAGTTTGCGGTTCGCTGCGCGCATCTGCGAAAAGCTCGATCCCGCGTTTGGTTATGAGATTGTCGCGCAGCCCGGCCCAGGATGAAGGCAAAGGCAGTCGCGGGCATGTTCGGTCGTAATGTGATTCATCGAGTGAAGTGGAATCCGCCCAGGCTAATTATGGTGATGGGTGTCCAGCGTTCGGGCACGAACGCCCTTTTTGATTCCCTCGCCACGGACAAAACTCTCTCCGCTTTCCCTGAGGACATCGACAGCGTTTTTTATCGCGACTTTCGGTTGCGACCGGTCGACGAAACAAGCGATCTCATCCGCAGCTGCCCCGGCCGCATTCTTCTCAAGCCCATATCTGAAACGGCCGCGCGAAGCCTGGCCGAGGTGGCGGAAGAATATCGTTCGTATGCGTTGCGCTTTGTCTGGATATACCGCGATCCAGTCAACGTGCTGGATTCCATGCGCCGTCTGAAATGGATTAACGCGCAGGATTGCGAGCGGCCCGATCTATTTCTCGGCTGGCGGAAACGCAATGAGTACGCTTTGCAGTTTCAACAAGAGTGTCCGCACCAGATTACCATCGTCCGCTACGAAGACCTGTGCCTCGATCCGGCCGTTTTCCGCAAACTCACGCGTTTGCTCAACTTAAAATGCCACTCGTATTTTCGAGGCGATACTGCCCAAGGGCGCGCACATATCGCCGCGGCGGTGCAGCAACGCGTCGACGCTGCCACGTCCAAAACCTTGCTCGCTTTGGACGCGGCGCGCACTTTTAAGCCGCGTCGCATTTACGCCATAAAAAATCGAGCATTGCGCTTGCATCGATTACGCACGCTGGCGCAACCGGCCGCCGCGGAAACGCGGGACGCCGATCACGCGATCCTTCTCCCTTCTGTCGACCCGCGTGCCCCGTCGGAACTGGAAGGAATCTTTTTCTGGTTTTGCGCGCCGGCTGGCCTTCCTCGCCAGGGCCCGATTGAGACCGACGTATTTGAAGCCGGACCGCACCGCATGCGCGCGGCCAGAGTGGAAAACGGACCGTACGCCTTGCGCAGTCTCAATAGCAGGACCGTTCTCTATTATCCGCATACCAAGGTGAAAGAGCGGCGCAAGGGGGCGAGTGGAACGCTCGTGTTCGACGCCGAAAGTGGCTGGGATTTTTTCTTCGACGGGAGCGCGTTCACAATTTTCGCCCTCTTCCGGCCGAACGTTCCATGTTACCCGCCCTATGATCAGCAACACTCTGTCCTTTTCCGAGTAGGAGCGCGAGACGGAGGCGCTCCGGAATTCTTGGTCGAATGGGATGGCCGATCGAACCGCTCCGGAGCGGTGCTGTCGATCGGCCGCGACATAGGCAGGGCGGGGGTCTGGACGCGGCCGCAGTCCCATTTGCGTCAGGAATGGCGCATTATTCTGATTCAACGCAGCGATGTATCCGAGGGTAAACTATCGATCTCGACGCAAGGCGATGTTCAAGACTTCACTCTGCTGTCATCGGGCCAGAAAGAGGTATCTCGTCTCGCGCTCGCGCTGGAGCTGGGCGGGTCAGAAAAGGAGCGCCTTTTCTACGGTGAGGTATCAGATTTGATCATTTTCCGGCGCCCCCTCACCGGTGAAGAACGTTCTGCCGTCATCCAGTTTCTGACAAAAACGTATCAGCTCTAATTGAGCGACTCGGCGGAGAGGAACTCTCCCGCGGGAAGCGTCGACGCGTTCCGCTTGGGAAACAAAAAGCATACTGGGCACAAAAAAAGCTTAAATTCCTACTTGCCCAGTCAGGATTAATACCATACTGTGGCAGTAGAGATAGGGCAGGCTCTAAGAGAAAATTTTTGAAATGAAGCTTTCCAAACGCGGCGAATACGCACTCCGGGCGCTGATCGATCTCGGGATCGCGGCTGAATTGGACCGGCCCATTATTCAGGTCAGCGAGCTGGCGGCTAAGGAGAAGCTGCCGGTTAAATTCCTCGAGCAGATTTTCACGCAGCTGAAGTCAGCTGGCTATGTGGAAAGCCATCGCGGAAAACTGGGCGGCTATTCGCTGGCCAAACCGATGAACCGTATCAAATTCGGCGCCGTCATTCGGTTGATCGACGGCCCGCTCGCGCCCATCCCATGCGTGAGCCAAACGGCCTACCAGCGCTGCACTTGTCCCGATGAAGCGCATTGCGGGCTACGCATGCTGATGATCGACGTGCGCACGGCCATCTCTAAAATCCTGGACCGCTATAGCCTGGCGGACATCGTCGAAATTACCTTGCGAAAAATGCGGCGGGATCGCATCGCGCCTGTCTTCGGCGCGAAGGTCATCGAGCTGCCAGCGATGATCACCGGCAAACTTTTGAATTCCGACCTCGGAGCGAGCAGGAGTAGCAAATCGGGAAGAATCTATGCGACACGATCAGCAAAACTCTAGCGATTGGATGGAACTGGTGCGCGAGAAGGTCCAAACCCTGCGTTTCGGGGTGGTCCAAATCGTGGTGCACGATTCCAAGGTCACTCAGATCGAACGCACGGAGCGGACGCGCCTGAATGGCGCGGCGACCGTCGATTCGTTAAAAGAGCAATCCCGATAGTCGCGGCAACAAATTTCCTTCAGTGAGAAAGCAAACCTGAACTGAAACAACCAATGAAAGAAACAACCTGGAGTAAAATGCGCGAGCTGTGGACGATTCGTCGACGCTGCAAGCAGATTAAACTCGGCCAGCGCCAACGCTGGAAAACCCCCGACCAGACCACTGGAGGATTGCTCAGCTCAACCCTGCCGACCGGACTACCGAAGGTGCGCTTTGATCATATCTGATCAGCGCCATGGGCAGGGCAATTGCGGGCCGGGGCATCGGCGCAAAATTAGAAACGGGGCTGCTCAGCGTCGCGTTCGCAGTGTGCGCGAGCAGCTCGGGATGGGCCGGTGATGCCACGGCGCCGCCGGTAAAGAAAAAAGAAACGGTCAAGGCGGAGAAAAAGGAGCCCAATCCGCTCAGCTTCTGGCATGGGCGACTTGTATTAGACCTTGAGGAGCGAATCCGGTTTGAAGGCCGTGATAACAATCGCGACTTCGATGCTTCGAAGGATGACGATAACGATGACACCTGGCTGCTGAATCGCTTCCGCTTCGGCCTCGCGGTCAAGCCTGTGTCGTGGCTGAAATTGTACGGACAGACTCAGGATTTACGCGAAGGATTTTCCGATCGCGCCAATATCCCGGGCGTCCGCGGTGCGGAAGGCGACGACGCGTTCGATCTCCGCCAGGCCTACGTTGCGATTGGGGACACGAAAAAGTTCCCACTCTTATTCACGGGGGGCCGGCAGTCGGTTTCTTACGGCGACTCGCGCCTGGTGGCGGATTCGCGCTGGAATAATCTTGGCCGAACTTTCGATGCCCTGCGGCTCCGTTTCGAGGAGCCGAATTTCTGGGTCGAAGGCTTCGCCATGCGGCCAGTGCAGATCAAGCGGCACGAGTTCAACGACAGCGATTCAGCTGATAATTTCTTCGGCGTTTACGCGTCGACGACCGCTCTGCCGTTTCAAACGACCGACTTCTATGTGTTTTACCGGGATAAAACCGATAACCAGCCCGATCTGGATCCAACTAACAAGATTGATCCGCAAGGGACTTGGAACGGCCCGGCGGTGCGCTTTGTCACCATCGGCGCGCGCGTGGCGTCAACGCCGGATAAACTCAACGGCTGGGATTACAACGCCGAAGCTGTCTATGAAAACGGCGACCTTTACAAGAGCGACCTCGGCTCAACGCGATTCAATCTTTCCGCCTTCGCGGTGCATGCGGGTGGCGGATACACGTTCAAAGGCACGCCTTGGAAACCGCGCATTGGTTTGACGTATGACTTCGCCTCCGGCGATGACGATCCAAACGACAACGACTCGCAGTCATTCCAAAATCTGTTCCCGTCCAACCACGACAAATTCGGGTTGATGGACGAATTTGGATGGCGCAACCTCCACGACGCGCGTTTTGAGGTAAACCTCAAACCAATCAAGAAACTGAGTTTCGATTTTCATTACCACGCCTTTTGGCTGGCTGATACGCACGATTACTGGTTTCGCTCGAACGGTCTCTCCACGTTGCGGACAACGTCGCCCGATGGCCGCGATGTGCGCACGATCGGCGCCGGGAACTACGCCGGCCAGGAGGTGGATGCTATTGCCACCTACGACGTGACCAAGAACGTCAAGCTCCAAGTGGGTTACGCTCACTTTTTCGCCGGCGATTATCTCGTGGATACCGGTCCGCATTCCGACGCCGATTTCGGTTACGTCATGACGACCTTCAGTTTCTGATCCAATTATGAAAACCAAACTAATCCTATTGTTAGCTGCGGTCGGTGCTTTCGGCTTCACCGCTTCGGCTGAGGACAAGACAGTCCTTCGCTTCGGTCACTTCCCGAACATCACGCACGCGCAGGGCGTGATCGCGCATGCCTTCACGCGACAGGGCAAAGGCTGGTTCGAGCAACGCCTCGGACCGAACGTCGAGATTCAGTGGTTCACCTACAATGCCGGACCGTCGGCCATGGAAGCGATGTTCGCCGGTTCGCTCGACCTCACTTACGTCGGCCAGGGACCGGCGTTGAACGCGCACTTTAAATCCAATGGACAGGAGGTGCGCGTCATCGGTGGCGCCGCGAACGGGGGTGCGGCGCTGGTAGTTAAAGATGGTTCAGCGCTGAAAACCGCAGCGGATTTTCGCGGGAAGAAAATCGCTACGCCGCAATTAGGTAACACCCAGGACATTTCCTGTCGCGCGTGGTTAAAGGCGCAGGGATACAAGGTCACGCAAACTGGCGGCGATGTTACCGTGCTCCCGACAGCCAACCCCGATCAGCTCCCGCTCTTTCTCAATGGCGGAGTCGACGCGGTCTGGACTGTCGAACCGTGGGTGACACGACTTCTGCGCGACGCGAAAGGGCGTGTCTTTCTCGAAGACAAGGATGTCATCACCACGTGGCTGGTCTCGAGCACGAAGTTCCTTAGCAGCCAGCGTGATCTCGCGAAGAAGGCGGCGGCGGCGAATGCCGAGCTAACCGAGTGGATAAACCGCAATCCTGACGAAGCACAGAAACTGCTCATCAGTGAGTTGAAGGAAGAAACGAAAGCGGACTTTGCCCCTGAGGCTGTGGTGCAGGCCTGGCAACGTATCAAGTTCACCACTGAAGTGCCGCCGGATCTCATCACAAAAGCGATTCAGGATGGCAAAGACGCAGGTTTTCTTAAAGGGACCACAGATACTTCGAAATTGATCGAAAAATTGTGATGAGGGGGCGTTGATGGAGCGGAAATCGCACGAGGAAATTGTCGCCGAAGAGCTGCAGGTCATACCGCCGAGCAAGCTCTCCATTGAGAGCGTCTCGAAAAGTTTCAAGGGAACGGCCGGTCGCGTACTTGCGCTCGATCGCGTCAGCCTGAGCGTGGAGGAAGGCGAATTCGTGTGCCTTGTCGGAGCGAGCGGCTGTGGGAAATCTACCCTGCTCAATATTATCGCCGGCTTGGAAAAACCTGATAGCGGCACCGTGCAAGTCGACGGTAAACCGGTGACCGGGCCGGGCCGGCAGCGTTTGGTGATGTTTCAGGAATCGGCGCTTTTTCCCTGGCTCGACGTGCTCGGGAATGTGCTCTTCGGTTTGAAACTCAAACCGCATCTGACAAAGAAGGATCGTCTGGATGTCGCCCGGTATTATCTCGAGCTTGTCGGGCTAACGAGATTTGAGCGCGCGAACATTCATGAGCTCTCCGGCGGAATGAAACAGCGTGTCGCGCTCGCGCGCGCTCTCGCGCCCAACCCCCGGATGCTTTTGATGGATGAGCCCTTTGGCGCTCTCGACGCGCTCACGCGCGAGCAGCTTTACGGCGATCTGCAACAAATCTGGGAGTCGCGTCGCAAGACCATCGTCTTCGTCACGCACAATGTGCGCGAAGCCGCCTGTCTCGGCGATCGCGTCCTGCTTTTCTCGCCGCATCCCGGTCGCGTGCAGGAGGAATTCCTCGTCGAAATGCCGCGCCCGCGTGACATCAACAGTGTCGATCTGGCGGAGCACTCGAGCGAGATCACACGCGCGCTCAAGGGATTCTCGAAGGCGGAAGCCGCCTTCGCCTGACACCACCATGAAACGTCTCGTCCTCGCGATCATCTTTTTTGCCATTCTCATCGCGCTCTGGGAAGCGGCTTATCTCGCAAAAATCTGGTCGCCCGTCCTGTTGCCGGCGCCGGCACAAGTGGTGGAATACCTGAAAACTGCTGCGCAGGATGGCACGCTATATCATGCCACGATCATCACCATGCGGCGTCTTCTCATTGGCTACGTCATCGGTATAATCGGCGGACTTCCCCTGGGTTTTCTCACCGCGCGCTGGAAAGTTTTCAACGATACCATCGGCACGCTCGCTCTTGGCTTGCAGACGCTGCCGAGCGTGTGCTGGGTGCCGTTGGCGTTGCTTTGGTTCGGCCAAAGTGAAGCGGCCATGCTCTTCGTCGTCGTTATGGGCACGCTCTGGTCAGTCGTGATCGCGACCGATACCGGCGTGCGTAACGTACCGCCGATCTATCGACGCGCCGCTCTCACCATGGGATCGAAAAGGCTGCACATGTGGTTTAAGGTTATTTTTCCCGCGGCACTTCCATTCATTGTCAGCGGGATGAAACAGGGCTGGGCTTTCGCATGGCGCTCGCTTATGGCCGCGGAAATTTTTGTCACTATCCTCACCGGATTCGGTCTCGGCCAGTTACTCCATTATGGTCGGGAACTGAGCGCGATGGATCAGGTGGTCGGCATCATGTTCGTCATCGTTGTCATCGGATTGCTCGCCGACAAAATATTCTTCTCGCCGGTAGAAACGTTCCTGCATCGCCGCTGGGGCACGAGTCCGTAAAATGCTGCGGCGAACCCGTCCCGACGAGAAAGCGACTGTTGTCGCACGCGAGGTCGTCGTGCAAAACGAGCTCGGTTTGCATGCGCGGCCGGCAGCGGAGTTCGTGCGGGTAGCAAACAGCTTTCGGGCCGAGATCAACCTCATTAAAGATGGCCAGCGTGTTTCCGCTGCGAGTTTAATTGATGTCTTGCGCGCCAATCTCGATTGCGGTTCGCGTGCTACCTTGGAAGCGCGCGGTGTGGACGCAGAGAAAGCCGTCATGCGGCTGGAAAAACTGCTGCAAGATTTCCGTTATCGGAAAGAGGACTAACTCACTGTGGCGCCTCGCTCCAGCGCGAGCAAAGTCAAGACACTTGTGAGGTCCTTCTCTTCGATCAGGATGACGGGGCGCGCGCTGAAAATTAAGTGCTGAGTTTTCAACTTCCGCTCGGAGTGCCGACAGGTCAACGCAGCGGGCGCGCCACCAGAATTCCCGTATCGCTGCCGTAACGATACAAATAATTTGACAACCGCGTATCGACCACCACGCGCCCGTAATTCCGCGGCGAAGAAGCATGCATAAAGTGCAGCGCGCCGTCCGATCCCCGCAGGGCCAGACCTACGTGCGAGGTCGCGCGCATCGCGCCGCCATCACGCGAAACAATCCCAATAATATCGCCGCTGCGCAATTGCGGCTCGATACGCGCGACGCGGTTCTTGGGAATCTCGTACAGCGCACGCGAGCTGACGCGCGCTTCCATTTGCCCGAGTGGGCGTAGCAGCGAAGGATTGGATTGGAGATAGCGGTAATGATGCCAGCCGTGCGTCATTTCTCGCGCGGAATGCGGCACGTTTACACCACCAAGTGAGCGGGTCAGGTCCTGCACCAGGCCGCGGCGATTATTATCGTAGAGCCAGTCTTCCAGGTAATGCAGACGCGACAAGTAATCGCCGGTGCATTCTCCTCCGCGATACCGGTCCAGCTCGATGTTGCGCAACAAAGTCGCTGTCGACCAATTTGTTTCCGGCTCGTCCAGCATGCGGGCAAAGCCGAGCGCGATCTCGAAAAACGTCCAGCAATCCATCCCCTGGAAGTTAACGGAGGGAGACTCGACGCGATTATCGACTTCGAGCGTGAAGGACCGATACCGAGTGCCCACCATGGCCTGTCCAACCGTGGCGGTGCGTTCGCCGATGGGCAACGACCTCCAATTTTCCGCTTTCGCGTGCACGACCAGCTGCTCGAAGCGGTCTTCGCCTTTGAACACGGTGCTCATGGGCAAAGTAACCGACGCGCGCGTCGTGCTGGCGAGTATGCCAGCCAAAATGATGAGCAATAAGCGAGAGCGCATGGAGGGAGTGTTGGTGAGATTAAACACAGCGCAAGCCGTGCCAGCTGCCCGGGGCGAAATTGCATGCGTCTTGAGCGCAGGCGTCGTAGCGTTTTCCGTGGAAGATCTGTTCGACGAAGCGGAGGCCGAAAACTTGGAAGCGGCCAGCCGCGCTGCGCCACTTGCCGCGCGCATGCGGCCGCGTTCTCTGGAAGAATTCGTCGGGCAGGAACACATTTTGGGCTCGGGGAAACTTCTGCGCCGGGCCATTGAAGCTGATCGTTTACCGTCGGTCATTCTGTCGGGTCCGCCCGGAACAGGGAAAACGACGCTCGCGCAAATCATCGCGCGGCTGACGAACGCGAAATTCGAACGACTGAGCGGCGTCGAAAGCAATGTCGCCGAGATGCGCAAAGTGGTCGGTTCGGCCGCGAACCGCCTGCGTGCATCTGGGCAAAAGACGATCGTCTTCGTTGATGAGATCCATCACTTCAATAAAGCGCAGCAGGACATTTTATTGCCCGATGTGGAAAGCGGGAACCTGCGTCTCATCGGCGCGACCACTTACAACCCGTTCTTCTACGTTAACAGCGCGCTGGTATCGCGCTCGCTCGTGTTCCGCCTCGAACCGCTGACGGTGGAGCAACTTGAGACGCTGATTGATCGCGCGTTGGCCGACAAGGAACGCGGCCTCGGAAATTACAATGTGAAAATGGATGGCGACGCGCGCCGGCATCTGGCGAAGTTGAGCGATGGTGACGCGCGGAAATTGCTAAATGCACTCGAACTCGGAGTGCTGACTACGTCACCTGGAGGGGCGGCCTCCGTGCCGTCCGAAACCAAAACAAAAATCAGGGACGGCACAGGGCCGGTTTCTCCTAACATTCACTTCACCCTCGCTGTCGCAGAGGAAAGCATTCAACAGAAAGCCGTCGTTTACGATCGCGTCGGCGATGCCCATTACGACACCATCAGCGCCTTTATAAAAAGCATGCGCGCGTCGGATGAAAAGGGCGCGATCTACTGGCTGGCGAAAATGCTCCACGCCGGCGAAGACTTTCGTTTCATTGCGCGCCGTATCGTCATCTTCGCCAGCGAGGATGTCGGCTTGGCTGATCCCGAAGCTTTGCCGCTCGCCGTTGCCGCGCAGCACGCCGTCGAATTTATCGGTCTGCCGGAAGCGCGTATCCCCTTGGCACACGCCACGGCCTACATGTGTCGAGCGAAAAAAAGTCGCGAAGCCTACGAAGCGCTTGGCGCGGCGACCGAGCGGATCGAATCCGAGCACACCCAGAAAATTCCCGAGCGCCTGAAGAACAAACACTTCCCGGTGAATCCTGAGGGCTGGGCTTAGAAAGCCCGTCATTCCGAGCGAAACGAAGTGAAGTCGAGGAACCCCGCGGAAGTCGCCTTTAAGGTAACGCCACGGGATCCCTCGGCTACGCTCGGGATGACCAAGCTGTCCGCGCGGCTCCATCCGCGCTTGCACCTATGGTTTTCCGCCAACTACTCCGACTTCACGCACGCGCAGCAACTCTGCGTTCCCGCCGTTCTTGACCGCGAATCGATCCTGCTCACTTCGCCCACGGGTAGCGGCAAAACCTTGGCCGGATTTCTCGGCGTTTTCGATTTTCTCCTGCGTAAATGCGATCGCAATAAATCCATCGCCGGCGTGCAATGCATTTACGTCTCGCCGCTGCGCGCGCTGGCTTACGACATCGAGAAAAACTTGCGCGCCCCGATTGCCGGGATGGAACTGGAAAAGCAACTGCGGGTGCATCTGCGCACTGGCGACACGCCGGCGAGTGAGCGAGTAAAATTCCGCAATAATCCCGCGCCATTCCTCGTCACCACGCCAGAGAGCCTCGCCGTTTTACTCGCGCAGGAAAGCTATGCGCGACACCTTGCCGAGGTGCAGTTCGTCATCGTGGACGAACTGCATTCGTTTGCCGGGAACAAGCGGGGGGCCGACCTGAGTATTTCGCTCGAACGTCTCGAGCGCCTGCGCGGGAAACGGTCGTTCTGTCGCATCGGCCTTTCCGCTACCGCTGCGCCGGTCGATTTGCTCGCGCGATATCTTGTCGGGGCCAACCGCCGCTGTCACATTGCGCAGGCGCGTATCGAGAAAGAACAGATGGTTGAAGTCTTCTCGCCCATTCGGCGCAATCCTTATCCGCCGTCGGGTTACACCGGCGCGCGGCTTTACGCCGAGCTATCGCAACTCATTCGCACGCATCAATCAGTTATCGTCTTCACCAATGTGCGTTCGGCTGCGGAGCAAATCGGTCTCCGGCTGCGCGAGTTACTCCCGGATTTAAGCGACAAAATCGAAACCCACCACGCCTCGCTCGATCGCAGTGTGCGACTCGAAGTCGAAGATCGATTGAAAAACGGCGAGTTGCGTGCCGTCGTTTGCTCGACAAGTCTCGAGCTCGGCATCGACATCGGCGCGGTCGATCTCGTAGTGATGATCGCCACGCCGAAGGGCGTCTCGCGCGCGATTCAGCGGATTGGCCGCTCCGGTCATTCCATCAACAAGAGCAGCCATGGGGTTCTGGTCGCGACCAACATCAACGACTTAGCCGAGGCCACCGTCACCGCTAAACTCGTGCGCGAGCGCGCTCTCGACCCCATCAAAATTCAAGATCGGCCCTTCGATGTCGTAGCGCAGCACATTGTGGGAATTGCTGCCCTCGGGTCGGCTTCTGCTAACGAGATCTACCGGCTGATCACGCGCGCTCTACCCTTTCGCGAGCTGACCCGCGAAGAGTTCGATCGCATTCTCCATTACCTCGAAGGCGGAGGTGAATCCCTCGCGCAGCAGTATGGCGGCCTCTTCGGCAAAGTCATTGTCGATAAGAATGCCGCGGTCTCATTGGCCCATCCACGGGTGGCGCGGGAATTCCTGCTTAATATCGGCACTATCGTTTCCGAAGGATTCGTCGATGTCCTGCTTAATCGGCGGCGCATCGGTTCGGTGGAAGAAGCATTCATCAAGAGCCTGAACATGGGCGATCTGTTTGTGCTTGGCGGCCGCGTCCTGCGCCTCATCGATACTGGCGTGCAGGAAGCGCTGGTCGAGCGCGCTGATGGGCAACTGCCGACAATCCCGCGCTGGAACGCGGCCAAGATGCCGCTCACTTCGGGCTTGGCTCGGGCGGTGCGGGAGTTGCGCGCCGACCTGGCTACGAAACTGCAAGACGACGCTGACGATGGATCTTCGCTTGAATGGCTGGTCGAGCGCTACCAAATCTCGTTAGCTAATGCCCAGGCGATCATCGAACAATTTCGCGCCCAGCTCGCCATCTCCGACATCCCTTCGGGCGAGCGTATGCTGATCGAGCTTTACCGTGACGATCAATTCTCGCATTACTTCTTTCACGCGCTCATTGGCCGAAGTGCGAATGACGCGCTCTCGCGCATTGTCGCCTGGCGAGTGAAGAATCGAAGTGGCGGAAACGCGTTGGTCACAATCGACGATTATGGCTTTCTCCTTACGCTGCGCCATTTCCAGGAGCTCACCCTGGAAGACTGGCGGCTCTGTTTTGAGCGCGAAGGCGCGGAGGAAGATTTGCGCGCGGCGCTACGCGGATCGGAACTGGTGAAGTGGCAATTCCGCGGTGTCGCCCAGACCGGGTTAATGGTGCCTCGGAATTATCCGGGCCAACAGCGAAAGCGAAAGCAATTGAACTGGAGTGCCGAGGTGATCTTTCGCGTGCTCGAACAACACGAGCCGAATCATCCCTTGCTGGAAGAAGCTTATCGGCAGGCTACCCACACTTTTCTCGATGCGGAAGAAGCGAACGCCTTCCTCGGGCAGGTCCAGGATTACGACTGGCGACTGCGCGAACTGCCGACTGTCTCGCCATTCTCATTCCCGATCTACGCGAGCAAAATCAAGGAAACGATGATGCTGGAAGATCCGGCGGTGGCGGTGGAGCGGATTTACCACGAACTTTACGCGCGAGTGGCACAGATCGCTTTGGCAGGCGAGAATTAGGGGAAATCATCGGTAATGAATTTCAAAGATCATTTCTCGGATCAAGCGGCCGATTACGCCAGGTTCAGGCCAAAATATCCGCCGGAATTGTTTAGCTATCTGGCATCGCTGGTACGAGTGCGGGAACGAGCATGGGATTGCGCGACCGGTAACGGCCAGGCCGCAATCGGTCTTGCGAAATACTTTCGCGAAACTATCGGGACCGACGCGAGCGCGCAGCAGCTAAAGGAGGCCTCGCCGACGGCCGGCGTGAGTTATCGAGTTGCGCCGGCCGAAGCGAGCGGACTCGCTTATGCCAGCATCGATTTGATCACGGTAGCGCAAGCGCTGCATTGGTTCGATCGCGACGCATTTTTTAGCGAAGCCAAGCGCGTCTTATGTCCGGGCGGGGTCATCGCAATCTGGGCTTACACTCTGCTCAAGATTGCGCCCGAGATAAACCCTCTGCTCGATCATTTCTACTACGAGACAATCGCTCCATTCTGGCCGCCAGAACGTCTGATTGTGGATGATAGATACCGCGGAATCGATTTTCCCTTTGCCGAGATGCTGCCGCCGAAGTTCCAGCTCGAAGAACATTGGGATCTCGATCAATTGCTTGGTTACATGCGAACCTGGTCGGCGACGCGCCGTTTTATTTCGACGCGGGGTTTGGACCCTGTGAGCGAATTGGAACGCGACCTTTTGCCGAAGTGGGGCAATCGGGAAGAGAAGCGCGTCGTGCTCTGGCCACTGCATTTACGGGTTGGTCTTCATTCCGAATAATCATGATCACGAAAAAGAAAGAGGCGGACCACTTGCGCGATCCGCCCCTCCCCTGTCTTTGAGCAGCTTCTCCTTAGCTTAGCTCTGTGACACAGCCATTAATTGCTTTTGCTCTGCGAAACGACCTCGTTCAGTTTGAAGATGGGCAGGAACATGGCGATAACGATCCCGCCGACGATGACGCCGAGAAACACGATGAGCATCGGTTCGATCAAGGACGTGAGCGCGTCGAGCATGGCTTCGATTTCTTCGTCCCAGAAGTCGGCCATTTTCTCGAGCATGGTGTCGATCTTGCCGGTGGATTCGCCAGCTGCGACCATGCGCAGGAGCATGGGTGGAAAAATCTTTTTGCGCGAAAGCGAGACGGAAAGATTGTCGCCTTTCTCCACATCTAGGGCTACGCTCTTGATACTGGTCTCGACTACGTGATTGCCAGCGGAGCCGCCCACGATATCGAGCACTTCGAGGATAGGCACGCCGCTGCGGATCAATTGCGCGAAGGTGCGCGCAAAACGCGACATGCTGATCTTGTGCACGAGCGGGCCGAAGACCGGCAGCTTTAATTTCCATTTGTCCCACCACTGTTTGCCGCGAGTGGAACGAAGAAAGGCGCGGATGCCGAAGATGACGCCGATGATCCCGCCGAGGAGCCAATACCATTGCCCGCGCACAAAGTTGCTCAGGTCGATGAGGAATTGCGTCGGCGCGGGAAGTTGCGCCCCGAAGTCGTTGAAGATCTCGCCGAAGATCGGCACCACGCGCACGATGAGGAAAGTGGTAATGGCGAAAGCAATGCAGACGACGATGACGGGATAGGTCATGGCCGACTTCACCTTCTTGCGTAGTCGCGCGGTGGCTTCGAGGAAGCCGGCGAGGCGATCAAGAATTTCCGCAAGCAGGCCGCCGTGCTCACCTGCTTTCACCATGCTGACGTAGAGGCGATTGAAAACGCGCGGATGTTTGTTGAGGGATTCGTTGAAAGTCTCGCCGCCTTGGATCCGGGTGGTGATATCGCTGACGACGGAGCGGAGGGCGCGCTGTTTTTTCGGGTCGGCCTGTTCGTAAAGCGCGGTCAGGGCCTGCACCAGTGAGATGCCGGCTTCGATCATGGTGGAGAGTTGCCGCGTAAAAAGCACCAGATCGGTCTCTTTAACCTTGGCGCTTTTGGCGCGGGAGCGGGTAGCGGCGGCTTTGCGCTGAAGGGAAAGCACCATGAGCCCGCGGCTCATCAAACTGGTTACGGCGTTGTCTTCGTTGAGCGCTTCCTGGACGCCAGAAACGATTCGACCGGCGGTGTCACGCGCCTGATAGGAGAAGGTGGTCATGTCATACTTTCCATAGCAGCTATAATGCCATTGCGTTTTGGCCTTTCGGTGGGGTCCATGCCGTTTTTGCAGTCGCTCGCATCGCGAAATTTCTCCTGTTTTGCCGCTCCGAAGCCGAGCGCTCCCTGGATCGACCACGCCAAGCGTCGGGAAGCCAGTTTTGCCAATCAGATGGGTCGACCGGCGTTTGATACCGACGCCTCGACAACGTCGTCGCTTATCGGCGATTTCGTTTTCGGACATGATCAACGCTGCCAGCAATCATCGTTCTGATACATTAGAGGTGCTTTACGCATGGTCCGTGCATCCGAATTGACTCGTGTTTCCGCTGACTTGGCTATATGGCAGACTTACGATCCTGCCGTAAAAGCTGAGCTTTTTTCCACTGCCGTTGCCACCGGCGATGGCGCAGTCGCGATCGTCGATCCGATTGCGTTAGCGGCACCCGCCCGAGCCGAAATCGATGAAATGGGGAACGTGTCTGCCGTTCTCGTTACGAATGCGAATCACGCTCGCGCGGCGAAAAACTTTGCCAGCGTCGAGCGCATCTTCGTTCCCTCACAGCTCAAAGTTGAGTTGCCGGGTGCTTCTGACCTGTCCGGCGGTATGCGCGTGTCTGGATTGAGGGTCATGCCAGTCGATGGTGCGGCGCCGGGCGAGGTGGCCATTCATGACCCGCGCGATGGCGGGACCCTGATCGTAGGTGACGCGCTTATTAATTTCGAACCATATGGCTTCAATTTATTGCCGACGAAATACTGCACCTCTCGCCAGAAGATGCTTTGTTCATTACGACACTTAGTCGACGAGCTTTCCTTCGAACGAATCTTTTTCGCGCACGGCTATCCTATTCTGACAAGGGCGCACGAGCGGCTCGCCTCGTTGCTGAACGAGGTTTGATGAAACGAGCGCGTTTGATGCGCAGTTGCCATTTGTCATTCCGAGCGTAGCCGAGGAATCTCTAATTGTTTGTCCAAAGCCGAATAATCAGAGATGTCTCGGCTGCGCTCGACATGACAAAAGGCCGGCTCACGTCTGAACTTTCCGAAGGCTCTGTCACTCGTTTCCTGCGGCTCATTCGCTTTTCGCACACCATCTTCGCACTGCCATTCGCGCTCGCATCACTCGTGGTAGCGGCAAGCGGTCGTCCCTCTCCGCGTGTTTTGGCGCTCGTTCTCGTCTGCATGATCACGGCGCGCACCGCCGCCATGCTTTTTAATCGGCTGGCTGATTGGGAGCTTGATCAGCGCAACCCTCGAACGGAGTCGCGTCACCTTCTCGCGAGTAAAAGCGTGGTCGCGATCGCTCTTATTTGCAGCAGTGCCTTATTCATCGTGGCCGCGGCAAGCATCAACCGTCTCACTTTCGTGCTTTCACCCGTAGCGCTTGCCATCATTCTTTTCTACTCGCTGACGAAGCGCTTCACCGACGCCACCCATTTTTTTCTCGGGCTTTCTCTTGCCATCGCGCCGGTTGCCGCCTGGATCGCGGAGAGCGGTCGTATTGATTTACCTCCGCTCATTCTGGCCGCGGGCGTGCTTTGCTGGGTCGCCGGTTTCGACATGATCTACGCCACCCAGGATTTCGATTTCGACCGGCGCGAAGGTCTGCGCTCGCTCGTGGTGCGCTTCGGCATCGCGCGCAGTCTGCGACTGGCGCAGGGCCTTCATTTTTTCATGTTCGTCGCTTTGGTTGGGTTCGGAATATTGGCGAAACTTGGAGCGATCTATTTCGGCGCCATGCTGCCGATCGCGGGAGCGCTTCTCTATGAACATCGCATCGCAAAAAGGGCCGACCTCGCCGCCATCAATCGCGCGTTCTTCAACTCAAACGCGTTCGTGAGCGCGCTTTTTCTCCTCGCTGTTTGCTTCGACCGCCTCCTGTAGCGTCGATCTTCCGTCAACGTGGCTACATCTCGTTAAGCATCTGCACCCGTCGCTCGTGCCGTCCGCCTGCGAACTCCGTCGTCAACCACACCCGCACAATTTCCAAGGCAAGATCTTCCGTCACCAGACGTTCTCCGAGCGAGAGAACGTTGGCGTCATTATGTTGACGCGACAAACGCGCGCTCTCCAGGCTCCAGCACAGCCCACACCGCACCGCGTGCACCTTGTTTGCCACCATCGCTTCGCCATTGCCGGAGCCTCCGAATACAATCCCACGCTCGCACTCACCCCGCGCCACCAATTCGGCGGCTGGCCGAATGAAAAGCGGATAATCGACTGGCTCCTCACTCGATGTGCCGACGTCGTTCACCTCGTGCCCCAATTTGCCGAGGAGCGTTTTCACTCGCTCTTTCAGCTTGAATCCCGCGTGATCGCTCCCAAGTGAGATTTTCATGGTAACTTCTAACTGCTCTGATTATGACCGTGGAATTGCGCGAGTTGCTGCCAAAGTTCCCGCTCACGTTCCGTTAGTTTTTTCGGCAATTGAATCTGCGCCGCGACATAAAGATCGCCGCGCTGGCCGGAGACACTCGGCAAACCGCGTTCGCGCAAGCGGAAACGCTGCCCGCCCTGGGTGCCCGGCGGCAATTTCAGTCGGGCGTTTCCCTCCAGCGTCGGCACCGTCAGCTGATCGCCCAGAACGGCCTGCCACGGCGCAATTCTCACCTCGTGAATGAGGTCGTTTCCTTCCACGGAAAAATCCGGGTGCCGCGCCAGGCGGACACGCAGAAACAGATCGCCGCTTTTCCCGCCGCGCTCCCCCGCTTCACCCTGGCCCGCCAGACGAATGCGCTGACCTTCGCGCACGCCGCGCGGTATCTTTACCTGATAAGTTTCCGTTTTTTTCGATCCAGCCCTTCGTAACGATACCTGGCGCTTGGAACCATCGAGCGCTTCCTCCAGCGTGACCATGATGTCGGCCTCCACATCGTGCCCGCGCTCCGAGGCCGTGCGTTGTCCAAATCCACCGAAAGCGGAACGCCCGCGCCCACCACCGAAAAACGTTTCGAAAAAATCGCTGAACCCGGTGCCGTTAAACTCGAACTCAACGCCGCCGTTTCCGCCCCCGCCGGCGCCGAAAGGATTGAACCCTCCGCCCGGCTGCCCCCCGCCCCAGTTCGGCGGCGGCTGGAATCCGCCCGGTTGATTCCAATTCGCCCCCAGTTCGTCGTACTTGCGGCGCTTCTCCGGATCGCCCAGCACCTCATACGCTTCGTTGATCTGCTTAAATTTTTCTTCCGCCGTCTTCTTATCCTTGGCGACGTCGGGATGGTATTTGCGCGCGAGCTTGCGAAAGGCGGTGCGGATTTCATCCTCGCTCGCCGTTTTCGCCACGCCCAGCGTTTCGTAATAATCGCGGAACTGCACTGCCATCGCCTCGGAATTTAGCGTCGTCTGCTCTTTCTGTCATCCCGAGCGAAGTCGAGGGATCCCGTGATGAAAGCTTTAAGGTAACTTGACGGGATGCCTCGACTTTCGCTCGGGATGACGCTGTCGCGCGCACCAGGAATGTGTGCCAATTTTGACAATGCCGGAGCTTGGAAAAGTCCTTATCATCTTCGGCCTCTTCATCGTCGCTGTCGGCGTTCTTCTCTCACTCGGTCTTGGCAACTGGATGGGAAAACTTCCCGGCGACATTCGTATCCAGCGCGGGAATTCCGGTTTCTATTTTCCGATCGTCACCTGCATCATCATCAGCATCGTGTTGAGTTTAATCTTTTCGCTCTTCCGCCGTTGATGCTGCGTCGCGCGGCTCAGCAAACACTGAACGAGCACGTTGGGCATTTGCTGCAATGCCGCCGTTGTCAACGCGTGGTGCCACCGCCGGTATCCGGCGGCGCCATTTTGAGCGACGTCATGTTGATCGGTCAGGCACCGGGTATACGCGAGCCGACGCTCAAACGTCCCTTCGCCCACACCGCCGGCAAAACACTTTTCCGTTGGTTCGACCAATGGTGCCGGATGAATGAAACGATGATGCGTTCGCGAATTTATTTCGCTGCCGTCATTCGATGTTTTCCCGGTAAGGCAATTGGCGGCACCGATCGCGTGCCCAGTCCAGCGGAGATCGCGAATTGTTCTTCCTGGTTGAACAACGAGCTGGAGATTCTGCGCCCGCGTCTGATCATTCCCGTTGGCAAACTCGCCATCGCGCAGTTTATCGCTTTCGACAAACTTGATGCAGTAATCGGTCGCAAATTTGTAATCAACCGCGCACGGTTTGTTTTCGATCTCATCCCGCTGCCGCATCCCAGCGGCGCTTCGCCCTGGCACAAGATCTCTCCCGGCCGCGAGCTGCTGGAAAAAGCCATGCGTAAAATTGCAGCTCATCCCGCCACGCGCGAGCTGAAGAAACAGTTCGGAACCCAGCAAGCCAGGAAACGAATTCAAATATCCTGACTCTTTTCTTGGTTTCGTGGCTTCCAGATTCATCTTCTTTCAATGCCACAAAAACTTCGCGTCACTGTCTGGGGCGAGAACGTGCATGAACGCAAGAGCGCGCTCGTTCGCCAGATTTATCCGCGCGGGATGCACACCACCATCGCGCACGCTATCGCGGAAGAGGGCAGATTTGACGTACGCACCGCTACACTTCAGGAGCCGCAACATGGGCTAACGAAACGTATTCTCGACCAGACCGACGTGCTTGTCTGGTGGGGGCACGCCGCCCACGGCAAAGTAGGCGATTCCGTCGTGCAGCGCGTGCTCGCGCGAGTATGGGAGGGGATGGGTTTCATCGCGCTGCATTCCTCCCATTATTCGAAACCGTTTATGCGCCTGATGGGAACGAGCTGCTCCCTGACCTGGCGCGAAGCGGGCGAAAAAGAACGACTCTGGGTTTGTAATCCCGCCCATCCTATCGCCCGCGGCATCGACCGTTATTTCGAAATTCCGAACACCGAAATGTACGGCGAGCCATTCGCTATTCCCAACCCTGAGGAAATTATTTTCCTCTCCTGGTTTGAGGGGGGCGAGGTCTTCCGGTCCGGCTGCACCTGGAAGCGCGGCAACGGCAAAATATTCTACTTCCGCCCCGGTCACGAAGTTTACCCCATCTACTATCATGAAAGCGTGCGGCTGGTTTTGCGAAATGCCGTCCGCTGGGCTGCGCCCGAGGGTGAACGATGGATCGACACCTGCCCACAAATTCCAGCTGGCAAAGCCCCCGAGCCACTAGCCGTCAAGGGCCCGCGCATGCACAAAGAAGGTGAGAAGGGCTTTCGCTGAGCCGGTTCATTCGGCCAATCGCGGGTGTCATGCGGTGCTAATCAGCGCTACTTATTTCTGCAAAGACCATGGAACAAACCACAACTCCGACGCGCGCTGACATTCCGGAAAGCGATAAATGGGACCTGACACATTTGTTTGCCGATGTGGGCAAATGGCAGGAGGACGTAAATTGGATTGCGCACACATTCCCGCAGATTGCCCGATGGAAGGGTCGTATCGGTGAATCGGCCTCGAACCTGGCGGAAGTGCTTGAGTTCGAAAAGCAGCTCGACCTGAAAATCGAGCGCGTTTACCACTTCGCCTCGCTGCAACTGGCGGAAGACAGCGCAAACAACGAATACCTCGCCCGAATCGGTCAGCTGGAGAATCTGATGACGAAGGTTGGCGAAGCATCGGCCTTCGTCGTGCCGGAGATTCAAACCATCGACGATGCGCGCTGGCCGCAGTTGATGGTCGATCCGGCGCTGGAGGAGTGGCGCGTCAGCCTGCATAAAATTCGACGGCTGCGGGCGCACGTGCTGTCCGAGAAAGAGGAACGGTTGCTTGCTCTGGGCGCGGCCACGCTGGGCGGTTATGACGACGCGTTTTCGCAGCTGACCAATGTCGACATGAAATTCGGAACGCTGCGCGACGAGAATGGCCAGGAGCGCCCGCTCACGCAAAGCACCTACAGCGCCTTTTTGCTTAAGCGCAATCGGGAGGTGAGGCGGCGCGCGTTTACGCAATTCTACCATGAATTTCAGGATCACGCGTTCACGCTCGCCACCGCGCTCGCTTATTCGGTCAAAGCCGACGTCTTTCGCTCCCGCGCGCGCAATTACCGCAGCGCTCTGGAAGCCTCCCTTTTCAAGGATGACGTCCCGGTGGCAGTTTACGATGGCTTAATCGGCGCGGTGCATAACGGTGTCCCCGCATTGGTGCGTTACTATGAGCTGCGACGCCGCGTGTTAGAGCTCGAAGAGCTGCACGCTTACGATACCTACGTCCCGTTAGTTTCCGACATTGAAACCCGCACATCTTTCGACGAGGCTATCGATAAGGTGATCGCTTCGCTTGCACCCCTCGGCCAGGAATATGGGGAGACGCTGCGCGAAGGTTTACGCGGTCGCTGGTGCGATCGTTATGAAACAAAAGGGAAACGCAGCGGCGCTTTTTCCAGCGGCAGCTACGGAGCTCCGCCGTACATTCTCATGAACTACAAGGAGGATGTCTTCGCCGATGTCTATACTCTGGCGCATGAAGCCGGTCATTCCATGCACACCTGGTTATCGCAAAAGTACCAGCCTTTTCAGGATTACGATTACCCGATTTTTCTAGCCGAAGTGGCAAGCACCTTCAATGAAGAGCTGCTCACACACTTCCTGTTAGAACGAACGACCGACCGAAAAATGCGCGCCTACATCATTAATCGCCAGATCGATGATATTCGCGGCACCGTCTTTCGGCAGACGATGTTCGCCGAGTTTGAGAAAACGATTCACGCCGTTGAAGAATTGGGCGAAGCGCTCACCCTTGAGGTATTCAAGCATGAATATCGTAAACTGCTCGACACCTACTATGGCGGGGCTGCCGTCATCGATTCGCAACTTGAGCTCGAGTGCCTGCGCATTCCGCACTTCTATAGCGCGTTCTACGTTTATAAGTACGCTACCGGCTTGTCGGCAGCGGTTGCGCTGTCTCAGCGCGTGCTCGCGAAAGAGGCTGGCGCAATCGAGCGATATCTTGGGTTTCTTGAATCAGGCGGTTCGAAATTTCCGCTAGACACCTTGAAGGTGGCGGGCGTCGATATGACAACACCTGAGCCCATCCAGCGTACGATCGCGCTCTTCGAGCAGCGCCTGGACGAGCTCGAGCAACTGCTGTAGGGCGAGCGTTTGGCCTGCCCAGATTCTGGGCCACCGGAGCGATCGTTCTACAGCTGCGGTCTCGCGACTCGGGAACCTCGCTGCTCAAATTGCGTCGCATCGCCTACCCGTGGCAAGCAGGCTGCTTAAAGCAACGGCGTGAGTTTCGAACGACATCTTCGCGCCGCCTGCGGATATGCAGAACTGGGCATGGGGAGCGAGTCTCTGGCCGAGTTGAACGACATCGATGACGAATTCCAGCACCGTCCGGAAGTTTTGCAGATGCGGCTGCACCATCTCATGCGCAAGAAACAATGGTCGCGCGCTCTCACCATCAGCCGCAAGCTCTGCCGCGTCGCGCCCGAAGCCAGCGCCGGCTTTCTACACGCCGGTTTCTGTTTGCATCAAATCGGTCGAACGGCGGAAGCAAAGAAGGTGCTGCTGCGCGGCCCGACCGCACTACTTAGCGAGCCGATTTATTATTACAACATGGGTTGCTACGAGGTGCTGCTCGGAAATTTGAAAGATGCCGAGGTTCACCTTCACATCAGTTTTCAAATGGACGCTTCTTTTCGCGATCTGGCGAAGAAAGATCCCGACCTGAAGCCGCTGCACGGCACGCTTTAGCGACGGCCCGAAGGCGAAAACGATGGACGGCACTGGGATTGCCCCATCACACTTGCGCGATGCGATTGGACCGCGAGCGACTACGCGAGCGGATCTTGCCGTTATTCGAGGAAAACTTTGTGCGTTTCAACGAACTCGGTGCCGCTGCTTCAATCTGGCACGAGGGCGAATCACGCTTGGAAGTAAATGGCGGTTATCGCGATGCCCGGCGCGAGCAAGTTTGGGAGGAGGACACGATTGTCCTGGTTTGGTCGGCTACGAAAGGGATTGGCGCGGCCTGTTTACTGCACGTCTTGCAGGAACAGGGGGTCGATCTTAACGAACGAGTGGCGGCGTTTTGGCCGGAGTTTGCGCAGAACGGCAAAGGTGAAATGACCGTCGCACAACTGATATCCCACGCGGGAGGAGTTTGCGCGCTCGATGAAAATGCCGACGTCACCGACTACAGCGCGGTAATTGGAGCGTTGGAAAAACAGGCGCCGCTTTGGCCGCCGGGAACAGCGCACGGCTATCACGCTCGCACGTTTGGGTTCTTAGTTGATGAGCTGACGCGACGCATTAGCGGTATTTCGATCTCAAAATATTGGCGAGAAGTTTTTGCCGAACCGCTCGCGCTCGATTTTTGGATCGGCTTACCGGGCGAGCTGAACTCTCGTTGCGCTACCATTTACGCGGCCAAAGCAGGCAAACCGCCAGAACCAGCCCAGTTCTATCATGATCTCGCTACCACGGGCACACTCCAGCGCAGAACCTTCACCTCGCCATATGGACTGCACGCCGTCAGCGCCATGAACAAACCCGAAAACCGCGCGCTCGAGATCGTCTCCTTCGGCGGTATCGGCAGCGCGCATGCCTTGGGAAAATTCTACGCCATGCTCGCCAACGGCGGTGAAATCGATGGCAGGCGATTTTTTTCCGCGAAGACGATCGCCCTCATGACTGCGACTCTCGCCGACGGCTTGGATCGCGTTTTCGAAATTCCGACTGCTTTCGCGGCTGGGTTGATGAAAAATTCAGCTGACTCGCAGAGCAATATTTTTGGGAGTTCGACCAAGGCGTTCGGCCATCCCGGCGCCGGCGGCAGTCACGCCTTCGCCGATCCCGAGAATGGAATCGCATTCGCCTACGTCATGAACCAAATGGAGCAGACATTCTTACCTAACGAGAAATCGCTGCGCCTGATCGACGCGATCTATGACATTCGTTCACGACGATGATGCGAAGACCGCGCTAGTGCATTGCTCAAATCTAGGACGTGGTTGCGCCGCCTAAATAAGGGTGCGTGGTTTATTGAACCGGTTCGTGTCATGCCTCGTTAGCGCGAGGCTGATCTAAGAAAATCAGCAATCGCCCGTTGCTCGGCGCCAGTGATGTTCGCTCGGACCCGCATGTGGTGAACGATGATTTCCCATTGAGCGGGCGTGTACACAGACGGAGCACGAATGTTGTGACAACGTTGGCAGTTGTTCGACCAAAGCTCCTCGCTGCTTAGCTCCATCCTCGCGCTAGTTGTGACTTCGCTGCTCGTGTTGGAAGCTGCTTTCAGGGTTGCCTTCGGGCCGGCAAATACATTCCGGGTGGCGCAGCCTAAAATGAGTAGAAGCCAGACGGCGTAAACGCTGCGATTCGCTTTTTTAACCATACCAGTGCCTGACTAGAAACCGGCTACTACCTGGAGAAGTAGGGCATTGGTATTACGCTCCCCATGTGGCTGGTCCCATTCGTATGCGGCTTTTAAGGCCGTGCCCGGGCCAAGCCAGTAATCTAGTCCAAGAGTCCAACGATTTTCCTCCGGTGTGCCAAGTCCACTCGGAGCACGGCTGATATGATCCCAGCGGAAGATAAGTTCAAGATTGCGCAAGAAATCGACGTCCGCTTGGGTGGGGCGATAAGCGATCTGCGCATAGCCGCCATCGCGTTTGCTTTCGAACGAAAGGGGACCGAACCCGAGGGCGCCATCGGGGTCATACAGGGCCCGATCGATTTTGCTCCAGGCGTACTGAGCGTGCAGGTCGACGCGACCTCTCAGCAAATCGGAACCGCGCGTGACATTCAAGTCCACCGATTGCAGGAGGGAACGGATATCTGAGAAAGAACTACCCTGTGTGCCGGGCTGCGCGGTTTCAAAGCCGTAACCAACCTCCACTCCGGGCATGGGCAGGAAACCGACTCGCCCGCCGATTGCTTTGTCGTCATTGTTATCGCTGAAGTTATTGAATTCGAGCATGCCGGCGCGAGTGGAATCGAAGGCATTAAGGTTCGGCCCGTTGGAAATATAAAAAGCGTAATTCGCCCGCGTCGGTCCGACGGGTAAACCTCCGCGCACTTCGAAACCGATCGATCTTTCCGGCAAAATACCGTCGTAGACGGCCAGAGGACGGTCCGGGAGTTTGTTGATCCAAAGCGCCTCGAAACGTTCCACAAAGACGTTGCTCGGCGTGAGGAATTCTCCAGCCCCCAGCGTAATGTAATCGTTAAGGAAATAACTTAGTTGTGCATATTCCAGCTCGAGATTGGTCCCGCTCCCGCTGAGCTCGAGCTCAAGCCGGCTTTCGAATAAAAGCTTCGGACTTAGTTCCCAAAGAAAGATCGGGTTGAAGGTTGCGGAGAAATTCGACACGCTCCCGTTGCGGTCCTCGAACGTTGCTACGCTAAAGCCGGCGAGGTGGAAGTTGGTGGTCCCAAGCGCTGCAGGCTTTTCCTTTTCGGACGCCGGCGCGGAGACCTCTTTATGCGAATCTGCAGGTTCATGCGCCATCGCTTCATCGGAAACGGCGCGCCTTCCTTTTTGCATGGTGGCCAGTTCCTTCTTCAGCACTTGGATTTCTGCCTTGAGCTCTTCATATTCTTTTCTCGAGACATATTCGCCGGTTGCCTCCTGCGCGTGAGCCCTGAAAAGCGACACGGTTAAGAGCGCGCTTTGAACCAGCGCCCAAAAAAGCCGACGGCTGTTTTTTTTCATCAGGTTACCTGCCCGCTAGTGTGCGAAGAAAGTTGATCACATTCCAGCGATCCGTCGGCGACAGCCGTCTGCCGTAATCCGGCATTGGCTTCTTCCCCACCGTAATTTTCCAGTAGAGCGCGCCATCTGTTTCTACGCGAAGCGTCGGGTTGGAGAACTTCGCGGGATGAATGCCAAGGTCGGCCGCATCAGGTCCATCGCCGTTTCCCGTTTTCCCGTGGCAGGCCGCACACCTCTTGAGGTAGATTTTTCGTCCTGCAGTAATCGAGTCATCACTGGCCCGGATTGGATTTTTCTTCCCGGCGTCTGAGGCTGGGGCTGTCCATTCTTCCTCGCTCTCCCTTTCTTGCCCGCCGGCAGCGCTGAGCCAGAATAACAAGGCCGTCGCGAAGAGGAGAAACCGCATCGTGCCCGACGCTAGAAAGCGGTTCGCTCCACCGGCAAGGAGGCAATAGTAACAGAACCGTTACTGTTTTGTAGTCATGTCTGTATTGCACCGGCCCGAGCTGGATACCAAGCTCAAGTGAGAGACCCTCACATGGGCAAGCTGCCGAAAATACCGCCCTTTTCTCGCGTGCGAGCGTTGCTGGGCGTCGTCGCCGCGTGCATCACGCTCTACCCGTGTTTTGCGAACGCAGCGACCTTCATGGTGAGCGTCGGCAACGGCGGTTTCAGATTCACCCCTTCCTCGGTTACGATTCACGTCGGCGACACCGTCCAGTGGACTTGGGCAGCGAGTGGACACAGCAGCACCTCGGGCACTCCGAGCGCGCCTGCCGGGCTGTGGGACTCTGGAATTCGCAACCAGGGAGCGACGTTCTCGCACACTTTTACCAGCGCCGGAAGTTTTCCCTATTTCTGCACTCCTCACGGTGCCTGCTGCGGAATGACTGGTACGGTCGTTGTGGCCAGTGCCACCCCCACGCCTTCTCCATCAGCGACTCCCGCGATCCTGACTAATATTTCCACGCGTCTCCGGGTCGAAACCGGGGATAACGTACTCATTGGCGGCTTTATTATCTCGGGCTCGCAACCGAAAAAACTATTGGTGCGTGCCCTCGGACCGACTCTGGCACAACTGCCTTTCAATGTGCCTGGCACGCTGGCCGATCCCACGTTGGAGCTGCATCACCGCGACGCGCAAGGTCGCGACAGCATCGTAGCGACGAACAACAACTGGAAAGACACGCAGCAAGCGGAGATCACGGCCACCGGCAAGCCCCCGCCCATGGCATTGGAAGCGGCCATTGTCGGCACGTTCCTTCCCGGCAACTACACCGCGATCATGAGAGGCAATGCCAGTGGCACTGGCGTGGGCCTAGTGGAACTTTATGACGTCGACGCCGCGAGCAGTTCTCTCTTGGGAAACATCAGCACGCGCGGTTCTGTCGGAACGGTAGACAATGTTATGATTGCCGGCCTGATTGTTGGGCCGGTAAACGCCACCAGTGAGAAGGTGCTGGTGCGTGCCCTGGGGCCGACTCTGGCGCCGCCGCCCTTCAATGTGCCTGGCACGCTAGGCGATCCCACTTTGGAACTGCACAACAAAAATGGAGCGCTCATTGTTTCCAACGATAATTGGAAAAATACGCAGCAGGCCTTGATCCAGGCTTCGGGACTTGCGCCGCCCAATGATCTGGAGTCTGCGATTCTGATATCCCTGATTCCCGGCAACTATACCGCCATCGTGCGTGGCAAGAATGCTACGACTGGCGTCGCATTGGTAGAGGTCTACCGTTTGCCATAGAGCGCCGGAGCTTGCCTCGGTAACTATTCACCAGAGGCACTCACCACAATGTCACGCCGGGGCGCGGGGCGACGATGAAAACGACACTTGCCGACGAATGGACCGCGTCGTTTGAAATCCCGACAGCTTTTTCTGCCGGCTTTATGAAAGATTCTGTAAGTGCGCCGCGACGAATTTTTGGCACGTCAGCAGACGCGTTTGGTCATCCCGGCGCCGGTGGCAGTCACGCCTTCGCTGATCCGGAGAATGGGATCGCCTTCGCTTACGTCATGTTTCAGATGGAACAATCGCTCTTACCTAACGAGAATTCGCAGCGCCTGATACACGCACTTTACCAGCTCTGTAGCGTCGGTCTGCGACCGCCGAATTGTTCCTAACACTCACCCGCGCGGCTTGGATCACCTTTCCGCCGGTGACTTGTTCTCTGCGGCACCTACGACCTTGGCAACCAAACGCTCAAATCGCGGCTGACCGCGTAAGGGATCGAGCAATGGCTCGACTTTGATGCCAACGATACCGGGATCAGCGCGTTCGCGGTAGGCCCGCTCGAGATCGTCTATCGCTTTTTCGTTTTCGCCCAAGGCGATGTGGACCAGCGCAAAGGTGTAAGGCCCGACGTATCGATGCACCGTCAGCTGCTCGAGTTGCGAGAGGAGGTTCAATGCTTTGTCCCGTTGATCGGTTTTCGCATATGCTTGCGCGAGCAACGCCACGACCATCGGATCGTCCGTTATTTCTGCAGTTTTTTCGAACTCGGCTATCGCTTCGCGCATTTGTCCTTTCAGCTGGAGTGTTTCGCCGAGGGTCCATCGCGCATAATAAAAACGGGCATCCATCGCGAGCGTCTTGCGCAGTTGATCGATTGCCTGGTCGTAGCGCCGCGCCAGCATGTAGCCTTGTCCAAGATCGGCATTGATGATGAGGGAGAGCGGATCGAGTTCCAACGCGCGATTGGCTTCCGCGATCGCACGATCGAATTCGCCGACCATAGCAAGATTGACGTTGCCGAATTGATGGTGGGCTGTGGCGTAGTTTGGGTTCAACTCAATCGCGCGTTCGAACTCTTTCTTCGACTGGACGAAATCGAAATCGTAAAGCGCCAGCACCAAGCCGAGTGAGTTGTGCGCTTCCGGCAGAGTATCGTCTAACTCGAGCGCTTTTCTGGCGGCGGCCTTGGCTTGCGGCGCTGTCTCAGATGGGCCCTCGCCACCCCAGAGCGAAAGAAGCGCATAGGCATCGGCCATTCCGGCGTAGGCCAATGCGTAGCTAGGATCTCTGCCGACGGCTCCTTTGAAATACTCAATGGCAGTTCGCAGATCGGGACCGGTCCGCTTATTCGAGAAGTATGTGCCTTTGAGATAAAGCTGATGCGCCTCAGCATTCTCGGTTGGACGAGTTGCGATCGCTCGCTCCTCCGAGCCGCTTAGTTTCGCCCGCAGCGTGTCGGCAACTGCCTTGGCAATTTCGCTTTCTACCTCGAAGACATCCGTCAATTTCCGATCGTACTTTTCCGCCCAAAGATGGGAATCGTTCCTGGCATTGATTAGTTGCACACTGACGCGGATCCCATCTTTCGCCTTTTGCACCGTGCCTTCGAGAACATTGGTCACCCCGAGTTGCCGCGCGATCTCAGGCAGCTTCTCCGGCGCCCCCCGATAGTGTTGAGTCGAAGTTCGCGAGATGACTTTCAAATCGGCGACCTTCGATAGACGATTGAGAATCTCTTCCTGAATGCCATCGCAGAAGTATTCCTGGTCGTGGGTCTGACTAAGATCGGTGAAAGGCAAAACTGCGATTGATTTGTTTCCGGCGAGCTGACCCGTCACCGTTCCAGTACTTCCCATCAACTTCGCGACCAAACGCTCGAAACGGGGATCACCGCGCAAGGGATCAAGCAGCGGTTCGACTTTAATCTCGTTAATGTCGGGGTCGATGCGCTCGCGCCAGGCGCGCTCCAGTTCATCGATCGCCTTTGTGTTTTCACCGAGAGCCACGTGGATCAGGGCGAAAGTGCAGGGACCGATGTTTCGTCCCGTCGCTGACCCTTCAAGCTCCACCAAAAGCTTTTGCGCTTTATCGCGCTCGCCGTTCTTTGCGTAAGCCTGGGCCAGCAACGCCGTCGCCGTCGGATCGTCGGTTAACTGAGTCGCCTTCTCGTATTCTGCTATCGCTTCCTTCATCTGCCCCTTCATTTGAAGCGCTTCGCCCAGGGCATAACGCGCGTAGTAGAACGCGGGATCGAGCGAGAGCGCTTTTTGGAATTGTTCGGTAGCATCGTCGTAACGCCCGGCCCAAAGCAGGTTTCGTCCGTGATCGGCGTTGATGATGGGCGAAAGCGGATCGAGTTCCACGGCGCGCCCTCCCTCTGCGATGGCGCGATCGAATTCGCCCGTCTTAACAAGATTCAAATTAGCAAATTGATGGTGCGCGGTGGCGTAATTGGGATTCAACTCAATCGCCCGCTCAAACTCCTTCTTGGACTCAACGAAATCAGAGTCGTAGAGCGCGAGGATGATGCCGAGTGAATTGTGCGCTTCGGCCAGCGTCTCGTCGAAGGCGAGTGCTCTCCTGGCCGCCGCTTTCGCTTTGGGGACGGTATCTCGCGGACCCTCACCTCCCCATAGTGTCAGAAGGGCATAAGCATCGGCTAGGCCGGCGTAGGCGAGTGCGTAATTCGCGTCCTTGCTGATCGCGTCTTGGAAATACGTGATGGCGGTTCGCAAATTAGGCGCGGTGCGTTTGTTTAAGAAAGATGTCGCTTTGAGATAGAGTTGATGCGCTTCAGGGTTCTGCGTCGGCCGGGTCGCGATGGCCCGCTGCTCGGAACCGGTCAGTTTCGCCTGCAGCGTGTCGGCAACGGCCTTTGCGATCTCACTTTCTACGGCAAAGATGTCAATCGACTCACGATCGTATTTCTCCGCCCATAGTTGCGAGTCGTTGTCGGCCTTGATGAGTTGAACATTGACGCGAATCTGCCCTTCCGCCTTCTGCACCGTCCCTTCCAGAATGTTGGCAACTCCAAGCTGTCTGGCAATCTCGCGCAGGTTATCGGGCGTGCTCTTGTAACGCTGGGTCGAAGTGCGGGAGATAACTTTTAGATCGGAAATCTTAGCCAGACGGCTAAGAATCTCCTCTTGCACGCCATCGCAAAAATACCCCTGATCTCGTGCTGGACTAAGATCGGCAAAGGGCAAAACCGCGATCGATTTGTCGTTAGGCGGCGACGCTGAAGTATTGAAGTAATAGAAATAAGAAAGGCCTGCTGCCAGGATTACAAACGCTGGAGTAAGTAACGCGGCTAATCTGCGCCGCCTGAATGGCCTGGTAAAAGACTGGTTGCTACTTTCGATCTGCCGCCTTTCCGATTCTTCCTTGAAGTCGCGGAGGTCGGAGAGCATTTCTCTTATCGTCTGGTAACGTCCAGCTGGGTTCTTGTGCAACGCTTTCTCCACGATGGTTTGGAACGCAGCCGGAACTGTTCGCCGTAACTCAGTTAAAGACGGTGGTTCTGTTCTTAAAATGGAGGCGATACAATCACTCGATGTCTCGCCGGGAAAGGGCGGAGTTCCTCCAAGCATCTCGTAAAGCACCACGCCGAGGCTCCAAATGTCCGAGCGCGCGTCTATCTTCTGACCACGCACCTGCTCCGGAGACATGTAGCGCGTCGTGCCCAGTAGTAGCCCGGGGCGAGTTCGCAACGCCTCGGTGGTTTGGACGCGGTGATTATTCGTCTCCGGTTCTGACTCGGTTAGTTTGGCGATCCCAAAGTCGAGCACCTTGGCGTAGCCGTCCGGTCGAAGCATGATGTTCTCCGGTTTAATGTCGCGATGCACGATGCCGCTCTTGTGCGCAGCGGCCAGCGCCGAGCCGACTTGAGTAGCAATCTCTAGCGCCTCGCGCGGATCCATTCTTCCGCGAGCCAGCGCCGCGCGCAACGTCATCCCTTCGACGAACTCGGTCGCAATGAAGTGGCGGCTCCCCGCCGCGCCGATCTCATGAACGGTGAGAATGTTCGGATGGTTCAAGGCGGAAGCGGTGCGCGCCTCATGCTCGAAGCGACTCAGTTGCGTCTCGTCGGCAGTCAGGCGTTCAGGAAGAAGCTTAACTGCAACCTTGCGCCCGAGTCGCTCGTCCCGCGCCAGATAAACTTCGCCCATTCCACCGATCCCGATGAGAGACTCGATCCGGTAATAACCAATCAATTCTCCAAGCAACGCGCTGGCTTTCTCATTAGTCAGAAGTTCAGGAGCGACTTCGAAGGCCGGTAATTCTATAAAGTTCTCCGTCCGCTCATACGAGGCGATCAAGGACTCTATTTCGCGGCACAAGTCTTTGTCGCCCTTGCAAGCTTGATGGAGAAACGCCGCCCGCTCCTCGGGCGCACGCTCTGTCGTTGATTGGAAGAGATCGTTGATCTGTTGCCAGCGCTCAGGATTCATCAGGTTCGTCGCCGCTTAGCGCGCGATGGAGCCACGCCTTGGCCATGTTCCATTCGCGCTCCACCGTCCGCTGAGAGAGTTTCAGAAACTCAGCCGTCTGTTCGACGGTCAAACCGCCGAAGTAACGCAGTTCCACAATCTGACTTTTACGCGGATCCTGCACAGCCAACCTTTCCAGCGCTTCGTCGAGCGCGAGCAATTCCTCCGAGCGTTTTTCCGAGACTACGGCAGCCTCATCCAGTGTTGCTCTGAATGCGCCTCCGCCGCGTTTGAGCGCGCCGCGTTCACGTGCATGATCCACCATGATGCGCCGCATCAGTTGCGCGGCCGCAGCGACAAAGTGAGTGCGATTCTGCCAGAGCGGCTTCGTATTATCGACCAGCCGCAGGTAAGCTTCGTCGAGGAGCGCGGTGGTTTGCAACGTGTGACCGGCGCGTTCCCGGCTCATATAATGATGCGCCAGCCGGTGCAATTCAGGTTGCACCAGTGGGATCAGCTTCTCGAGTGCTCCCGCATCGCCGCCGCTCCAGTCGCCGAGCAACTGGGTGACCTGTTCTTGCGCGGCAGAGGGCGTCGTCATACAGGCTGCTCGACCCTGCAATGCTAACACTGTCGAGAGATTTTGCAGCATGGCAGTCTGCGATCAAAAAAACTGCGCAGTCGTGGCGGGTTCTAAACGCGGTTCCCGCTTTAGGAGATGAAGCACGCATTCATCAACGAAATGAAAGGAACCGGGCAAATGAAATCACAAACCAGACTAACCAAGCTGCTGCTGCCGGCGCTCGCGCTTGCGGCGATCTTCTCGCTCGGCGCGGCCACTTCTGCTCAGGCCGGCCCTCAACCGCACCTCAAAACCGGCATGTTCGGTGTCGCGCGCGGGCAGATCGCCCGTATCAACGCAGTCAACATCGGCGATCCCGGCCTACGGCCGATCCAGGTCGAGATGATGTTTCTTGATGGGACGGGCGCCGTCGTCGGACGCGACATGAAAACAATCGCCCCCGGCCAAGCCGCCTTCTTCGACGTCATCTTCGACGCCGGCGTCCGCGAAGCGAACCGGATTGAGCTCCGAGCCGTCATGAGCGTGCTTGGCGGCCCTGACACCAAGAACCTCAAGACTACAGTTGAGGTATTCGATAACGACACCGGCAAGAACACGGTTTTCGTTATCGCCATCATATAATTCCGAGATAGACCGCTGATGGGATTAACCGCGGATAACGCAGATGACGCGGATAAGGTGAAAATCAGCGCGTTCCGATCTGTGGAATCTGAGTGATATGCGGTTGTCCTTCTTTTCTCGAACCTCCGCCTTTCAAAAAATATCTCGCATAGTCGTGGCGGGTTCGCAGCGGGAATTCCGCTTTGGGAGGTAGAAGCACATTTATGACGGCGTTGAAGAGAGGCGCCGAACAGATGTCACAACCTGGAAAGGAAAATTATGAAAACACGAAACACAAGGGTGGTAGCTGTTGCCATGCTCGCGGTTATCTGGACAATCTGTGGCGCGAGCCAGGCGGAGGCAGTTATTGCGATCATTAGACAAACTACAGGCATGTTCAGCCTCGCCCAAGGCCAGGCCACCAGCGCTCACGTGGTCAATACCTGGACCGGTAATGAGCGCGGGATCATCGTCGATTGGAGAGTCCTCGACAGCGCAGGCAATATACTTGCACAGTCTGAGCGCCAAATGGTGGCACCGGGCCAGGCTTCGACTTATGACTACGGAACGGGAGTATACATTCCACCAGGGCAGCGGATGGCTATTCGCGTGATGTTGACGGTCGAAGGTAGCTCGAACACTCGCAACCCGCGCAGACCCGGCCCTAACGATTTCATTGCTACACAAGAGGTGTACAACGTCGGCGATGGCAAGACAACTGTGTTCCTGCCATACCTCGAGCAATGACACTCAAGCAGCAGCTAACGTATGTCCTTTTCATTCACTCAACCTGCCGATTTATCGCGGGTACAAGAAGGAAATCTGAGTGGGGGCGAAAGTATAGGCCGTCTCGGTGAGAGGGCAACTGGTGGCGACGATCATCGTCGTTCGCCGCGGCAAAAGCCCTACAATTCCATTTTCTGGGCGGCGCCTTTCTAAAAAAATTCATTCTGTGTCATTATCACATTATTTGTCCGTAGTCGTTTCCGTACTAGTTCTTGTTAGCTGCTCGCAGCGAGATTTCGATCCTGTGGCGGAAGAGGCGAAGTTGTTGCGTCGGGACGCTGAGTGGGCCAACCTTGCCTCCGCTGGGAAGGATATCGAGAAGATCGTCTCCTATTGGAGCGATGATGCCGTCCTCATTTTCCCGGGACAGCCCGTGCTCGAGGGCAAGGCGGCGATTCGCGTTTATGTCGCAGCGAGCCTCAACACTCCGGGATTCAAAATCCACTGGGTATCGGAAAAGCCCGTCTTCTCACCCGATGGCAAGCTCGCCTACATGCGCGGCACTGACGAGCTCACTGTTCCCGGGACCAACGGCACAACGACTACGCTGCACCTTAGAGGAATATCAGTCTGGCGCTGGGACGCGGACGGGCAATGGCGTTGTGTGGTAGACATTTCGAACGAGGAGCCACCCGTCGCGCCTAAGTCCTAGCCACGTCGGCATACTTCTCCCGATGGCAGCGCAGCCTAACCAGACGATGCAACTTGTATCTTTAAACCGGGTCTTTTTCTGTGCAAAAACGGGGATGGTGCGAGTTCGCCGATGCCGCTGCGTCTGTTTTAGACCGAGAGCAAAAACCGTGCGTAAGAGTAGCGTCTTATTCCGAGCTTTGGTGTTCGCCCTTGCGCTTTCCTGTGCAGGACAATTCGAAGCGTCCACCGCGGAAACCGACCTCATAGATTCGCTCAAGACCATTCCTGTTAACGGAGTCGAACTTCATTACCTGGAACGCGGCACCGGAACACCGCTGGTCCTGATCCACGGCGGCCTGGGCGATTATCGTGAATGGAGCGCGCAGCTGCCACAGATGTCGAGCAGGTATCGGGTCATCGCTTACAGCCGGCGCTATAACTTTCCCAACGCTACTCGGGAAATTTCGCCGGATCATTCGGCCCTGGTCGAAGCGGCCGACCTCGCGGGCTTGATTGATGGGCTCAAGCTGGGGCAGGTCCATCTAGTCGGGTATTCGTACGGCGCCTTCACCGCGCTTTTCTACGCTGTCCAACACCCGGAACATGTGCGCAGCTTGACCCTGGCGGAACCGCCGGTGCTGAAATGGTTACCTGCCCTCCCAGGAGGACAAATTGAACTCGACCGTTTTATGCAAACACTCTGGCAACCTGCGGCGAAAGCCTTTCGCCGGGGCGAACCCGAAGCCGCCTTGCGCGTTGCCTGTGACTATTTTTGCGGGAAAGGATGTTATGATCAGATGCCGCAAGAAGCTCGCGCTGCTCTCTCGGACAACATCCGCGAATGGAAAGCGCTCACCACTTCGCGCGACGCTTTTCCCCCGCTCGATCGCGAG
>JBBRAF010000029.1:0-34276 GCA_038207045.1 Chthoniobacterales bacterium
CCGCGACGCCGTAACGTTGCAACGATGGGCCCAGGGCGCGGATAATTAACTTCTTCGGCGCTGTTCCACTTATGATGAAGCCGCCGATCATCACGTTCTCGCCGATTTGCACATTCCCGCGGGTGGAAATGTTCATTGGCTGAGACAAAGGTGTCGGGCCGTTGAGATCGATGCGCCATGTGCGCGTGTCCTGAGACAATCCGAGCGGATCAGTTCGAATGCGGCCCGAAACATCTTGCGCCAATACATCGACAATGTGCGGGCCGGGCGCGAGTGTAGACGTATTGAGGGCCAAACTAGTTCCCGTAGGGAAAGCGAGAGTTCGGCCATCCAGTGCCCACCTTATGGAAAGAGGCGTTGATGGTTGCTTCACGCTCAGGGCAAAGTTGTGCACCTGCGGCCTGGTTAGACTGAGCGACGTGGAGGCAGGGATAGAGGAGTCGATCGGGGGAGACAGGTTGTAGAAGGAGAGCGCTCCAGCCTCCAGACATACTTTGCAGAAAGGGGTGTTGAGCGCGCGCATTTTGCAGTTCAGTTGCGGCCGGTACCAGCCGGTCGCGTGGTAATGCGCTCCTTCAAACAACCCGACAATTGAGGCGTACTGCGCCGTTTGCGGTGTTGGATAAGGCGTGCCTGGAACAAACCACCCTCTCCATTTCACCAAACCCGGAATAGTCTGACGCGTCGTGTTCGGTTCTTCCGTGTCAGGATAGCCCGGGAATGGATCAGCATACTCATCTCCGAGGTGGGTGATGGTGTGGCCCAGCTCGTGAATGGCGATCTCAGTGGAAGAAGGATTGGTGGAAGCGACGGCTATTTGCCCGCCGGAGCCGCCGTAAGTCGCATCGTTCACGATGACCAAGGCAATGTCGTAGTCAGGCAGTAGTTGACTGAGAAGATTAACTACTTTGCCCTGACCATCGGCATAGTTCGAGTCGATATCGTTTGGAGGAATAGTCAGCGAGCGATCCACGCCAAACGACCCGAAGGTGCTGTTGAAGTAAGTATTGACGTAAGTGTGAGTGGATGGATGATCCGCGCCCGATTGCGCGGAAGCCACGAAGATCGAATAGGCATTAAAGAAACGGTTGTAGCCAGCGTAGAATGGGTCGGCCAGCATGGCATTGAGTGCCACGACGGCGTCGGAGTCGAACTTGGCTTGTTGCACCGCCGTGTAACCCTCAGCCAGGATGACGATGTTGATCCGCACACCGGTGTTGCCCGTTTCACGCAGAGTCTTGCGAAGACCCTGAGCGAAAACATGTTCTCCCGCGGCAAAGAGAACGATAACTAACGAGAAATAGAAGAACCTAAACAAATTACTGCGGCCGTTCATTTGCAGGCACGGGAACTTCGCCAAGGTAGATCAGCGCCGGTCTGGTTCCGCGCCCAGTCACGCCGCCCTTGGTCGGAATAGGCCGATAAAAGCGAGCAACCTTGGCATTGGCGAAGTAAGGGATTCGAATCGTAAACTCGGAACTGGGTGGCGTAATCGGCTTCGCCACGATTTTGCCCGGTACACTGGGGTCCTCATATTCCAGCCGCGTCACGATTGGATCGGGGTAGACATTCTGGAAGAGCACTTGGTTGTCCACACTGCGAAGTTCTATGTGCAGACCTGATTGCTCCGGATTGTAACGCCGGATACGGAGCGTGCCTTTCACCGTTTTTGCATCGATAAGCTCGAAACCCGTGGGAGTCGCGCGAAGATGCAGAAAGATGATCCCATCATCATGCGCCGGCGGAGGCTGGCCATGGAGCAAGGCGACAGAGAACACGAACCCGAGCATAACGTGCAGAATCCTTTTCATCCTTGTCGCAGCAGAGTGCATAAGCCAGCCGTTCTTTGACAAGGTAATCCTCCTTCCGTGGTAACGAAAGCGGACTACTACTTCGGCAGGCGAAGAACGGCCTCGGCACCGCTCCCGTTCACACGATTGGCCAGGGTCAGCGAGCCACCATGCGCTTCCGCGATTTGTCGCGACAACGCCAGACCGATGCCCGAGCCGCCCGGTTTGGTCGTAAAAAACGGAACGAAGAGGTTTGTCGGGTTCATGATCCCTTGCCCCTCATCGCGAATGAAAATCTCCACGCATTCACCCGCCGTCTTCCAGCCGACCGCGACCGTGCCCCCCGTTTCACTGGACGCTTCTGTTGCATTCCGCAGCAAATTGATAAGTGCCTGTTCGACCTGTGCAGCATCAGCCCGGACCGAAACGTCAGGCCCCTCCACCATGCGCACGGGTAAACGTGTTTCCAGATTCACCGCGCGGTGGATAACCTCGCCGACGTCGATCAGCTCCTTCTGCGGCGGCGGCAGCCGGGCCAAACGGGCATACGCCTGCATAAACCGGCTGAGTGATTCCGCGCGCGAAGCGATCACGTTCAAACCACTGCGCGCGTCTTCCTGCCAGTCGTCCGGCAATGGATCGCGCCGCAACAAACTTTCCAAACTGCCTGCGAGCGATTTGATCGGCGCGAGGGAATTGTTTAATTCGTGACCGAGCACGCGAACGAGACGTTGCCAGGCTATGCGCTCTTCCTCGCGGAGAGTGCGACTCAAATCGCGCAGGACGAGTAATTCGTGCGGTAAACCATGCTCGCGAAAAGTGCTTCGGCTCACGCCCCAGCGTCCCATTCCACCCGGGAAAGTCAGCGTGAGCGGAATGTCGGCTTCCGAATCGAGGCAAACTTCGAGACCGAGATCGCGCGCATTTCGGCCCAGCAGTTTATCAATAGACTGCCGCAATAAATTTTCGCCGGCGCGGTTAACGAGACGCAGCTTACGTTGCGGATCGAAGGTGAAGACAGCGACATCGATCTCGGCCATGATCGTGCGCAAGAGCGCGGTGGCTTCGAAGGCTCCGAGCCGTTGCACCCGCAGCGTTTCGCCAAGCTCATTGACTTCGAGCAGAGCTGCCCCGAGCGCGTCGCTTTCACGCGCGCCGCGAGCGCGAATCGAGTAATCGCCCTCGCGCAGGGCGGCGAGCAGATTGGTCACGGTTTGCCAGGGGCGAATGATGTGCTCTCGCGTACTCACGATGTAGCCGAAGGCGAATGCGACGATGAAAAGCGTAAGCGTCCATTGCACTTTCGCGCTGTGGTCGCCAAACCATAGCAAACACAACGCGACGAGCGCGGCCGGGGCCGCCGCGCCGATCACGAGCCAGGTCAATCGATTTTCGTGCGAAAGCCGGCGGCGGGGCTTGCGCGTCGGCTTCATGCGCGAGTGCGTCTGGGTAGCGCACGCATCCCGCGGGCTGGCGAGCGCGTCCCCGCGATCGCGGACTTTCTGCTTCTCCTCGCGCCGGGGTCGACGGGGTGCGTAAGGAAAAGTTCGTTTTGGCAGGGCGCCAAAAACAGCACGCGAGACGCGCGCGCTACCCGATCACAACCCATATTGCTGAAGCCGCCGATAAAACGCGCTGCGGCTCAGTCCCAACGCTTCCGCCGCCTGACGCGCATTCCCGCCCACGCGCGCCAGGGCCTTCTTGATCAGATAGGCTTCTACTTCCTCCAGGCTCATTTCTTCCAATCCGCGCGAATCACCTCCGCCGGTAGTCAGACCCAGATCGCGCGCCTTCAACTGCGCGCCGCTCGACATCAAAACGGCGCGCTCGACCACATGATCCAGCTCGCGCACATTTCCAGGAAACGGATGCGCCATCAATCGTTCGCGCGCGGTCTCGTCAAATCCGCCAATCGTTTTCCGGTAACGTTTTGCATGTTGCCGCAAAAAGTTATTCGCCAGCGGCATGATGTCTTCCTTCCGATCACGCAAGGGCGGCAGTGGGATCTCGATCGTGTTTAATCGAAACAGTAAATCCTGCCGGAATTTTCCACCGCCCACTTCATCTTTCAGGTTGGCATTCGTCGCGGAAATGATGCGCACATTCGAGTGTAAAGTCTTCGATGATCCGACGCGCTCGAACTCGCCCGTTTCGAGCATCCGCAAAAGTTTAGCCTGCAAATTCAACGGAATGTTCGCGATCTCGTCCATGAATAGCGTACTCTCATCGGCCAGCTCGAAGCGGCCGGCGCGATCCGACTTCGCATCGGTGAACGCGCCTTTGACGTGGCCGAAAAGCTCGCTCTCGAAAATCGTTTCCGACAAGCCGCCCATGTTCACCGTGATCATGCTGTGCGACGCGCGCGACGAGAGGGCGTGCAGCGCCTGCGCGATTAATCCTTTCCCCGTCCCATTTTCGCCCGTGATCAACACGTTTGCGTCGGAGGGCGCGACCCGCGAAATCATTTCCAGCACCGGTCGCATGGCGGGCGCCTCGGCGATGATGTTGGGCGCGCCGCCGCGCAACAATTGATTAGCCGCTTCCAGCTTGCGGCCTTTGCGCAAGGCGCCGGCGAGCTCGATCTGCGTTCGCACAATCGCGAGCAGGCGCTCGTTATCCCACGGCTTGGGCACGAAATCGCGCGCACCGCGCTTCATCGCTTCGACCGCCAGATCGATCGTCGCCCAGGCCGTCATCACCACGATGGGCAAAGTGCTGTCGATCTCCTGTAATTTGGGAATGATCCCCAGGCCTTCCTGACCCGAAGTCGTATCGCGCGTGTAGTTGAGATCCATCATCAGCAACGCGTAATCGCGTTTGTCGAGCGCGCTGAAAATTCCCGCCAGGGACGTCACCGCGTCGGTCTGGTGTCCCGCGCCTTTAAGCAGAATGCGCAGCGCCTCCAGCACGTCGGGCTGATCGTCGGCGATTAAAATCCTGGCCACGGGTCTATTGTGAACGGCCTCACTCTCCTCGCAACATGGTCAACGGGTCTACGGTGAAGCCACGCCGCGCGCCGGAGTCAGGACCGCCGCCGTTAGGACCACGCCGACGATGCAGAATCGTAAGAGTGTGGGCGCGATGTCGCAGGAGTTGGCGCAGTGCCAGCCGAACGTCGATCAACATAGGTGAACAACATTAAGGCGTTGCAAAGGCCGTGCCAACCCCTCTTGGGCTACCTAACTAGAACTGCGAAAGCGAATTATGGCTCGCTATTGCACACCCGATATCGCCTGGGGATCCCGCTTGCGGGATTCGCCGGTTTCAATTGCGGGATTAGGTACGGTCGGTGCGCGGCGTAGATTTCGCTTTATGCAGATTATGCACGCGCCGCTCCATCGCTCCTCGCGCATTTCGTTGCTGACGGCGATCTGCATTGTCATCGCGAACATGATCGGCACCGGCATTTTCACCAGCCTGGGATTTCAGGTCGGCGATCTGCCGAGTGGTTTCGCCATCATTGCGCTGTGGGCCGTCGGCGGGATTTGTGCTATCTGCGGCGCACTATCCTATGCGGAACTGGGGGCAGCGCTGCCGCGCTCGGGCGGCGAATACCATTTTCTGCGAGAGATTTATCATCCGTCGGTGGGTTTCATCGCCGGCTGGGTTTCAGCCACGGTCGGGTTTGCGGCGCCGGTGGCGATCGCAGCGATGCCATTTGGAACGTATCTCACCGGCATTCTGCCCGGCATTAATCCTTTGGCGGCGGCGCTGGTCGCTGTCTGGATCACGACCATCATTCTGCTGTTCGATTTGCGATTGGGCAGCGTCTTCCAGATCGCCTCCACTGTTCTAAAAGTCGCGCTCATCGTGACTCTGGTTGTGGCCGGCCTGCTCGTGCGCAAGACGCAGCCGGTTTCTTTCGCGCCGGCGAAAGGTGATGGCGGCTTGATCGTGAGCGCGCCTTTCGCCATCGGGCTCTACTGGGTCATGTACGCCTACTCGGGCTGGAACGCTTCCACTTACATCACTGGCGAACTACGCCGTCCTGGCCGCAACATCCCGCTCTCGCTCGGAATCGGGACAATTCTCGTTAGCGCTCTCTATATTCTCATCAATATCGTCTTCCTGCGCACGACGCCCCCCGGCGATATGATTGGCAAGCAGCAGGTCGCACTCATCGCCGGCAGCCATATCTTCGGTGAAACCGGCGGGAAAGTGATGGCGGCGTTTATTTGTCTTGGGCTGATCTCAACCGTAAGCGCGATGATGTGGATCGGCCCGCGCGTGACGGCCACCATGGGCGAAGACTTGCCGGCTCTTGCCTGGCTGGCTCGGCGGACGGCGGGCGGCGTTCCCGCCACCGCCATCCTCATGCAATGGGCCATCGTCAACGTGATGCTTCTGACCGCGACTTTTCAGACCGTTGTTAACTATGTGCAATTCAGCCTCACCCTTTGTTCCGCCCTCACGGTTCTGGGCGTCTTCGTTCTGCGTTGGCGACGACCAGACCTGAAGCGGCCATTTCGGGCGTGGGGCTATCCGATCACGCCGTTTATCTTCCTCGCCGTCAGCGGGTGGATGATGTGGCACTTGCTGGCGGAGCCGTCGACGCGAACGCCGTCCCTTCTCGGCCTGGCAACTGCTCTGGGTGGACTGGTGTCCTATTTTTTGTCGCCCTCCTCAAAAACGCTTGCCCATCGTGAACCGATTGAATCTCGTTAGCTTCTTCGCCAGTGCATCGATGCTGGCGGCCCAGCCGGCGCCGGAACAACCCGTTCGCGCTATTCCCGCGGCGACTCTCAACGATACCGCGCGTTTTCTCGCGGGCCTGCCTGTGACGGGGCCCCTCGAACCGCTCACGCACGACCCCGCCTGGCAGGAACACGCCTCTGCCATGAATGAAGCTTGGGCGCGAAAAGAACGGCAACAGATCGCACCGATCCGCCGGTGGATACTGGCGAACGCTCCTGATTTTCACCGCAGTGCCGACACCGCGTTCTATATGTTCAGCGGCCCGGATTTTCTTTACGCCAGCATCTTTTTTCCCGTCGCGAACAATTACATCCTGGCGGGCTTGGAACCGGTGGGCAACGTCCCCGACATCATGCAGCTCCCGGCCGAAACCTACGCCGACGATCTGATCTCACTGCGCAACTCGATGAACTCGATCCTGCGCTTCCAATATTTTATCACCAAGGAAATGCGCACCGACCTTGGCCGCGGGAACATTAGCGGCACGCTGCCTATTCTCTACGTTTTTCTGGCGCGCCTGGGCTACAGCATCGACAGCGTCACGCACGTGACGACACCGGCTGATGGCGTGAAGATTACTTTTGGCGGCGGCGCCCAACCGCAAACGCTTTATTATTTCAAAACCGATCTGTCGGGTGGGAACAGCGCCTTCCTGCGGTGGTGTGCCGCGCGCGGGCCAGGACTGAGCCTGATCAAGGCCGCATCGTTCCTCATGCACGGCGACGGCTTCTCCGGCGTGCGCAATTTTCTCCTGCAAAACAGTCGTGTCATCATTCAGGACGATTCCGGTATTCCGCTGCGCGCATTTCCGAAAGGCTGGACGGTGACGGCCTATGGCCGCTACGTGGAGCACAAGGAGGAGTTTGCGAAATATGCTCAGCCGGATCTGGCCGCGCTCTACACGCAGGACCCGCCGCCCGCACCACTCGGTTTTGCTTTTGGCTACCACTGGCAAAGAGACGCCGGCCTGCTCATGCTCGCTACGCCTCAGCCGCGCGCTCCGTTACGTGCGATTCCCATTCAGGAGCAGGCGCAAAAAGATCGCGTCCGAAAATGAGCCGCCATCGCCTTGTCGCACCGCGACGAGGCGCAGCGACGGAATGACATAGAGCCGCTGGTTCCCGGAGCCGATGCAGGCCACGAGATCGGCCGGCGCAGCACGACAAAGGCAGCCATTGCGCCAATCCTGATCCTGCCATTTGCGCGCGAGCATTTGCTCCACATCGATTTCGCGAGCGAACAATGTCGCGCGATTATTCCACCAGCCGAACGCAAACATTGGATTCGCCGGCGAGCCGCGCCGGCATTGGTCGAGCGAGTGTTTCGCGATCACAGGCGCGCCATCGCGTAGAACGAGTTCACCTAACTTCGTCCACTGTCGCGCGCTCAGAACGAACCCGGAGGCGAGCAGTGGATTGCCCGCACGATCCTCCACGTATCGTTGCGAGTGAAGACCGAGTCGGTGCAGGACGCGACGTTCCAGATATTGCGTCGGCGATTCACCATGCAGCTTCTCTTTCAGTACGCGGTGGAAAACCTGAAGCGGGGCGGGACCGTAAATAAAAGCGCGCCCAGGCTCCGCCACGCTCGGCGAGCGAAGGGCGATTTCATCGCGGTTCCCGTTCTCCAGTTCATGCAGCAAGAATGTGGGTTCGAGACCACAATCGAAATTGAGTAGATCGCGAATCGTTACGATCCTCTTTCGCGGATCGCTTCGCCACGACGGGATGGTGTCAGCAACGTTCTCATCGAGATTGAGCAGACCATCTTCGGCCGCTGCCAGGGCGGCCAGATTCCAAAACGCCTTCGTTCCGCTGTAAATTCGCAGCGCCATCTCCGCATTCGCGCCTCCGGAATATTGCTCAATCAGAGTTCGCCCATTTTGCCTGACTAGAAAGGAAAGTCCTCCACGCTGCGTCGAATAGACGGCAGCAGAATTCAGCGCGACAGGATTAAGATCGGCCAAGACGGTGCCGCCGAACCAGAGCAACAGCACGGAAAAACAGCGAGCAATCCTATTCTTCAAATGAGTAGCGACCGAGATAACGGTCGAAGTTTTTGCCGAGATGATCCTGCAGCATGCGCCGTATCATGCCGCGCTCTCTTCGCTTCAAATGCGGACGTTCACGCTCGGAGAGGAGCCCGTGATGTCCCCGATACCACAAACGCGAAGCTTCGATCATGTCAGCGAAATTGTTAGGCCGAGCACTCGCGTCGATGTCAAAGAAGCGAAGGAAGACGAAAGTTCCGCTCTCGTTGTTGACGAAGTCCTCGAAATAAAACACCGCGGTCTCTGCTCGTCGCAAATTGTCGAACTCATTGATGTTGGCAGCATAGGCTTCAAAGTGCGTCAGCCCTTTTTTGAAATTGACGTCGGCGCGGCCGAGATAATGGGAGGTGAAGCACGCGAAAGGATGGCGCAAAAGCAGCGCAACACGTTCGTAAACTTCCGCTCCGCTCTCGTCATACAGACCAACGTAGTCGCTGCGTTTAGTTTGGCGTCGCACGTCATGGGCGCGGTCGAAAAAAGCCGGTCCATCAGCAATCAATTGCTTTCGACCCGGGGTGCGGACGCCAGTGAAATACTCCGTACAATAACGCAACCAGTTCAGGCCGCTCCGTTGGAAGGAAATCACCAGAAACCGCGCCGGCATTCCGTGATTTACACCCAAAGCGTGCGATCGAAGCTGCGGTATTGAATGGCTTCGCTCACGTGCTCCGCGTTAATCGCTTCGGCCGACGCAAGATCGGCGATCGTCCGCGCGACTTTCAAAATGCGATCGTAGGCGCGCGCGCTCAGGTTCAGCTCACTCATGGCTAGGCGAATGAGCTCCTGCGAATCCACGTCGAGTTTGCAATGTTGTTTGAGCTGCCTTGTCCCCATCCGCGCATTGCAATTGGTCTTCCGATCGCTCGCAAAACGCGCTTGCTGCCGCATCCGCGCCGATGCCACGCGCTCACGAATTGCGCTCGATGATTCTTCCGCTCGCTCGCTCGAAATGTCGCGGTATTCCACCGATGGCACTTCGATGTGTAGATCGATGCGGTCCAACAGCGGCCCGGAAATTCGCTGCCGGTAACGTTGCACCTGAATGGGCCCGCAGCGGCATTCGCGCTTAAGATCGCCAAAGTAGCCACACGGGCACGGGTTCATCGCGGCCACCAGCATGAACTCGCTCGGGAACGTCACGCTGCCGGCCGCGCGCGACACCGTCACGCGTCCATCTTCCAGCGGCTGCCGCATCACTTCGAGAGTGGAACGGTGGAATTCGGGCAGCTCGTCGAGGAACAGCACACCGTTGTGCGCCAGACTGACTTCGCCCGGATTCGGAATGGCTCCGCCGCCCAGCAAGCCGACATCACTGATAGTGTGATGCGGTGAGCGGAATGGACGCGTCGGCACAAATGATTGCTCCGGTGTAAGGAGACCGGCAATGCTGTGTATCTTTGTCGTCTCAATCGCTTCCTCCAGCGACATCGGCGGAATAATCGTGGCAATGCGTTTGGACAACATTGACTTTCCCGAGCCGGGCGGACCGACCATCAGAATGTTGTGCCCGCCCGCCACCGCCACTTCGACGGCGCGCTTGACGTGCGCCTGCCCTTTTACGTCGGAGAAATCAACCTCGTAGCTTTGATGCGTGGCGAAGAACTTCTCCATATCGCCGCGCACCGGCGTGAGCGTGCATTCGCCGCGTAAGAAGGAAAAGGTCTCGCGCAGATTGTGCACACCGTAAACCGCGATGCCCCGCACCATGGCCGCTTCCTGCGCGTTCGTCGCCGGAACAAAAAGCGCTTTCTTTCCGCGCCTTCTCGCCTCGAGCGCGACCGGCAACACGCCCTTCACTCCGCGCACGGCGCCGTCCAGCGCGAGCTCACCGACAAAACTAAAGTCGGCAAATTCCGCACTATCGCTCCCCTCGCTGCACGCGATCATGCCTAACGCGATGGGCAGATCAAAGCTGGGCCCTTCTTTTTTAATATCAGCCGGCGCCAGATTAATTGTTGTTCGCCCGCGCGGCCAAAAATAACCGCTATTGGCCACGGCGGTGGTGACGCGATCTTTGCTCTCTTTCACCGCCGCGTCCGGCAAACCGACAACCACGATCGCAGGCAGCCCGCCCGCTCCATTCACCTCTATTTCGACTTCGTAAGCGTCAACGCCGAAAACCGCGGCCGAGTAAATCTTCGCCAGCATTCCCTGAGCATGACAAAAACTCGGGCGAGTGGAAGCGCGGATGCCCCCTACTATTCCGGGTTTTTCGGAAGGCGCGTGGATGCTTGGGCAAAAACATAGCGCCACCCCGCCGGCTTTCGCAGATAAACGTCGCTGAACCAAAGCTGATAATCGAAAGCTTTTCCATCTTCCGTTCCTTTCGCCCGTAGGAGCGCAGTCACTACTGCCGTATCGCCCCAGACGCGCACAGTCCGGGAGCTATCTTCCTGAAACCCGTAGGTCGTCCGTTTGCTCCGTGCCTCGGCCAGCAAATCAGCTTTGGTATAGGTCTTGCCCAGACCGGTTATAAGCACGAAGTCGTCTGATAAAAGGCGATCCATTAAGTCGGCATCGTTGTTCTTAACCGCCAACTGATATTCGGTATCGAGCGAAGCCACTATCCTCTCGTCGTCCGATGCCGAACCACGACTACCCGGTGCGATCATGAGCATTGTGGTCGATAACAGGCAAACAACTATTAGTCGCACGATGCCGCTCCGCCGTGCGGAGCGGAGCGCGCCGCCGACCCTTTCATCGCGGTGTTCTACCTTCTTCAGCATCATGCAAGTCCACCCATGTTTGAATGTCATCGCGATTTCCCCAACCCACACTCTTCTTCGCCTGCCTTAGGTCGTCGCTAGCTTCGTCGCGCCACCCGCGTTTGGCGAGAAACGCATTCCAGATCAGCATTTCTTCTTCACCCGGCTTTCTGCCATGCTCGAAACACCACTCCAGGATTTCCTCATTTGACCCACCTTGAAGCGTTCGCTCGACCAGGTCGCCATAGTCCACGGCCAAAAACCTTGTGCATCGCGCATCGAAGAAACTGGGATCTTCTACCCCGACAAAATAATCGGGCGCCAGTTGACCCGCGGCATGGAGTCGAATTTTGTCGAGCATTCGCGCGAAGTAGATTAAACCTTTCGTCTCACGATAATCACTGCATGGAGCTTGCATGGAACTTACCCTCATTTGCCTTATTTAATTTTAGTCTTCGTCCGCAGGCGACTAGGCCCACTTTGATAAAACAACCTATCCCGCTTATCCCACACTACTACACTGAATGAAAAAGCCGCTCAATAAGAAGCGACGGCGGCGCTCCATTATCGCGTTCGAACTCATTCAACTTAATCGAAATTCGGCAGAGCCACTCCATCAACAGCTTTACCGTCAGGTTCGAGACGAGCTAACTTCAGGGAATTTTAATCATAACTCCTCCCGCCTCCCCTCCTCTCGCGCGCTCGCAGCCGACCTCGGTATCGCCCGACTTACCGTCAAAGCTGCTTTCGAGAAGCTTCAGGCCGAAGGATATCTTCAGACAAGCAAAGGTTCAGGCACATTCGTCGCGGAATCTCTACCCGACACTTTCCTAAGTCCGAGTCAGCCGGTCCATAAACCGCAATCGGAGCGTCCGGCGCGTCTTTCGGAACGGGTCATGAAGATTCCCGATCAGCGAACGGGCCGGCAGTTCGATCTCGGAATTGCCGGGCCGCCGGGTGTTTCCTTCGTTCCCGCCCTCGCTGCCATCGACGAGTTTCCCATGCACACCTGGGAGAGACTGCGGGCTCAAGTTCTCTCGAAAAAAGGAGCGCACTTGTTGCAGTATGCTTCCAGCCATGGCGACGCTGAGTTGCGCAAAGCCATCGCTGCTTATCTCTGCGACTTTAGAGGTGCCCGTTGCCATGCCGATCAGATCATCGTTACCGCCGGCACCCAGCAAGCGCTCATGATCAGCGCCCTGGCCCTGGTCAACCGTGGGGAGGTGGCGTGGATAGAAGATCCAGGATTTCACCAGGCGCGCCGAGCGTTCACTTTCGCCGGGGCGACGCTCGTGCCGTGCTCAGTGGACGAAGGAGGAATCGTCATCGCCCGGGCCAACAGCAAGCGCTCGCCCAAAATCATCTTCGTTACTCCATCCCATCAATTTCCCCTCGGCATGACCATGACTCTGGCGCGAAGGACGGCCCTCATCGAGTTCGCGCGTCGGCGCAACGCTTTCGTTTTCGAAGATGATCACAGTTCAGAGTTTCGCTTTACGGGTCCGCCCTTGCCCTGTCTCCAGGGCCTCGATAACTCCGGGCGCGTTATCTATGCCGGCACTATGAGTAAAATCCTCTTTCCTTCTCTGCGGCTGGGATACCTCATCGCTCCCGAGCAACTGATCGATTCGATGATTAAAATTCGCGCCGTCATGGATCAACATTCTTCCGCCATCGATCAGGCAACCCTGGCGCGCTTCATCAGCGAAGGATTCTTTCTTAGTCACGTGAGGCGAATGCGAAAACTCTATGCCGAGCGAAGAGAATTCTTCATCGAGCAATTCAACCAATTACTTGCTGATAGGTTTGACCTGCAGATTCCGGAAGCGGGATTACATTTTGTCGCCTGGTTGCGGCAAAAAGAGGACCCAGCCTCTATTACGAGAAAAGCGTCGGAGATCGGCATCAGGCCCACGCCCCTTTCGTTTTTCTGCATCAAAGCGCAGCTGGCGCCGGCCCTCACCTTTGGCTTCGCCGCCTGGACACGTGCCCAAATCCGGGAAGGTTTAGCTAAGTTAGCTTCCGCGCTTAATACCCCCAAAGGCAAAGCTGTCGGTTCCTAGACAGTTGGCTTCAAGGCTGGTCTAGCTGAAATCATAATCTCACCGGCCCCCAACTTCGTTCAACTGGGATAGGACAAAGAGACGGAGTGGGCCTTGTGGATCTCCTCAGTCGAGCGGTAAGAATGGTTCATCAACTAACGCATGAACTGAAGGAATATTATGATCACATCCAGACACACTCCTGCTATAGAAGCCCCTTCCGCGGAACCAACCGATGGGAAGGCACAATCGCCCTTATTAAACTACGCCGTCGACGATGGACACAAGGCATGGCTTGTTCTCGTCATCATCGCCATCTTATTCGGTGGCGCTGCTTATCTACTCGCGGCAGAGCCGGTGCCACAAGCAACAGGTCCGCGTTACAACATCACGAACCTGCCTTCCCTCGGCGGCACCAGCAGCCAGGGAAACAGCGTCAACGATCGAACTTGGATAGCAGGTTCCTCGAACACTCCGGGAGACCTGGCCCGGCATGCCGCCTTGTGGCGAAACGACCGCATCCGCGATCTCGGCACCCTGGGTGGATCTAACAGCTCGGTAGCGTGGCCGGTAAAGAATACTCGAGGTTTCCTGGCAGGTATCGCTCAAACCAACAAGGTCCAACCATTAGGAGAAGTCTGGAGTCAGGCAGCGTTCTTCGGAGGGCCCGACGCGGTCAAGTATGTCTGTCTGGGCTTTGTCTGGAAACAAGGCCAGATGACTGCTCTTTCGACCTTGGGTGGGGACAACGGTTTCGCCACCGGAGTCAATAACAACGGCTTGGTTGCCGGTTGGGCGGAAAATACTTGCCGCGATTCCACCTGCGTGCCGCCGCAGGTGCTTCAGTTCCGACCAGTAGTTTGGAACACGGATAACAACAACCGGATTCGCGAATTGCCGCTGGCATTTGGCGATACTTCCGGCGCTGCCACAGCTATCAACGACCGCAATGAGGTCGTAGGGATTTCCGGCATCTGCGACCAGGCCATAGGACGCCACACTGCCAAGCACGCAGTTCTGTGGCACAACGGTAACGTGACCGATCTTGGCAATCTGGGAGCCCCGTTTTGGAACACGCCCACCGCGATCAATCAACAAGGCGACGTGGTAGGGTTCGCGGGCGACCCGCGCTTTCCGGAAGGCGACATCCTGCATGCCTTCATTTGGACAAAAGACCACGGTATCCGAGCGCTGGGCGCGCTGCCGAACCGCACGCCCAAGCACGTGCATAGCGAAGCTTATGGGATCAATGAGAACCGTCAGGTCGTGGGTATCTCGTGCGATGCGAACTTCGTCGATTGCCGCGCCTTCAGGTGGGACAATGGCGTGATGCGAGACCTCAATGACCTGAAGTCGCCCGATTATCCTGGGAAACTGGAGCGAGGTAAAGACATCAACAATCGCGGAGAGATCACGGGCCGGGCGATTGATCCCACCACGGGCGTGAGAACAGCATATCTGGCCGTGCCTATTCGCTGAGTAGACCACTGACTGCACGGCGTGCGCTTCCCCTGGCGCACGCAGGCGCGGCGGCGCATCGAGAAATTCGGTGTCGCCGCCGCGTCGCGTTTTCCTGCGCCGACGGCATGTCCCCCTTCGTAAGCCTCAGGGACGACTCACCTCCAATCGGCCGACCGCCAAACCACTGCGCGATGTGGATCTCGGGGAGGACGATCGACGCACGCACAGGTTTCGTGTGGCTTATTTTCGGCCGAATCCCTCTTCAACGCGGCCTATAACCTGCTGCAATTCAACGCTGAAATCGTTCTTTGAACGAAATTCGTTCCCCCTGTGTCAGAATTGCGATATTTAACCTTGTTAAGGACTTTGTCGCATGGTAAATCGTGCAGCTGAAATCCATTGGGGCAACGTAATTACCCGGAGGCTGCACACCGGGTCCGGGTTCACTTTTCATGAGAAGTTTTATGGCCGCTGAAGATAGCGATACTGGAATAAAGATTTACCTGCGGGAAATCGGGCAGATTCCTCTGCTCACTCCCCTGCAGGAAATCGAGCTCGCCGCCAAAATCAAAAAGGGCGACAAAGAAGCGCGCGCGCTGATGATTCGTTCAAATCTGCGTCTGGTCGTGAAGATCGCGCACGATTATGCCAATCTTGGTCTTCCACTGCTTGACCTGATTTCCGAAGGCAACATCGGACTAATGAAGGCGGTCGAGCGTTTCGATCCTGCGAAAGGTGGAAAGCTCTCGACTTATGCCGCGTGGTGGATCAAGCAGTCGATCAAACGCGCGCTTGCCAATCAGTCGAAAACAATCCGGTTGCCGGTGCATTTGGTCGACAAGATCTCCAAGATGCGCCGCGTCTCGCTTCAGATGAGCGAGGAGCTCGGGCGCGAGCCGACTGATGACGAGCTGGGCGAAGAGATTGGCATCGCCGCAGGCAAAGTCTCGCAGTTGAAAACGGTCTCGATCCGTCCCGCTTCGCTGGACGCGCCGATCAGCGATGATGATTCCACCGAGTTCGGCGAAATCGTCGGCGATGAGGAAGCGATGACGCCGTTCGAACTGCTGCGCGATAAGAACCTGCGCAACGAAGTGGGCGGCCTCCTCGATGTCCTGGACGATCGCGAGAAGAAAATCATCTTCCAGCGTTTCGGACTGGACGGCGGGAAGCCGAAAACGCTCGAAGAAGTCGGCAAAAAGTTCGGGGTCACGCGTGAACGCATCCGGCAGTTGCAGAACATCGCGCTTTCGAAGCTGCGTCGCGCGCTGGCCAAAAAAGAACGGCCGATCGACATCGATCTTGAAGTGCCGGTTGAGGCGTAAGGGTCCGGTCGGCGGTCGCGCTCGGAAGACAGGCTCGCCAGAGGACGAGTCCGTCCAGAGGCGGGCTTGCAGCCTGTGTTCTACACCGTTCGCAACTGCACCGTATCCACCAGCCTCTCACCAGCGCGGACGTCGCTGATGATGACGAGATTATCGCCTGGCGAGGTCAGCCCGTTATCGCGCAAGTATTTTTCTGCGGAATCAATGGTGGCGTTTGGATCATCGGTAAATTCGATCCGTACCGGGTAAATACCCCAGCAAAGGGCGAGTTGGCGGCGCACCTCATCGCTCGGGGTAAAAGCAAAAATGATAGCGTGTTCCGGGCGCAGATTTGACGTGTGGCGCGCCATCGTGCCGTGGCGCGTAAACACAATAATTTTCGCGCGCGGTAACGAGTTCGCCAGCACAACGGCGGAAGACACCGTTTTTTGTCGCACATCCTCCAGCACCGCCCCTTTCGCGTAACCAGCGCCGCCGCTTCGCTCGATCCGCAATGCCACGCGATTCAACACGCGCACGCATTCCTCCGGGTAAAGGCCGATGCTCGTCTCACCGCTCAACATCACCGCGTCCGCCTGCTCGAACACTGCATTCGCTACGTCCGTAATTTCGGCACGCGTCGGCAGCGGGTTGTGCACCATTGATTCGAGCATATGCGTGGCCACCACGACTGGTTTTCCCAACCGGGCGCACAGCTTCACGATTTTTCGTTGAATGATCGGCAGTTCTTCGATCGGACACTCGATGCCGAGATCGCCGCGAGCGATCATGATGGCGTCGGCTGACTTAATGATCTCGTCGATCAAGCGCACGGCCGATTGATCTTCGATCTTTGCCATCACCCTAGCGTTACTGTTGTGCCGCGAAAGGAGGGCACGCAGCTCCTCGACATCACTTTGCTGGCGCACAAAGCTGAGTGCGACGTAATCAACGCCAAGTTCGGCGCCGAGCGCAACATCAGCAATGTCCTTCGCCGTCAGTGGCGGGAGGTTCACGCGGATACCAGGAAGGTTGATGTGACGTCGCGACCCAAGCGTGCCGGGAGTCATCACCTGACATCGGATGCGGTTATCGCGTTTCTCCAGCACCAGCAAATGAATAACGCCGTTATCCACCAGTACCGTGTCGCCTTCACTGATGTCGTTGATGAGATCGTCGTAATTCACATCTACCGAGTAAGCTTCTTCGCTTTTCGCGCCGCGGACGGTGAACTCGAGGATATCCCCAGGTTTCAGATGCAAATCTGTCTTTAAGTCGCCAGTGCGAATTGCCGGCCCTTGCGTGTCCATTAATATGGCCACGGCCCGGCCGAGCTCATCGGCGAGCGCGCGGATCTGTGGGACGATTGCGCGCACATGATCATGCTGCGCGTGGCTCATGTTCAGCCGGAAGACATCCGCGCCTTCCTCGATAAGCGCGCGAATGACTCCCACCCGATCGGTCGCGGGACCGAGAGTGCAGATGATTTTTGTCCGTCGCATCGACATCGTTCGCCGCCGTTAACCCTCTTCAAATGGCATCAACGATCCTTCTTGATCGAGTGCGGCTATCCGAGGCGGAAAGGCAAGGTCGAAACCGGGCAAGGTGAGCGTGAAGTTGGGACTATAATATGGGTCCGCGAGCAATTGTTCGCCCCAGCGATGACTCATCCAATCGATCTCCCGCTGATTGCGCTGGAGATCAGCAAGACTGCGCGAAGCCGACTCGCGATGAATGAGATTTGCGTACGGAGTCCAGATTATCTGCAGCCCGCTCTCTCGCAATCGCAAACAAAAATCAACGTCATTGAAGTTACCAGGAAGCTGTTCATCAAAACCCCGCGCCGCATCAAAAACGGCCTTACGTGTCGCCATGCAAGCGGCCGTGACAGCAGAGTAGTTTTGCGCAAGCATAAAAGTACGCATGGGCGGCGCGACAGGTTTGCGCGGAAATCTGTGAAAGGCATGCGACGCTACTCCCCCGAGACCAAGAATCACTCCGCCGTGTTGTAACGTGCCATCAGGAAACCATAATCGCGCACCAGCCGCACCTACTTCCGGTCGCACGGCGTGACTGACTAGCTCGCGCAACCAGCCCGCATCATCTGTTTCCACATCGTTGTTGAGAAGGAGGAGGACTTCCCCTTCCGCCGCATTTGCGCCGCGGTTGATAAGACGGCTGAAGTTGAACTCACCAGGCACGCTAACTACTCGCCCCCAGCTTTCTTTTTCCAGGAGCGCGAGATACCTCTTGGCCTCGGCATCGGTCGAGTCGTTATCGACAACGATGACTTCGAATGATGGGTAATCGGTTCTGTCGCGCAAGCTGGCGATGCAGTTCTTCAGTAACCCCGCCCGATCGCGCGTCGGAATAATCACGGACACACGCGGCGCCGGCTCGGGCAAGTTGTAAACGACACGGTGCCATTCTGTATTTTCCGCGCAAGCGGTCACCTTTGCTTCGATCTTATTGCGATCGACGAATTCACGAATCGACCGGCGCGCCGCCTCGCGGGCATACCCTTTAGCCCGGCTATCCTGCGCCACGCTTCCTTCCATCATCCGCCAGTGATAGAGCACCCGCGGAATATGGACGATTTGTTCGGCGCGTAATCGTTCCACGCAGCGCAACGCGAGATCGTAATCCTGCGAACCGGCAAAGCCTTCACGAAATCCGCTGACCTCGCGTACGAGCGAGTGCCGGTAGACGCCAAAATGGCTGATGCAGTTCTGGCCGAGTAATAGCTCTGAATTCCAATCCGATTTGAAGTAAGGAAGGCAACGCTCACCAGATTCATCGACCTTGTCTTCGTCAGAGTAGATAAGAGCCGAATCTGGATACTTAAGGGAAGTTGCCGCAACTACGGCCAGCGCATGCTCGGGTAGAATGTCATCCTGATCCACCAGCGCAATCCACTCTCCAGTAGCTAGAGCGAGGGCCGAGTTCGAGCAGGCCGCGATGTGTCCGTTCTGCTCTCGCACGGTAAGTTTGATACGCGAATCCCCAGCCGCTACTTTTCTAAGAACCGGCACTACTGCCGGGTCCGTGGAAGCATCATCGGCGATACAAAGCTCCCAGTTCGGGTAAAGTTGCGCACGCACCGAAGCAATCGCGGCAGCAAGATGCGTCAGGTTTGGATTGAAAACCGGCAGCACCACCGAGATTAATGGATGCCGCGTCAGAGCGCGCAATCCCCGGCGCATGATTATCCGCTCACGCGGTCCGATGGTGTCGTACTTTTTGACCCAAGCCGTATAGGAACGATCCGCTGGGTCGATCATTTCCTGTCTATCGCGTTGCGCTCTCGGCGAAGTCGAGGACCTCGGTAACTTGCTGGCTGGAAGCTATTGTCCGCTCAAACAACTCGACGAATTCTTTCCCAAACCGATCTAACGAAAAATATTTATCGTAACCTCGCCGAGAATTTCTGGCCAGACGAGCTAAAAGCTCCGGCTCGCTCACAAGTCGCACAATATTCCTGGCCAGACCATCCGCATCCCCAGGTTCGATGAACAGAGCATCTTCTCCGGGCACGAGCTTTTCACTGACAACCCCCACGCGCGTACTCAAGATGGCTTTACCCGCTGCCATTCCTTCAATGAGCGTGAGCGGCCCTGTCTCATCGCGCGAGGTACACACCATGACATCACTCTCCTGAATCAAGGCAATAGCTTGCTCGTGTGAGACGGCCTCGCGAAAGAGTATATGAGCGTCGGCTGCCGCTTTCACTTCATCCGCCACCTCTGCCTCATGCGCGCGGCCGACGATAATAAACTCGCACTGCTCCCGAATCTCCCGCGGAAGATGCCCCAATGCCTGCACAAATGTATCCTGCCCTTTGCGACGTTCGACCGTACCGAGCAGAAGAAAACGCAGCCGTTTGTTTCTGCCCGCGCCATTGGAAAGCGACTCTGGCGCCCAGTCTGGAATTCCGTACGGCAGCACCGCGATGGAATGATTGGCATACGGTTGATAAATAAGGCGGCTTCCTTCGTTGGGCGTGACGATGAGATCAGCAAACTCGAAAATGGTAGTAAGTCGGGGGAATTTGTTGAGAAAATGATCACCGACGAGGCCTTCATGGATCCACCAGATATTGCGAATGCCTTCCATGTGAGCATCGCGCACCAAGGGCGCGGCAAAGATGGTATTCGCAACCACGCAATCGAAACCGCGCGCAAAATCGGTGAAGGAGGCGTGACTATGCACGGGCGCGCCGCGGCCGAATTTCATGAACGTCTCGTAACCGGTGGCCAGTAACGGATCGATGATGACGGGAATTTGTGCTTCCTCCAGCATCTGGCGGACAGGTCCATCCGATGGAGACATGACAACGACGAAGATGCCGCGCGCCCGGCACCACCTCGCCAGTTGCGCGGCAATCAGTGGTGCGCCGCTTAACCCCAGCTCGTGCGACACGAGCAGCAAATCGCGCCTCCACCTTCTTCCTGAATCGTTGGCGGCGGCAAACATGCTGATGGGCGTAGGCGAATCGCGATAAAGCCACTCGCGCATGTGGCCCGGGAAGAAGGGATCATGGCAGGTGAAACCGGCCCAGCGCTGCAGCAGAAAAACAGAACTCTTGTCCTGAGCCATTCCCACTTCGCGCCTGTCTTCTTCGGCACCTAACGAGATGTGACCACGATGCGTCAACGTTGCGAACGGTGTGTAGACGCATCGCATTCCGGCCTCCCGAATTTTGAAGCAAAAGTCGAAGTCGGAATGGGCAATAGGCGTATTGATTTCATCGAAGCAACCCACACGGAAGAAATCTTCGCGCCGCACCGCCAGACAGGCTGCTGATAAAGCGGAAACAGTGCGCATTGATTGCGCATAATTGGTATAATCGACAGAGTCCGCCGGCCATTGGTGTAGGGCAGTGCCGACGAGGCCGCGCACACCGGTGACAAGGCCGGCGTGCTGTATCTGGCCGGAGGTGTAAAGCAGTTTGGGCGCGACCGCTCCGACGTCGACATTCTCCAGCGGCTCGATGACATTCTCGATCCAGTCGGGCTGTTCCGTAACGACATCGTCGTTGAAGAAAATCAGCCGCTCGCCCGCAGCGGCACGCGCGCCGGCATTGCATTTGGCGGAAAAATTGAACGGGCCATCAAAGGGAACAAGGCGAACTGTGCGGGCTATCGGCTCGGTCGAAGATTGAAGTTGTTCTATCAGCGCCGTGTTGGTGACGATGATGAACTCCACTTCCGCATAAGCCGTCGCGCCCGGCAGATCACGCGCGCAAGTTTCGGCGCGCAGAGGTGAGTCAGTCGGAATAACGACGGAGACGCCGGGAGGTTTTGGCAATCGCATCCGCACCCGATTAGCCGTTGGCAATTCCAGCACGTCCGCGTCCAGCCCACGCCGTCGCACCGCGTCCGCCAGAGCCGCGATATTGGAACGGCGCGCCTCAGGCTTGCCGCCACTAGCACCGGAAGAGGGATGCTCGCGCCAATGATAAAGGATGTGCGGGATGTGAAGGATCTCCCTCGCCCGTTCGGTCGCGCGTAACGCGAAATCGTAATCCTGTGAAAGATCGAACTCTTTCCGAAAACCGCCGAGTTCAAGAGCAAAGTCTCTTCGATAAGCAGTCAGATGCCCGATATACATGAACGAATAGAGAAGCTCAGGACTCCACTCCGGCTTAAAGAATGGCTTGGCCCGCGCGCCCGATGGCATCAGACGATCTTCGTCGCTGTAGAAGACCTCCGCCTCGGCGTGGCGCCGAATGGCGAAAACCAGTTCATACATCGCGAAAGACGCGATGCGATCGTCGTGATCGACAAGGGCAATGAAATCGCCCGTAGCCATCTGCAAAGCGCGATTGCTGTTCTCGGAGATGCCCATATTCCTGGCCAGACGCTCCACCCGAAAGCGTGCATCCTTTTTCCGCCAGCGATTCAGCGCGGCAATAGTCCCGCGCCGGCGCGATCCACCGTCGACGATGCAAGCTTCCCAGTTTGAATAAGTCTGCGCCACCACCGATGCCAGCAGCTCGTTCAGAAACGCTGGTGGGGTGTCTACGACGGGAATGAGAAGAGAAATTTTCGGGCGCACCGACCAGGCAGCGGATTCCGCTTCCTGTGCTTGTAGGGCTACCGCATCGGGCTCATGCGCGGCTATCCATTGCGCGTAGCGTTTTTCAGGAGGCGCATGAACCCCATCGGCGGCGGGCAAGGGCTGACGGCTCAGGATCGAAAAGAACTGGCGCGCTTTACGCGGCATGCGCTTGATCTCGCGCGTGATCTTTTCGGGCACGGAGCGCTTGACCTTTCCATCTTTGCTCACATTGAAACAACGACGGCGGCGACCACATGCTTTCTTCGCATTGTCCACCACGCGCTTTAGCTCCTCCGCCTTTTCCCGCGCGGCATCGAGCGATGCCGCCATGTTTTGCAACTGCGCCCCCTGCGAATCGATCACCAGCTGCGCCTTGGCTCGATCCTTTTGCAGAATGGCGAACCGCTTTTGCAAATTAGTGCGCTGGCTTTGCAGCGTCTCCATCACAACCTGCGCGCGCTCGCGATCGTGCACCAGCGTATCGAACCAAATTTGCCGCACACTCAGACTGCATGCTTGCTCCTCGGCACGGCGGGCACGGATTCGCGCATTCATCAATTCCGCGGCGATTCGACAATCTCGCGCGGCCGCTGCTGGATCGCGAAACAACGCTTCGCGCAATGGCGAATGCTTTATCGCACCGCCGAAGGCCGCCACGCCAAGACCGATTCCCTCGTCGAACTCCGCCTTCGCTCCCTCCAAACGATCCCAGGCGTTTCGCAGCAAATCAGCGCGCTCGAGATTAATGCCATGCACCAGCACGAGAGCGTGCTCGCTCAGTTTCGGGCGCCATGCTTCGATCTCGTGCCGGAATGCCTCCCCTGCATCAACGTCGTCGATGAGCAACAAATCGACCGATCGATCGGCGACGCTTTGCGCAGCGATGATCGGATCGGCCGCGAGCAGCTCCGAAATATCGGAGTAAAGGTTGGCCGTCGTGCTCTGCACAAAAAGCCACGCCGGATCATCACTTCCAGATTCTTCCTTCTGCTCACGGCGGATAGCGAGGCAGCGCGATGGAATTCTCTTTTCCGCGACGGTTTGGCAGAAAATGAAGTGCGCCTGGGCGTCACCCAGGCCAACCGTCACAATTAGGCGCGGCTTTTCTTGCGCAACGAATTCATGGAAAAGCGGCAGATACCAACGCGTCAACCCTCCGCTAAAGAAACGCGGTTCGAAATCTTCGGCGACCAAGAGCTCCATCGCGCAGCGACTTTAAAGCGAAAGCAGCCTGGGCCAAATACGCAATGTCAACGGCAAAACCGCGTCACCAGCTGGCATGACCGCGATGGTGAAGGTGCGCTGTCCACGGGAATGCCTGACGTAGAACGCGCAGTCTTATTGAGCTTTTGCGTCCTTGGCGGACTTGCGCGAAAAATATTCGCTGGGCACGCTGCGCAATTCCAAGGCAGCGAAGCCGTACGCAAAAACGGCGCGCCAACGCAGGCGCGCCGTCCTCTCAGAAACGATAGGAGTTACTTCAGTTTTCCGTCAATATCCTTCACCATCTCCAGATGCTTGCGAATCACCTTCGAGGTCTTGTCAGCGAAGCGTTTCACATCGGCATCGCTGCCATCTTTCGCTTCCTTCTCGAAGTCCGCCAGATCCTTCTCATGATCCTTTACCATCATGCTGGTGTATTCCTTGTCAGACTTCCATTTGCCCGCCTCTTTATCGGCCGGAAGCTCTACTTTTTTCTCCGCCGCGATCGACTTCAGCTCGGAGTTTGCCTTGCCATGATCGGCTACCATGCGGGCGCCGAACTTCTTAACTTCGGGACTGGTGGCGTTCTGTTCCGCCATCTTGCCCATCGCCACTTCCATCATTCCACCCTTGGCCGCTTCTTTAATGAAGGCCTTGTCAGCGGAGCTAAGTGAATGCGGAGAGTTGTTAGCCGAGGCCTTGTCGGTATCAGCGGCAAAGGCCATTCCACCGATTGCCACCGTGGCAATCGCCGTATTTATAAACAGTGTTCGTTTCATCAGATATTAGAGTTTAAGTAGCGCCGGGAACGCTTGTTCCGGCTCTTGCTGAATCGCGGCCAGGTTCTTCGCTGGCCGTAATGTTCGCGCGCTCCGCTCCCGGTAGCGGCAATGCCGCCGTGATTTCAGCCGCGCCCGCCTGTCGCGTAAGAGCTTTCCACGCGCTCGGCCACGTCTTTGTAGCCATAATCCGCCTCGTAAATCTGCTTCATGCAGGAAAGAGCTTTCTCGCGGTCGCCCATCTTTTCGTAGACCAGACCCAGGTTATAAATGATCTCCTTCTTCGTCGCGTCCATGCTCAGAATCTCTCGTGAAGCTTCCTCCAGTTGCCGCGCCGCCAGATCATACATTCCCAACTCGCGGTAACAGCGTCCCAGCGCATTCATCGATTTGAGCCGCGCATTTGGATTCTGTCGCGCGCGCTGCAACTCTGGCAGCGCCTCACGATACTGCCCGGCGTTCAGCAGATGCTCGCCCAGCTCAAAACGAAACTGCAGATCGGTCGGATTCCGCTCCACCCGGCCACGCGCTTCTGCGATCAGCATCTGCGCGCGGTGTTGCTTCGCTTCGGCCAATGCCACGCGTTTTTGCTCCAGGCCAGGCATTTCCCGTTCATGATTCGCGACGGCCTGCTCCAGTTCCGCGATCTCATCCTCAGCTCGTCGCACCCCAAGATCTGAAATTTTTCGCGTCAACCCCGGATCGCTCTCCTGCATTAATCCGCTGGCATAACGGTACCACGCGATCGCCGTCTCCAGGTCGTCCTTCCCTTCGCTCAGCGCCCCTAGCCGGCGCGCAACATCCACATTTTGCGGCTCCGCCTCGTGCCGCGCATAAGTCTCCGCGATCTGCTGATCGAGCAACTCATCCGTCAATTGCATCCGACTCTGTTGCTCGAGGGACACCGCCGCCTGTTTGTCTTGGATCAAATCGCGATAGCTCTCCGCCTGCCCCCAGCCGCCCCGCCTCATCGATCCGCGCGCGGAAGCATCCTTCCCCAGGCGCGCGGCTGCCGCGTCAGCCGGATCGATTTCACTGATGCGACTGTAAATATCCACTTCCCGCTCCGTCTCCCCGAGGTCGTGATAAAGCCGGCCGAGCTCGTGCAGCAGCTTCGTTTCGCGCGGACTTTCTTCGACCAATGTCTCCACCGCGAATACCGCCGTCTCCAGCCAGCCCGCCGCAACCGCCGCCTCTTTCAACGCCAGGTTCGCGTTCTTATTGCGCGGCTCGTCTTCCAGAATTTTCTCGACCAGCTCCACCGCGCGCCGCGCGTCGCGCTTCATTTCCCGTTGCACTTTCATCAAGGCGACTGAGGCGGTAGAGATATTGAGAAACTTCTTCTTCGCGCCCTTCTGCTTCGCGATTTCAGCCCGGCGCAGCAGTTGTCGTCCCGTGATAAACTCCGGCTGCTGTTTTAGAATTCCCTGCAGCAGCGAGATGGCGTAGCCGAAATTGCGCAGCTCGATCGCCGCCACGGCTTTCAGCCAATGCGCGCGCTGCTCCTCGCTCAGGTCTTTCTCGGTCTTGATCGCCATGACGGCCAGCTTGCCTGAAAGATTCTAAGTTGGCGCCCTTGCTGCGTCAGCATAAATACTGCGTCATCCTGAGCGGAGCGAAGGACCTCACGAACGTCTTCCTTGAGCTCGCGAGATCTTTCTTCGTCTTCGCGACTCAGGATGCCTGATCAAAGCAACTCCAGCTGCGGCTTATCGCTTCGTGCCTTCTTCTTCCCCCGCCGCGGCTTCGCCTGCTCACTTGCCGCGCCGTTCGGACTCTCTAAATTCGCCAGGATATTTTTTGCCCGCTCCAGAATGTCGCGAGGCAATCCCGCCAGGCGCGCCACCTGAATTCCGTAGCTTCTGTCAGCTCCGCCCGGAATGATCTTGCGCAGGAAAATAATTTGCTCGTTCCATTCTCGGACGGCGACGTTGAAATTCACCACCCCGGCGCGTTGCGTCGCGAGCTTCGTCAGTTCGTGATAATGCGTGGCGAAAAGCGTGCGCGCTTTAATCGTGTCGTGCAGGTATTCCGCCACACTCCACGCAATGGACAAGCCGTCGAAGGTGGAAGTTCCACGGCCGATTTCGTCTAGAATGACGAGGCTGCGCTCGGTCGCGTTATTCACGATGTTGGCCGTCTCATTCATCTCCACCATGAAAGTAGATTGGCCGCGCGCGAGATCGTCGCTTGCGCCCGCGCGTGTGAAAATCCGATCCACCAATCCGATCTCCGCGCTGGCCGCCGGCACAAAACTGCCGATCTGCGCCATCAAAACAATAAGCGCCACCTGCCGGATATAAGTCGATTTGCCCGCCATATTCGGGCCGGTGATAATCGCCAGCCGCAGCTTCTCGCCATCCAGCTCGGTATCGTTCGGCACGAACTTCTCTTCCGCGAGATTTTGATCGAGCACCGGGTGACGCCCGTCGCGAATGACCAGGCGGCGTGATTCGTTCAACTGCGGCCGCGCGTAATTGTAGAGCCGCGCCGTCTCGGCCAGGCTGCACAAGACATCCAATGTCGCAATCGCCTCCGCCGTTCGCTGCAAAGGTCCGAGTTCAGACAGCACCTCATTGCGCAACTTCACGAACAACTGATATTCCAGGTTCCGTGCGCGCTCGTCGGCGCCCAGAATTTTGGCCTCCATCTCCTTCAGCTCCGGCGTGATGAATCGCTCGCCACCCACTGTCGTTTGCTTGCGCGTGTAGTGTGCCGGGGCGCTGGCAAGATTCGACTTCGTAATTTCGATGAAGTAGCCGAAGACCGAATTGAACCGCACTTTGAGCGACTTGATCCCGGTCGCCGCGATTTCGCGTTCCTGCAGCGCATTGATCCAACTCTTTCCCTCGCCTGACGCGCGGCGCATTTCGTCGAGTTGCGCATCGAATCCGTCGCGAAAAATCCCGCCTTCCTTCAACGCCATCGGCGCGTCGTCCGCCAGCGCGCGCTCCAGCTTCGCCGCCACCGCCGGCATTTCGCGAATTTCGTTTTGCAAACGTTGCGCCAGCAACTCCGGGCTGCCGTTCTCACTCACATGATTTTTTCCGAAGGCCAACCGGTCGAGAAATGTCTGCAATTCGAGTTTCAGCTCCGGAATTTGTCGAAGCGAAAGTTTCAGCGCCACCAGGTCACGACCATTCCCCGATGCCTGCGACAATCGGCCCGCCGCCCGTTCGATGTCTCGGATGGATTTCAAACTCGCGCGCAGTTGTGCGAGCAGATCCGGTTGCTCCAGCAAGTCAGCAATCAGCTGCTGACGACGCTGCAACTCATGCAAATTCCGTAACGGTTGCAAAATCCAATCGCGCAATTTTCGCCCGCCCATGGGAGTGCTCGTGCGGTCGAGTGCGCCCAGCAAAGTCGCATCCCGCGCGCCGCGCGTCTCTGCCAACCCCAGATTGGCCTGCGTCGCCGCATCCAGCAGCACATACTCGCCCGCCGCTTCACAGCGCAATCCGCTCAAATGATCAATCGGCCGTCTCAGATGATGCTTCAGGTAATGCACCAGCGCACCGGCCGCGCCGACCGCCGCCGGCATTTCCCCGCAACCGAAACCATCGAGCGATTTCGTTCGGAAATGCTCGCACAACGTAAACGCCGCCTGTTCCGGGAGAAACGCGTAACTGTCGTGCGCGAGTGCATGCTCGATCTCGCCAAACCGTTCCCGCTGTTCCTCACTCACCAGCAGCTCCGACGGTTGGACCCGCGCCAGCTCGTCCATCAGCGCACTGCGCTCGGCTGTTTGCGTGAGACGAAACTCACCTGTGGTCAGGTCAGCGTAAGCAAAACCAAACGCCGCTTCATGCTGGTAGATTGCCCCGAGATAATTCGCCCGCTTCGCTTCCAGCAAATCGGGATCGCTCACCGTCCCCGCGCTGATAATCTGCGTGATGTCGCGCGTCACGATCCTTCCCGGCCGCGGCTCGCTCGTTTGATCGCAAATCGCTACCCGCTTTCCCGCCTTGATTAGCTTTGCGATGTAGGTCTGCGCCGCATGATATGGCACGCCGCACATCGGCACGCCGTTGCGCTTGGTCAGCGCGACGTTGAGCAGCGCCGCCGCCTCTTTCGCGTCCTCGAAGAAAAGCTCGTAGAAATCACCGAGGCGAAACAGCAACAGCACATCCGCCGGCACACTCCCGCGCAGCCGTTGGTATTGCTGCATCATCGGAGTAAGGGCGTCGGCCATCATCTAATCATGCAAGATGCCGCGCCCAAGTAAAAGGATGTTGAATCAGGAAACCAAAAGCTTAATCCCGAAGCGTTTTCATCCCGAGCCGGATGATGCGCTCGATCAATTGCGGATACGGCAGCCCGGCCTTGCCCGCCGCCAACGCGAAGTCTTCATCCTCGGCGAGAATCGGATTTGGGTTTGCCTCGATGAAATAAACCTCGTTTTCCGACGTGAGGCGCAGGTCAATTCGTGCGTAGCCATCGATCGTGAGCAGGCGGTAGATGCGTTTGCACATCTGTTCGATGCGCGCCACCAGCGCCGGATCGAGGTCCTCCGCAAACCGATTCTGTAAGCCCCAGCGTTTGCGATACTCCTCGTTCCACTTCGCACTATAGGTCGCCATCTTCGGTTCGTCTGGCGGAACTTCGTTAAAGACGAGCTCGCGGATGGGAAAGACCCTCAGTTGCAAGTTACCCATCAAACTCACATAGAGTTCGCGACCGACAATGTATTCCTCAGCGATGACGTCGGCGTCGTGTTTTTCGTGGATAAACGCCGTGCGCTCTCGGAACTGCTCGTCGGTTTCGACGAAAGACGCTTGGGAAATGCCGTAGGAGGCTTCTTCTTTTACAGGTTTGACCACGATCGGAAACTTGAGCTGCTTGGGTCGGGTAATGCGTTGGCGGCGCGGGATGACGACAAAGTTCGGCACCCGTATACGATGATACCCGAGAATCTTTTTCGAGATGCCCTTGTGCTTGCAAAGAATGAGACCAGTCGCCCCGCAGCCGGTGAAGGGCAGGCCCTGCATTTCTAGAAATGAAACGATGTTCTGATCGAACCCGCGGTTATTCTTGAACTGATCGGCGAGGTTGAAAAGAACATCGGGCGCGAAGTTCTCCAGTTTTTGCCCGAGCAGATCGAGATCGTCGAAGAGAGCCAGATGCTCCGCTGTGTAGCCGAGCGCGCCGAGCGCGGCCATGACGTTCGCTTCGGTTTTCCAGTCATCGGTTTTCATCTCCTTGCTTAGGTCCTGATCGAGCGTCGTGGGACGCACGGCGTCGAAAAGGGCGAGGACTTTGAGTTTCTTCTTCACGCTTATTTGGTGCGCTTGAACCTGCCGGTGAAGAGATAGTTCATCACCAGCGTCGTGATGTAAGAGGTAACGCGAAAGTCCTGCTGCGGATCGTCGTTGTGCACGTGCAGTCCTAGCTCATCGCAGCGGTCGATCAGTCGAGCGAGTAGCTTGTTCACCCGATATTTTTTCTCGTTAGTCCACTGGCACACCGAGTTCATCAGCCGCCGCCGCCGCAAGCGCAGATACGCGCTCGCCTTCAACCCGGCCGTCGCGGCGAAGAGCTGCCGCAGATCAGCGTCGTAAAAATCTGGATAGGTATCTTCGTAGAGCTTCCGCTTGCGCGCGTAATAGGTCTTGAGCTTGAGGTTCAGACAATCGTAGTCAGTCGCGCGATATTCCGGCACATGCACCGGAGGCTTACCCACGAGCGAGCGCATTAGTTCGTCGACGTATTCAAGTTTTTGCAGCGCCCTCCAGTTCGCATAACGGTTGCGCCACGCCAGCCCCGGCGCGAGCCAGACCGCAAAAGTCTCGGCGAAATCTTCGTCCGGATGACTCTGCGCATACCAGTCGTCAAGGTTCACGACATAGCTACGGCTAAAAGGGCGCGGCCGGTAGGTATTCGGCGTTCCCTCACTCGAGGTTTGCCCAAAAGTCTGCCGCCACTTTTTCTTTCGCGTAAGCTGATAAGCGTAGCTGTAGGCGTGCGCCGCCTCGTGCCGGATCAATTTCATGAACCACTCCCTGGTTCCTCCCTCGACCTCGAGCATCATCGTCCGCTCCAGCGCGCGCAGTCGATCATGCACCAGAAAAAAAGGCACGAAAATCGCGGGAATGCCAACGGGCACAAACCATTCATCGCCGACATAGCACGGTGGATGAAACGTGACCCCTTTCGCCGAAAGCTCATCGTAAAGCTGCTTGATCAAAGGCTCCAGCGCCGTTCCCTCCAGCCGCAAGCCGAGCCTGGAAATCCGACACTCAAGAAGTTCCTTGTCGCCTAACGAAACCCAGTCGGCCGCTTCCATTTCGCGCACGGTATCACCGAGAAAGGCGCTGTCACGCCTTGGTGGGCCGCGACGGCATCTCGCGGCGCAGAAAATCCTTGGCTGCGTGTGCGTCTCGCGTGTTCCAGACAAAATTGCATCGCCGCGGCGTCTATTAAATTGAATCCGTTGGCTCCGCTCCGTACATTTAACCGCGCTTTTCCTATGACTGATCTCCGGTTCGCGCTTCGGCAGCTGCTCAAATCGCCAGCGTTTACCACTCTCGCGGTCGTGACGCTCGCTCTCGGTATCGGACTAAACACCGCGATCTCCAGCCTGATTAACGATTTATTTCTGCGCGGGCTTCCCTTCGTCGAGCCGGGACGGGTGGTGCATATCCTCGCCGGCGACAAGGAGCGCATCGGTAACGAGATCAACCTTCCGCTAGGCGGCCACGCTTCCTGCATTATCGCGAGGGGCAGACGATCTTCTCCGGGTTCGCCGCGGAAAACGGTGTTGCGGCCACTTTCAGCGGGCTGGGCGATCCGGTGCAGCTGCCCCTGTTTCGGGTGACCGCGAACTGGTTCGATGTGCTCGGCGTTCGCCCCATCCTCGGCCGCAATTTCCTCTCCTCCGAAGAAGAAGGCGCCGACGTCGCGATGGTTTCGGAACACTTCTGGCAGAAACGGCTCGGGCGTGCTCCCAACGTGATCGGCCGCACCATCACGCTGGACGGCGTTGCGCATACCATCGTGGGCGTAATTCCGAACATGCCGGTTTTATGGGTTGGCCCTAACGGAAACGAAGTCTGGGCGACGAAGCCGTTTGTGATTCCCGGCTTTTCCCACATCTTGGGTCTGGCGGCCTTGCTTGCCTGCCTGTTTCCAGCAAGGCGCGCGGCCATGCTTGATCCCGTGCAGGCTCTGCGCACGGAGTAAATTCGGGGAGGGCACGCGCGCTCCCCGGAAACCTTGGCGGCTACGCGACCGCTACGCCTTCGCTGGCGGTGCGTCGCGCATAGAGATCGCTCAGCCGCTTTGTCATAGAGCCGACTTCGCAGTTGCCGATGATGCGTTCATCAAGTCTAACGACGCCGGCCAGCTCCCCCATCGTGCCGGTGCAAAACATTTCGTCGGCGGCATAAATCTCATCAAGCGCGATATCGCGCTCGGCCTGTGGAATTTTCTCGGATGCGCAAATCTCGAGCACGGTTGCGCGCGTGATCCCTTCCGGACATGCCAGCACCCGACTTGTTTCCACCTTGCCACCGTTGACGATAAAAATGTGGGTGGCGTTTGTCTCCGCGAGAAACCCGCGCGTATCGAGCATGAGAGCGTCATCGGCACCAACGTTGTTGGCTTCGATTTTGGCCAGAATCGAATTCAACAAATTCGCGTGATGGATTTGCGGGTCGAGAATCTCCGGAGGCGGCCGGCGGACCGATGCGGTCTTCAAGGTAAGACCTGTCTTTGCGTATACCGGCGCCTTGTGCTCCGCGAGCACGATCAACGTCGGGCCGCTCTGATTCAGCCGCGGGTCCATGCCAGACGTGATCTTCACGCCGCGCGTGAGCGTCAGCCGAATGTGCACGTCGTCCTTCATCTCGTTAGCTGCCAGCGTGCGCCGAATTTCCTCGATGATGGCCTCGCGCGGGGGAACTTCGACAAATGACAAAGCTCGGGACGAGCGCTCTAACCGATTGAGATGCTCGTGCAGCTTGAAGATTTTGCCGTCATAAAGGCGGAGACCTTCCCACACCGCATCCCCACCCAGCACCGCCGAATCGAACGGGCTCACGCCCGCTTCATCACGGTGCAGTAAACGTCCGTTCACGTTAACGATGAGATTGCGATTTCGTGCGTCGAACTTTTGCAGCATTTCTTTTGAACCGCGGATTACGCGGATATCGCAGATGAATACATAAGAATCCGGCTGATCCGTGTCTTCCGCGTAATCCGCGGTTCAAAAAATTCGGTGTTTGTGCAGCTCGTCATAAATCGCGCGGCAGTGCATGTGTATATCATTCAAATGTGCTGGTATCGCAGCCGTGCGCTCGTGATACGCCATGAATGAGGTCGAGCGCTCCACTTCGGCATACCAATATTTCGCCCAGATTCCGTCCGTTGGGCGGAAACCGGGCGGCCATGACAACATGGCAACGTCGAACTCGATCTCGAGCGCAGTGCAGAGTGATCGCAACGTCCGTTCCGGATTTTGCAGAACATCTTTCGCGTCAATCACGGCTGGAGGTTCGTCCGTCTGCTCGCGCACAAAATTGAAAATCTCCAACTGCTGCACAAAGCCCAGATCTTCCAGACGTGGGTCACCGGCCTTTTTCGTGTAGGAGACAATCACATCCGCCGGATCGCGGATGAGAAAACAATTCGTCATTTGCGTCAGCCAATCGCGCGAGGCTTCCGGCAGCAGATGTTGTGTCATCTGCTTTTGGAAAAAAATTGTTCTGCCCTCCGGTATTGGGCCGGTAAGTTGGCGCACCACTTTCCTCCAATCCGTTTCACCTCGCGCGATGATCTCTTCCGCGCCGGGATGGACCTTGCCCGTGCGAGCGAGATAAAACGCATAGAACGGTTCGTCCGCCACCGTGGTATCGGCGCGATTCTCCCACGCGCGCATCATCGCGGTGGAAATGTTGCGCGGGCCCGACCACATCGCGATGCGCTTGCCGCCGCTCAGGCGCGTTGGTTCCACTTTTGTTTGCACGTATGCAACAGGCGCGTCTCATTAATACATGGCAACACGAAAAGCATCGGCGGTTTGGAACGGTACACTCAAAGAAGGCAGCGGCACGATGAAGCTCGGCAGCGGCGCGTTCGAGGGCGCGTATTCGTTTTCGTCGCGTTTCGAAAACGGCACCGGCACCAACCCGGAAGAACTAATCGGCGCGGCCGAGGCCGGCTGTTTTTCCATGGCGCTCTCCTCGAATCTGGCCAAAACAGGTCATCCGCCGAAACAGATCAGTACCAGCGCGACGGTCAATCTGGAGATGATTGCAGGCGGACCGAAAATCACGTCCGTGCAGCTCGATTGCGAAGCCGATGTTCCCGGCATGGATGACAAGGCTTTTCAGGAACAGGCTGAGCTGACTAAGAAAAGTTGCCCCGTTTCCGTCGCGCTTTCAGGAACCGAGATCAAACTCAACGCGCGATTGAAATAACCGGTCATCCCGAGCGCAGCGAAAGCGAAGTCGAGGGATCCCGCGCAAGCTACGGGCACGTTGGGCATCGGGATCCCTCGACTGTCGCTCGGGATGACGGCTAGTTGCTACAGCTTGGCGTAAACCCCGATCAGCGGGCGCCGTGAAGGTGTAGGCGAACGAAAATCACTCACGAATCCGTTCTTCGTGCGCAGCTCGACGTGGCCGACGCTGCGACCCGAGCCATAGACCAGCACCGAACCAAGCGGCGCCGCAAACGGATCACGCACAGCCAGTTTTTTGAAGCCGTAATTGCTGACTAGGTCAGTCGCTGCGTCGCGCGCATATTCGCTCTTCGGCCGCGAATCGATTACGCCCGAGGCGAGCAACGCATCTTTGACGTAATGCCAGCAAAGCGAGCGCGAATGCGCGCGGGCACGTTCTTCCGCAATCGTCGCCGCTCGCGCCATCTTGGGATCGAGTTGGCGATCCGCGCTGGCAAACGGCTGAACAATTCGCTTCGGATAATACTCCGTGATGATCGATGCGGATTCCCGCTTTCCGTCCGCAGTTTTGAAACTATAGCGCGGTGCGCGCGACGTTTCGCCTTTATTCTCGACACCGTCTCCGAGCTTTAATCTCGAAGGCGCCAGAGTTTGAGCTCGCGCTACCGTTGTTGAAATGACCACTGCCGACACGCTGACGCCGGCAAGCAGGAAAAGCCGTCTCACGCGGCGCATGTTTGGTGGCTGTAGGTACTTCGCGCAAGTATTTTTTCAAAACATTTTCCCG
>JBBRAF010000030.1:0-24485 GCA_038207045.1 Chthoniobacterales bacterium
ACCCAATCGGGTCGATGGCGGGGGCGCTGCTTTTTTTCCCCTGGTTACCGGTGTTTGTGCCCTACTACTACTGGCCGATGAGGTATATCTAATCGGTTGGGCCACGCGGCGGTGAACCGAGCAAGCTAACGACTCTTGACCTTGACGTGCACGCTCTTTCTCTGAGCCCGGATGGAAAACAGCTCGCGTTTGTCGCTTCGCAGAATCAGCCGGTCAATTCCTACACCGAGCCTGATTTGTGGGTGCTCGAGGCAGCCAAGGACTCAAAGCCGCGAAACCTGACGGAACACTTCGATTACGATGTCGGGCAGGGCGTATTTGGTGATCAGGCGCCGCCGCGCGCGGGCGGCCGCAACGTACCGATCTGGAGCGCTGACGGTAAGAGCATCCTCGAACTAGTCGGTCGCGAAGGCTGCACGAACGTCGGCCGATTCGATGCCGCCACCGGCGCGATGACCGAAGTGACGAAGGGCAATCAAGCTGTCCTGAGTTTCCGGGCTACGCCTGACGACTCAAAGATCATCTGCCTCATCTCCACGCCGACACGGATCGGCGATTTATTCCTGATCGATTCCAGTGCGCAACAAAAACAGCTCACTGATGTGAATCGTGAGCTTTGGTCGCAATTGAACCTGACTGAGCCGGAGGAATTCACTTACTCAAGTTTCGACGGCAAGAAGATCGAGGCCTGGCTGCAGAAGCCGCCGAACTTCGACCCTAGCAAGAAATATCCACTTATTCTGAATATCCACGGCGGCCCGCACGCCGCTTACGGCTACATCTTCGAGCACGAGTTCCAGTGGATGGTGGCCAAAGGTTATGTCGTGCTTTACCCGAACCCGCGCGGCAGCACGACCTACGGTCAGGAGTTCGGCAACGTCATCCAATATCATTATCCGGGCGACGACTACCAGGACCTGATGCGCGGCGTCGATGAAATGACCAAGCGCGGTTATATCGAGGACAAAAAGCTAGGTGTGACCGGCGGGAGCGGCGGCGGTCTGCTTACCAACTGGGTTGTCACCCACACCCAGCGCTTTGCCGCCGGCGTCGCTCAACGCGACATCGCCAGCTGGACGGATTGGTGGTATACGAGCGACTTGACCCTGTTTCAGCCGAACTGGTTCAAAGCCGCTCCGTTCGATGATCCCGATGATTTTAAAGCGCGCTCGCCCATTACGTATATTAAGAATGTGAAAACGCCGATGATGTTCGTGCTTGGCGAGAACGACACGCGCACCCCGCCCGGCGCCGGCGGCGAGGAGATGTTCCGCGCGCTAAAATTCCTGCATTTGCCCACCGTCATGGTGAAATTTCCCGGCGAATCCCACGAGCTATCCCGCTCCGGTCAGCCGTGGCATCGCGTGGAACGCCTCCAGCACATCGTCGGCTGGTTCGACAAATGGCTTATGGGTGTGAGCAAACCAGAGTACGACGTTGGACAAGAAGTGACGGTAAAACCTTCGAAGGCGGCTTCTGAGACGAAACGACCATAGAAGAGCAGCCTTGTCGGCCGCGCGCGCTCCTCATCCGATCTCTCAGATAGCAACCCGACTTAGCTCTTGGGCGGCAACAATCGCCCCTTGACCTCGGCGGGCAAGGTAGAGCCGGCGATCCAGGCATTCGCGTTCACTGAATCAACTTCGAGCCACGCCCGCGCGGCCAATTCGGTTTGACTCACCCGTAGCGTCGGATTGCTGATCGTCTCCGCCCATTGCGCCGCAGCTTGTGGATTTGAGGATGTGAGCCGGTTGGTGAAAGCACTGACCGCTGCATCTCGCGATGCACTCTCCGGTAACTTGACGAGCCAGTTCGCGGCGGCGGTCGGATCGGCTTTCGCCCATTGATTCATCAAGTCTTGGAAAGCCTGTTCGCGCGTTTTGCCTTCGGGAAATGAAACCGCCCAAGCGCTCGCTGCCGCGGGATCGGTGCCAGCCCATTCCGAGACGATGGAGCTGGTCGCGTCGGCTTGGGCGTCGCCGGAAAGTCGCGAGGCCAATTGAGCGGCCATGCGCGGGTCGTCGTGAGCCATAACGGATATGACGTTGGGCAGAGCAGTATCGCGAGCGGCGGCATCGGAGAGTTGTTGCACCCACGCCATTGCCGCCGCCGGATTCGTCTGCGCCCATCGGCCGGAGATTTTCTCAAGCAAATTCTGAGCTGCCTCGCCTGTGCCATTATGGAGAGCAAAATCAGCCGCCGCGCGCGGGTCGTCTTCGGCCCAACGGGAAATAATCGGTTCGAGAGCGCTGTCCCGCGTATTGCCGGGGGGAAGTTTGTCGGCCCATCTCAGCGCCGCCTCTACATCGGCATTCGCAAGGGTCGCAGCGACGGCTTGCGCAGCCTCATCTCTTGTTCTGTCTGCCGGAAGCGTTGCGACGTAATCAGAGGCTTTGCCAGGTTCCTTTTGCGCCCAGTTTGACAACACGTTCTCCAAGCTGAGCAGTCGGCCGTTACCATCCGGAAGCTTCTCCGCCCAGGCGAGCGCCGCTCGTGAATCGCTCTCCGCCCACTGCCGCGCAACGTCCGCCATCGCCTGATCACGGATCGCACCGATGGGTAGCGCAGCGACCACCGCGGCGACTGCTTGCGGGTCTTTGCTCGCCCATTGAGAGAGAATATTCTGCAACGCATCGTCGCGTCCGGAGCCAGGGGGTAGACTGTCGGCCCAGGCATAGGCCGCTTCCGGATGCTGCTCCGCCCAGCGCGAGCTGACTAATTGTAACGCAGTGTCGCGAATAGGGCCGCCCGGCAATTGCAACGCATGCTCCCCAGCTTTCGCCGGATCTGAGGTGGCCCAGGCGCTGAAAATTGGCGCATATAACGACTGATCCCGGTTTGATTCTGGCAGAGTTTGTAGGAAGTCGAGCGCGCCCGATGGATTCTGTTCAGCAAGAACCGAGACCAGGGATTGCAACGCGCGATTCCGATCATCGCCGGCCGGCAATTGCGTCACCCAGGCGGTTGCTGCGGCAGAGTCGTGTTCCGCCCAGCTTGTAACTACTTCTGGAACGAGCCAGTTGTTCCGGTTCCCTTGCGTCTGCGCATAGGCAAGCGCGGCTTGCGGATCAGCTTCGGCCCACCTCCCGACAAGCATCGACAAAAAGATGTTCTTCTCGCGCGGCTTTGGTAGGTGCTGGATAGCATCGATGACCGCCGGCACCTTTGCGGGGTCGAGCCCATCGATTAAGTCATTGACCCGATCGTAAACGGGCTCATCTGCGGAATGAGTAGCAATGTTCTTGAGGGCATCAATGACGGTTCGCTCGGAAACGACTCGATCATTGGAAGGCTCAGCGCCGTCCATGGCAGAAGTTAAGAGTGCAGCTGACCGAGCGGCTGCCGAAGCTTCTTTGGCAACGGGGGGAATTGACGAAGACGCCATCGCCGCGGTAGGCAGTTTGTAGTGTCCGACGAGAACGCCCGCGAGGAACGTCGTTGTCGCTGCAATTGGGAGAATAAAGCGCCTCATAAAAGCTGAGGTAACACTAACGAAAAGGGAATGCCCGCTGCACTCGCATTTCGGACAAGCGGCACAAGCCGGAGCGCATGGGACGCTCCGGCTTGGTGACGGCGAGTCGCCGTTGCCGCGGTTTTATCAGTTGCTACCGCTACCACCACCGCCCCCTCCGCAACGGATGGTTCTGAAGGTCACTGTGTCGGTCGCCCTTCCACCAGCCGTGGCCACCGCACGCACGCGCGCAGTGACGCGCTTTTCGTCAGGATAGAGATGCGTCACCGTCGGGTTGGTGCTGGCTGGAGTATCAAAAACGCCGTCGTTATTGAAGTCCCAGCGGAACTTGGCTTGTTGGTTGGGCTGCACGTTGGCGGACAGAGTGACTTGGACAAAGTCTCCGCCCTGACAACTTTGATTCACCACGAAGGCATCGACAGTCAGCGCCTTTGCGGCCGGTGCTGCCATTGCCGTCAAAATAAGGCTGAGAGCTGCCGCTCCGAGCCACGTATACAATCGGTTTCTTCTCATGATATTGTCTGGTCTTTCTATTGTTTGATTTGTTTCGAACTACTTCTAATGAGCCGAAGACTAGCCGCTCCTTCTTATGAGAAAACCGCGCAAAGGTAACGTGGTTGTTACCTGACCTCTCTTGTGCAACGGCGGATGCCGAGGCGGACCTCGCAGCATCGGTTGTAACTTCGAGCGCCAGATTCGCCACTGGGGACCGCACGTGCCCTCGCGTGCCCTGTTCGGCACCCTCGCCGAACAGCTCTGGCGGGATTCGCGGCGAGGGCGCCACGAACCACACGCGAGGGCGCGTGTCCTCCCCAGCAAAGCTGCACAAGATGCCTACACCGAGTTGGTCAAAATCCCGCAGCGTTCGACTTCAGCTTGTGAAGCAGCGGGGGTTGCGAAGCTTGCAGTTGACCAAAACCCTCAAAGTCCGATGAACAATTTCATGAAGATCACCCGCTACGCTACTGCGCTTGCCGCATTCGCCATCATCACGGCGGCTCCGAGTTCAACCTACTCGGCCGAGAACGACCGCAGCGACATCAAGGCCGAGGTCGCGAAGCGACATAGTGAGGCGGTGAAGCGGTTGCAAGATTGGATCAAGCTGCCGTCGATCGCGGCGGAGGATCTCAACTCCGCGGAAGGCGCGGAATACATGGCGAAGCTGGCGAAGGAGGCGGGGTTTCAGCAAGCGACGGTGATCAACACCGATGGGAAGCCGGGCGTGTTTGCGACGCTCGATGCGGGCGCGGCTAAGACGGTGGGCCTTTATTTCATGTATGACGTGAAGCAGTTCGATCCGAAGGAGTGGACGTCGCCGCCGCTCGATGCCGCGCTGGTGGATAAGCCGGGTCTGGGCAAGGCGATCGTCGGCCGCGGGGCGGTGAATCAGAAGGGGCCGGAGTCGGCGTTTCTGGCGGCGCTGCATGCGATCAAGGGCGCGGGTAAGAAGATGCCGGTGAACCTGGTGATGGTGGCGGAAGGCGAGGAGGAAATTGGTTCGCCGCACATCGGTCAGATCGTGCACAAGCCAGAAGTGCAGGCGGCCCTGACGAAAACCGTCGGTGTGTTCATGCCGTCGACGATGCAGGATCTCGATGGGATTGTGTCGGTGAATCTTGGCTCGAAAGGTGTGGTCGAGCTGGAGCTGGTCTCCAGCGGCGAGAAGTGGGGGCGCGGTCCGGGAAAGGACATTCATTCGTCCCTCAAGGCGATGGTCGACAGCCCTGCCTGGCATTTGGTCAAAGCGCTCAACACACTCGTTTCGGAGGATGGCAACGAAATCGCGATCGACGGTTACGCGAAGCCGCGGCCGATCAGCGCGGAGGAAAAACAGATGATCGCGAACGCCTCGAAGATTCGCAGTGAAGCGCAGGCAAAGAAGCAATTCAGCGTGACTCATTGGATCAACGATTTGCCGTGGGACCAGGCGAACGAACGGCTGGAGTCGCAGCCGACCGCGAACATCGAAGGGCTGGTCGGCGGTTACACCGGACCGGGCGGCAAGACGGTGTTGCCGCATAAGGCCGTAGCGAAAATGGATTTCCGGTTAGTGCCCGATATGAAGGCCGCGGAAGTGGTGCCGGCGATCAAGGCGCATCTGGCGAAGCGTGGCTTCGGCGACATCGACGTTAATATGACGGGCGGTTATGATCCGACGAGCACGGCGGCGAGCGCGCCGTTTATCCAGGCTCAACTCGCGGTCTTGAAGCGCGCGGGCATCGAACCGGTGATGTGGCCGCGCAATGCCGGTTCGTATCCCGGTTATGTTTTCACCGGCGAGCCGTTGAAGCTTGCCGCCGGTCACTTCGGTCTCGGGCACGGGAGCGGTGCGCACGCGCCGGATGAATATTACGTGATCGAATCGTCGAACCCAAAGATCCCGGGATACGATGGCGCAGTCATGTCGTTCGTTGAGTATCTTTACGAACTCGGGAAGTAGAAGGACAGGATTAACAGGACTGTACAAGATATCTGCAGAGCTCCTTTTCATCCTGTAATCCTGTCTGGATCGGCTAACGGGTAGTTGCGGGAGTCAGGTAACAATCGAGTTACCTTTGCGGTCTTGGCGGCGCGGGCGCGCTTCGATTAAGGTGCGGCTCGTATGAAGAATGCCGCACTACTTTCGAGTTTCCTGCTGATCAGCGCAGTTGCTCAAGCGCTCGGGCAATCAGCTACTTTTACCACTCAGGCTTATCCGCTCCTCGGCAACACGCATGTTGCCGCGGATTTCAACGGCGATGGCAAACCCGACCTCGCGGGCAGCGGATTGAAGGCGGCTTCGGTCATGCTCAACAATGGCGATGGAACATTTGGCCCGAAGGCCGACTTCCCCGTTGTCACCTACACGCAGGACGTCGCCGCCGGTGATTTTAACGGCGACGGAAAGATCGACCTGGCGGTCACGATTCAGAGCCCGCAGATCAGTCTTGCGATCCTCCTCGGCACCGGCACCGGTAGCTTCGGCGCGCCGACCTATTATCCGAACGCCGCGGGCTTCGACTCACCACAGGTGCTGGCGGCGGATATCAATAACGACGCCAAGCTCGATGTCGTCATCATGCACAATATTGATTGCTTCACCGCGCCATGCCGACCTGCGCGGATTGTTACCCTCATGCTTGGGAACGGCGACGGCACACTGCAGCCGGGGCGCGACATCGACGTGAACACCTTCCCGCATTCGATGGCGATTGGCGACTTTAACCGCGATGGCATTAAAGACCTGGCGGTCGGTGGAGAAAACACTGAGCTGTCGATTTTGTTCGGGGTCGGCGATGGAAGCTTCGTGCGGCAGCCGATCATGCTCCTTGTTCCTGGCGGTGACCTCTTCTCGGCCTGCAACGATGTCGATGTGGCCGATTTCAACCGCGACGGCATTCAGGACATCACGGTGCCGCTCGGAAATGGAGACGGTCAGGCCATTGTCCTCGGAAATGGCGACGGCACCTTCCGCGTGAGCACGCGTATACTCACTGATGCAGTTTCTGCGCCGCAGGACGACGCGGTTGCCGATTACAATGGCGATGGCTTTCTCGACATCGCGCGCGGCATGGCCGATGGCACGCGCGGCTTGATCCAGATCTTGCACGGCAACGGCGACGGGACCTTTCAGCCGCCCGTGAATTATGTGGTGCCCCCGCCGCTGTCCAGTTCAGGCGGCGGGTTCGTGATCGCGGCGGACTTTAATGGCGACAGCAAGCCTGACCTCGCGATGGAGGTGAGGGGAAACAACGGAGCCACCGACGTTCTGCTTAATACCAGTGGCGCGCCGGTTCCGCCGGCGTCTGCCACGATTTCGGGTTTGACGCTAAGTCCGAGCGCGGTCACTGGTGGAAGTTCCTCCACCGGCACGGTCACGCTTAGCGCACGAGCGCAGACAGCGACAGCTATTCAATTGGCCAGCAACAGCGGAGCGGCCACCGTTCCCACGGGTGTCACGGTGGCTGCCGGCGCATCATCAGCAAATTTCACTGTGAGGACATCGCAGGTTTCGACCGCGACAACAGCGAGGATCACAGCGTCGTTAAATGGCGCTGCGCGCTCCGCGACGCTGACCGTTAATGCCGCGACAACCGCAGCGGATACCGTCACAATCTCTCGCGCCGAATATGACACTGCCAAGCGAAGTCTTCGCGTCGAAGCGACAAGCAGCCGAGCCAGCGCCACGTTGCAAGTCTTTGTTACATCGACGGGGCAACTCATCGGTACGCTGTCCAACAATGGCGGCGGCAAGTTTAGCGGTCAGTTTGCGTGGTCGGTCAATCCACAAAACATTACCATCCGGAGCAATTTCGGCGGGCAAAAGAGCGGCGCGGTCGCTTCAAAATAATCGCTTCGGTTACGGCCGGCTGGTTCTGCGCCCCGAGTGGTAAAGGGGCGCTAGGCCAAACGCATTTCGGTAGTCGGAATAAAGCCAAGTTGTTCGTAAAGAGAGCGGCCGTCATCGGAGGCGTGAAGGACAAGACTTTCGATGTGGTGTTCACGTGACCAGGCCAGGATTTTCTGCATAAGCAGGCGCGCCAGGCCCCGCCGCCGCCATTCTGGTTCGGTGAAGACATTAACGATCAATGCCTGACGGCCGTCAGCGACCGCGGCTTCACCATTCTCGCGACGAACCGGGAACGGTGGAATTTGCCGAAGAATAACGCCCGCGCCGGCGATGACTTTTTGCGCATCATTTGGATCGGAACAAAGCCAGCCGACGTAGTCACCAGAAACGAGAAGGTTTCGCAGCTGGTCGGATGATTTGGCCCGGAACGATTCAAACAATTCATCCGGGACCATGCCCATATCCTGAAACATGCGCGCCCGGTGCCGGCCGATGATTTCGGCATGATCGGGCGTAGTGTGGCGAATCTGAAATCGCTGTTCTGCGCCCGACGGGAAATCCGTTCGTCGTTGCGCCATCAGGTTCGCGGCTGGCAAAGGCAGGAGCTGGTGATTTTGAGGTCGGCTTTGGCCCAGATTTTCCGGAATCGCGCATCAGTTGCGGCGATTTCACGTTCATCCTTATTCTGCAGGCGCAGACTTTCGGCGAGACCATAAAGCGACCAGCCATTTTCGGGAAGGCGTCGCAAATCTTCGCGATAGATTTGTTCGGCCTCGGCAAAGCGGCCGGCTTTGAGCAGATTGGCTCCAATGGAATGCCGCAAGGGAATCATCCACGCCGGAGGCTCGTCATATTTCAGCGCGTCTTCCAACTCCAGGGCGGCGCGCAATTGGCCAAGACCATCATCCAGTTTGCCTTCGGCGATGAGAATCTCGCCTTTGACCATCGGCCTAACGAGAGACAGAATCGCCTCTGCCGTATTGTTGCCTACGCCAGTCTCTTTCGGCACGACTTGCGCGCGCTCGGTGAAGATCGCCTGCTCTTCGCGCGCATTCTCGCCCTGTCCTTTCGCGGCGAAAGCGACAGCGCGCGCGGCATGGTGGAACGCGCGCGTGAATGGCATGTAGTCGGGATAATTTTCCGGCTCGGCGAGAATGTCATCCCATCGGCCGAAACGCACCATCACTTCCATAGGCAAAGCGACGAAGCTTTCAGCCATGACGGCGTTCTCTTTCAGGAAATCAGGCGGCAGATCGGCGACCATCTGGCGAATGTGTCGCAAGGCGAGCTTGCTCTGGCCGGTCATGAGCGCGGCGTAGGCAAGCATGTGCTGATTGTGGGCGGCGTAAACCGGAATCAGACCAGGCGGCCGTTGGCCGGCGTTTTCCCGGTAACGTTTGTCGGCTTCGACAGCCTGGGCATTGGTCACGATGGCCTGCTGCCAGCGGCCACGACGAATATCGATGTGCGATGGCATGTGCACGTTGTGAGCGAGGCCGGGTTGTAATTGACGCAATCGCTCAGCGGAGATGTCGGCCTGCTCAGGATGCGGCGACGCTTCGACGGCGTGAATATAAAGATGATTCGCGAAAGGATGTTTCGGTTTCAGTTTCAAAACCGAATCGAGCGTAGCGATGATCTCTTCCGTCCCGGGATTGGGCTGGCCATCGAGTGTCCATTGATTCCACGGCCGTAAGTCCATCATGGACTCGGCGAAGAATGCGCCGACATCGGCATCTGTGGGAAATTTTTTCCAAACTTCGCGCATGGTATCGGCATACGCTTGATCGAGCGGGGCGCGATCTTCCGGCTGGGGATTGGCGTAGCGATGGCTGAGCGCTTCGATAAGAGCGCGTTCTACCGGCGACGCTTTTTCGGCGTGCTGTTGCGCAAGCATAAGTTCGGCCCACGCGATCTCGGCCATGGGTGGCAGTACGAACGGAAAGTTGATGTGCGGGCCGGCGGCGAGCGCGATGCCCCAGTGTGCCATGGCGCATTCCGGATCGACCTTCGCTGCTTCCTGAAACGAACGAATGGCGGCAGCGTGGTTAAAGCCATGCAGCAACGCGAGGCCCTGGTTGAAGTAACGCTGAGCGCGCGGCGAGTCGGTGGCAATCTTACGCGAATACGACCCGAGACCAGGGTAGACCGGCTCGCGCGCGTGGGCCGGAGCGCACAGGATTGTCGCGAGAACGGTGGTGGCATTCAAAAAACGCAAGAACAGACGCATGAAAGAAATCCTACTCCTTTCCGCGCTGCTCTCCAGAGGAGGCGAATTTGGTGAAACGCTCCGCTGTTGCTGAAACAGCAGCAGGCAAAGACCAGTTACTCGTAGCGGAGCGACCTTACAGGATCGATGCGAGTGGCGCGGCGCGCAGGCAAATAAGCGGCCAGAAGTGCGATCGCAATCAGGCCGAAAGGGACGGTGACGAATGTGATGGGATCGTGCGTGGTGATTCCGAAAAGAATGGCCGCGAGGAAGCGCGAAAGAAAAAGCGCCGCGACAAGGCCGGCGAAAATTCCGAGCGCGGCGAGCTTGAATGTGCGTCCGAGAATAAGTTGCAGGATGTCGGCCCGTCCCGCGCCGAGCGCAATGCGAATGCCGATTTCGCGATATCGCTGTGTCACGAGGTAGGCGACTACGCCGTAGATGCCGAGGCAAGCTAGTGTGAGAGCGAAGGCGGAGAAGACGGCGATGAGCCAGGTTCGAAAGCGGGGCTGCGCGGTCGATTCACGGATCAACGCCTCCATGGTGTTGAGCTTGACGATGGCGTTCGGGTCGAGGCGGCGCAGTGCGGTGCGCATTTCGGCGCCGATGACGCCCGGGCTATTCGAGCGCACGACATAGTTCAGGTCGCGTCCGACGAATTTCAGCAGGTCGGGTGAGACCTGCGGATATGGGACGTAAATTTCCAAGTCGGAATCGCCGTCGAGTTTGGAGTGCTTGATGTTGCCGCAAACTCCGATGATGGAAAGCCAGTCGCCATTGTAGCGAATTCGTTTGCCGATTGGTGACTCGTTAGGCCAGAAACGTTTTGCGAATAGCTCATTAACAATGGCGACGCCCGGCGCCCTTTCCTTGTCATTGCCGCTGAGGTCGCGACCTTGCTTCAACGCGATTCCCATGGCGGCGAAGTATCCGGGACTGATGGGGCGAATCTGGGCACTGAGATCGACGCCGGCTGGCATCGTTTGTCCCTCCACGTCGAACCCGTTGCCCCAATTATTGCCGCCGAATGGCAAATGAGTGACGAGTCCGGAAGCTTCCACGCCCGGTAGCTCACGGACTTTCGAGGTAGAGGCTCGATAGAATTCGATCATCTGCACCGCGTCGGGGTAGCGATCTTTCATCAACGTCGCGTTTGCGGTCACGACGTTAGCTGGGCGAAATCCAGGATCGACGCGCATGAGTGAGGCGAAGCTGCGCATCATCAGGGCGCAGCAGATTAGGAGAACGGCGGCGATGGCAATCTCGGCGAAAACGAGAACCTGGCGTGTGCGATCAGTGCCGGTAGTCGCGCGGGTGGAACCTTTCAGTGCGGCGCCAAATTTCCTGCGGGAAGCGGAGAAGCCGGGGCCGAGTCCGAACAAAACGGCTGCGAGAATCGACGCGGCAACGGCAAACATCAGAGCATTGGCGTCGACATGGGCGCGGAGCAGCTCGGGCACGGTGTTGGCAGCAAATCTCCGGAGTAAATCCAATCCCCACGTGGCGATGCCGATTCCACCCAGACCACCGATGCAGGCGAGCAGAGTCGATTCCGTAAGGAGCTGCGCAATCAGTCGCGGACGGCTCGCGCCTAGAGCGGCGCGAATGGCCATTTCGCTCTGGCGCGCGCTGTTCCGGGCGAGCGTGAGATTGGCGACATTGGCGCACGCAATCAAGAGAAGAAAGGCAACGGCCGACAGAAGCACGAGTAAAGGTGTGCGTAGCTCACCGGTGGTCAGTTCCTTCAAGGGAAGGGCAAAGTATCGGCGGTTTGAGTGGTCATTCGGATCGTCTACGCGCGTGCCGAGAAGGTTGACTTCGGCATCGAGCTGCCGAGGAGTAACACCGGGCTTGAGTCTGCCGATGACGCGCAGGAAATGGGCGTCGGGATGCTGCGCGAAGATGGGATTGGCGAGGCTCGCAGGCACGAAGAGCTTTGCATCCGGGCCTTCGAACTCGAAGGTCTCGGGCAACACGCCAATAATAGTGTAAGGCTCGCCATTCATGGTGACAGACCGGCCAAGCACGTCGCCGCGCCGGGCGAATTTGTCGCGCCAGAGCGCGTGACTCAACACAACCACATGCTCGTTTGCTTCCGCCTCGGTGAAGATGCGGCCGAGTGCCGGGGTCGCGCGCAAAACCGCAAATAAGGATGGCGTAGCCATTCGCCCGATGACGAGCTCAGGATCGCCGCGGCCGGTAATGGTGAAACCGCTGCCGGTGACGAACGAGAGATTCTCAAACACCTGTGTCTGCTTTTGCCAGGCGATAAATTCTTTCGGTGAAAAGGAAACACGCGGTTCCTGCGGAATGCGCTGCCACAAGGTGATGAGTCGATCGGCTTGCGGAAATGGCGGGCCTTCAATGAGCACCGAGTTGACGATGGCGAACATCAGAATCGTGCTGCCAATTCCGAGCGCGAGGACGAGCGCAACCGTGAGCGAGAATGCCGGAGCTTTGCGCAGGGTGCGAAAGGCATAGCGCAAGTCCTGGAGGAAAATCTCGAAGCGATATCCGTGGCGCGATTCTCGGACGCGTTCCTTCACCTGTTCCGCGCCTTGGAGTTCGACCAGCGCGGCGCGGCGCGCTTCAGCTTCAGTCATCCCGTTCTTTATTTTTGTTTCAGTTGAGAGCTCGACGAATGAGTTCAGTTCATCAGAAAAGTCGCGCTCGATTCGTTTCTTTTGAGTGACGTTGCGCCAAAAACTGGCCAATGAGTGAAAGAGCGACATAACTCGCGCGCGCTACGCCGAGCGGAGCGCGATAGTGGGATCGACGCGGGTGGCGCGGTGCGCCGGGATGATTTTTGCGAAGAACGCCATGACCTCAGCTCGCGCGCAGGGCGCTGGCGATTCCCAATGAAATGCGCTGCCAGTCTTTCGTTTCCGTTTCCAGCTGGCGGCGGCCCGCTTTGGTCAGAGTATAGAATTTTGCCCGGCGATTGTTTTCCGAATCTCCCCAATACGATTTCAGCCAGCCAGCCTCTTCCATCCGGTGCAGGGCGGGGAAGAGCGAACCCGGTTTAACTTCGAACGTACTGTTGGTGATTTGACCGATGCGATGGGAGACGCCAAGGCCGTGGCGCGGCTGCGCCGCGAGTGCTTTCAGGATCAACAAGTGAAGCGTTCCCTGGAGGAGATCGGCTTTTCGTTTTCTTCTCATGCCTTCTTATAGATTATCTATATGTGAAGATTAATGAAGACATATAGAATGTCAATAGGAACGAAAAGCCGGCCGCCGAGTTCTGCGAAACGACTCCGCCGGCTACTCCAAAAACCGTTGTTTCTGAGTTGAATCAAAGAAATCCCCCGGTTTCGAAGCTTTTGTCGCAATCGCTCGCCCGCACTCTAAATCCAGAGAAAATTCGACTCGGCCGAACGCGGATGGAAACGTCCCTCACTTCTTCACCCCCAATTTAATCGCAGCGTGACATGAAAGGGAAAGAGGCACGGCTCCGGTGCGACAATGTTGCGACGTGCCAGCGCTGCCGTCCCGAGTCGCGCTGAACAAAGCCGGTAGGGTCGGGTCGAGCATACCTCGCGGGCGAAGCGTGAGCACTCGAGCAAAGGTCTTTCGCCGTCTGCGCGGCTCAGGAATGACTATCCGCGCACACCGCCCCCCGCCCGCCGATGCAACCTTTTCCTGTTACGGCGCAAGCGCCGCGAGCGAGAGGGCATATACGTCTGAAGACAGGACAGTAGTCTATTGCAATTATGATAATTCTATGCAAAAATTCAGTTGTTAGCCGGGTTTACTGCGTTATAGAGGCCGTCCCCCATGAACAAAGTCTTCTCTGCCCTCAGCGCTGGTTTCTGCGCTCTCGCTCCTTTGAGCGCGTCCGCGTTGGTTATGACGACGCTGAAACCGAGCGCCGCGCCGCAGCATTTCGTTTTCAAGGATGCGGTGGGCAAGACTAACTCCGTCGATGTGATTGGAAAATTCCGGTCGGACAAAATCGTGCAGCCCTTTGGCAAGATTGATCGAAAGATCGATCCCAAGTTAATGCGGGCGGCGACGATCGCGGAGGAACGCGCGCACGCGCATTCCCGCCGGCTTTGCTGGCATGCGGTGAAGGAAGCTTTGGTCGCTTCCGGAGTGGTGGATTCGCGCCCGAAAACGACGTTGGCGAAACAGGCCGCGCAGGAATTAGTCAATAATTACGGGTTCAAGAAACTGCCCGTGACCGATCCGTATCAGGCGCCGGTCGGCTCCGTGCTTGTCTACAACGCGCGCCGCTCGGCCGGTCATGTTGAGATTCGCACCGCTGATGGATTCGTGAGCGACTTTCGCTCGAAAACGCCGTCGAATCGTCCATTGCTGGGCGTTTTCGTGAAATCGTAAACGCTAGCCGCTCGACTCACATCGCGCGCCCGGGCAGGACGCGCGAAGTTACGTTTTCGGATTCACCAAATCGTCATCCCCGAGCGGAGTTGCGCTTCGCTCGGGATTACGGCAACTGGCGCGAACGCTCAGCGGCCAGTGCGATCTGTTTTCTCCCGAGGAACAAACTCAATACGCACCATGTGCCGGCCAGCGGTACTGCTACCCACGACACTCCAGTTAGCCCCAGCCCCAGCCAATGCAGCAATGAATACGACCAGGCGCCAATTTGATCGCCGACACGGTAAATGAATGTGTCGATGAAACTTTTCGCTTTGTATTTGTCTTCCCGTCGCAAAACCGTGAACAGGACTTCGCGAGCGGGGCGGGTGATGGCGAAATTTCCAGCGCGGCGGGCGACTTGAAACACGGCGAACAAGCCCAAAGCGGGCGCAATTCCAAAAGCGAGGAATCCGATGAGGCTAAGAGCGGGCAAGAACGCGAGCGTTGGACCCACACCCAGCCACTTGAGCAGACGACCGGTGAGAAAGATTTGCACAAGCGCGGTCAGGAAATTCACCCAGGTATCGATGTGGGCGAAGAAGGCAGTGCGAGCAGCGCGATCGTGGAACTGATGGGCGGTGAGATCGGCCTGCTGAAAATAAACGAAGGTGGTGGTGATGGCGTAGAGAAACATGAAAGCGCAAATGGCAAGGAGATAAGGCGAGCGAAAGACGTGCGAAATTCCGGACATGATACCGCCGCCGATGGGACGCTCTGGGTTACTTTCGCCGTCATCCCGAGCCGCAGAGACGGCGAGGGACCTCTCTTTAGCTCGCGCGTTTTCTAGTTTGGGAGGTCCTTCGCTGTGCTCGGGATGACGCGTGTTGACGCTGACCGGGAAAAATCGCACGCATTGCGCTGCAAGTTCCAGCATTACCGCCGACACGATTAACAAATTCATTGCGCCGATTTGTTTCACGAGTGCGCCGGTAAGCAACGCACCCATCATCCCGCCCAGGGTGCCGCCGACACTGATGAAGGCGAAGAGACGTTTGCCTTGATCAGTGTCGAACACATCCGTCATGAACGCCCAAAAAACGGTGACGACGAACAGATTAAAAACGCTAACCCAGACGAAGAAAGCGGTTCCGACCCAGAACTGGGCCGCACTGCCCAGAAAACGCATCGCCAGATAAAAGAGCGCGAGATTCGCGATAAAGAACCGGTAAGCAATCGGGATGAATCGACGCCGCGACATGCGCGCGACAATGGCGGAGAAGAGTGTGTTGGCGACGATCACCGTCAGCATCGTGCCGGTGAACATCCAGGAAAGTTTATCGACACCATTGGCCGCGCCGATGTCGTCGCGGATCGGCTTGATCACGTAATAGCCGCCGAGGACGACAAAGTTGAAAACGAAGGCGAGACCGAGAGCGCGGATTTCGCTTGCGCGAACATCGACGATTTTCTTGAGGGCGCGATTCATTGGGCGCAAGCTACGTCATCCCGAGGAAAGCGAGGGACGTCCCAACGGTTCGATTGCGTGACCTAACTTGCGAGGTCCTTCGCTCCGCTCAGGATGACGTAGCTTGCTTATGACACGCTGCCAAAACTTCCTTTTCCCGTTCCGAAATTAGTCCGGCGCGCAATTTCGATTGCCGTTCCGTCGGCAATAATTTGAACCATGCCAGCGTGTCACGTGTGGTCTGGGCGAGCGGCCGAAAGGTCAGGCCTTTGGCGAGTGCACGGCTGATGCTGGTCCGCGCCATTCCACTGTCTTCTCCCGTCCACACCGGCATGTCGGACCAGGCTTCCACTTTTTGTTCTGTCAGAAACTCGGTGGGCGCCCAGCTAAATTTTGCATTAGAATGCAGCGCTTCTTTCATACCATCGAGCATGGCTCCGATGCCCAGCGGGTTGGCCGGCCCGGTCGCGTTGTAAATTCCACTTTCGCGATTTTCCACCATGCGAATAGTCCATTCCGCGAGATCGCGCGCGTCGATAAATTGCACGGGATCGTCCGGCGTACCGGGGGCGAGCACTTCTCCGCCGCGATCAACCCGCACCGGCCAATAGGTGAAGCGATCCGTTTCGTCGCGCGGACCCACTATCAATCCGGGTCGAATGATGAGCGTCTTCCCCGGGAACGATTTCTCCGCTTCCTGCTCCGAAAGCGCCTTGAGCGGGCCATAGGTTTTGTAACCAGATGCCTTCATGGCTTCGAGCGTTTCCTTGAACGCATCCTCACCTTCGTACTTCGCCAGCGGCGCCGTTTCATCCACGCCCTTGCTCGTATCGGCATAGACCGAGATGGTGGAAATGAAGACGTAACGTTCGACGTTTCCTTTCAACACCTGTGCGGCATCGCGCACCCACGCTGGCAACGTCGTTGGGTTGTCGATGACCACATCCCATTTGCGATTTTTGAGCGCGTCTAGACGACCGTTGCGATCACCGACGAGCTGCTCGACCTCGTCCGGCAATTCATCGGGATGGGTTTTTCCGCGGTTGAATGTCGTGATCTTGTGTCCGCGGCCAAGCGCATATTTCACCTGGTACGGTCCGGTAAATCCGGTCCCGCCCAGAATGAGAATGCGCAAGGGTTTTTCGGCGGAAAGCACGCGGCGTGGGTATGCAATGCCGAGCGTAACCGCGCCGCCAGCGCAAGCCGAGACTTTGATGAAGGTCCTGCGAGTGTTGATCACAGTCGCACCGCGTCAGTGAATGATGAAACCGCCTGTGTGAGCTTTCGTTGTCGGGTCGGTGTTCTTCTTCGTCGAATTTTGGGCGGTGTCAGTCGCGCACGATGTGAGCAGGCAAGCGATGGCGAGGAGGATGATGAGGATAGTGGCGTTGAGTTTCATTGCACGCCTGCTTAGCAATGCGAATGCCAGCGCGAGGCGGCGGCGATTTCTCCATGGTAATAAGGCGATAACGGAGCCAGCGGCCCTCCCAGCTTCGTCTCGAAAACGGGATTCAATTGTTCCAGTTTCGCGATGCATTTTTTGACGAGACGCCGAAGTGCACGCAGTAAATTGGTGTGACGTTACTTACCCGGCGCGAGGCCACCCGCCTCCTCGGTATGACAAGCGCTGGTTTTCTCTGCGCGCCGAGGACATCGCGCGCGCAGTCGTTGCGCGAATCAGACAAGGTGCTGACTCGAGCCATAGCTTCCTCCGGCGAAAGGCTGCCTGCCATCGGGCTGGGGACGTGGCAGGTATTCGATGTCGATCCGGCGCGCGCGGCTCCGCTCGAAGGAGTGCTGGCGGCTCTGGTGAAGGGGAGTGGGCGCGTGATCGATTCTTCGCCGATGTACGGACGGGCCGAAGAAGTGATCGGCGATCTCGTGGCAAGATTGAAGCTGCGCGACTCGCTTTTTCTTGCGACCAAAGTTTGGACGCGCGGAAAACAAGCGGGCATTGAATCGATGGAACGTTCCTTCGCGCGTTTGCGCACGAAGACGATCGACCTGATGCAGGTGCACAATCTAGTCGATGCCGCCACGCATCTCTCCACCATGCGTGAATGGAAGCGGCAGGGTCGCGTGCGGTATATTGGCGTGACGCATTACGAAGCGAGTGCTTTGCCCGAAGTGGAGCATGTGCTTGGAGGCGAAGCCGTCGATTTTCTTCAGATCAACTATTCCGTGATGGAAAGGGAAGCGGAGCAGCGCGTGCTGCCGCTGGCCCAAGAAAAAGGTGTGGCCGTCATCGCGAACCGACCATTCGGAGCCGGCGATTTATTCGCCCGCGTCAGGGGAAAAGCACTGCCGAATTTCGCAGCGGAATTCGATTGCGGATCGTGGGCGCAATTTTTCCTCAAGTGGATCATCGCGCATCCGGCTATTACATGCGTGATTCCGGCCACGAACAGCGTGGCGCATCTCGAAGATGACATAGGCGGCGGAGTCGGGAGACTGCCAGATACGAAAATGCGCGCACACATGGCGGAGTACGTTTCGAAAGTTTAGAGACGAAAGACGCCGTCCTTGTCATTCCGGGCCGAGCCGAGGAATCTCTAACTGCGCCTGGGCGGCGGAAATAATCAGAGATGTTTCGGCTGCGCTCGACGTGACATGGGAAGATCGGACGGCGAGGCAGGTCTCATCTTCGAGGTTACCGCGGCTCGGTGCACCTCTACAGTGCGGGGACTAATGGCAAGCGTGCGAGCGATCTGTTTACTTGTTCTTCCTTTGGCCAAAAGCGTCGCGACCTCCTGTTCACGCTTTGTAAAAGGAATTTTTTGCCTGGTTGGCTCGGAAACCATCTTCTCCAACAAGGTTTGTTTTTGATAGATGGCGTTGACTACTTTCAGCAGGCGGGCGCCAGTTTTCGATCGTAAAAGTTCACTTACATCAGTGTCGGCAAATGCCTCGCGCAGGATTTGTTGCTTCAATTTCTCTTCCTTCGCTTTGCGTTCGGTGAGCTCGTGCACCTGACCGCTCAGACAAAGCGGATGGCCGGATTCATCTCGCACGAGCCAAGCCGTGACGGAGGCCCATACTACGGAACCATTTTTGTGAAGATAACGTTTCTCCCTTTGGTAGCTGAAAATTTCTCCTCGGAGCAGCTTGTCCAATTTCTCGCAGTCGCCCTCGCGATCCTCGGGATGGGTGATCTCGCGCGGGGTTCGTCCGCGGAGTTCTGCTTCGGCATAGCCGGTCATCCGACAGAAGGAGGGGTTCACGCGCAGGATGTGACCTTCGCAATCTGCCAGACCCATCCCGTCCTGTGCGCAATTGAAAGCCTGGCAAAGAAGCGAATCGATTTTGGTTGAACGATATTTCTTGGCCAGCATATGCAGAATTTTTCGCTCAGAAGACAGGCTCGCGTCAAGAAGGGAATGGAATGACTAGCTCTGCTCGCAAGCTAAGATTTTATCCTATCCGGTCGGGAGCCAACGGGAGAATTACGTACGTATCCTGGCATGGAAGCAGCTCACCCTATTCCAATGCAAAACCACCTCTGCCCCGGAAGATCGCATTGCAATATAGGCCTCGGGATTCTTGTTCTGATTGCCGCGGGATTACTTCCGCAGGCTGGAGCACAAACGACTCAAACCGTCACCATCACCAGCGTCGTGCCGCAAGTGCTCTCCCTTGGGATCGACACCAATGCGGTCACGATGTCGTTTCTGGCCAGCGACTACAATCCGTCCACCGGCGCGGCGACAAAGACGGTCACGAGCGCAAACACGCTCTCGGTTACGAGTAACAAGAGCTGGACGGTGAGCTTGAAAGCGAACACGGCGGCCTTCGCATTTTCTCCGTCCCTGGGCGATACCGATCCTTCCAAACCCGCGGGCAATTTTTCCTATAAACTTTCCACTGCGGGAACCTACACCGCTATCACCACGAGCAATGCGGTCGTGAAGACCGGCAACAAAGGCGGCACTTCCACGGCTGGCAATACCTTTATCATGGATTACCAGCTAACGAGCAATCTCAACCAGGACCCGCCTGGCACCTATACGCTGGCCATCATTTATACCCTCACTGCTCCTTAGAAGACTAATGAAAGGCTTCTCCTGCTCTCTGCTCTCGCGACGTTGTGCCCTGGCCGCCTTTGCTGGTGCGGTCCTTTCCACCGCGCAGGCCGGAATCGTCGTCAATCTGGGCAAGGTAATGATCGATCTTGGCCCGGATAGCCGCGCCACGCGCGAACTCGAAATAGCCAACTCCGACGACAAGGCGGAAGAGATCAGCGTTTTTGTGGCCGATTGGAGGCAGGACGAAAACGGCGCGGTAGAAGCCGTCGCTCCGGATAAGGACAAGGCGCCGGATTCAGCGACGGGTTGGATCGGGGTCAATCCGCAGCGGTTCGCTTTGCAAAAAGGTGAGAAGAAAATCGTCACCGTTTCCCTGGCCACACCGAAGGGGCCGATGGCTTTGAAGGAGTATCGTTCCATGGTTTTTGCCGAAACGACGGACGAGCGTCCGGCGGAAGCGGCCGCGCCCGGCCGCGAGTTGCGAGTGCGCGTGGTTTCCCGCATCGGCACCAAAGTTTTCGTGAGCAACCCGCAGGCGACGGCGAAGCTCGGCTGCGCCGTGACGAAAGTCGCGGAAACAACTCGCGACGGGAAGCGCGGGCTGGAGATTCAGACGGCCAACAGCGGCAACGTTCATATTCAAAGCGATAATTCCAATCTGGTTTTTCGCGATGAAGCTGGCGCGCCGGTGGCCTCTTTCCCGGTTCCGTCGTTCTCCATTTTGCCGGGACAAAAACGCACGGTTTTTTTCGAACTGCCGGAACACGGAAAATCAAAGCTGGAAAAAGGGAAAAAATATAACGCGCTCGCCGTGCTCGATTATGGCGGGAGCGATCTGGTGGCCGGCGAACTTGAATTCACCTACTGAGCGGTCTGATGCATGTGGGCGCATTCTCGACCGCCGCGTCCGCGGGTTGCGCCGGTCGCAGGGCTGCTGCTTTTGATTCTGGGGAGCGTGGTGCTGCACGCGCAATCGAGCGGGATCGAATGGTCGCTTGCCATCCCTTCCGCTGAAGCCGGGCCGAGGAGTTTTGCTGCGCTCGCGATTCACGCGCAAAACCATAGCGCCTCTCCAGAGACGCTGCGTTTGCATATTGACGCGGGCGCGCTGCGTTGCCTCGGCGGGACAGACGTTGCTCTCGAGGTGCAACCAAATGAGGAGAAAACTCTTCTGCATACGCTTTATGTTTCGCCCGGCGCGCCCGGTGGGAGCGAGGTGCGAATAAGCGCGCACAGCGACGACGGTACCGAACACAGCGTGCCTTTGCGAATCACGACGAGCGCGAACGGGAAGGCGACGATTGATGGCAGCGAAACGCGCTTCGTTCATCCCGGCGAGAAGGCGCAGTACAAATTCAAGATCATCAATACCGGCAATGTGCCGTTGCATTGCGCGATCAAACCCACGGTTTCGCCCGCGAGTGCTCGCGCGATAGTTGCAGCGGAAAATTTGCTTGTCCCAGTCGGAGAGAGCGCGGATGGAACAATTGAAGTGCAAACCGGCTATGGCGTGGCCGATGTCACGTCGTTCGTGACTGCAGCGGAGATCGACATCGCGGAATTGAGCGGGGATTCGGCGCGACAATTTCTCTACTTTCATACCGAGGCGTTCCCGTTGCCCGCCCCGGCCGACCGGGCCCAACTTTTTGAAACGCTAAAAGGAAGCGTGACCGCGGGAATCGGCGGCGGCGGCAGCAATGGTCGGCGCGGCCGCGGCGCCGATGTGGTGGGATACGAGCAGCTGACGCTGGAAGGATTAATGGCGGAAAATACGAGGTTGCAGCTCACGCAAGCCTTTGTGCATCCATCGCAAGGAAACGGAATCCAATCGAGCGCGCTCAGCGCATTGCCCGACATGAGCGGCCGTAATTTTTTTCACCTCGGTCTTTACAATCCCTATTTTGACTTGGAAGCGGGCGAAGTCGCGACCGCTCCGCCGAGATTGCTTTCCACTCGTGAAACCGGGGACGGCGCGCGCGTGGCGGTGCGCCCGATGGGAAAAGATAATCTGCAAATTGAAGCGTTCGCCGAGCAAAATAGTCTGACGCTCACGCGCAAGGATGTCTTTGGCGCGACCGTCAGCGGCTCCGTGCAAGACAGTCCGCTCGAATTCTGGCGCGTCGGCATTTTGAGCAAACGGGGAGACATCGGCCCGCAGGGACGTGATTGGGATGCGTTCGGTCTCGATACCGGCTGGAAAATTCCGGTCGTGATTCCGCTGCGGGCAGAGTTCTCCGTGGCGGCGGGAGAAAACAGCGGGGGCGGGAGCGGCGTCGCCTGGCTGGCCGGGCTCCATTACAATCGCACTCGTCCGGGAGAAAATGACGACTCGCCCCTCAAAGCTGGAGTCGAGCTCGCTTCCGGCGACAAAGGTTTTCCCGGAGCGCAGAATGGTCGCGACGACCAGCGCGCTTACGCGAGCTTTCGTTTCAGCGCTAATCCGACTTACCTGGAAGCGTATGCCGATTACAACAATTCGAAATACAACGTCGTCCCAACGCTGGAGAAAACGCTCGCGGAAGAGGAAGATGTCCGGCCAGATTTTCTCCTTACCAGCCAGTCGCGACGGATCGATGCTGGTCTTCGGTGGAAGAATGCGAATGCCGGCGGCTGGCATTTGCCTTCCGGCAGCGCCGAGGTCGAAGAGACAAGCTATTTTAATAAGAGCGACTTCTTCGATAAAACGACGGAACGCGCCCTGGCCATCAATCTCGCTCCTTTCGATCAGCCGAAAGCAACCGACTGGAATCTCAATCTGCTCCTGCGCGGCGGGACCGAGACTCACGAGTCGGACACTGAGGGGAGAAGCGATTCGCGATTTGTCACTCTTGGCACCGACGTAAATTTCAGCCGGCCGGCTCCGCAGATTTTGGAGAAATTGGGCGGACCTGGCCAGGTGAACGCGGAGTTCTCGGCGCGCTACACCCAGAATTTCGATGACGACAAACAGGCACTGAATCGCACCGGTGTTTCTGTCACCGCGGCCGCGGGTTGGCGAGCGGAGACGTGGCGGGCGCGGGCGGGCGTCACTTTTTATGATTACGTAAACCAGGAATTCTCCGATCGCGTTTGGGTCGATGTGAGCCGGCGCATCGCCAAAGATTGGTGGGCGGGAATCGAAGCGGCCCAGACTCATCGCGGCGGCGGCAGCGTCATCGGCGAACCGGCAAACGAGACCGCCATCCTGCTCACCTTTCGCCACGATTTTGAGATTCCCGTCCCCTGGCTACCACGACATGGTCAGGTGACTGGTCAAATCTTCGACGATGCTAACAATAACGGGCGGCAGGATGCAGGCGAAACCGGTATCGAAGGAGTGGAGGTCGCAGTTGGTTCAAACAAGGCGCTCACTGGTCCGGATGGCCAATTCACTTTCGCGCCCATGGCTGGCGGGACCTACCCGGTGGTGGTGAACTCTCCGGATGATGTTCATTATGATCAGAGCACTAATCATCCGACAGAAAAAGCTGTCCTGAGTAATGGTGCGATCACCCAACTCGCGATTGGTATGGCCAAACCCACAGCCTGCGAAGGCACGATCCGCCTTGTGCGCGAACGATCCGAAGCGGACATCGCCGATGAGCCACCGCTCGATCTGTCCGGAGTCGAAATCATCGCGACAGATCCCGCTGGTCGAACGCAGCGCGGAACCGTGCGAGCTGACGGCTTTTTCGCGATTAATCTCGCGCCCGGTGCTTACGAACTCGCCGTTGATCCGGCAACCCTCAAGCCGCAGCAAAATGTCGCGCCCGCAAAACTCGCGCTGAAGGTCGAGCGCACCCGGATCGAGAACCTCGATTTCACCATCACCGAGCGAACAAAACAAATTCGCAAGACTTTTAGCGCAAGAAACCCATGAAACGCCGCGCGCAACTGGCCTGCCTCGCGTCATTCCTTTTTGTCGGCAGCCTGTTCGCTACCCTCACGCTGACGACCGGCACCAGCTCGGTCTCCATCCCCTTTGCCACGACCGATTACAATCGTTCCACCGGCGTCGCCCAGGTGACTCGCACTTCCGCGCAAACTCTCACCATTACTTCGACGACCAGCACCTGGACGCTTTCCGTGCGCGCCATGACCTCCACCTTTTCTTTCGCTCCCAGCCTCGGTGATCCCAATCCGAACAAACCCGCCGCCGATCTCGCCGTGCGCGCCCCGGCCACCTCGAGCAGCTTCATTGCTCTCACCACTAGCAACCAGGTTTTGTCCACTGGCCCCCAATCAGCCAGCGCGCAAACCCGCGCTCTGGATTACCGGCTCAATTCGAACCTGAGCAGCAATCCGCCGGGCACCTATACCATTTCCGTCATCTACACACTCACCAGCCCGTAACTGCCAGGTACCCAATGCGGAGATGTGTAATCGGATGGCTGATTACGTTTTGGAATTATAGCCGCGACTTTGTCATTCCGAGCGAAGTCGAGAAATCTCTAGCAAAATGCCTTTCGTTGAATCGGCGCCCATCGCGCCACTGTAAAAGTAACCGAACTGCCGGGGAAGAATTTTCCGACCGAAGCAGTTGACGGGAAAATGTTTTGAAAAAATACTTGCGCGAAGTACCTACAGCCACCAAACATGCGCCGCGTGAGACGGCTTTTCCTGCTTGCCGGCGTCAGCGTGTCGGCAGTGGTCATTTCAACAACGGTAGCGCGAGCTCAAACTCT
>JBBRAF010000031.1:0-24385 GCA_038207045.1 Chthoniobacterales bacterium
GAAATCACCCACACCACCTCCATCGACCAAGCCCGGCACGGAAGCCATTCATGCCTCCTCCGGCAAGGTCGAACATTCCAAACATCCTCCCGGCGAACGCGAAGCCGCCGCCGCCGTATCCGAAGGATCGACATGAATCAGGAACGCAGGAAATCAGGAATCACGCGCGAGGGCGCGAACCTCCGGGTAGCGCATGCGTCCCGCGTGCTGGTTTCGGCGTCCTCGCCGAAACGAACTTTTCTTAATCTATGAGCGAGACCCTAACCGCCCCACTGCCCGCCGAAGCGCCGCGCGAGAAGTTAACGAAGAAAGCCATCACCGCCGATCACCCCACCTGGTGTCCCGGCTGCGGCGACTTCGCCGTCCTCGCCGCTTACTACAAAGTCCTCGAGAAACGCCAGGTCCCGCACGAAAACATCGTCACCCTCGCCGGCATCGGCTGCTCCTCGCGCTTCCCCTACTTTGTCAATGGCCACGGCGCTCACTTCATCCATGGCCGCGCCGTCCCGCTCGCTTCCGGCGTCAGCCTCGCCCGGCCCGACCTGCACGTCTTCCTCTTCGGCGGCGACGGCGACGGCTTCAGCATCGGCGGGAACCATCTCGACCACGGCGCACGCAAGAACATCAACATGACCTACGTCATTATGGACAACTTCGTCTATGGCCTGACTAAAAAGCAGACCTCGCCCACCTCGCCCATCGGCTTTAAGAGCAAAACCGACCCGCAAGGCGCGATCGACCAGCCCGTCAACGCCATGAAAAAACTGGTTGCCAGCGGGGCCACCTTCGTCGCGCGCACCCACGCCAGCCAGGTCAACCACATGATCCAGATGATCGAGCGCGCCTTTGATCACCAGGGCTTCAGCGTCATCGAATGCCTGAGCGAATGCGTCGAATTTTTCCCCGGCGCCTTCGATCCGGCCAATCCGCGCAAAGGCGGCGCCTTTTCCGTGATCGAGGAAAAGAAATACGATAACACCCCCGAAGATGAGTTGCGGCATGATGTGACGGATGAATTGGCGGCGTACAAACTCGCCCAGATTCCGTTTCCCGGAGTCTTTGGAGTATTTTACCAGAACGACAGGCCAACAAAGAACGTGCTCGAGAAAAAGTGGATCGATAGCACGCGCGAGAAACTCGGCCAGCCGACTGATCTTCAGTTACTGCAGAAGACTTTCGACCGGATGAAGTGACAATGCCTGAGGCATTGTCATTCTGAGCGTAGTCGAAGGATCTCGCATTCTCTGGGGAGCGCGGGCTACCAGCCTGCTGGTTTCGGCTGCTAGCCGAAACGAACTTTAAATCTTTCCGGTTTACCGTCGTCTCGTGCACCCTAGCGCGCGATGGCTTCGCGCGAACGGAATGAGCGAACGTTTGGTTCGTGGGAAGAACTGCCGAATGGCGGACGGCGCTACACACGCGATTATGTCGGCCGCGCTGATGGGCGCGCCCGCTACATCAAGGAAGTCGACGCAACCGAAGCAACGACGCGCTTCGCTCAGGAAATCTACGACCGAGAGGGCCAGCTGATCGCGGTGCACGAAAAGTTTCCAATCGATTTAGGCCACAAAGAAATGTAAAGTTGTCGCGACCTAAATGAAGATCACGCGCCAGATCACCGCCGACAAGATAGCCGATTACCTGCACGGCAAAGTTAGCCAGGCGGAACTCGTCGATTGGGCTGAGCGCGCGATGATGGACGCCGAGTTCGAACAAACCGATGCCGAACTGCTCTCCGACATCATCGGTCGCCTCGGCCTCGCCGACGTGGCGGAGTTCGGATTGCGGTGGCAGGACTGCGAAGACTTCCTTCGCCGACTCGGCTATCGTGCGACCGTCAATGTCTCGCAAGCATGAAGCTCAGCTATTTCCCCGATACCGATTCTCTCTACATCGATCTTTCGCAGAGACCGAGCGTCGAGAGCCAGGAAGTCTCAGAAGGCGTCGTTGTGGATTATGACGCGGAAGGAAATTTGGCCGGCATTGATATCGATCACCCGAGCCGCAAACTCGACCTGCGCGAACTCGTGACCAGTCACATTCCCCTTACGGCGAAGGTGTGAGGTTATTCTTCTTAACTCTTACTTCATGCGTGACGCCAGCGACCTTGAGGTACTTCAGAAAACATCCGACCGAATGAAGTGACGGCGCGCTGACTGCGCGATTATCATTGTTGGAGAGACCCGCGCCCGCCGTGTTGGAGTAGCAAGTACACGCTCACTTCGGGGCGCCTCGCCGAAGCAAAATTTCCGCATCTGGCCACACGCAATTGTCAGGGCAATCTTTTTTGTCTTAACAACGCGCCCCGCTTCCAATAAGCTCCCGCTACCAAAAGGAGCGTTATGAAAAAATGGTTCTTCGATGCCGATTATCTTCAAACCTGTAACTGCGACTACGGTTGCCCGTGCGAATTCTCCGCCCCGCCCACCACCGGTTCGTGCGAAGGCATCGGCGTGTGGAAAATCGAGCGCGGCAAGTATGATGATCTCTCGCTCGACGGCCTCGGCCTCGCCTTCGCCGCAAAATGGCCCAAAGCCATCCACGAAGGCAACGGCACCGTCTGCCTCTTCGTGGACGAAAGGGCCAACCAGCAACAACGCGAAGCCCTGCTCGAGATCGGCTCGGGCAAAGCCGGCGGCCTGCCTTTTGAAATCCTCGCCACCACATTTTCCACTCTGCTCGATCCGCAGTTCGTTCCCTTCGATGTTACCGTCGATGGGTTGCAGAGCACCGCGCGCCTCGGCGAAAATTTTCGCATCGCACTGGAGCCGATCAAAAACCCGGTCACGCGCGAGCCGGAGCAGGTCACTGTCAATCACGGCACAGGTTTCATTTTCAAGAGTGCCGAATGCGCTTCTGCCCGGGAAGGCTCCGTTGAGGTCGAGGGTATGAAATTCAGTTACCCCGATAAAGCCGGCTTCGTTGCGCGCATTCATTACGGCAACTGACCCCCTCCGCATGAGCGCAGTCTCCGCCTTACCGCGGCGCGAACGCCTGTTCCTCATCGCTGGCATGGTCGGCGTCGCATTACTCGCCTGGCTTTACCTGTTCTACGACGCTCGTCGTATGAATGCCGGCATGAGTTGCGCCTGCGCCGGCACCACGGCCATCCTGCCGCTCTTCCTCATGTGGTCAGTCATGATGATCGCGATGATGCTGCCCAGCGCGCTGCCCATGGTGCTCACCTTCGCCGGGCTCAGCCGCACCCGCCGCCAGCATGGACGTCCTTATGTGCCGGTAATAATTTTCGTTAGCGGCTATCTCGTCGTCTGGTTCGTGTTCAGCGCCGCCGCTGCTATCGCGCAATGGCTGCTCCATCGCCGCGCTTTGCTTTCGCCAGACATGGCCAGCAGCAGCGCGCTCCTTGCCGGTCTCCTTCTGCTCATCGCGGGCGTTTTCCAATTCACCCCGCTCAAGCGAGCCTGCCTCACCCGTTGCCGCGGCCCCATGGAATGGATCATGACGCGGTGGCGCGAAGGCAGGACCGGCGCATTCCGCATGGGAATTGAGCACGGTCTTTTCTGCACCGGCTGCTGCTGGGCGCTCATGACCCTGCTCTTCATCCTCGGCGTCATGAACCTGCTCTGGGTCGCCGGCCTCACCCTCCTCGTCTGCATTGAAAAACTCCTGCCCCGTCCCGCCTTTACCATTCCGACGATCGGCGCAGCGCTCATTGTATGGGGCGCCTACGTGCTGATGTGAATTGCCACCGACACCTCCCCCAAACCATATCGCCCTTGCCCGTTCGGGCCGCAGATATTGAGTTAGTCATACGTCCGTCCTCTCTAAATCATCGCCGCCAGTCAAACTCTTCACCTGTCGCGCAAAAAAGTCAGCGCCGCAGATAGCGTCTCGCGCATTCCCCCCGCCATCGCTTATACTGAGCGAAACCGAAAGATCTCTCGCATCGCACAGAGCTGATTCGTTCGGACAAACACGCGAGTTCGTAAGGCTCTTCACAAACGTCTAATCCGTGTGCAACCTGGTGCGCGTGGATCAAGTCGAACCCGAAGCTAAGCGCGCTCGCTCTTCGCGAGCATGGTTCAGCGCATCGATTGAGGAATTTCGCCGCACCGACGCAGAAACGATTCTCGGCCACATCGCTAAACACGCGGAGTACGATGTCGTACTCACGCAGCGGAACACGTGGCTCACGCAGATTGAGATACTGCGCGCTGCGTTAGATGGATTGAGCGGCGAGATTTTCTTCGAGTTTAGTGTTCCGCGACTAGGTCGCCGCATCGACGTCGTCCTTCTAATTGGAGCGACGGTGTTTGCGATAGAGTTCAAGGTTGGCGAGCACGACTTCAAGCGCGCTGCGTTGGACCAAGTCTGGGACTACGCGCTCGATCTGAAGAACTTTCACGAGGCTAGTCACGCTGTTTTTGTCGTGCCGATCTTGATCGCGACAGAAGCTAGTTCACTTCCGCTGGCGATCTACCGAGACGACGACGGCGTCTATCGGCCACTGACTGTTACGCCAACGGAACTTCCGGCGGCGATTGCCGCGATAGTGGAACGTTCGCAAGGCAGCGCCATCGATCCGATCAGCTGGGCTACAGCACCATATCATCCGACCCCTACAATCGTCGAAGCAGCTCGATCGCTCTATGCGCAGCACTCCGTTGAAGCGATCGCGCGATTCGATGCTGGGGCGAAGAACCTGCGGGTGACTTCGCGCCGAATAGAAGAGCTAGCTGATGAGGCGCGACAAACCCACAGGAAGATCATCTGCTTCGTTACGGGAGTTCCCGGCGCTGGTAAAACACTCGTCGGGCTCAACGTTGCAACGCGACGCCACGACAAAGACAGACCAACGCACGCAGTCTTCTTGTCCGGCAACGGGCCGTTAGTGGCGGTGCTGCGCGAAGCGCTCACGCGCGACGAAGTCACTCGACGAAAGGCCCTAGGCGAGAAAGCCCGTAAAGGAAAAGTCGGCGAGAGCGTCAAAGCATTCATTCAAAACGTTCACCACTTCCGCGACGAAGCGTTGAGGGATGCTCGGCCGCCGATCGAGCATGTAGTCATTTTCGACGAAGCGCAGCGCGCTTGGAATCTGCGACAGACTGCGAACTTCATGCAGAGGAAGAAGAACCAGGCAGACTTTGCCCAATCAGAACCGGAATTCCTGATTTCCTACATGAACCGTCATCAGGATTGGGCGGCGATCATATGCCTGGTCGGCGGCGGGCAGGAGATTCACACTGGAGAAGCGGGCATTGATGCGTGGCTCGATGCGATCACTCAGTCGTTCCCGGATTGGCACGCTTACATTTCATCGCGGCTCGTCGACAGCGAATACGCAGCCGGCCACGCACTCGAGAGGCTTCGTAATCGACCTTCTGCGCACTTCGATGATTCACTTCACCTCGCTGTCTCGATGCGTTCCTTCCGCGCGGAAAAGGTTTCGGACTTCGTCAAAGCGTTGCTCGACTGCGAAGCAGACCGAGCCCGCGAGGTTCTCGCGAAATTTATTAATCGTTACCCGATCGCAGTGACTCGAAATCTTAGCGACGCGAAGCAATGGGTTCGTGAACATGCGAGAGGATCCGAACGATTCGGCCTGATCACGTCGTCGAAAGCACAGCGACTGAAGCCGCACGCGATCGACATACGCGCGGAGGTGAATCCAGTGCACTGGTTCCTCAACGGCAAAGAAGATACGCGCTCAAGCTACTACCTCGAGGATGCGGCGACTGAATTCCAGGTTCAAGGGCTGGAGGTCGATTGGGCATGCGTTAGCTGGGACGGTGACTTTCGCTATCAAGATGGCGCGTGGAGCTACCACGACTTTCGCGGCAGCCGCTGGTGCAACATTTCGAAGCCTGAAAAGAAAACTTATCTTCTTAACGCCTACCGTGTTTTGCTAACACGCGCACGGCAAGGCATGGTGCTTTTCGTTCCGGACGGAGATGAAACCGATACGACGCGAACCCGCGCCTATTACGACTCTACGTTCGACTACTTGGCGAGTTTAGGAATCCCGTCGCTGTAGTCTGACCGTGGATTACGCTTACATCAGCGGAACGCGATCAGGATTGGTAGCCTGAGTTGTTGGCAGCGGATCCTTGTCGGTTGTCATCAACCTAACAACGTCTTCGACAATCCGGTCGATGTCTCCAAGAAGGTCAATTTTTGAGACGACAATTTTCTGCAAGCGCTTCAAAACGCCTCGGAAGTCATCGTCCGCGACTAGACGGCTATGTTCTATTGCAGAGACGACGGCACTGCGCGCATCGGGTGAATCGATCCGAAGTTCTTCTTGCGCGAGGTTGACGGCTGCATGCGCGCGCAGTTTTGCTAGCGCGGGTCCTTTTGCCAACGAGATTGCATCATTGTATGAGGCGCGACCTTTTTCTGTATCGCCGAGCCTAAAAGCGATCAGACCTACAGTCGCGTGGTAGCAAATCTGAGTGGACAATGCGGCCAACCTCAAATCGAGGCGATTGATCGCCTTCGTTGCTTCCCCTAGTTTACCTTGGCTCGCGAGCGCAAAGGCGAAGTTGTTAAGCAAGGACGGATCTTCAGGGCTCGCGATCAAGCCTTGGCTGGCGATGTCCGCTGAAAGGACGAAATCTTCCAAGTGCTCCGCGGCCACGTAAGACCCGAGCGTTGAGGATTGACTGGCGAACGGCTCGTCCGCGAACCAATCGATCGATTCATCGACCGCGCGGCGCCAATCCCCCGCCGCAAAACTGTAACGAGCACGCGCTTCATGCGAGAAAGGGATTTCGAACTGCCATGGGAAAAGGGTGAAATCCTGAAGACGCTGTGAGGCCCATTCGATCTGCGCAAGTGAGTTTTCCGTGGGCTTGATTAGCGCCGATTGAAAGAGTTTCTTGGCTGCTTTGATCCGACCTGATTTGAGCTCCAAGCTCCCGATTGCACATGCAAGTTCCCCTAAGTGAAAAGGGCCGAAGTTTCGTGAAGCCAAAAATTCCCTTCCGCGCCTGACGAGTCGGGAAGTCCGCCCGTCCAGATCTGCAGCAACAATTTCCGCAGCGACAACCCACGGATCCGATTTCACGAGTTCGTTGTCCCGAAGGAGACGATGCGCACTTTCTGTGTCCCCGAGGTGAAGGTGAAGTCGAGCCGCGGATCGGAGGACAAACCGATTAGCGCGTGAAATGCCTGTCGCCAGGCGAATCGCACGCTCCGCCTTAACTCCAAATCCGAGGCTTGCATATGCCCGCGCTAGATCCGTCCACGCGATTGCATTTCGCGGATCATTCCGAAGTCGTTCCCGCGTCAGGTGAACTGCGGCTGATAATGATTGTCTCTCGAACTTCGGCTGTTGCGGGTCGTTAGACCCGATTCGCTCGTGTAAAAGGCGCTCGGCGACTAGCTGCAGTGCCGGACTAGCATCTGACTTGCGGCCTGAGACGTATCGTGCTGCTTCGTCCGCTTCTTCGAATTTGCCAAGAGTCAAAGCCGCACCAAGGAGATCCGCCGCGAAAGACAGCTGCCTTGTCGTCGCCCAAGCGTCCCTTTTCTCGCGCCATGATTCTTCTGTCCCGTCAAATACACGCGATCTCTCAGCGGATGGATCAAGCTCTCCAAGCGCCCCAGCGACGTTCGAATCTCTCCAGCGGGGAACAACGTGCCGCTCTTTATCAGTTAGCGCTGCGCTCACAAGTTCAGAGCAGTTGAGCTTCCGCTCTTGCAGCGAGCGTGTTGAAAGTGGAAATGTACCGCTCGAGCGAATACGCACTACCGATCGAAGCACGATCTCTCGGGTGGCCGCGAAGCTTCGGATCGGGGTCACAGAGTTGCCGCACCACTGTCGGCAAGACAACGCGTAGGCTAGGATGGAGACTCCGTTCGAATGTCGTTATAACCTTATCGAAAGCATCGCGAACGAATGGAATCACCTGCAGGTAATCTCCGCCCCATATTCGCGGGTGATGTTGCGGCAGCATGTGCGAGAGGATTGCAGGTGTCGTTGCTACGCCGGTGAAAAAGAAACAGACCATACTGCCAAGTAGATAGCAGTCACAGCCTAGCCGCCTTGCGCCCCAGTCCGGCTCTCTATGGTCATACAAAACCTCGGGCGGCGCGTACGTTGGATCACCTGCGCAACTAAAATTTTCGTGGGGCGGCGTGTGCCCCTTGTAAGCAGCGCGCCCGACGTCGCTGATCTTCGAAGACGTATTGTTAAAGACTAAAATGTTCGACGGCTTAACGTCCTGATGAGCCATATCGTGACTATGCATCTGCCGGAGACCCGTCGCGACGTGATGGAGAGATCGCAGTGCCCATGCAACATCGAAAGATTTGCTAGTGTTGATGAAGTTCCGCGAGTCGGAGTCGGCTTTCTCGAAGATCAAATATTGGACGACTTGCGGGCCGAGCGGGGTTGCAACCTGTACGCTGCCGTCGGCAATCGCGCTTACAACACGGGTCATGCGTCGATCCCGACATTTTTGCAGCACGTCACGCTCGAAGTTATACGACTCGGTCATCGCTTGGAGGAGGCGCGCCGGGTCGGGAGAGCTTAACGCTCGCGAATAGTCGAGCGCCTTGAGAAAGGCTTGCGCGCCATTAGGATCTTCAACGAGATAACCGACGGAGAAGTTGCCTCCGGAGGAGCCGGGAACGGGAGCCAACATGCGCAGAACCTTCCATCCACCCGACAACGTCATGCCACCTAGCAGCATCGCCGGAATCGGCGGAGCAGCTGTTGTCATGCCGCAATTTACAGCGGATTCTTGCACTCGCGAGCAACGCCGCTGCACACGGTAGAGCACCGCTGCACGTTTCGGGGCCTGCACTGTGGCGCTTATGAGCAGCTCTCCCGCGACGTTCTTCACTCACGTTGCGCGTAGAGTTTCACGAGGCAGCAACGAAGTCCTGCGCTGTCAGCGTTCGCCGGAGGCAAAAAAAAGCGGCAGCAGCGCAAACCGACTGTTTTGCCGGCCGGGTTGGAGCTGTGCGACATCAACGCATGGATCTGCAACTCGGAAACAAACAGTCGTCTTCACCCCGCCGAGATGGCAGGTTGGCCCAGATCTGGTTCGCGTTTGTGCCAGTCGGTCGCTTGCTCGTAAGCGTGGGCCCAAACGGCAAACCGTTGCTTCATCGCCGGGTCGGCCGGAAATCTGCAGGGCCGATGGGCAGGCCTCTGCCGGTAAAGCCACATCTCAATCCTCCGCTCTTAACGCGCCGCTATACGTGCCATCACGTGTAGCCATCTAACCCTTCCGACTTCCCTCTAAACATCAATCATCACTCAGAGCTTGGCTGCTTAAAGCATTCGATTATTTCAGCGGCATCGAACCGAACGCTCCTGCGTGGATCGTTTCCGGGCGGTTCGTGCGGGGGTGTTGCGTTCTGCTGTTCACGAACCGAGGTCGGTGAACTCTCTCTGCAATGCCGCCATGCTTCTTATATGAGTTCTGCTTTTGCATTGGAACGACATGCCTAAGCCGAGGGGGTTTGTGACGTGACCAACTTGACTGTTTAAAGCATTCGAGTATTCCAGAACCATCAAACAGACGCTCTTGCATGGATTGTTTCCGGTGGTCCGCGCGGAGGTGTTGTGCCTGCTGTTCACGAACCGCCCTGAGGAGTTGTATACGCGCGAGCTGGCGCGCCGAAGCTACCTTGCGCTAAGAACAGTGCAGGATGAGCTGGCCAAGCTCGAAAGTGCAAATCTGATCGTCAGTCGCAGTAACGGTTATCAGCGGTTCTATCGGGCAAACCCGAAGTATCCGCTGTATCGAGACCTACTGGGGATCGTTCGCAAAGGTGGCGCGCTCGCCAAGCCCAATCCGCGCCTGCTCCCAAGTCGACGGACTGTGCGCGGCAAGCAATCGCGTGCCTAAACTTTGTCGCATTTATCGCGAGTGACAACTCGACTGCTTAAAGCATCCGAGTCATGCAGGAACTATTGCTCTCAGAAGGATGGTGCTCTCGTTCCTGGATTTCTTGGCTGTCGGACATCTGGTAAACTGCATCGGTTGCGTGATGCGTAGTCGCCGGTCATGATTCGGCATGCAAAAGATTACACCATTTCTTTGGTTTGATTCGCAGGCGGAGGAGGCGGTCGCGTTTTATCTCTCCGTCTTCAAGGACGGGAAGATTCATACGACGACGCGTTACCCGGAGAATGGGCCGCGGCCGGCGGGCACGGTGATGACGATCGCGTTCGAGCTGCAGGGCCAGCAGTTTGTGGCCCTCAATGGCGGGCCGGGCTTTCCCTTTACCAACGCGGTCTCGCTGGTGGTGAACTGCGAGTCGCAGGATGAGATCGATCACTATTGGGAGAAGCTGGCCGCGGATGGGGGTGAGCAAATCCAGTGCGGTTGGCTCAAGGATAAATTCGGGATGCCATGGCAGATCGTGCCCGCCAAGGTGTGGGATTGGCTGAGGGGCGAAGATCCCGCCCGCGTGCAGCGGGTGACGGCCGCGCTCTGGCAGATGGAAAAGCTGGACCTGGCCGAGCTGGAACGCGCGGCTGGCGGGGAATAGCTAGGAGTTACCGCCCAACTCTTCAAGATCGGCAAATTAGCCCGCTACGTGTTCGCGTTTGTGCTAGTCGGTCGGTTGCTCGTAAGCGTGGACCAAACGGCAAACCGTTGCTTCATCGCCAGGTCGGCCGGAAATCTGCATGCCGATGGGCAGGCCGCTGCCGGTAAAGCCACATGGGACGGAGATGGTGGGTAAGCCGGGCAAGTTTAAGACGCGTGTGTTATGCAGCATGGCAAGTTCCTTCGCCCGGGCTGTATCAAGGTCGGCAGTAAGGTCGGTGATGGGAAACGGAGGGATGCGGACTGTCGGGGTAATAAGCAAATCCACGTTATCGAAGACGCGCACAATGAAGCGCCGAATGTGCTCCAGCTCGCGCCGGGCGTGAATGTATCTGGTCGCCGTGACTTCGGCGCCAACACGTAACCTTTCAGAGGTTGCCATTCCGTCGACAATTCCGCCTCCATAAAATGCCGACAGCACCGTCGCCGACATGCGCGGAACGCGGTCGTCGCGGCTAAAGAAGCCTTTCCCGAATCGTCTGAAAAGTAACAGTGGCGTTACCTTTCAAAAATCGCTCCACCGGCTTCGGGGCCGTACAATTTTCTTATGCAGCACGCCGCTCGGCGCACCGGGGGTGAAGAACTGGCCTCGGCCACGGCCTGCTCCGCCTCCGTCATCCAATTTATTCACCGAACGTTTCCCCCCAGGGCAACAACCAATTGAATAGGATCACAAAATGAAGGCAAAGTATCGTCTCGCGAGCGCGCTCGCAGTCTCCCTCGCCGTTGCATCATCGGCATTGGCGCAAAGCGGCGGTTTCCAACAAACAAATCTCGTCTCTGATATTCCCGGAGTGGCAGAACGAGTCGATTCGAACCTGGTCAATCCCTGGGGGATTGTGGCGTCACCCAGTAATACGATCTGGATTGCGGACAACGGCACCGGCGTATCCACTCTCTATCGCCCCAGCGGCGCCAAGGCGCCTCCCGGTGATCCGCTCGTCGTCACCATTCCGCCGTCGAGCGCAAGCACCGAGGGAGGCAATCCGACAGGAATTGTGTTCAACAGCCTCGGCGGTTTCGTCGTTACCGAAAATAATCTATCGGGTGCGAGCGCGTTTATCTTCGTCAGTGAAGACGGGGTAATCTCGGGCTGGAGTCCGCAGGTGGCACTCGATCATGCCGTGGTCGCAGTCGATCCCGGCAAGCGCGACGCGATCTACAAAGGCGCGGCGCTGGGGACGGCGCCCGGTGGCGCGCGTCTCTACGTCACCAATTTCCACGCCGGCACGGTGGAGATTTATGATGGGAATTTCAGCCGGATTCACGGAGCAAATAAATTCGTCGATCCGACGCTGCCCAGCGGCTTCGCGCCCTTCGGCATCGCCAATATCAATGGATCGATTTACGTCACCTACGCCAAGCAGGACGCGAACGCGGAAGATGATGTCGGCGGGCCGGGGCGGGGTTTCGTCAATGTGTTCGACACCCAGGGAAATTTCCTCCGAAGGCTGATTTCCAGGGGCGAACTGAACTCACCCTGGGGTCTGGCGCTCGCGCCGCAGGGCTTTGGCGTTTTTGCCGGTGCTTTACTGGTGGGTAATTTTGGGAACGGACGGATCAATGCGTATGATCCGAACACGGGCGCGTTCATCGGACAGCTGGCGAAGAGGAGCGCGAAACCGCTGGTCATCGACGGTTTGTGGGGCCTGTTCTTCATCGACAAGCGCCTGTTCTTCACTGCCGGCATCGCCGATGAAGCGCACGGTTTGTTCGGTGTGATTAAAGCCAGCCCATAACCGTCGACGTGGAGCGCCTGGAAACGGCAACTACGTTTCCGGGCGCTTCTGCCAGTTAGATAATGGCCAGCTCGCTGTTTTGACGTGGATTGGCTTTCAATTGCGCAGCGGTTACGCGCCGGCCCCCGCCGCGCTTTGGCGCAGCGTTGGCCAGACGCCGAGCGTTTCCAGTTGCGCGGCGGCTTTTCCGGCCCAATCGGCATTCGATTCGGGGCAGGCTGGACTTGGATGAAGGATGCGGCCGAGGCGCGGGCGACCGGAGAAAAGGTGAGCGGCACGTTTGCTCGCGAAATCGCCGATGCCAATTAGCCATTCGGGTTGAAGAATTCGAACGAGAGCGAGCAGATGCTCGTCGCAGGCGGCGAACAAGAGAGCGCGTTCAGACGACGGTAACTTTTCAGGGATGCGATTTCGTCCGCTCGCTTCGACGAAGGCGAGGGGGCAATAGTTCGCAACGAAGTGTTCGCGGAAGAAATTTTCGGCGGAGCCGAAACGCTTCGCGAAGAGTCCCCAGAGACGTTCGCCGCTGATTTCGCTGCGAGTGCAGGCGAAGCCGGTAACGGGGCGTTTCGGATGCTGATGCGCTGGCGGGTCGATCGCGGTCTCGATCTGGAGCCAATCGCGCACGGCGGCGACCTGGCCGAACGGAATGCCGGTTTGCGCCATGCCGAAGGGACCTGGATTCATTCCGAGAAAGAGCACGCGTTTGGGCGCGTTAGCGTGACGCTCCAGATAGGCGGCGTGAGCGCGCCAGGCGTAATCGAGTGGGTTGTAGATATGCGTGACCGGGGCGTTGAATCGAAGCTGCTGCACCGCGGCGGAAAGACGACGGGCGGCTTTGATCACTTCCTTACTCGTTGACGTGAGCGGTCGTTTGGTCACGGACGACAACAAAATTGCGTAGCTGTCTCGAAGAAGTACGGTCAACTGCCATGGCTAAGAAAAAATCGGGAACTGAGAAACGCCGAGTTCCATTTACGCTCGGCGCGGTGGGGCATTTCGGGTTGGCGGTGCGCAAGCCGCGGAAAAGCGCGAAATGGTGGGAACGTGCACTTGGGCTGAAGAAACAGTTTGAGTTCGAGGACGGCGTGGCGGTCGGGAATGACAATATCACGATCGCGCTGCACAAAGGGAAGCCGGTGCCGAAGACGTTCGGGCACATGTCGTTTCATTTGCCGGACATGACGGCGCTGCGCAAGGCGCTGGCGCATTTGCAGAGCATCGACGCCGAGATCGAAGATCCGGGCGAGGAGATTGGCCCGGAAGCGCCCGGATCGGAGAACATGGGAATCTGGTTTCACGATCCCGATGGATATCGCTGGGAATTGAGCGTGCAGGGCGGCCGCTGATCGAAGATTTGGCCAAAGAATATCTCCGTCTGAAAGCACCCGGCCATTAGCATGAGAATGCTCGGAATAATTGGCGGCACTGGTCCGGAATCGACGGTGGAGTATTACCGTCGATTGATCGCGGCTTACAGCACGCGCAGCACGGAAGGGGGTGCGCCGCCGATGATTATCAACAGCGTGAATAACAAGCACCTGGTGGAATGGTTTACCGCGGGACAGCTCGAGTTGGTTACGGGTTTTCTCGAACGCGAAGTCGGACGGCTCGAGCGCGCGGGCGCAGATTTCGCGCTGATCGCGGCGAATACGCCGCACTTGGTTTTCGATGATCTGCAGCGACGCGTGCGCATTCCCTTGCTTAGCATCGTGGAGGCAACGGCAGATGCGGCGGCGCTGGCCAACCTGCGGCGCCTCGCGCTTTTCGGGACGCGTTTCACGATGCAGGCAGCGCTTTTTCCGGAGGCGTTTGCCGGGCGGGGGATGACGATCGTCGTGCCGAACGAGGAAGAGCAGGCGTTTATTCACGACAAATACATGGGTGAGTTATTCGTCGGAAGAATTCTGGACGAAACGCGCGTGGCGTTGATCGAGATCGTGGAGACAATGAAGCAGCGTGACAATGTGGACGGCCTGATTCTCGGCGGAACGGAATTGTCGTTAATCCTGCGCGAATCGACGGCGGCCGGCCTGCCCGTTCTCGATACGACCCAGATTCACGTCGACGCGGCGGTGGAGTGGATGCTGCGGGAATAGACTCGGGCCAGGCGAGCGATCCTTCGCCGCCGCTCAGGATGACAGAGCAGGAGGAGTAGGATATTCGTGAACCCATTGATGAGTTTGTCAGCCAAGGAAAAGCTTCGCACGCTTCTGCTCGAGAAGTCGGTTTGCCGCGGTGAATTTACCCTGGCTTCCGGAGCGAAGAGCGATTTTTACGTGGACGCGCGCGTGACCACGCTCGATCCGCGCGGCGCTGTTTTGATCGGGCAAGTCGGTTGGGAATTGGTGAAAGAGACGGCGGAGAGATTAAGCCGCCGCGTGAATGCAATCGGCGGATTGACGATGGGTGCCGATCCGGTCGCGCTCAGCATCGGCGTTGCGGCGCAGATGGAAAATGCCTCTACGCCGATACAAGTTTTCACGGTGCGGAAGAAGGCGAAGGAACATGGACGACAAAGGCGAATAGAGGGGAATTTTTCCGCGGGTGATTCGGTGGTGGTGGTTGATGATGTGATTACGACGGGCGGCTCGACTATTCAGGCGATTGAAGCAATTGAGGAAGCTGGCGGGCAGATCGCGTTTGTTCTGGTGCTGGTGGACCGGGAAGAAGGCGGACGGCAGAACCTCGAGAAACTCGGTCACGCGGTGGTGTCGATTTTAACTCGGAGTGAGCTTTCGTAGACGTGAAGCGTCGAGACGTCGAGACGATTAGAGAGTCCCATCGGTTATGCTCCGAATGAGGACTAGTTGGTGCTTGTGAGCGATGCGTAACCTCGGCGAGAGTGTGAAAATGCGAGTGCTTGCGCGAGGAATGTTGATAACGGGTGCGGCGTTGAATTTGTTGGCCGCGTCGCCGGCGCCGGAAAAAGCAATCGGAGTGAATGTTTCGTTTTGTAATTCGAAGGTGAAACCGGGGGACGATTTTGAGGAATATGCGAATGGCGGATGGCGCGAGGTGACTGAAATTCCGCCGGACCGGGCAAGCACGGGAGCGGCCTTCGAGGTGTTTCAAAGGGCGGAGAAAAGGAATGCGGATTTGATCCGCGAGGTCAGCGGGAGCGAGCGGAAAGACGGAACGCCAGAGCGAATGATCGCGGACTACTACGCCGCGTTCATGGATACGGAGGGAATCGAGAAACGAGGACTCGAACCTCTGAAGGAGAAGCTCAAGGAGATCGAGGCGATCGCGTCGAAGGAAGATCTGGCGCGGGTGTTGGGCGAGCGGTTGCGGGCGGATGTGGATGCGCTGAACGCGACGGCGATGTGGACGGAGAATCTGTTCGGCTTATGGGTGACGCAAGCGTTGAGCGAACCGACGCGCACGGTTCCGTATTTTCTCCAAGGCGGCCTCGGCATGCCAGACCGGGAATATTATGTCTCGGATAAGCCGGAGATGGGGAAGCTTCGCACGGCTTATCAAAATTATGTGGGGGAACTGCTGAAGCTCGCGGGCACGGGCGAACCCACGGCGCGGGCGGAGCGGATCATGGCGCTGGAAACGAAGATGGCGGGAGTGCACGTGGATCGGGTGACGAGCCAGGATGTGCACAAGGCGAACAATCCGGCGACGATGGCGCAGCTTTCGTCAAATGCGCCCGGATTAGATTGGAAGGTTTATTTAAGAGCGGCCGAGCTGGAGAAACAGCCGACGTTTATTATCTGGCAGCCGGGCGCGATCAAAGGTCTCTCGGCACTAGTGGGGAGCGAGCCAATCGAAACCTGGAAAGACTGGTTCCTCTTCCACACGCTCAACCAAAACGCCGTTTATCTCCCGCAAGCCTATGACGATCTGCGCTTCAGCTTCTATGGCAAAACGCTGCAAGGGACGCCGCAACAGCGCGATCAATGGAAGCGGGCGATAGCGAGCGTCAATGCCGAGCTGGGGGATGCGGTGGGCAAAATTTATGTGGCGAAATATTTCCCGCCGTCATCGAAAACTGAAGTGCAGGAGATGGTAAAAAATCTCCTGGCGGCGTTTGATCGCCGAGTCGATGCGCTGACGTGGATGGCGCCAGCGACCAAAACGCAGGCCAAGGCGAAGATTAAAACGTTGCGCGTCGGTGTGGGTTATCCGGAGACATGGCGCGACTATGCCGGCCTCGTGATTCGGCGCGACGACGCGACCGGCAACGCTTGGCGCGCTTTGGAATGGAAATATCGGCATGAGCTGGCCAAGCTGGGCCGACCGGTGGATCGCAGCGAGTGGTGGATGACTCCGCAAACGGTGAATGCGATCAATCTTCCGCTGCAAAATGCGCTGAATTTTCCGGCCGCGATTCTGGAGGCGCCTTACTTTGATCCGAAAGCGGATGCGGCGGCCAATTACGGAGCGATCGGCGCCACCATCGGCCATGAGATTAGCCATAGCTTCGATAATACGGGCGCAGAATTCAGCGCGTCGGGGAAACTGGAGAACTGGTGGACACCGGAGGACCAGGCGCACTTCCTGGAAGCGAGCAAACGATTGGTGGAAGAGTTTAACGCCTACGAGCCTTTGCCAGGACTGCACGTGAACGGCGAGCAAACGCTAGGCGAAAACATTGCCGACGTGGCAGGTTTGGCGGCCGCGTACGATGCTTACAAGATGTCGCTCAATGGGAAGCCGCTGCCTGTCGTCGATGGACTCAGCGGTGACCAGCGTTTCTTTCTCGCCTTTGCCCAGAGCTGGCGACAGAAGATGCGCGAGGCGGCGTTGCGCCAGCAGATTGTCACGAACGAACATGCGCCGGCCCGCGAGCGCGCGCAGACAGTGCGCAACATCGACGCGTGGTATGAGAGTTACGACGTGAAAGCAGGCGAAAAGCTTTACCTCGCTCCGGAAGCGCGCGTGCGAATTTGGTAAGCCTGTAACCAATTTAGCTCTTCGGCTCTTCCGCGACTCGCAATACGATTTTCCCGCGGGTGTGGTGGGTCGCGGCCTGTTGTTGTGCGGCGATTGCTTCGTCCAGTGGCAGAATTTGTGTGACGATCGGCTTGATTTTCCCCGCGTCGATCAGGTGCGCGATCTGGGCGAGATCTTCCGCGTCCGGGTGAACGGAAATAGCGACTCCTTTTATGCCTCGCTTCTCTGTTTCCGCCGGATCAGGTCGCGCCACCAAAGACATGACAATGCCGCCTTTCTTCACCGTGGCGTAGGAACGCGCCAGCGTATCTTTCCCCAGCGGATCGAGCACGGCGTCCACATCCCTGGCACCCTCTTCGAATCGCTGCTTCGTGTAGTCGATGGCGACGTCAGCGCCGAGCTGATTGAGGAGGTCCTGGTTTGCAGTTGAAGCAGTCGCGATGACGCGTGCTCCGCGTGCTTTCGCGATCTGTATGGCGATGCTGCCCACGCCTCCTGAGCCGCCGTGGATAAGAACAGTTTGTCCGTCCTGAAGCTTGGCCGCGTCGACCAGGGATTGCCACGCAGTGAGGGCGCCCATCGGCACGGCCGCGGCTTCGGCAAAACTAAGGGAGCTGGGCTTCGCGGCGACTTCGCCTTCGGTGACGGTGACGTACTCAGCCCAACCGCCGCCAAAGGTCGGATAGCCATAAACGGCATCGCCGACTTTGAGCCTTGTCACATTGCTGCCTGTTTTCTCGACAATGCCGGCGATATCGTATCCGGGAGTGAGTGGCAGATGGGTGCCGAATTCGCGAGCGTGTTTGCCGCTGAGAGTAAGTGGATCGGCTGGATTGACGCTGCTGGCGATGACGCGCACGAGCGCTTCGTTTTCCTTCGGCTCCGGCCGCGGCACCTGTTCGAGCTTTAAAACCTCCGGGCCGCCATATTCTCTCGCGACTATCGCCTTCATCGTGGGCTCTTCATTGGCGGATCGAGCGTCACGAGATGAAACGGCAAAGATCAATAAGGCAAGAAGGCTGAATCTGTGAATGGAGAATTCCATACCGTTAGCTTCCTCTGCGGAGCACGGCGAAGCGAATTAGAATGGCGGGGAAAATACCTGTTTCGTCAACGCGCCGCCATCTCGAACACATTGAGGGAGTTCACAATCTTTCGGAAGAGCGCGCAAGCCGGTTTGCGCGATGAGCAGTGCGAATGACAGGTTTTGTTTAGCGCGAAGACGGGCTTTTCACAGGCGTCCTCCTCAGTCCAACCTGGGAAAGCACCTGTTAGCTACGAGCTGTAGTCAATGCGCTCGATCTCCGCCCTGGGGAACTCTTGGGCGGAGATCGGCGCTATTCCAGCAGGTATTACGGTCCGTTGCGTGTGGCAGCGTCGGCAGCCTGGGCCAGCTGCGACACGGCATTAAAGAAGGCCTGGCTCTGTCCCGTGAACAGGCCAGAACTCGTTAGAGCGTTTACCGCCGCCACCGCGCCCGCCTGATTCTTGTTAGACGGCCTGATGACAGAACAATTGGGCAGCCTTTGGCTAATGAAGTCGCAGGGCTCGGGCATGATGAGGTTCTTCTGGCGCAGGTCATCGCCGTTGAAGGATTCAAGGTCGGGGAAGGTAACGCCCTGGACGGAGACGGCGGGGGCGTTGCCGGCTTTGTCATGCCAGATGGCGAAGTGGTTCACTTCGGCGCCACCGATGCCGAACATGATTTTCAGCACGGTGGTATCCGTCACCAGCAAGCCAAGGGCGGAGTAAAGGCTGGAGCCGCCTTGCTCAATGGTGGGGAAGTGAAAGGCGGCGGTATTAGCAATGGCCTGGATCTGCTTGGAGCGCATCGGGAAATCGTGCGGCGGGATGGCGGGACGATTTACGATGTTGATGAACTGCGGGAAGGTGGCGCCGAAGTCCGGATTCTGGTGACTGCGATACCGAATCCACCAACTGGTGTCGACCGTGAGGTTCATGAGGTTGGTAAGACGCCCAATCTGTCTCGCGCCTGTGGCCTTACTACTCGGCAATGTGCGGAATTGGTCGAGATTAACCGGTGTTGCGCCGACGGCAGAGAGATATGCGTTGAGGAACGCGGCATGGCTTTGCTCATCATCGGTGTTATCGATGATGTATTGGTTCATATCTTCGTCGAGCACGGCGAGGGCTGCGGCATAGGCCGGATTGCCGGTGGCGAGTTCGGTGTATTGCACCCAGAGATCGGTCTCGAGTAGTTCAGCCGCGGCGAGAAAGCGCAGGATAGCGATATCGCCACTGTCGGGATTGCCGAGGGCAGAAGTAGTCTGCGCGACGGTGCGACGGACTCCGGTAAGCAGACCGGTAACGGGGCTGAGAAGGACGGCACCGATGCCGAGGCTGCGGATAAATGAGCGCCGGGCGAGATGGTGCGGGGAGGGCAGAATATTGCCGGTGGCGGAGATGTTTTGTTTCACATCTTGAATAGCTGGATAGCTTGAGTTGTTCATGGGATTTTTCTCGTACGATTGTTTTTTTGGACGAGTACGAGGATCTGACTTCGTCAACCTCATGACAAGCCGCGGTTAGTAACGCGGTTGTTACTTTTGAAGCGCTCGCTCCGCCTCAGAGATCGCCTTGATCGACCAGTTTCACGTCGTCGATTTTCCAGGCGTTTTCTTCTTTGAGAAGGTAAATGTTTAACGTTTGTCTGCCGATAGCGCGGCCGTCCAGTATGACACGGGCGGTGGCGGCAGAGCCTTTGGTGTCGACATTCTCCACCGCGAGGCGAGCGTCGAACGCTTGCGGATCAATCAGCGCGCTGCTTTCAAAATCGGGGTGGATGCTTCCGACGCTGGCGAGGAAGCGATCGGTGGCGAGCGATCTCAATCCGGTGCGGGCGCGTTGCAAGGGATCCTGTCCACTCTTCAGCGTTTGGACATACCAATCGTAAGCGCGATTGATGGTGGCGTCCGGATTGGAGGCGGGCCGACAGCCGCTTAAGGCGAGGGCCGCTCTGGCGCAGAGCGCGAAAACGAAACGATACGCCCGTTTGTTCTGCGCGGAGGGAAACATTGAACAGCCTTCACATTGCATCATTGTTGAATCAAGTGAGGGAATTGGTATAGTGTCATTATGGGCGCACGATGGCTGCGTTGGGCTTGGCTCGTAACGTTGGTGTCAGTTTTCGCGCTGACATCGCCGATGCGCGGCGAGATGCAGCCGCCAGCGCACAACGCGAAGCCCGATTGTTGTGCGCAGATGCAAATGCCGGCGTCCGATCATGACTGCGGCGACCAGCCGGCGAAACCGGCACAATGTTGCCCAGGCTGCGCCGCCAGTTTGTCGCTGATAGCGATGGCGCCGGTGCGCTTCGTCTTTTGCCGAAATGGCGGCAAGATTCTCGCGAGCGGAATGGTTCGGGAGACGTCAAAGTTTGAACAACCTCCGGTTCCTCCGCCGCGCGCCTGATTTAGCAGGGCTGCGTCGGCTCGCGTGCTAGTTCGCGCGAGAAATCGTTAACTTCAACGGAGGAATTATGAAGTATCTATTAATCATGCTTACTGCTCTGGCCTTGATCGGCACGGCGACTGCCACCTCGCGCAGCGCTGATTGCTGCGATGGCAGAGCTTGCTGCTTAGGCGGCGCTTGCTGCGCGAAGTAGTCGCGTTGCGCTAGCCAACGGAGCCCCGTCGGATATTCCGGCGGGGCTTCCAGCGCGCGATAGTTGCGCTTCGGATAAGAAATTGGTTTCGGCTGCTAACTCGCGAGTTGCGAGCAGGGCGAAGGTTGAACACTTCTCCCTTTCGTGAGACTAAGTAAGAAGATGAAGGCTCGCCGCGCATTGCATGGCAGTCGCATTCTCGTTGCTCTCCTGACGATGGCTGCGTGGTTTGTGGCGTCGGATCACTGCGTAATCGCCTCTTCTGTCGCCAGGGGCGCTGTCGCCTCTGCCAAACACGACTCTTGCTCCGGCCATTCCGCGCCGCAAAAGAAAGAGGGCAATAAAGTGATGCCGTGTTGCAGATCCCTCGTGGCTCTCGCCGTGGCCCCGGTCAAGAACGTGGCTTTTTATGATGCCACCTTGGTTGCGGCGCAGACGTATCCGCCCGCTGAAGATCTCCCGGCAGTGCAGATTTCCGGTTCGCCCATGATCGAGCTCGATACGGGACCACCCGGTTGTTTCTCGTTTGCTGAATCAGTTCTGCAGCGGAGCCTGCGCGCTCACGCTCCTCCGTCTCTCGTCTAGCGACCAAGCGTCCCGCAGCGCGGGACTTCGTGGGGTCGTTAGCTGAAACATCTGCCGCTGCCGCACCGCACTTGTAGTCGGTGTGGCGACGTACCCATGTATCGCCGCCAAACAAGTACAACAACCACACCAAACATGAAACAATCTCTATTCAAAATCCTGATGAGCGCAGTTTCGCTCAATCTCTTCGCTTCGCCATTAGCGCCGCCGCCGCTTACCGATCAAGACAAACAGTTCCTCTCGGCTTACGAGAAGGTTCATGACGCGCTCGTCGCCGATGACCTTCCCGGAGCGAAAAAAGCAGCCGGCAATCTGGGCAAGGGTGGGGCTGAATTGTCCACAGGCAACTCGCTAAAAGATGCGCGTGCCGCATTCGAAAAACTCAGCGCAGAGGCGAAGCAGCTGACATCCGGACAATCTAGATATCACATCTTTCACTGCCCGATGCTGCAAAAGGATTGGGTGCAAACATCAACAACGACGGCCAACCCATATGGCGGAAAAGACATGGTCGGCTGCGGCGAAATTCAGAAATAACAAATATGAAAACCGAAATCAGAAATATCATGCCGCTTATCGCGGCGTTTACCCTAATCGCTGCAGGCGCCTACGCGCATAACCCAAACGGTCAGGTCGATCCGATGAATGCCGCGCTCGAAAAGCTAAAAGGCGCAGAGTTCGAGCAAAGCTTCTTGCAGCAGATGATCCAACATCATCGCAGCGGAATCGAGATGGCAAAACTCGCCAGCGACCACACCAAACGAACAGAACTGCAGGGATTCGCGAGCAAGATGATCGCGGCTCAGCAGGAAGAGATCGAAAAGATGACCGGCTGGCTAAAGACCTGGTACAACGCGTCTCCGAAGGAAGTCGCCAATGAGGGCGCCGACAAGGAGATGAAGGTGCACATGTCGATGTTGAGCGGAAAACATGATTCCGATTTCGACAAGGCCTTCCTGGAAATGATGCCGAAACATCATCACGCCGCCGTCGAGATGGCCGAGCAAGCGGAGAAAAAGGCTACGCATCCCGAGTTGAAAGAACTCGCTGGGAAGATGGCAAAGGATCAGCAGAACGAGATCAAAGAGATGAAGGGTTGGGCGCAATCCTGGTTTGGCCCAGCCTAACGAAACTCTAACCGCGCCGCGTCACGCTGAATTACTGAGATGAACACGTTCTTGAAACACCTCAACGACCCAGAGTACATGCACGTGTTACTCAACCCGCTCCCGGTTTACGGACTGGCAATCGCGGTTCTCGGCTTGACGCTGGCGCTGATTTTTCGCAACCGGCACGCGTTGATCGTTTCGCTCGCTCTCGTTTCCGTAAGCGGCCTGTCCGCATGGCCCACTTACTCATATGGGGAAGCGGCGTACGATCGAATCAAATCGATGTCCGACCCAGCCGGCGAGCAATGGCTCGACGAGCATATGGCGCGGGCCGAGAAATTAATCCCCGCGTTTTATATCCTCGCCGCGCTCGGCGCTGCGGGAATCGTCCTGCCTTTGAAGTGGCCGCGCAGTTCGGTTCCACTTTCGATCGCGACACTGGCTCTCGGAGGAGCGACTCTCGGAATGGGCGGCTGGATCGCTTATCCGGGCGGTCATGTTCGACACAAGGAGTTTCGCTTCGAATCTCCGCCACCGGTTCGGGCCGAAGAGCATCATCATGGCGAGGAACAGGCGGGAATGCATGAGCATGCCGCGGAACAATCACCGGCTGCATCGCCGCAGCCGCAAATGGGGCATGCCGACCATCAAAAGATGCAGGCCGCTCCCGAACAACCAAAGACAGAGGAAGAAAAGAAACAACTTGATGCGAGCCGACTGCAATTGGACGCGAGCCGCTTACAGCTCGAAGCCAGTCGTAAGCAACTTGAAGCGACTGAGGCGGCCAAGGGCGAATCCGCTTCGCCTTCGCCCTCAGCGTCTCCTCATCCGGAGAACGAACATAAAGATGAACACCAACCTTAAGCGGAACATACTTTCGCCCCTCGCTTTGGTCGCGCTGACCCTGCTCGCGGGGTGCGCGACGAATTTTGAACCGGCACAGCTGCCAGCGAATCATCCGGCCAACGCGCAGGCGCAGGAGGCGCCGCGCCGCGAAAGGAAGCGCTTGCTCGCGAGCGATGCCACCACGCGCAAGACCATCGCGCAACTCGAGCGGAAGGAGGCGCCAACGCCTGACTACGAGAGCGGCGGAATGTCGCATGACATGAGCAGCATGGGCGGGATGGATCACTCGAAGAGTAACGGCATGGAGGGGATGGACCATTCCAATATGCAGGGGATGGACATGAAGAAGCCGGCCGATGCTCCCACAGCAAAGCCTGCCGAGATGGATCATTCCAAAATGCCAGGGATGACGATGCCTGCCCCGGCTGCAACGGAATCACCGGCAACCAAGGAAGCGGTCGAGACGGAGATGAAAAAAACTTCGGACGAAATGAAAGAGCTTTCCGATGACATGAAGGCGAAGTCTGACGCGGAGAAATCGAGAAAGAAGACGTCGAAAGCTTCGCCGACACCACAGAGCGCGGCCGTTTACTGGACCTGCGTGATGCACCCGGAAATCCGAGCGGACAAGCCGGGAGAATGTCCGAAGTGCGGCATGACGTTGGTGAAAAAGGGCGGCGGCACCAAATGAGAAGCTTGTCTCTTCTGTTGGTCCTGGCGCTGGCCCCGAGCGCTTGGTCCGCGCGCCGTGAATCGGTTGAAGATCTGCAAGCCACGGTGCAGGGGCGGATCGGAAAACGCGTGGAATGGCGGAAAGACGACGCCGCTGACGCGGGAATTTCGCAACCTGTTCACGCATTGTTGCGCAGCACTCTCACGGCGGACCGCGCAGTGCAGGTCGCGCTACTCAACAATCGCGAGCTGCAAGCCACCTTTGAAGAAATAGGGATCGCTAACGCGGACCTAATCGAAGCAGGTTTGCTCAAAAATCCGAGCTTTGATGTTAGCGCACGCTTTCCGGACCGGCCTCCATCAGGAACCAATCTT
>JBBRAF010000032.1:0-24371 GCA_038207045.1 Chthoniobacterales bacterium
TTATGCCGCACGTCCCTATCATCATGCCACAGCTCGGCGAGTCGATTGCCGAAGCGACCATCGTCTCGATCAAAGTGCAGCCCGGCGAGAAAGTCGCGGCCGATCAAGAAATCATCGAGGTTGAAACCAACAAAGCCGTCATGGGGGTAACCACACCTTGCGCCGGCGAGATCGCGACCATCGACGCGCAGGTAAAGGAAACGTATCCGATCGGCGCCGTGCTGGGGCAGATCGAGGCCAGCGAAAAGGACGCAGCTCGATTTTCCAAACAATGGTCGCCCCAGCAAGTGCAGAAAGCCGTCGCGGCAGAAATTCCCGGGCGCGGTGAAGAGACAGCAACGCCAGTAAAGACCAAGAGCAACGGTGCCGAAGCAAAAACCTCGCGTGAAGGATTGCCCGTTCCAGCCGCGGCGAAAGGCGCGGGGTTTCTCTCACCGCGCGTGCGTGCCCGCATGATGGAACTGCAACTTACGGCTGCCGACCTCGCCGGAATCGCCGGAAGCGGTAACGGCAACCGCGTCACGATCAAGGATCTGGAAAACTATCTCCAGCAAACCGAAGCGCAGACGGCTAGCGATGCGTCTGCTATTCGCGCCGGTGTTGCCGATGCCATGCGACGCAGTTGGTCGCGGCCGCTCGCGACCATCGGATCGTCCGTTAATCTCGATCCCGTTCTGGACGATCGGAAAGAGCGAGAAGCGAAACCCGGCCCGGCGCTTTATGCCGTGCGCGCGCTCGCGTTGGCGTTGGCGGAGAATCCGACTGCGAGCGCGAAGCTGGTAGGGGCGCGTGTATTGCAATCAAAAACGATCGACATCGGCCTCGCCATCGAGGCGCAGGACGGAATCATCGTTCCCATCATTCGTGATGCAGACAAAACGTCGCTGGCCGATTTGACCGAGCATTACGACAAGCTGGTGGCTCTCGGGCGGGAACGCCGTATCTCGCCGGAGATGCAAAGCGGCGGGATCGCGGCCGTCTCGAATTTCGGAACCTTCGGGGTGGAATGGGGCACGCCCATTCCGCTGCCCGACCAGACGATGATCCTCGGCCTTGGCGCGGGAAAAAAAACGCCGCGCTGGGATGCAGCAAAATCGGAGTTTGTTCCTGCCACCGAAGCGCAAATCACCCTCAGCTTCGATCACCGCAGCCTGGACGGAGGCGGCGCCGGCCGCGTTTTAAAGCGTGTCATAGAGCTGCTGGAAAATCCGGCGCAGCTATAGAGAGCCTGGCCGGCGGCGCGTGTTCGGAGGGTGCCTGGAAATGCTCGCGAGTCAGGCTCGCCCGCGTTTCCTCTGCAGTAAGCGAATCCCGGCGCGTATGAAGGTTGTCATCGTCGGCGCAGGAATTAACGGGGTTACAGCCGCACTTGAGCTAACGAGACGTGGCCACACCGCGCTCGTAATCGATCCGGGGCCGTGGCCGCACCCGTTAGCGGCGTCGACCGACATTAGCAAGGCCGTGCGCGCGGCGTATGGAGCAGACGAACTTTACACCGAGTTGGCGGAGCGAGCACTCCCGATCTGGCGGAAATGGAACGTGGAGTTCGGCGCCAGTCTGTTCCACGAGGTCGGGTTCTTGTTCATGCGGCAGCAGGAGATGCGGCCGGGCGACTTTGAGTATGAAAGTTTCCGGCTGCTGGCGCGACGCGGGCATAAAGTGGAGCCAATCAACGGGGGCGCATTACGCGAGAGATATCCCGCGTGGAATGCGGACCGTTTTTGCGATGGATTTCTCGATCCCGAAGCGGGATATGCCGAAAGCGAGCGCGTCGTCACGGCGCTGATCGAGCGCTCCCGCTCAGCCGGGATAGAATTTCGCAGGGGAAATTTTGCTGAACTGGAGGAAGATGGCGATCGCGTCTCCGGGATCGCGCTGAAGAATGGAGGGCGAATTCGCGGTGACGCGGTGGTCATGGCGGTGGGAGCGTGGACGCCGGACGCGTTGCCATTTACCAAGCCGTTTTTTCGCTCGACCGGGCAGCCCGTTTTTCACCTGCGACCGGAGAAGCCAGAGCTGTTTACTCCAGACCGCTTTCCAGTTTTCGGGGCGGATATCAGTTTAACGGGCTACTACGGTTTTCCGCTTAATCGCGATGGGATGGTGAAGATTGGGAACCACGGACCAGGCCGCGAAATGTCGCCGGACTCGGCGGAAAGATTTGTGACGAGAGAAGAGGAGGAGGCCTTGCGGGAATTTCTGGCGTGGAGTTTTCCAGCATTAGCGGACGCGCCGATCGTTCACACGCACGTTTGTATGTATTCCGATACGCACGACGGGAATTTCTGGATTGCACGTGATCCGTTACGAAACGGGTTGATTGTCGCGGCGGGTGATTGCGGGCATGGGTTCAAGTTTGCGCCAGTGTTGGGTGAGATCGTTGCGGATGCGGTGGAACAAAAGGAGAATCCGCTTCTGGAAAGATTTCGTTGGCGGCCGGAGGTGCAGGGCGGAGTAAAAAAGGAAGCGGCGCGATATAGTCCGTCATCCTGAGCGAAGCGAAGTGGAGTCCAAAGGATCCCGCGGAAGTAAACCTAAAGGTGACGCTTCGGGATCCGTTGACTGCGCTCGGGAGGACTTGATTACTTCACTGCTTCTCTCTTCGGCTGGCGTTTCAGCAACGTGATTTGTTTAATGCGGGCGGAATCGCTCGGGCTCCAGGTGGCGACTTCGGGGTCGTCCTTGAACGCGTTGTGCACAATGCGGCGTTCGTACGAATTCATCGGCTCGAGTTGAAGGGAGCGACCCGTGATGCGGACGCGCTCGGCCAATTCGCGCACGCGCTGGACAATGCGATCCTCGCGCATGGAGCGATAATGCTCACAATCGACGATGACCTTCTCAGCGTTTTTGTCCTTCGCCTGAATGAGGCGGTTAAGCAGGAACTGGATCGCTTCGAGCGTGGCGCCGTCACGACCGATAAGGCGGCGACTTTCCTCGGTATAAATCTGCAGGACAAGGCCGCCACCTTCGTGCTGCGCCTCGGCGATTTCGACGACGAAACCAAGATAGCCAAGGATGGTGTCGAGCAATTCCTTCGGCGTCATCGTCGTTTCGTTTTTGTGCGCGCTGCTGGCGTCGCAACCTTTACCAGCTCGGGCATGGGCTGGCGTTTGTTAACGTAAAGCTGGAGCACCGTCAGCAGGTTCTGAGTTGTATAATACAAAGCGAGAGCGGCTGCAAAATTGTAGCAAAAGACGATGAAGATGAGCGGGGTGAACATCATCATGCGCTGCTGCGTGGGATCGCCGCTCTTAGGCGTGAGATGCGTCATCCAGAAGCTGGTCGCGGCCATGATCAGTGGCAGGACGTTGATGGGCCAGCCGAGGCCGGGAACGTGCGCGACGGTGTCGGGCTGCGAAAGATCGTGGATCCAGAAAAAGGTGGCGCCGCGCAGCTCGACGGCCTGGCGCAGCATGGTGAAGAGGCCGAAGAAAATCGGGATCTGGATAAACATGGGCAGACAGCCGCCGACGGGATTAACGCCGTGCTCCTTGTAGAGCTTCATCAGCTCGGCGTTCATCTTGGTCGGGTCGTCTTTATATTTCTCGCGCAGCTCCTGCATTTTGGGCGAGAGCGCGGACATGCGGCGCATGGAGGAATTGGCCCGATTTTGCAAAGGCCAAAGCGCGAGTTTTACCACCGTCGTGAGCGCGAGAATGGCGGCAGCATAATTGCCGAGAAAGCTGTGGAAGGTATTGAGAGCATTGAGCAGCGCCTGGCAGATAATTTTGAAAATGCCGAACTCCATCACTTCCGCTTCCCCGTGCTCGAGCTGGGCGAGGCGATGGTAAAGCTTCGGGCCAAGATAAAGCTCGAAATGAGCGCTGTAGGTCTGCCCCGGCGCGACGCGGAATGCTGGCAGATGCATCGCTCCCTCCAGACCGAATGTGTCCTGCGCGGCGTTGGCTTCGAAGCGGCGCGCCCACACGCCATCCGATTTCTCGGTTAGCGGCACAAGCATTGTCGTAAAGAACTGATTGCTGGCCGCGACCCACTCAGCCGACTTGACGTTTTCAGTATAAATGGGTCGCGCCGGTCGCTGCCCCACCACACCGAGGAAACCGTTACTGGCGCCGAACCAGCCCACATCCACACCTTTGGTCTTGCCGTTCCCGGACCAAACCAGCCGCGTATAGCTCGGGTAATCGCTGCGATGAATCGGCGCGGACGAGCCGACGCTCAGGTAGTAACCAGGATTCGCATACTCTTTCGCGCCGCTGTTGGGAAAATCGACATCGAGCTGCGCGATGAAATTATCCTTTTTTTCCTGCGTCGCCGGCAGCGAAAACTTCTTGCGCATGCTGACTCCCTCCGCCGCCTCAGACTCAAAGATAACGGCGTCGCCCTCGCGCGAAATTTTGTACTCGGATAGTTCCGGTGTCGTCGGATCGCTCATGATCGCGCCGATGGGGATTCGTGCCGGCGAATTGAGCGTGACGCGTTTGCCTTCTTCCGCAGCGTAGTTTGGCAATACCACTTCGCTGATTCCGCCGCCGCGATCCGTCAGATGAAGCTCCATATCCGCATTGCGCAAGGTTTCATTTTTTTCAGCGAGAGCAGCCGGCGTCGCGGTAGCTGTGGCAAGCGGAGGTGCGGAAGGTGCAGGCGTGAGCGATGGCGCGATGCTCACGGCGGCCGGCGTGGCGGAGGAGTTCGCGCTGGCGGCGGTCGGCTGAGGCAAGCGCTGGCGTGTCGCCCAAACTTCCCACGCGACGAGCCCGAGCACGCAAAGAGTGACAACAATCCAGGCAGTCCGATCCATGAAAATTTCGCCCCGTCCTATCGGCAGGCGCAGCGATGATCAGGCAACTGCGGCACCGGATCCCATCCGCTCCCTCCCCAGGGCTGACAGCGTAGCAGTCGTTTTCCACCCAGCCAGCTTCCGCGCCAGACACCGTGTTCTTGCACCGCCTGCAAAAAATATTCCGAGCAAGTGGGTGAAAAACGACAACCGCTCCCTGGTCCCGCCAGAAAGGAAATTACGGGCGAAAGCACGGCTTGATAAGAGCGAACAAAAATGCGGACGAGTGTGCGCATCAGGGCGCTAGAATAGAAGCGCGCCCAATGAGGTGCAACCATTCATCTTCCAATGCGACAAAGGAAGCACGAGCCGCCCGCGCGGAAGATATCGTCACGATCCAGACACCGGCGGAGATTTCGTGCTGATGCTTGCGGAAAATCTCCCGCAGCCGGCGGCGGGCGCGATTGCGAACGACGGCATTGCCGACGCGTCTGGAAGTAATAAAACCGACGCGGGGAGGAGTGGGGTCCGCTGTCACAACGAAAGCGATCGTTAACATTTCACCCCTAAGCGTCCGACCTTCCGCGCGAACACGCTGGAATTCCGAGCTACGCGTGAGCCGGCGCGATCTGGGAAAACGGTGACGCATTTTCACGGACGCAGGTTATGTGGGCGCGCAACGTTGTCCGCGGCAAGAGCTCGTTATAGACGCGTCCGGCCAACCGCGGCTGCAAGCGTTTGCCAAACTCAGCTCGGCATCGGTACAGCAAAAGTCTTCCCGCCGTTTTACCGGCGAGAAGACTTCGCAAAAGCGATTCGCTCGCGCGTGACTTACGGCGCGGGCGTAGCCGACGCTGTGGTCGTGCTCGAGCTGCTACTGCTGCTGGAGGAATCGCCGCTCGGCGAAGCACCGGTGTTGACCGTGGTGTTCGTCTCGGTCTTCTCCGTTGTCGCGGGCGAAGGATTCACCACCGTGGTGTTGTTCTCCGTCTTCTTGTCCGCAGGCGGGTTGGTCGTCTCGGTTTTTTGCTCACAAGCCGCGAGCAACGCGGCGCCAGCAAGAATGCAAATGTATTTCTTCATAGTTGGTAGATAGATGCCCAATGTGGGTTAACCCAAGAATCGGAGCAAGCTTCCTTTTCGGCCTTGCGCGAAATACCGGGCTTAGCCCTTCAACACTTTAGCGGCGCTCTGTGAGCGCCGATCGCATTTGTTCACGGAATTCGTCTTCAAGCTATTCATTCGCCATTAGAGCGGGTTAGTCGGCGGTCGCAGACCGCCGCTACAGGGAGCCGCCCGCTAAAACGCTGGCGTCGACGGAATCCCGTGCGCGTCCGCCACCGCCTGGATGGTCAGGTTGCCACCGCGCGTGTTCACTCCGCCGATCAGCGCCGGTTGTTTTTTACACGCCCCTTCCAAGCCGAGATCGGCCAGCAATTCCACGTAGCGCGCGGTGGCGTTACTCAGCGCCTGCGTCGAAGTGCGCGCATAGGCGCCCGGCATGTTGGCCACGCAATAATGCGTTACGCCTTCCTCCAGATATACCGGATCCTCATGTGTGGTGGCGCGCGATGTTTCGGCGCAGCCGCCCTGATCGATGGCGATGTCGACAAATACGCTTCCCGGCCTCATGCGCCGCAGCATTGCGCGCGTGACCAACTTTGGCGCTTTTGCTCCCGGTACCAGCACCGCGCCGATGAGCAAATCGGTCGCCGGCATTAACTCGCTCAGGTTCGCTTCGTTCGAGTAAAGCGTCTTCACATTTGGCATGGTTAAATCGAGGAAACGCATGCGTTCGCCGTCCACCTCGAGAATCGTCACATCGGCTTTCAAACCGAGGGCCATGCGCGCGGCGTTGACGCCGGAAGTGCCGCCGCCGATCACCACCACTTGTCCCGGTAGCACGCCCGGCACACCACCGAGCAACACCCCATTGCCGCCATTGTGTTTGGCCAGATAATACGCGCCCATCACCACCGACATTCGCCCGGCGATCTCACTCATCGGCTCGAGCAAGGGCAATTTGTTGCCCACTTGAATCGTCTCGTAAGCCACCCCGGTCACACCCGATCTCAGCAGCGCTTCTGTGAGCGGTCTGCTCGCCGCCAAATGCAAATAGGTAAAGAGAATCTGGCCTTTGCGCAGCAGCTCATACTCGGCCGGCAACGGCTCTTTAACTTTCACGATCATCTCCGCCTCACGGAAAACTTCCCCTGCGGTTTCGATGATTTTCGCGCCTGCCTCGATGTAAGCTTCGTCGCGATAACCGGAGCCTAAACCGGCACCTTTTTGCACCAGGACGGCGTGCCCGCGCCGGGTGAGCGTGGAAGCAGTCGAAGGAATGACACCAACGCGATGTTCTTGCTGCTTGATTTCTTTAGGAACGCCGATGGTCATGGCTCACGATGAAAGTGATTAGTGAGAAGTGAGAAATCGGAAGCAAGCGAAATCATGTCGCACCTCACTTCTCACTGTCAGTTCAACGACGGATCATCCGGCGCCGCTGAGAGCATTTTGAACCACGGCCCAAGTCCGCGCATGATGTCGAACCAAAGCTTCGGCACCGCCTCGATCTTCATTGCATTGCGCGGCGCCTTCTGCACCACCCAGGCGTTTTGCTTCATCTCCGCTTCGAGCTGGCCCGCGCTCCAGCCGGCATAGCCGACGAACGCGCGGACCAAACCAGGATTTTTGCCGAGATGCTCGCTCGCTTCCGCGACGTCCACATTGTGATTGAGCTTCATGCCATTCTTCCAATCAAGCGCGGCGAACATCAGCCGGTCGCGCCCGACTGGACCGCCGAAAAACACCGGCACTGTCTCGAGTCCGTTCGACGGCGCTTCCGTTACAACGTCGCCGACCTTTTTCCCTACTGGACGATTCAGGATAACCCCGAGCGCACCCTCCTCGACCGAATGCGCGGAGATGAACAAAACGGCGCGCCGGAAATTTGGATCGAGCATGTTCGGGTGCGCCACAAGAAGCGAGCCTGTCAGGCTATCAGGTTGCTGGGGAGATAACTCTCGCATCATTCAACTAAGAGCGAGCGAGCCCGCACGCAAGTTTGTCCACCCGCGCTTTGGTGTGCTGTCATCGTGAGCCTCGAAGATGGCGAAGGCCCTCACATTCGGTTAGAAAACGCACCAGTTCGTTTGACGTGTCAGCAAATGTGAGGTCCTCGCATCCTCTCGGGATGACCGCTTAGCGAGTGCGCCTGATTTCTCGATCATGCAGCTCATACACCGCATCCGCGTTTATCTCCCCGCGCCACCTCATCGCTGTCGCAGTCACCATCTTTTGCGAATGGGCGGGCAGATTATCAAGCAAGGCGTTCCGACGCTGCCCATCGAGTTCGCCGAAAATGTCGTCGATCAAGAGCAGTGGCGTTTGTTCCATGCTGCAAAAAACCTCCGCTTGCGCGATTTTAAGCGCGAGGGCGACGCCGCGCTGCTGTCCTTCAGAGGCAAACTGTGTCGCCGCCATATCATCGACCAGCAATTCGAGATCGTCGCGGTGCGGACCAACTACCGTTTGTCGCAGTCGCGTTTCTTCCGTGCGTGAGCGCGCGAGATGTTCCGCAAAATTTTCCTCCATCCCGGCGACAAAGCGCAACGTGAGCTTTTCCCGACCGCTTGCGATGCGCGCGTAAGCCATCTCGGCCAACGGCGCGAGGGCCCCGGCCGTTTTCGACCGTAAACGTCCGAGTATTTCCCCATGTTCGATCAACAGCCGGTCGTAGACCGCAAGCTCGCGCGGACGCGGCACGCCGCTTTTCAAAAGCGCATTCCGCGCGCGCAAGCCCCGCTCGTAGGCGCGCAGCGCCGGCCGGTACGAGTTTTCGATCTGCGCGCCCAGGAAATCGAGATAACGCCGGCGGGTTTCCGATCCGCCTCGTACCAGCTCGATATCGGAGTTAGCAAAGGAGACGACCCGAGCAAGGCGCAGATACTCGCCAAGATTACGTTGTTCGACGTCATCGAACTTCACACTCCGGTGCAAGGCGCGATAGCGGCACTCAAGTTGATGCCCATCGAAATCGCCTCTCACGCCAAAAGTTTTCTTTCCGATCTGGATAAGCGGAGCGAGCGAGGCCGATCGTTGCGATTGTAAACGCAGGAGCACGCAGGCCGCTTCCAGGATCGTCGTTTTCCCCTCCCCGTTTTGCCCCAGGAAAAAATTAAATCCGGCCCCCAGCTCGACCGCCGCGCTTTCGAAACAACGAAAATCGCGCAGCCGTAAATCACTCAGCATTGCTGTTTTCTCACTCGCGTGTCGTCCTGAGCCGCGCAGACAATGCCAGTCCGGCTCGGACCGAAGAATCTCTCATTATTGGATACGCATTAGCAATGGTGAGGTCCCGCGCTGCGCTCGGGATGACATATCTTCAAGCCGGCGGCAAATTGATCAGCTCCACCCGGCTTGTCATCAGCGCGGGCACCGGCTCGCGATGGTAATAACTTCCGCTGATGGGTGTGACATGTGCCGGCCGCAAACCTATCGCCGCCCCGATAAAATTATGATCGCAAAAAATTCCGTTCGTCGGGTCGAGTCCAACCCAGCCAGCGCCTGGTAAAAAAACTTCCGTCCAGGCGTGGAGTGAACGCTCCGCTCTTCGAATTGAATCATCCGCCTCGCGCAAATAACCGGAAACGATGCGCGCGCCGAGACCAAGTCCTCGGAGAATTTCGGCTAGCAGCACTGCGACGTCGCGGCAGGCGCCGCGCTTTCGCCGCAGCGTCTCCGCGGGCGATCGTGCCGGCCCTTCTTCACGCCGCTCGTAGGCAATCGTTTCATGAATCGTTCGCGTGATTTCCACCAGGGTCGAAACCGTCCCGCGAGGCGATTGCTCCGTCGGCGACGTCCACCCCGGGAGCGCGATAGCGCCACGCGACAGCCGCCGCGAATAAACGCCCCGCAGCGGCGCAAGTTCCTCCTGCCCGGGAAAAGGTAGTTCCACCGCGTCCGAAGCCAGAATGAAATCGAAAGGGTTTTTTTCCGCCATTTCGATGTCGGCCGTCATCCTCAGCTCAAGGTTCTCCGAGGCACCCTGAAAAGAGAATGAGGCTACGATGTTATCGAAGACATCGCGATAGAAACGGGCCGTAGCCTCCGGCCTCGTTTCAAATTTGATGCCCAATAACCGGACGAAGGCATCTCCGCGTGGAACAACCCGTAGTTGGTGGGGCGAAAAATTCACTGGACGCTCATAGGCGTAAATTGTTTCGTATTGAACGCGCAGCTTCACGTGTCCGAGTATGGCATCGCGCTGATAGCGGCGCATGCGAGGGCGAGAAATATCTTGCGGGCTGTGACAAGCTCGATTATCTGAGCTTCAGATTTGTAGATTGTTCTGGGGGGAACAGCCGCCCTTCGCGTCCATTCGGGCGCGGAGGGCGGTACTTTTTCCTCTCTGGAAGTCGGGGTGCTCCGCTGACGAATTTCAATGACCGAGCGGCCATTACCGCGACGACGTTCTAGCTGGGCGTTCGCCTTTACTATCCTCGCCCTCGCGCTCATTTTCGCGGCTCTTTTCCTCTTCGAGCGCTGTGCCTCTCTTCCTGGTCGCGCCGCCCGCAACACCGCCGACCAATTGGAACGCGTCGGTCGCGATGTGCGCAACGCCGTCGTGGAGATCGCACAATTGCAACCGCGCGTCACCATCAACGATCGGATTTACTTCGAGCAAACGTCGCCCATTGCCGAGCTCGCGCTCGTCTCGCAGCGGCTCGAAGTCGAGCACGAATTCACCCATAGCTGGGCCGGCAGCACGAAACGGTTTAAACTGCACGGCACATTCACGGCCCGTGCCGGGTTTGATTTACGGCAGGAATTTAGCGTCAACGTTCAGCCGCAGGAAACAATGGTCCGCCTTCCGCGCGCGCAGGTTCTTTCCGTGCAACAGGACGCGGTCGACGTGCTCGAATTCGAGAACGGCTACTGGAATCCGATTTCAGGGGCCGATGTGCAGTCGGAGCTGGCCGCGCTCGCGCAGCTCGCCCGCGACAAAGCAAAGGAGAGCGATAGCCCGGCTCAGGCCGAGCAAATGTTTCGCGCGCAGCTCGCCACACGACTGCCTGACTCTGAAAAAGTGCAGGTCGTTTTTTACGAGGTAAAACCGCACACGTGAGAACGACATGACGACGCGCGGGATAGTCATCTTTTTTGTCATTCCGAGCGCAGTCGAGGAATCTCTGACTCTAAGTCCCGAAAAGAATGGTCAGCGATGTCTCGACTGCGCTCGACATGACAAAAAAAGATGGCCACGCCGAGCGAAGTCTCTTGCCACGTCGGACGATCATTTTCTCCGGTCGCGAGAAGCTCGTTGTCATTGCCGCGCGGAATTTTGCGAGTCGGTTCTTCACCACGCGATTCGGTCTGCCTGCCATTGCGCCCCCTAAGTTGAAATGCCCGCCCGGAACAAACTTCTGATCGCGCTTAGTTTCATTCTGCTCGCGCTTGTCTTGACGAGTTTGCTTTCGCCATTTTTCGTCGCGAAAGCAGTTGCACTTTGGCTGCGTTATCAAGGCCGCCGCTCCGGTGTAATGGTCACCACCGCAGAAATCCGCGCGCCATTTCTGCATCCGGTGGAGATTCGTGGGTTGCGCATTGTTCGCGCCGGCCGCGATGGCGCGCATTTCCAACTAGACGCCGCCCGCGTCGAAGCGGCGCTTCGCCTCACTGCGCTGCTCGATCGCTCTCCTCGAGCGCGTCCTTTACGCTCACTGCGCATCGAGCACGCGCGCGTCAGTCTGCGTGGGCGCGCTCTTGAAAATTCCAGCGCCATTGATTGGGAAACACTGGGCGCCCTCGTCCCCGAGCAGTTCGATATCTCGGCCGACGAGCTCCGTTTCGAGCAACCGCTCGGACGACTGGAATTGCACGACGCTTATCTCTCGGGCAACAGTAATCGGAGCGGCGCCCTTACTGTCGCTTCGTTACAATTGCGCGGTCCTTATTTGCAAAAGAGTTTTGCTGATGTGCACGGTGTGACGCGGTGGCAGGATGCGCGCCTCACGATCGGTTCTTTGCATCTGCTGGAAGGCCTCGATATCGATTCGATTGCGCTTGATTTAACTCGAATGCGCGCGACGCGCATTGCCGCGGAAACTGCAGTCACGGTTTTCAACGGCAACGTCCGTGCAAACTTCGCCACCGAGCGTTCCGGGAAAATCCGGCTTTGGGAAGCAGCCGCCAGCGCGTCGGACATCTCCCTCTCCCAACTCGCTTCGGCGTTGGGATTGACCGAACCGCTGCGAGGCTCGCTCCGCGCGTCCAAGTTCACCTTTCGCGGTGATCCGCGCGATCTCCTTCACGCGACCGCTTCAGTTTGGACAGAATTGACCGGGTTCAGTTGGCGCGAGCGCAATGCCGACGTCATTATGATCGGCGCAAATATTTACGAGCGCGCAGTCCAGCTTCAGGAACTTTACATCAAACAGCGAGACAATGAGCTTACTCTGAGCGGCGAAACCGCCCTCAGCGCCGATTGGCTTAATCCTGATTTTCGCGGAGACATCGATGGCTCTATCAACGATGTCGGTCAGTTCGCGGAGTTATTCGGCGCGTCGTCCGACGCTTTCGCTGGCAAAATTGCCGTGCGCGGCCGCGTCCATGCTCACGAGCGGCGGGTCGACGGCGACCTCGCCCTCACCGGTGACGCACTCCAGCTTTTCCGAAATCCGGTCGATTCGTTGACCGCCCGCCTGACGTTGGATTCACCGCGCATTCGTCTCGATCAATTCGAGATTCGACGCGGCGAAGATTTTCTCCGCGGTAGCGGCCAGATCGACTTTTCACATCAGAAAAAATTCCAGCTTTCCGCTGATAGCTGGGTCCACCAGCTGAGCGAATATCATCGCCAATTGCCATTGCTCGGCGCGCTGTCCGGTAATCTCTTCACGCAACTGGACGCAAGTGGCGACGAAAACGCCGCTGCATTTTCCTTTGCCGGGGAGACGGCCGAGTCAAAGTTTTCCGCAAGTGGCACGTCGCGCGAGCACACCGTGGCGATTAATTCGCTGACGTTATCAATAAACGAGGCGCTCGCCGCCTTCACCGGAACGATAAACTTTGGCAATCCAAAAAAACTCAGTGTGACGCTTATGCCGGCAGACGAATTGCGCCTTGCGCAGAATTTACAGGACGTGACCTGCTTGCGCGGTATTGAGCTGCATCCGGGAACCGAGGGAGCGCCGTTCTCACAACTCGTTGTCCAGGAGCATCAACTCGTGCTCACCGGCGCGACGCCTTCGCCGCTGACGCTGCCGCTCTGTTCTCAAGGCGCCGCTCAACCGCTCCTAATCAACGTGCCCGCCCCGACATCATTCCCGCCGCCCGTTATGCCGCTGCCGTCGCCAATGCCGTGAGTTCCAAGGCGGAGGGAACTGTCGGCGACAGCCAGCGCTGCAATTTTTCCTCGACCTCCGCCGACACCGCTACGCCGAAGGCAGCGCCAACATTAACGCGCAACGTTTCGCCTTCCGGCGTGACGAAGATCAGCTGCACCGGCCGCGGCCCGGGGCAACGCGCCAGAATAGCCTGTACTTCGCGTAGCTCATCACTGTTCGCGGTTGCGGAGAAATGCAGCGTTAGCGGCGTGAACTCTGCGATTCTTGTCGTGGCCGCCGGTTGAGCAGTGAGGGAACGGATGGCCTGCGCCGTTGCCCGCAAGGCCTCGTCGCGCAAATCCAGGCTCCCGCGAACCGCCACCACGTTACCGGGCACAAGCTTGTCCGCGCATTCCGCGTAGACGTCGTTCCAGACAATGAGCTCGAGCGTTGTCGTCAAATCCTCCAGCCAAATCACCGCAAACGGTTTGCCTTCCTTCCTTGTGAATTTCTTGTCCACCTGCGCAATGGCGCCCACGATGCGAAAAGTGGCGCGGTCGGCCAGCTCGTTCAGCGACGCGATACTTTGATATTTCCCGCTCGCCATCAAACCGGCGAATGCATCAAGCGGATGCCCCGTTACGTAAAACCCGAGCAGTTCTTTTTCGAACGTCATCTTCTCCCGATCGGTCCACGGGGTCACCGTTCGCTGACGCACCGGCACAATCTCCTCGTGCGCATCACCGAAAAGCGAGACCTGTCCCGCGGCGCGATCGCGATGAGCCGCCGAAGCCGCGCCCAAGGCGTCGTCGATGCAGGCGAAAAGTTCCGCGCGCTCACGGCCGAGAAAATCGAACGCGCCCGCTTTTAACAGCGATTCAAGCATCTTGCGATTGGCGAGGCGGGAATCGAGCCGGCGACAGAAATCTTCGAGCGATTTAAAATCACCAGCATTCTCCCGTTCACGAATCGTTAGCTCCATCGCCCCTGCCCCCACATGCTTGATCGCGGCCAGGCCGAAGCGGATGGCGCTTCTCTCCTCGTTCTGTAGCGGCGGTCTATGACCGCCGTTCCCCGTTTCACCATCGTCCAGTCGGCGGTCACAGACCGCGGCTACAACCTCTGGCGTAAATTTCAAACCGCTGCGATTTACATCCGGCGGCAGAATGGCGATGCTCATCCGTTTGCACTCCGCTACCAGCACCGAGATTTTTTCGGTGTTATTGATTTCGTTGCTCAGCAACCCGGCCATGAACTCAACCGGATAATTCGCCTTCAGATACGCTGTCTGATAACTGATCAGCCCATAAGCCGCGCTATGACTCTTGTTGAACCCATAGCCGGCGAACTTCTCCAGCAAATCGAAGACCGCGCTCGCTTTCCTTTCCGGAATCTTGTTTGTGCGCGCGCAGCCCTCGATAAAATTGGCGCGCTCCTTCGCCATCTTCGCCCGGTCCTTTTTCCCCATGGCGCGCCGCAGTAAATCGGCCTGACCCATGGAATAGCCCCCCAGCTTGCTTGCTGCCGCCATCACCTGCTCCTGATAAATCATCACGCCGTAAGTATCGGCGCAGATCTCTTCCAGCAGAGGATGCTCATATTTAATTCTCGTTAGCCCCTTTTTGCGTTTAATGTAGTCGCCGATCAGTTCCATCGGCCCCGGGCGATACAGCGCGATAAGCGCGATGATGTCGTCGATCTTGCGCACGTCGAATTGCTTCGAGACCGACGTGATGCCGCCCGACTCCATTTGGAACAGACCGATGGTTTCGCCGCGATTGTAGAGATCGAATGCCTTCGCGTCATCGAGCGGGATATTCTTGATATTGAACTGCGGTTCTCGTTTCCGGATCAACGCCAGCGTGTCCTCGATCACGGTGAGATTTTTCAACCCAAGAAAATCCATCTTCAGCAGCCCGAGATCGTTCAGCGGATTCATCGAGTACTGCGTGATGACTTCCTTGCCGTTCACGTCGCGACAAAGCGGGATATACTCGAGCAAATCGCGATCTGCGATCACGACGCCGGCCGCGTGAACACCGACGCCGCGTGACATGCCCTCGAGAAATTTTCCGTATTCAAAGACCTGTTTTGTGGCGGGCTCGCTCGCGATCGCCTTCCTCAAATCGGAGTTTTTCTCGACCGCTGATTCCAGCGTGATGCCCAGCTCGTTCGGAATCATTTTCGCGATCCGATCCCCTTCGGCGTAGCTCAGGCCCATCACGCGCGAGACATCGCGCACCACGCTTTTCGCCTTCAGCTTGTTAAAAGTGATGATCTGCGCGACGCGACGTTCGCCGTACTTCTGGCGCACGTATTCGAGGACTTCGCCGCGGCGCGATTCGCAAAAATCCAGGTCGATATCTGGTGGCGAGACCCGATCTGGGTTCAGAAAGCGCTCGAAGATCAAGCCGTACTGAAGCGGATCGATGTCGGTGATTTCCAAAACGTAAGCGACCAGAGAACCAGCGGCCGACCCGCGGCCAGGCCCGACGGGAATGCCACGTTCCTTCGCGAAGTGAATGAAATCCCAGACGATGAGGAAGTAATCGACGAAGCCCGTTTTCTCGAGAACGCCAATTTCGTATTCGAGGCGTCGCTTCAGCTCGGCGTCATCATTCGCGCGCTCGCCGTAACGCTTACGCAGCCCGCCCGCGCAAAGCTCGCGCAGCATCGCTTCGCGCGTCGTGCCCGATGGCACGGGATACTGCGGGTATTTGGATTTGCCAAACTCAAGCGTGAGATTGCAGCGCTCCGCAATCTCCAGCGTGTTCGTGATTGCTTCAGGAAAATCGCGAAACAGCTCGCTCATTTCCGCCGGCGATTTGAAATACAACTCCGGCAGATAATGCATCCGGCGCTCGTCACTCACGTTCTTGCCTGTGCCGATACAAAGCATCACGTCATGCGATCCGTGATTTTCGCGCTGCAGAAAATGAACGTCGTTCGCCGCGACTAGGCCGAGGCCGAACTCCCGCGCGAGCTTCGGCAATGTGCAATTGCATTTTCGCTGCTCGGCCATGCCGTGATCGTGCAGCTCCACGTAAAAATTTTCCGCGCCGAAGATGCCGCGGTAGTCGTCGAGGTGCTGCCTGGCCTGAGCAAGATCGTCCGCTTGCAGTGCAACGTTCACGTCGCTGGCCAGGCACCCGCTCAGCCCGATCAAGCCGTGCGAGTATTCTTGCAACAGTCCCTTATCCACACGCGGCCGGTAATAAAATCCGTCCAGATGCGCGATTGAGACGAGCTTTACGAGATTGCGATATCCCTCCTCGTCCTTCGCCAGCAGGGTCAAATGTCCATAGTCGCGGTCGGCGCCGGATTTTTGTTTGTGCGAAACAGGCGCCACATACGCCTCGCACCCGATGATCGGCTTTACCCCTGCCGCTGTCGCCGCCTCGTAGAATTCGATGGCCCCAAAAAGGTTTCCATGATCCGTAATTGCCACCGCCGGCATACCCAATTCCACTGCGCGATTCATCAACTCGCGCATCCGCACCGCTCCATCCAGAAGCGAATATTCCGTGTGCAGGTGAAGGTGAACAAAGGAATCCGCGGGCATCGTCTCAGTATAAACAGTCGTTTCGATTCGCAAATTTCGCGGCAAATTTCGCCAGGAAAATTTAGGCGTTGCCAGCATGCGGAGACGTTGCTAAGAGAGCGCGTGCCGCGATTTCTTTTGCGATTGAAAAGCGCGGCGGCCCCGCCAGTTTACCCGCAATGAAAAAGCTCGAAGCCATCATCAAGCCGTTCAAACTCGAGGAAGTGAAAGAGGCCCTGGCCGAGCTCGGTATCGAGGGCATGACGGTGACGGAGGTGAAGGGCTTCGGGAGGCAGAAGGGTCACACCGAGATTTATCGCGGTAGCGAATACACGGTTGATTTTCTGCCGAAAGTGAAAGTGGAAATCGTCCTCGCTGATGACATGGTGGAGAAAGCGGTGAGTGTGGTCGTCGGCGCGGCCAAGACGGGCAAGATAGGCGATGGCAAGGTTTTTGTGGTGCCGGTGGAGCATGCGGTGCGGATTCGGACGGAGGAGATCGGCGAAAAGGCGGTCTGAAGGTTGAGTGGTTGAACGGATGAGTGGTTGAGAGGACGCTGGTTGGCAGAGCGTTTTCGACGATTCAACCGTTTAACTTTTCCGCCGCTGCATCCTTTCAGCTTTTCAACCTCTCAACCAAATCATGCCCACGTATCAGTATCCCTTTGAGAAGCTCCGCGTTTGGGGGAGCGCGCGCGAATTGGTCCGGCATATTTACGCCGCAACCAAAGCGTTCCCGAAAGCGGAGCTCTATGGATTGACTTCACAAGTCAATCGCGCCAGCATTTCCATCGCGGCCAATCTTGCTGAGGGCTCTTCACGGACGAGTCGAAAGGATCAGGCGCATTTTTCGCAGATTGCCTATGGCTCGCTGATGGAATTGGCCTGCCTGCTCATCCTTGCCGTCGACCTCGGCTTTCTGAACCCTGCCGGCGAGGAAAAACTCCGAGCTGAAATCGACTCAGTTTCGCGTCAGGTCAACGCATTAAGAAATTCGCAGCTTCGCCCGTGAAATCTTTCGACCTCTCAACCATTCAACCCATAAACCTTTCAACCTCTGCCCATGGCTAAAGACCCCAAAACCGCTTCCGACGTTTCCAAATTGGTTAAGGACCGCGAGGTCAAACTCGTGGATTTCAAGTTTACCGATCTGCCCGGCTCGTGGCAGCATTTCACCACCACGCTCACCGAATATAACGAGGACATTTTCACCGATGGCCTTGGCTTTGACGGTTCGAGCATTCGCGGCTGGAAGGCGATCAACGCTTCCGACATGCTCGTCATTCCCGATCCGGCGACAGCATGGATCGACATTTTTAACTCCGAGCCGACGCTGTCGTTGATTTGCACCATCGTCGATCCGATCACGCGCGAGCCTTACGACCGCGACCCGCGCGGGATTGTCGAAAAAGCGGATGCGTATTTGAAGAGCACCGGCATTGCGGACACGGCTTACTTCGGACCGGAAGCGGAGTTTTTCATCTTCGATGACGTGCGTTTTTCCTACTCGGGAAATTCATCTTCGCACGTGGTCGAAAGTGCCGAAGGCCATTGGAACAGCGCGCGGGAGGAATTTCCGAATCTCGGTTACAAGATTCGCGCCAAGGAAGGCTACTTCCCGGTCGCGCCAGCCGACACGTTGCAGGACATCCGCAATGAGATGTGCCTCGAATTGGAACGCGCCGGCATTCCCATCGAGCGCCAGCATCACGAAGTGGCCACGGCTGGCCAGGCCGAGATCGACATCCGCTTCGCACCGATGAAGGAGATGGCGGATCACATGCAGTATTACAAGTACATCGTGCGTAACGTGGCCAAGCGGCACAACAAGACGGTGACTTTCATGCCCAAGCCACTCTATGGCGATAACGGCAGTGGCATGCACACGCACATGTCGCTTTGGAATGGCGATAAGCCTCTCTTTGCCGGCAACGGTTACGCCGGCCTGAGCGATCTTGCGCTCTTTTTCATCGGCGGAATCCTCAAACACGCTCCCGCTCTCACCTGCATCACCAACCCGACGACGAACAGTTATAAGCGGCTCGTGCCTGGGTTCGAAGCGCCGGTGAACCTCGCTTATTCGGCGCGAAATCGTTCCGCCGCCATTCGCATTCCCACCTACTCGGCTAATCCGAAATCGAAGCGCATCGAGTTCCGCACGCCCGATGCCGCGGCCAATCCTTATATCGCTTTTGCCGCCCTCCTGCTGGCGGGACTCGATGGAATTCAGAACCGCATCGATCCGGGCGATCCATTGGATAAAAATCTCTACGACTTGCCGCCGGAAGAACTAGCGAATGTGCCAAGTGTGCCCGATTCACTCACCGGCGCCATCGCCGCACTCGAAGCGGATCATTCTTTCATGCTCAAAGGCGACGTGTTTACTTCTGACTTCATCAGAAATTGGCTGGAGATGAAGCGGAAGGAATACGATGCGCTGCGCCTGCGACCCCACCCCTACGAATTCTCCATGTATTATGACGTGTGAGCACGTCTGAGAGTCGTAAGACGGGCGCTCCGCGTGCCCTGGCCAACCGGAGCAGTCGGCCTACGACGCGGTTCGAACTTCAGCCTACTCTTACGGGCTCGCTGATTGAGTTACGTCCGCTTACTTTAGCTGACTTTGACGCACTGTTCGCGGCGGCGAGCGATCCACTCATATGGGAGCAGCATCCCGAAAACGACCGCCACAAACGAGAGGTATTCCAGCGCTACTTCGATAGCGCGATGGAGTCGAAAGGCGCGTTCGCCATCATTGAGCGGAAAACCGGCAGAATTATCGGTAGTTCTCGCTACTGGCATCTCGACGAGCGCACGCGCGAAATAGAGATCGGGTGGACGTTTTTGGAGAAAGCTTTTTGGGGTGGTTTGTATAATCGCGAACTAAAGACCCTCATGCTCGATCACGCCTTCAAGTTCGTCGATCGCGCCTTGTTCGTCGTCGGCGAAAACAATCTGCGTTCGCAAAAAGCACTGGCGAAGATCGGCGCAAAATTCCTAAAGCCCATGCAGCTCCCGGGACCTGATGGAAGGATGGCGCCGAACGTTGTCTTCGCCATCGCGCGCCAGGAAGGGAAGCGGCCATTTCGACTGAGTTGTCATGCCGCGCGGAGTATCTTATAACTCAGTCCAGCCGCGTAAAGAGCAACGCAATGTAGGAGGTAATCATCACGGCCGCGATGATGACGAGTAATTTGTGATACCATTCACGCGCGATGAGTATCGCAGAGACCGCAAAAGCTATGAAGCCAAGGTGAAATGCCAGGTTTGCTGGCCTTGGCAACGAGCGGCTAAGAATAAGGTCGCGGCCAATGCTGAGTAGCGCCATTATAATCGACAGAGTAAAGAAATGACGGCGCTGACGAAAGTAGTGTTCCCGTAAGTCTACTTCTTGATCGAGGATGAAGTCTGGAAAAACGAGACCGGTGAAAAGATAGAGGGCTATCACCTGCGCCAGCAGGATAGCAAAGGCGCTGAAATCCCAGTCGTGCCGGTTACGCAGGTCGAACATGGCCCACCAGGTCTGAGCACTAACGAGAAGTAGCAGGCCGGCCCACCATTGCACCGGCCAGAAGCCGCGAACCCGCGCGCGCATAAGCATGCGACCTCGCATACCGATCAGGATCTGAGCAACGGCGAGGCCGAGGATAATCGATAGAAGCACTGAGAGATAGCTGAATTCGTCCATGCCAGAGAAGTCTTCCGCCTTTGCCCCTCCCAATGATCAACTATTAATCATAATAGTTGTAGTTGATGTCACTGTCGGTGCCAGGTCAGGCCCAGATTCTGGACGCGGCTGCGGCATCGATCTCTTACCAGGATGAACTGAAGATTTTCTGCCGAGAGGCGGTGAAACTGGTAAGTTCCTGGACCCTCGCAACCTTGGGGAGTGTCGCCGCCAGTCCCGCGGAAAGTGACGACATCACCGACCACGGTGTAATTTCCCCAAACATGAACTTTCCCGCCGCGAGGATCGCGAGCGAAGGCATCGAACGTGCCGCCGGGACGAATAGTCAGGAGCGTGCCAAATCTATTGGTCCAGATCCCGGAAAGTGCATGCGTCCCGGATCGCGGGAAGCTGGAACAGCCATTTAGCAGGGCGACAAGAAAGAGGAGTGATCGGAGGTTCCACCATGGCTGCATCCGGCCGATGCTGTCGGGCCAAGGCGAAAGGTCAAGTGCAGAACGATGAACCCCAAGGTGGCGCCCTCAACTCTGCGGCTCAACGCGGATGCGCCGACTAGCTCAGGCTGCCAGGCTATCGAGCGCCCGCCGCAGGTCTTGAATGTTGAAGGGCTTGTCTACCATCACGTGCACGTCCATCTCTTCGTATTCCTCGCGCACGTCGGAGGATAAATGCGCTGACAACACCATGATCTTGCCGGTGAAATTGCGTTTGCGCAGTTCCCGCACCAGCTCGAGCCCGCTGCGAAACGGCATCTTTTGGTCGGTAATAACGATGTCGTATTTGGCCGAATCTTCCGTCAGCTTAGCCAGGGCGTCATCGCTATCGTTTACGCCCGTGACCTCGTAATTTGGTCGGCCGAAGATGAAACGCATCGACTCGGTAATGGACGGCTCGTCATCGACAGCGAGAATCTTTACCCCGGTGTCCATAATTTCCATAGAAGCAGCGTTCATGCCTGATCTGCCCCACAATTGGCATAAGTCATGGGGACGCGGAGCCTCAGGCCATCGTCAACTTCCGCTCCCCTCACCTCCGGCTGCTACAATCAGTCGACTTTTTTAAGTCAGTTTTCCGGCGCTAACGACAATTGTACTGCCGGAGGAAAAATAGCGCCCACTTCAGCTTCCAAACGCAAAGTGACGCCTGCGAAAGAGTCGTGCTCGGTCGCGCCCCGATTGATAACGACGTAAGGCACGCCGCGTTCAGCCGCCATAAGTGGAAATGAAGCGGCCGGGTAGACGGACAAGGTAGAACCGAGTGCGACCACCAGATCCGTTTTCATGGCGGCGCTCGCGGCGCGTTCCACCTCGCGCGGATCTAGGCTTTGACCAAAGCTGATCGTGGCCGGCTTCAGAAAACCGCCACATTGACATAACGGCGGCAGCCGGGTTCGCCGAAAATAATCGAAGTGTGGATCCGGATCGCCGCGCCAGTGACAATCCTGGCACTCGACCTGCGCATTGGTGCCGTGAAGTTCGACCAATCGTTCCGCAGGCGTCCCGGCGAGGCTGTGTAGTCCGTCGATATTCTGGGTGATCACGCAAAGCAGCTTTCCGGCTCGTTCCAAGCTCACGATGGCATCGTGCACGGTGTTGGGCTGGGCCGCGCGGAATGCCGGCCACCCTTCCAGCTTGTAGTCCCAGTGTTCGATCCTGGCCGCTTCCGAACTCATAAACTCGTCAAAATAGACTGGGCGGCGGCGCGTCCAAACACCATGCGGCCCGCGGAAGTCCGGAATGCCGCTGCCAGTTGAGATGCCGGCGCCGGTGAAGATTAGTATCTTGTTAGCTGCGCGAATGTAATCAGGCAGATTCACGGGATCACTTTAATGTTGTCACTAAAGCATTCGCGGCATAACGACAAGGTATGCATTTTCTCTTATTCCTCATCACCGTCTGCGTTGCCTCGAGTCATGTCGTGACGGCTGCGGACGAAAGCGCGCCGGCAATTACGGCCGAGGCGGCGCTGGCGAAATTGTAATCCGGGAACGAGCGCTTCGCTCGCAGCGCAAGCAGCGCCTCGAAGCCGACCCGCGCGCGCAGGCTCGCCACCGCCAACGGTCAACACCCGTTCGCCATCATCGTTGGCTGCTCCGACCCGCGCACGCCCCCCGAGATCGTTTTCGACCAAAACATCGGCGACCTCTCTGTCGTGCGAACAGCTGGAAATCTCGCCGACGACCTTGCCCTCGGCAGCATCGAATATGCGGTCGAGCACCTCGGTGCGCGGCTCATTCTCGTGCTCGGTCACGCGCGTTGCGGCGCCGTCGCCGCGGCGGTCGAAAGCGCGAGCGCCCCCGGCCATGTCGGAGCGATTGTGACTGACATTCGCCCGTCCGTAGACGCGGTGCGGAGCGAATCCGGAGAGCTTCTCGTAAACGCGATCAAGAACAACGTCGACCGCGTGGCGAAAAAGATCGAAGAAAAATCCGAGCTGGGGGACCTGACTTCGAAGGTGCGAGTAGTCGAAGGTTACTACGATTTAGACAGTGGCAAGGTCTCCTGGCTGAACAAGACGACTGAGAATCGTTAGCTCGAGGCCGGCACAACTGCTTCCGTGTCATGCAGCCGTCCGTAATCGACGGTAAGCTTGCCGCCGCCGTGGTCGGTATAGATCTCGACGAACCGCTCATCGAAGCGGATATCGCGCGGATTATAATCCTTTTGCGTTTGCACCGAAGCGGAAATGACCGGATCGATGCCGACGACGGAGGCGATCAGGATCGCGCGCTGCGCTTCGAGTGATTCGATCGTCGCGCCATAGAGCGGACTCGTTTCATCGATCGTGTGACGCAATGTCAGCGCTGCCGGCCAGGCAATAAGGTGATCAAACGCAAGCTTCAGATAATAGAAATGGCGGAAGCTGTCGTCCTCCTTGATCGGCTCGTCACGTGTGAACATGAGACGAAACTTGACTTCGACCATGCTTTGCTGGCGCAAATTGCCGACGCGCAGCATCAAAGTAGGCCGCCCATCGAATGGAGCGATGACAACTGACTTGCTAAAAACAATCCGCGCAGCAGGCCGGGAGAAACGGACGAAGATGAGTCCCGTCATGACTGCGAGAAGAAACATGCCGCTCATGATTTCAACCGTGGTAACGATGTGCCCGAAGAGCGTTTGGGGATACATGTGCCCGTAGCCGACGGTAGCGAGTGTTTGCACGCTGAAGAAGAATGCGTTGGCGAAAGAGCCCGGCTTCACCCCGGCAATGCTGTTCGCGCGCAACAGATAAAGGGCGGCGAAAAGAAGATTGAGCGTGACGTAAACCGCCGCGACGAAGGCGGCGAAGCTCGCCCAACGCAAGCTCAAGAGCCATTGATATGCGTCGCGCCATTCCCAGCCGGCGGTATTGACCTTGAGGAACTCGGTCTGACCGGCACGGACGGAAAATGGCTTGGGCATTGTTGTAGCTAAGATGTGCCGCGCGCGCGCGCGTCGTCAACCGAACAGAGGCGAACCCGAGTCGAATCGGGATCCCGTGCTGAAATCTCTACGGTAATTCGCCCGGATCTTTCGAATGTCGCCGTGACCGTGGTAGAGACTGATACGCGGCGGTCAGCTTGCAATTTTGCCCCACGGTGCGGCGAGATTGCGCGTGTCAATCATATGAATTCTACCCGTCCATGCACGCGTGAGTCATCCTCGCGGCAGGCGTTGGTCGAGAACGAAGTCTCCCATTTCCTTGATTTTGATTTTAGTGAAATCCGGATGCTTCGCATTAATTAGAAAAGTACGCTCAAGGGGAATAATGACACTTGGTAAGGCAAACACGACCGATGTTCCGGACTTGATCCATTCGTCTCCGATTGCTTTGGAAATCGCCCCGGGCGGATGCGCACTCCAGCCTCGTGGCAGCTTTTCCAAACGCCGCGACATCATTATTCGGTCGCTCCAGCTGACTCGAAACGCCCGCCATTTCTGGTGCATCATCACCGGCTGCGTATGTACGAGAATTTCAAGCGCAGCCAGCGCCAGGTTTTCGCTGCAATAGACCACCGGCAATCCTGCCGAGTTCCAGCGGCCCTCGTAAATTCGCGCCCCTTCCCCAGAAAAGGCGGTGCGCGCGTGTT
>JBBRAF010000033.1:0-23974 GCA_038207045.1 Chthoniobacterales bacterium
TCCGGCGATAAGAATGCCGGTTTGGCCGGTTGCGCGGAAATCGGCAGCGATGCCACGCCTAACGAACGCGCGCGCGAGCGCGAGGGCGGTATATTTTTTGCCCAGTGCGCAATCCGTCCCAACGGTTAGCAGTCGCTTGCCGCTGCGTTTGCGTCCGGTCGCGATCGGGATGCCGGCAGGCGGTTGCCTGACGTCAATAAGACTTCGCCCGTAACGCGCGGCCGCGGCTTTCAGAGCCGGCACTTCGGCAAGGCGAGTGTGCATTCCCCCAATGATGTCGAGTCCTGCTTCCAGCGCTTCGAGAAGTGAGGGAATCCAGGCATCAGGGATGAAACCACCTGAATTCGCGATGCCGATCACCAAAGCACGGGCGCCCTTCGCGTGCGCCTCCGCTGGCGTGAGCGCCGGCAATCCGGTCGTCACCGTCGCGCCAGCGCAGGCGTATTCACCAAGGCATCGCTTGGGCGCCCAATCGCGCAGGCCGAAGGCGGTCTTCGCGTAGCCAGCTTCGGTGGTGTCACCTAGAAACAGGAGGTAGGGCTGCGGCAAAGGCTGAAGCATTGGTCGATTCTCGAAAGATGACGGCTGCAACAGCTGCTAGCCGAGTCTTAGAACTTGAAGTCTACCTCAATGCCGACGGTGCGCGGTTGAATCGGTACCCCCTGGAGGTGATCGATTGTTCTGACCAAGGTCGGAAATGCGTCAATATTCTGGTAGGCCCGCTCGTCAGTCACGTTCCTGGCAAAGACGCGGACCGTCCAGTGGTCGTTGGAGATGTCGGCATTCAGATCCAGAGCGCCGTAACTTCCCAGAGGAAAGTCCTGGCCCAGGGTAGGGGTTGATCTCCTGTCGCCCACTAAGCGGACGCCGAGCCCAACGTGGCCATTCCATCCTGCGATTTGAGTTGTTCCCGCCACAATCGCCTTCGCGTCTTTGCCGCTGGCGGCGACCGGTTCACTGTGCGCCCCCCAGAGCGGGAAGTAATAATCTGCCGTGACCGATCCCTGAAATTCCGGGATGTTCGGCAGACGGTCACCAGCGACTGCACCCAGACTCGGGGCGTCGTTATCGAAGGTCGCGTCTGTATAAGAGCCATTCAGACCAAGTCGCAACCCGGTGATCGGGATGAAGGCAAGCGACAACTCCACGCCATTACTGGTCGCTTGACCGCCGTTGGCCAGGACTCCGATACCGTTGACGTCGGCGGGGATCTGAATGTCCGTCCACTCAAGGTGATATCCGGTGATGTCGAAAAAGATCCGGTGCTCGGCAAATTCAGACTTCAGTCCGGTTTCGTAACTAAGGAGGGAGGAAGAGGCTACTGCAGGTGGGACGCCTGGTAGCGCGACGTTCGGGCCGCCGGGCTGATAGCCGGTCGCGATTCGCGCGTAGAGAAGACTGTCCTTCCATAATTTAAATTGCGGCGTAACCATGAAATTGATGACGTCTTCCGACGACTTGCCCGGAGTAATGCCAAGCGACGGGAGAATCGCACCGGCGTTGAAGTTTTGGGAGAATGTCTGGTCATTGCGGGAATAACGCAGGCCGGCTCCCAAGCTGAGCCTGTCGGTGAATTTGTAGGTGGCATTAGCGAAGACGGCTTCTTCTTCGTAAGTGCTCGGAATCGATATGTCGGCCAAAAGCGCCAAACCGGGATACGGCGTACCGTCCAGTTGGTTCAGGAATAGGAACTGAGTCTGGTTTGCATCCTCATAGGTGTAGAAGGCCCCGAGTTGCCACAGGAACGGGCCGTCCCCCGGGGATGTCAGACGAAGTTCCTGACTAAACTTCTGCAAGGTCAGTCCCGCGTCGAAGCCCGAAAGTCCTGCCGGCCCGGCTCCGAACAGCGGCGGCACCTGCCCGTAGGATTGGGTCACATCAGAGCGTTGGTCGGTGGTGATGTCGGAGTAGGCGCTGGCGGAGGTGATAGTGGCCCAGCCCAAGTCCCAATCCACCGTCAACGAGATGAGACCGATGTCTTTCTTGAATGGCTCGTCGACGTCGACTCGATTTTTCAAGTCACCGTAAACCGGACGCTCGGTTACCGGATCGAGTCTGACGACGGCATTGTTGTCGCTGTCGATCCTCTGCCCGAAAGCGCTGAGCCGGACAGTGATCGCCTCGATCGGTTTCCACAACACGGCGATATGACCAGTCTCTTGAGTGGCGTTGTTGATGCCCTCGGCGCCATTCGCGACATTGTCGATGAAGCCGGGAAGCTCGTTGCGTGCATAGCTGACGCGCACCGCGAGGTGGTCGACCAGCAGCGGCACGTTGGCGACAGCGTGCACATCCCAACCGGGATCGCCCGCGTTCTCAGTCCCGCTCAAACCGCCACCGACGTGAAATTCACGGGTCCCCAGCGACGGATCCACGGTGACATACTTGATCAAACCGCCGATGGAATTTGCACCGTAAAGCGTGCCCTGTGGTCCGCGCAAAACTTCAACACGGCGAATATCGTACGGCAGCAGGTCCAGTTGGAAGAAATTGGCAATCTGATAGAGACCGCTCGAACCGACGGGAGTCTCGTCGATGTAAGTGCCTACAGTGCTGCCGCTGGAAAGCGTCGTGATGCCGCGCAAGGCGATCGTAGTTCTCCCGGGCGCGCCGATCGAGTCAACTTGCAGGCTCGGGATGTAGGCCGCGTAATCGGCCAGATCGGCCGCGTGCAGGTTATTCAGTTGCACGTCGTCGAACGCGGTGATAGACGCCGGCACTTCGCGAACATCTTCTTGACGCTTATTCGCCGTGACCACCACCGTCTCCGCCGTCGCAACCTCTGATCCAGCCCGGTCTAAGCGCGTGGGCGAAGCCGCGGGAGTCGGCTGAGCAGCCTGGGTTGGTGCTGGTGCCTCCTGCGCGAGGGCCGTGCCAAATGAGCACAGTACGATCACGGCAGCGGTTGCCACTCGGGCGCTCCAACTTGGTCTAACGGATTCACGAATATTCATATATTTCCTTCCCCGCATTGTTGAGAACTTGCCGTTGGTTGCCATCTCGATCCCAGATGGACAATAATGGGATATTCGTGGCCTGATCAGAGAACTGTCAATCCTAATTAGAGAATTATTTGCAAATGATTCCTGCCGCGTAGTAAAAAGAGCCTCAACGCGAGCCGGATTCCGCGTCGCGGATCGGCCGGTCGAGAAGCCACAGAAAGATGGCTGCGGTCGTCGCCAGTCCTGCCAGCACAAGAAAAAAGCCGTTGTGGCTCGCTCGACTCCACAAAGTACCGACCACGCCCGCGAGCATACTGCCGGCGAAGATCGCCAAAAACCACGCCGCCACCGTGGTGGCAGCAAGGCTTGGCGGGGCCAGGCGCGCGAACAACCCTAGACCCGTCGGGAGGATGTAGAGCTCACCGAGGGTGAGAATCACAAAGAAAAGAAGCAGCCAGAGCCAGTTTGCCCGATTCGTTCCGGCAACCGTCGAGACCGTAGCAAGCAGCAAGTACGAACTCGCTACGATCAGGGCGCCGATCGCCATTTTTCGCGCGGGCGATGTATCTCGTCCGGTATCTGCGCGCCGACGCCAATGCATTAATAAGAATGGCGTCATCGTGATGACAAGTAATGGGTTCAGCGCCTGAAACCACGTCTTCGGGATAACGAATCCGCCTAACGAACGGTCAACTCCGACATCGGTCCAGAGCGGAATGGTGTTGCCGACCTGCTCATAGGCGCCGCGGAAAACGGTGGCGGAAATGCCAACTCCCAGCAATAACAGCCAAAGCGTTCGATGATTGCCACGCGCCGCCGCGGAAGCTGGTGCCGATGCCATCCGCTTCGGCGATTCTGCCGGCAGATAATTTCGGCCCATCACATAGATGGCCAATCCGGCAAACATGCCCACGCCCGCTGCGCCAAAGCCGTAATGCCAGCCGTAAAGTTCGCCGAGTGTTCCGCATATTAGCGGCGCAAGAAAGCCGCCGATGTTCAAGCCGACGTAGTAGACATTGTAAGCGCGTCCGCGCCGCGGATCGTCGGCACGGTAGAGGTCATTGATTTGGCTGGGGAGGCTCGGCAAAAACAAACCATTGCCGAGCGCAATCGTGCCGAGCGCGAAATAAAACATCGGTTCGAACGCCATCAGAAAATGTCCGATCGCCATGACGCTTCCGCCGATGATCACCGCCTTTCGTTTGCCTAACCACCGATCGGCCACGATGCCTCCCAGGATGGGCGTGAAATAAGCAGTGGCCGTGTACGAACCATATATAAATGACGATTTCTCCTGCGCGAAAAGGAGATGCTGGGTCATGTAATAGACCAGCAGCGTGCGCATGCCGTAATAGGAGAAGAACTCCCACATGTTGGTCAGGAACAGGATGGTCAGCCCGCGCGGTTGGCCGAACCAGGTCTTGTCGCGCTCGTTGATCATGCGGCCGGCCGCCGCGAGAATCCCCAAACTACTTCACCGCAATTGACCAGACCGTTTTCGTAGGTCACGCCGGGACTGCGATCGCGCTGCAAAAAGATGGGTCCGTCAAGGTCAACAACGTCGCAGTGTTGCCCCAGGACAAAAGCGGGCGCCATCGCCAGGCTGGTGCCAATCATATTCCCGACCATGACCTTCATGCGGAGAGCGTGCGCTCGCTCAGCGATCATCAGCCCCTCTGTCAGGCCGCCGCATTTGTCGAGCTTGATGTTCACGACATCGAAGTGGCCAGCCAACGCTTCGACCTCGTTCAGACCTTGCACGCTTTCATCGGCCGCTATCGGGATGACGTGGTCTACGCCCTCGAGTTCAGCTTCGCGACCGCGCGCACAGGGTTGCTCGAGCAATGAGACCCGGGTCTCGACCAGCGCAGGCAACAGTCGCTCCAGCGTGGCGGAAGTATAACCCTGATTCGCATCGACGCCGAGCCAGACGTCGGGCCGCGCGGCGCGCACCGCGCGGACGCGTTCAATATCGATCTCGGTCTCGCCGGTCAGCTTGATTTTGATCGCACGCGCCTGGCTGTATGATGTGGCGACTTCAGCCATCTTGCCGGGTTCGTTGGCGCTGACGGTGAAGGTGGTGAGCAGCGGACGCGGTGTCTTTATCCCCGCCAGAGCCCAAACCGGCTGGCGGGCGAGATGCGACTCGAGCCCCCACAAGGCACAATCAAGCGCGTTACGCGCCCCTCCCGGCGGGAGCGATGCACGGAGTTCCTCGCGTGTCAGGCCGGCCTCAATCGGGGCGCGGTAGGCCTCGATTGTGGCGAGCATGCCTTCGGGTTTGTCATCGAGGTAATAAACGCCCGATGCTTCACCGCGACCTTCAGACTGACCGTCGCGCAGCGTGACTAGAGTCACTGGCGAATCATGAAAGGTGTACCCGGAAATGCGAAACGGCGTCTTGAAGGGCAGGTTCTCGTTGTGCACTTCGAGAGTAAGACGAGAATTCCCCGAGCTCATGTGGCTCACGAAGCCGATCAATAGTTAGCGGTAACGCCAGTCAGGTGAAACACAACGCCGACGTAAAGCGCGACCAGAAAGGAAACGGCCACCACCACACTCCATACTTTCGCCAGGCGTCGCCGGTTGCTGCCTAGCACCGCCCATGCATACCAAAACCCCATCACGGCGGCCCCGACCAAGACTACAGCAGTAATCACGCGGAGAAGAATCAACCATCCGTCCATTGCCGCCGCGGCCAAGTTGAGATCGGCTGCGATTAAACTGACGGCAACCACCCACGCGACCATTATTCCTACCACCAATGCCGCCGCGATCCGCACTATGCGATGCGTCCTGGCTTCCCTTCCAGTTAGCCCATACGGGGTCCCATAGTGCCGGCGCACCATTGCCGAAATCGGCCAGGCCAACGCCGTCAGCGCCAGCGCCACCAGCGCTGCCACCCACAGCGGCAGCAACCATCCCGATGACCACCACCATGGCACCGGCTCAAAGATCATGAACGGATACTCGTCATAGCCGAAGCGCACCACTCGACCGTTTTCCACCTTGGCCGCCAAACGATCGCCGCCTGCCACATTGCGCCAGACAAACGGCGCGATCTCCTGCCATTTCTTCGCCTGACCATCGGCACCCTTCAAGGCTGCGACCGTCAGCGTGCCATCTTTGCTCGGCTCAACCTGGACCTCGCCGAGCAGGTTGAGCATGGAGAGGAAGCTGGTATGCGCACGACGGCTCAGGGTGTAATGGCCAGCCATAAGATGGGCGTGCGCCTTCGCCGTGCTGGCGTCGATAGTGCCTTCGTCCAGCGGTCCCGGAAAATAGCGCTCGACGAATTGCTCAAGCAGCATGGTGCGAAGAGGACCGGCTGCGCCCTCTTTCCCCTGACTGTTCACTGAAACATACAAGCCCGCGCCATTGTCGGGGAGAAGATTCAGCTCACTGTGGAACCATTCGGTATCGCCGGCGTGCGTGATCACGCGTCGGCCGTTTATGTTGTTCTCGTAAAACCCGAGCAACATTCGGTTTAACGGCGGAATCATGTCGTTCGCGGTGCCGTGCATTTTTACCGCCGTGTTCTCCTGTAAAATGCGCTCAGACTCGAATGCGCCGTTTTGCAAGTGCGCAATCATGAAGCGCCCCATGTCGCTGCCACTGATTGAGAGCGAACCTGCGGGCGGGACGGTGACGATCTCAAACGGTTTCGGTTCGCCCGAAGCTAGCTTATAACCCTTCGACATATCGGCCTGAAAACTCTCCGGCAACGGCTGCCGAAAAGTGCCGCGGCTTATCCCGAGCGGAGCGAAGATCTTCTGCTCGATGTAATCATCGAACGACAGTCCCGACACGCGCTGCACGATGTAACCGGCTAGGGCTGCGCCATAATTGGAATATGCCGGCGTGCTGCCTGCGTCAGTGACACGCGGAGGAATCCAGTGTTTCAGCGCCTGGTCGAGCGATGGGAAATCTTTCGGGTCCGTGATGATCAACGCCCGCGCCTTTTCATCGAAGCCAGGCGTATGAGTCATGAGATTGCGCATGGTAATGGGTTTGCCTTCGCGCGCTGGGATTTTGAAATCGAGGTATCCGTTGATGTCGGTGTCCAGATCCACCTTGCTCTGCTCGACTAACTGCATCACTGCCGTCCATGTGAACAACTTGGAAACCGAGCCAGCCCGAAAAAGGGTGCGTTCGGGATTGACGGGTTTGCGCGCCCCGACATCGGCATAGCCATATCCCTTTGCTAGCAGCGTCCGTCCGTCCTTCACTACTGTAACCACCGCACCCGCAATGTCCCCGCACTGCAACGCATAAGGCATAAACCCGTCGAGCCAGGCTTCCACGTCGGCGTTTGTTAAGGAACGAGGTCCCTGCGCCGGCACCTTCGGCGCCTTTGCTCCTCCTTCGGGAGCACCGGCCGGTGGAACCGTCGTCGGTGGCGCGATGCTGGGCACTTGCGCGAGAGTAGGGTAAGCGAGCGCCATCGCGACCACTACGGGGACGATGGCGAAAATTGCGGGAGTGGATTCGATTCGCATATTCCGGCTGAGGATTTATGGGCGGTTGTTATCCTGATCAGGCCAGTTACAATCCCAGACAGAGAATTGTCAAGCTTTCATCGTCCACCAGTTCGCTCATAGTCTGGGCGCGCAGCTTTTCCGATCTGAATGCCTGATTAGCTCTGCTCGGAAAATCCAGACTTTGAGGCGTTCGCCTTCCATATTAACTTGCGCCCATGAAGTCGCAGCAACCCACCATCGGTCGACTCTTGCGCGGGTTGCGCGCACGCAACGGTTGGACATTGAAACAGATGAGTGCCCGCTCCGGCATTCCTTTGTCCACTCTATCCAAGGTCGAGCATGATCGGCTAACTCTCACCTATGACAAATTACAGCTTCTGAGTCAGCGCTTGAACATGACTATGTCCGAGCTTTTCGCCGAGCCGGACGATGCCCCTGAACCTGCTGTCACCGCGCGCCGTAGTATTGGGCGTACGTCCGACGCGGTGCGCGTCAACACGCCAAACTACGATTATTACTACCTTTGTCCGGAATTGCGCCGCAAGCGCATGATTCCCATTCTCGCCCGCGTGCGCGCCCACAGCCTGGAGGAGTTCGGCGAGCTCGTCCGGCACTCCGGCGAGGAATACACCTATGTGCTGGAAGGCCGGGTAGTGCTTCACACGGAATTTTACGACCCTATCACTTTGAAAGTAGGCGAATCAGTCTACATCGACTCGAACATGGGGCATGCCTATCTCGCTGGCGAGGGCTGCGGTGAAGCTGTAGTTCTTTGCGCATGCTCCAGCGTCGACGAATCGTTAATGGAATCCCTTCTGAGCCTGCATGGACCGAATGCCGCTCACGTCTCGACTTCATCTACCGGTATACGAGGCAAGGTGCGATCCGACGCAAAGCGGCATCGTAATACGAGCGAAAAGCAGCCTTCCCTTTGAGCTGCGGCAAGTTCCTCGCCTGGCCACGGTCTGCGGGAACTTCGATCAAGTCCGGGCAAGGCAGATGCCTGTCTCAAACCCAGCCGCGGGTCAGATAATCGCTCAAAGCCATTGCGATCATGATGGCTAACCAGAAGAAACCGGCGGCAGCAAAGATCCAGACGGATGGTTTGCTGTAACGCAATTGCATGAAGAAGAGAAGAATGAGCGCAGCTTTCGCCCCTGAGATGGCCATGGCGACGACAGTGTTGAGCGGACCGAGATTGATGTAAGCGACGGCGATGGTGAGCGCGAGCAAAGCGAGCAGAACCAGGCCGTTAATGAGATTTGTCAGCGAAGTCGGCGCGCGCGAAGTCACGAGGTATGCCGGTCGATCATATACAGGAGCGGAAAAAGGAATACCCAGACGATATCGACGAAATGCCAGTAGAGCCCGAGTAATTCGATCGGTGTATCGTGATCGCGAAAAGCATCGGTAAACCAGGCTCGGAAGCCGAAGAAGGCGATAAGGATCACGCCGATGGTGACATGCAAGGCGTGGACGCCGGTCACTACCCAATAGATGTAGAAGAACATTTCCGCGTGCATCCGATCGGCAACATCAATGCGAAAATGGCGTCCGGGCAAAAGGCCTTCGTGAATCTCGCGCGAGTATTCGAAGCCCTTGATGACGAGAAACGTCGCCCCGAGCGCCGCCGCCACGAAAAGAAGCGTGGCGAGAGGGCGGCTTTTATTCCGGCCGGCGGCGCCGACGGCAAAAGCCATGACCGTGCTGCTGATGAGCAAGACGGCAGTGTTAGTCGCGCCGAAAGCAATAAGCGTATGCCGGCTCGCTTCGGCGAAAGCCTGCGGGTAGTAGACCCGGTAGGCGGTGTAGCCCAGAAACATCGCCCCGAAGAATAGAATTTCGGTCGCGAGAAAAATCCACATTCCGAGAGTGGCGGCGTGACGCTGCTGCGCCGGATCGTCGAACTGATGCTCGAATCGCACAGGCAAAGTGGCAGCGCTCATTTTTCAGGCCGGTTCCAGTTCCGGCGCGCGGGCATCGTATTGATAAGGCGGTTCGGTAACGATCGGCGTCGTTTCGAAATTATCCTTCGGCGGCGGCGATGCTGTGGTCCATTCCAAGCCGGTGGCCCGCCACGGATTCGGGCCGGCGATTCTCCCGTAGCGCCATGACCAGCTAAGGTAGATGAGCGGAAGAATGTAACCGAGCGCGAGGATCGAGGCGCCTGCGGTCGATAGAACGTTCAGCACCTGAAACTCCGGCGCGTAAACATGATAGCGCCGCGGCATTCCGAGATAGCCGAGGATGAACTGTGGAAAGAAGGTAAGATTGAAACCGGCGAAAATCGTCACCGCCGCCAGCTTCGCGATCCACTCCGGATACATCCGCCCGCTGATTTTTGGGAACCAAAAGTGTAGGCCACCAAGATAAGCCATGACCATTCCGCCAACCATGATGTAATGAAAGTGCGCGATGACGAAGTAGGTGTCGTGCACGTGCACATCGACCGCGAGCGCCGCGAGAAAGAGACCAGTCAATCCGCCGATGGTGAAGAGCCCGACGAAGCCGAGCGCGTAATACATGGGCGTGTGAAAGGAGATGGAGCCTTTGTAAAGCGTCGCGGTCCAGTTAAAGACTTTGATGGCTGACGGAATGGCGACCATGAAACTCAGCACGGAAAAAATCATTCCCGCGTAAACCGATTGACTGCTGACAAACATGTGGTGACCCCAGACAAGAAACCCGAGGACACCGATGGCAACGCTGGCGTAGGCGATGAAGTGGTAGCCGAAAATTGGTTTGCGCGCGAAACAGGGAATGAGCTCGCTCACCACGCCCATCCCCGGTAGAATCATGATGTAGACCGCGGGATGCGAGTAGAACCAGAAAAGATGTTGGAAGAGGAGTGGGTCGCCGCCAAGCGCTGGATTGAAAATGCCGACGCCGAAAGCCCGCTCTAGTGCCATCAGTGCGAGCGTGATGGCGAGCACCGGCGTGGCGAGGACAAGAATAATACTGGTGGTGTAGAGCGACCAAACGAAGAGCGGCAAGCGCAACCACGTCATCCCCGGCGCGCGCATGGTGTGAGTGGTGACGATGAAATTGAGGCCGGTTGCGATCGAGCCGAAGCCGGCGATGAAAATGCCGGTCGCCATCGCGATGACGTGACCGTTGGCGTAGGTGGAACTATAAGGCGTGTAAAAGGTCCAACCGGTATCCACCCCCCCGGTCAGGATCGAAAAGACGGCACAGGCGCCGCCGGCCATGAAAAGATACCAGCTAACGAGATTCAGTTTCGGGAAAGCGACATCACGCGCCCCGATCATCATCGGCAGCAGGAAATTTCCGAGCACAGTCGGAATCGACGGTATGAGAAAAAACCAGACCATCACCACGCCATGGATGGTGAATAGTTTGTTGTAGGTCTCGGAAGTAACGAGGTCGCCCTGTGGCGTGAGCAGCTCGAGTCGCATCAGCGTCGCCGCTGCGCCGCCGACGAAAAAGAAAAGCGTGATCGACGCCATGTAGAGGAGCGCGATCCGTTTGTGATCAGTCGTTAGGAGCCAGGATGAGATGGTATGGCGGACGCTGAGGTAGCTGGGCGAGGGAGCGTGAGAGGGGAACGGTGAGAGGTGAGAGGTAGCCGAAGTCTGAGCGGTCATGGCTTCATGCACCTCTCACTTTTCACATCTCACCTCTCACGCTTGTCCTCGCCCTCGTTTCCTAACGACTTGAGGTATGCGATGATCGCATTCAATTCTTCCTCGCTGATCTGCCCCTGGTACGTCGGCATGATCGGCTGGTAGCCGGCGGTGAGTTGTTTGTTTGGCAATAGAATCGAGTCGCGCAGATATTGGTCGTCGGCCGTGATCAGCGTGCTGTCGGCCAGCGGAACTTGTTTCCCGTAGATGCCGTCGAGCAAGGGCGCGCGGAGGGTGGCGTTAGGCGCGTGACAGCCGCTGCAGCCGCGGGTGCGAAAGGCGCGCTCGCCCGTGGCGATGAGTGAATCCGGCGCCGGTTGACCCGCGAGCCATTTCGCATGTTCGGCCGGTTCCATCACATAAACCCAGCCGACCATGAGCGAGTGATCGGTGCCGCAATATTGCGAACAGAAAAGATGATATTTGCCGGGTTTGGTCGGCGTGAACCATTCGCTGGTGTAACGGCCCGGCACGACGTCCTGCTTGTTGCGGAAAGCCGGCACGAAAAAATCGTGGATCACGTCCTGTGAAGTCATGATTAGTCTCACCGGCTGCCCGACCGGAAGATGCAACTCGTTAATTTCGCGTCGCCCATCCGGATGTTGCATCTTCCACATCCATTGTTTGCCGACGACGTAAATCTCGGTCGCGTTCCCCGGCGGGCGCGACATGCCGAAGAAAACGTTTGCCGCCCAAAAGAAGAGCGCGAGGAAGATGAAGAACGGAATGATCGTCCACGTCAGTTCGAGCTTGAGCGGGCCGCCTTGCGCCGGGGTTCGGTCTGCTTTCGACCCTTGTCGGTAGCGAATGCAAAAATAGAGCGCGACCACCGCGATGAGGGACGCAACTCCGCCACAAAGAATTAGGAGGGCGAAGTAAATGTGATCGACCGCGGGCGCGAGATTCGATGCGCTCGAGGGAAAAAGCGAGAGTAGGATCGGTCTCAATTCTAGTTAGGTGAACTGGCGTTCGCGCCGCAAATTCAGCGCAATGTAAAACGTCAGAGCGAGGGCGCTGCCGATCCCCGCAATCTGAATTACGCGACCGATGAGCAATCCGTATTTTCCGCTCGCAGGATTGTAATGAAAGCAAAGAAGAAAAACGCGATCGGACAGCGTGCCGATCTGCTCACGTGAAGCGCCGATAAGTGCCAGCCGAACGTCGCGGGCGGGATATTCAATTCCGGGAAAATAGCGGGCGACTTTTCCGTCCGGCGTTAGCACGATCATCGTGCCTGGATGAGCGAACTGATGCGTAGCTTCATCGTAGGCGAAGCGGTAGCCGACGCTGTCGGTTAGCCGCTTGATCGAGGCATCGCTTCCGGTGAGAAAATGCCAACCATCTTTTGCGCCTGGGCGACCGTAGCGCTGGATGTAAATTTGCTTCTTCGCGGCGGCCAGCGCCGGTTGCTCGTTAGAATCGAAGCTAACAACAACGATTTCGTAATCTTTGCCGGCGTCGAGCTTCAGATCCTGGGCTGTTTGCAAAACGCCGTTGAGCACGAGCGTGCAAAGGTTCGGGCATTGGTAATAGGCGAGCGTGAGTATTACCGGCTTTGAATGGAAGAAGCTGCCCAGCCTCACCTCCCGGCCATGCTCATCTCGGAAAACTGCGTCGAGTGGAACTTGCGCGTTTAGCTCCTGCTCCAGTCCAGCGCGCGCGGCGATCTGTTGCTGCGGAGTCTCCGCCAGGGCACTCTGTCCGAACATGACGATCAGGCCGAGGTGGATGAGGAGTGAGAGGTGAGAAGTGAGAGGTTTCATAGCTCGCGCGTTCTATGATGACTTCTCACTTTTCACCTCTCACCTTTCGACGCCGTGGCGGCGGCCTTCTGCTGTTGCATTTGCTCGGGCGTTTTCCCGCTGCCGTTTTGCGTTCCCGGTCCGCGCGTGGGCAGACCGCGTTGCGCGATCAAATCCATCGCACGCTCGATCGGAATTCGAATAATGCCGGCGTTTTTGTCGATCCAAGCGTAGGTGTGTAGCTTCGCGTTCTCGCCTGCATGAAACGTCGTTAGGTCCATGGTGGGATCTGCCTGCAACTGCGGCGGAGGCGCAATTATCCGCGGTTGAAGTTCAATCCGCGAGGCAGCGAATGGCGACGGATGCTCGCGATGAAAGAGTCGGTAAAGGGCGGTTGTCGCGAAAAAGAAAACGACCACCGCGACGACCAGCCCCAGGGCGAACCATGTCACCAGCGGAACATCGAGGTCGCGCGTTTCATGCTTGGCGTTTTGCTGTTCAGGCATGTTGAAGTTCGGCCGAGGTTTCGCGAGGGCGCAGCGGCGGCTGTTTCAAAAAATGCAGGAAAGCCGCGAACCAAAGGCTGCCGAGCGCGAGTAGCTCCACGACATCGAGCCAATGGACGGTGAAACCGTTGGGATGGAACGACGGTGCGACGAACCAAAAGTTGCTCGCGATATTTGCGAGGAGAATGCACAAGCAAATCGCCACGAGCCGGCGCGGGTTTCTTTTCGCGTCACGCGAGAGCAACAAAATAAACGGCAGTAAAAATTGAAAAAGGGCGAGTGCGACGGCGAGCCATTGCCAACCGCCGCGGCTGCGTTCGAGGTACCACGAAATCTCTTTCGGCAGATTTCCCGACCAGATGATGAGGAACTGAGAGAAAGAGACGTAGGTCCAGAAGATAACGAAGGCGAGGAGCATGTTGCCGAGATCGTGGAGTGCTTTCGGTCGAAGCTCGGGATCTAACGAGGTCTCGCCGAGAAGGCAGAAGAGCGTGGTCATTAACGCGAGAGCGGAGAGAAATTGTCCGGAGGCGAAAACTTCCACAAAAATAGTCGAGTACCATTGCGGATCGAGCGACATCACCCAGTCGGTCGAGGCGAAGTTCATGCAGAGCACGTAGGTGATGAGACCGCCGGCACTAAGTGCGCCTACTTTTTTCCAGGCGGCGGCGGCGAGCCATTTCTGCAACAGGTGCGCGATGAGAAGCAGCACGACGAAATAAAAGACGTAGCGCGCGATGAAAAACGGAATGTTGAGATATTGCGCCTTGTGATGATACCCGCTGGTATCGGACGCCTCGCCGCTGGCCCAGCGATACACCTGCGGCAAGCCGAGCAACACCGGGAGGAAAAGAAGCGACGTGAACGGAAGTGTGCGCAGAGCAGCTAAAGAGAGGTCACGCACGGCCATTCCCCAGACGCCGCCGGTGAGGAATTGCATCATCAAAATGACGAGTGCGCCCAGCGGCAGACCAGCCCAAAATAACCAGGCGAAAAGATAGGAGTGAAAGAATTGTCGGCGATCGAGAAAGGCTCCGACAATCGATAACAAGACCGCGACGGCGCCGACAATGAGGGCGCGAGTTTGCCAGTGATTGATCTGGGTGGTCTGCGTGTTCACCGCGACGTCTCCAACTTTATTAGCGCTCCTGGTTCGGCATCGGCCGGAGCAGCATGCTCGCTGAGTTGCAGCGCGCGGATATAAGCGGAGATAGCCCAGCGATCTCCCGGGGAAACGCGTGCGGCATAGGAATACATGACGCCGTAGCCGTTAGTGATCACGTCGAAAAAGTGACCGACAGGCGCGTCGCGCAGACGTTGTTCGTGCAGCGACGGCGGCTGAGGAAAACCGCGCTGCACGATCATGCCGTTGCCGTCGCCAGTCTGGCCGTGACAAACGGCACAGTAAATTTCGAAGCGTTCCTGGCCGCGCGTGAGAGTCTCACGCGTGACTGCAATGGGAAAAGTGGCGGCGAGATCCTTGCCGAGCTTGCCGGTGTAAAACTGCTCGTCCTCGTGCAATTGACCGCGCGCGACGGTGTGGGCTGGAGGGACGCGGGAGCCGCGGTCGTCGGCGAAGAAATTATCTTCCGCGAGCGGTTTGAGGTGTTGCTGATCGACCATGCCGCGGCGGCAGGCGGAGAGGAAAAGAAGCAGGAGAATGGTGAGAAGTGAGAGGTGAGATGTGAGAGGTGATCGATCTCTCAGTCTCGCGTCAGCTTGTTCATTACCTCTCACTTCTCACCTTTCACTTTATTTCTGCACCTCCCGCACCGAGATCGCGCCTAAAGATTCAAGAAACACTCTCACCTTCCCGGCTTCGAAAAGCTTGTCGCGCGCTTCGACGCAAAGGAAGAAACGCGTCTGGCTGGCGAGCTTGAATTCGGGGACGTTAAAAACCGGATGATATGGTCGCGGCAATCCGTTCATCGCGAGCATGCCGATGACGCCGGCGAGCGCAGCGAAGAGAACCGAAAGCTCGAAAGTGATCGGAACGAATGCCGGCCAACTATGCAGGGGACGCCCACCGACATTGAGTGGATAATCGATGGTCGCGGAAAACCATTGCATACCGTAGGCGGTAAGGGCGCCGATGATTCCGCCCAACAGCATCACAAGTGGGACGCGAGTTTTTGTTAGCCCAATCGCCTCGGCCACACCTTCGACTGCATATGGACTGTAGGCGTCTATCGCGCTGTAACCATGTTCGCGCGCAGCCTGGGCGGCCTGAAGCAATTGCTCCGGCGCCGCGAATTCGGCCATAATTCCGTGCAACGTTTCGCTCATGCCGCTGCCTTTCGCTTCTTATGAACGAGATCGCGCATTTCAGTGATCGAGATCGCCGGCAGGATGCGCAGAAAGAGAAAGAGGAGCGTCGAAAATAAACCGAACGAGCCGAGCAACGTCAGCCAATCCCAGCGCGTGCCGTGAAACATTCCCCACGCCGACGGCATAAAATCGCGGTGCAGGCTGGTGATGACGATGACATACCGCTCGGTCCACATTCCGACATTGACGAGCAGCGCGATGACGAAGAGTGCGGACGGACTGCTGCGAATGCGTTTGAACCAAAGCGTCTGGGGCACCGCGATATTGCAGAAAACGAGCGTCCAGTAGGCCGGCGCGTAAGGCCCGAACATGCGATTCAGCGTCATGTAAATATCGAATTTGTCATCGCTATACCACGACATGAATCCTTCGGTGATGTAGCCGTGCGCGACCATCAGGCCGGTCGCGAGCATGACCTTGGCCGAGTTTTCGAGATGCTTGAGCGTGATGAAATCTTCAAGGCCGTAAAATTTGCGAATGGGAATCGCGAGCGTCAGCACCATGGCAAATCCGGAAAAAATCGCGCCGGCGACGAAATAGGGCGGGAAGATGGTGGAATGCCAACCGGGAACGATGGCGATGGCGAAATCGGTGGAAACAACGCTGTGGACCGAAAGCACCAGCGGCGTGGCCAGTCCGGCCAGAAGCAAATAGACGGCGTGATAACGTTTCCAATGACGCGCCGAGCCGCGCCAACCGAGCGCAAAAATGCCGTAGAGCAGTTGAAGAAATTTTCGCTCGGCGCGATCGCGCATGGTCGCGAGATCGGGGATGAGGCCGATGTACCAAAAAATGAGCGAGACGGTGAGATAAGTGCCGACGGCGAACACATCCCAGACGAGTGCGCTGCGCCACTGCGGCCACAGGTCCATCGTGTCGGGATATGGCAGCAGCCAGTAGAAAACCCACGGGCGCCCAAGATGCATCAGGGGAAATAATCCGGCGCAGGCGACGGCGAAAAGAGTCATGGCTTCGGCAAAGCGATTGATCGAAGTGCGCCAATCCTGATGGAGCAGAAGCAGAATGGCGGAAATGAAGGTGCCGGCGTGACCGATACCGATCCACCAGACGAAATTGGTGATGGCAAAACCCCACGCCACCGGAATGTTCACGCCCCAGATGCCGACGCCTTTCAAAAGCAGCCAGGCGATAGTGAAATTAAAAAGCATCAGCAGAGCGAAGGCGATGGCGAAACCCCCAAGCCAACCGCGGGTGAGCGGTCGCTTGAGAACGACGTCGGTGATTTTCTCCGTGACCGACGCGTTGTCGTAACCCGGTGCGACGATGGGCTCCGCAGAAGGTGAGAGGTGAGAGGTGAGAGGTGAGAGGTCCGGCATGGCGTTGCGCTCCGTCACATCACGGTTCCCACGCCGATCGATCGCCAGTCGGCGTCGTGTTTCGCGAATTGCTCGGCCGTCATGTAGCGGCAGTCGAAGGCGTCATCGAGCCATGATTGCGTCTCCGTCGCTTCATCTAATGCTTCGTCGATTTTGTTAATAAAGACCGCCTTGTAGCGGGGTCTCGCCCACGCTTCGGCGATCATCGCCTTCGTCGCACGAGAGGATCTTCGAATTTGATTAGTCAGCGCGTAACGTTCTTCCTTCGGGAACCTCATTGTGATCTGGAAGATTTCTGCAGCTGCGCTTCGCGCGAGTTTGTGAACGTTCAGTTCACGAAAGTTATTCGCAACGGCCATACCTCTCACGCTCCGACTTCGAGATCCGGATTCACATTCCACAGTTTTGCCAGGTAGGTCGTGCGCGGCCGCGTGTTCAGTTCATCGAGCAAACCGTAATTCAGCGGTGACGCGCGCAGCTTGGCAACGCGACTCTCAGCATCGTGCAAATCGCCGAAGACGATCGCGTTCGCCGGACAGGCTTGCGCGCACGCGGGCACGATCTCGCCGTCGCGTATCGCGCGATTCGCTTTTTCGGCCTCGATTTTGACGGCGTTGATTCGCTGGATGCAATAGGTGCATTTCTCCATCACGCCGCGGCTGCGTACGGTCACATCCGGGTTGCGCATGAGTTTTCGCGTGGCCGGCTGCTCGAAACGGTTGGCGTCGTATTCGAGAAAATTAAAACGACGCACTTTGTAAGGGCAGTTGTTCGAGCAGTAGCGAGTGCCGACGCAGCGGTTGTAAACCATCTGGTTGATGCCTTCGCTGCTGTGCACGGTGGCGGCTACTGGGCAGACCAGTTCGCACGGGGCGTTTTCGCAATGCATGCACGGCACCGGCTGATGTAGCGTGCGCGAATTCGGCCCGTCGCCTTCGAGATAACGATCGACGCGAATCCAATGCATCTCCCGCCCGCGCTCGACCTGCTCTTTACCGACAACCGGAATGTTGTTCTCCGCCTGACAGGCAATGGTGCAGACGCCGCAGCCGGTGCACGTGTTGAGATCGATCACCATCGCCCAGGCGTGACCAGAGTAGGTGACGGGCGGATAAAGAGTTTCGTCTTCGCGCGGTGCGGGCTCGTTGCCTCTTGCAATTGATCGCGGTCGCTGCCGAAATTTTGCGAAAGTGCCGCTGCGCACCAGATCGCGACCTTCCATTCCAAAATGATTCTGCGTGGTGACGAGCTCGTGACGCACGCCGGTTTTTTCGATTTCGAGGCCGTCGCCGCCCCACATTGCGTTCGAAGTGCGAAGAATGCCCGCGTCGAACCCCACGTTATTGCCAACGCTGCCTGCACGTGTTCGACCGTAACCGAGATGAACAGTCACGCAGTCGTCCGCTTGTCCCGGCAGAATGGAAATCGGCGCGCGTACCATTCGCCCCCGAAACTTCAAATTGACGACATCTCCGCTAACGAGGCTTAGGCGATTCGCGGTCGCGGGACTAAGCAGCGCGGCATTGTCCCAGACAATCTTGGTGATCGGATCGGGCAGTTCCTGGAGCCAGGCGTTGTTGCCGAAATGGCTGTCGATGATGCGCAAGCTCGGACGGATGAGTAGGGTGAGAGGTGAGAGGTGAGAGGTGAGAGGAGGGGGAAGCGGAGCCGATGTTAGCGATTCGCCGGTGGACAATTGGAAATCGGCAATTCCGTCATGCAACGCCTTGCGGAACAGCATCTCGAAGTCGAGTGCATTGTGTTGTGATTGCCAGAATGCGCGCACGATCTCGTAGGCGCTTGAAGGCGCTTCTTCGAGCAGCGCGCTCAGCAGTTCGTGTCGCGAACGGCCAGCGAAAAGCGGCTCGATCATCGGCTGCATGATCGTGACCGATCCATCGAGTGAGCGCGCATCACTCCAGGTTTCGAGTTCATGCGCCCTGGGTACATGCCACTGGCAGAGCGCGGCGGTTTCGTCTTGATAGAGGCCGAGGTAAATCGCACGCGGAATTTTCGAAAGCAGCTTGGCGAATTCAAAATCTGCGGGCGCGTCGTAGGCCGGATTACCGCCGATGATGATCAAGGTGTCGACGATGCCGCCGCGCATTTCGTCAACCAACTCGCGCAAACCACGCGCGCCGCTCTCGACGGCGTTCGGATAATCGAGCGTAGACCCTACGTTTCCGAGCATCTCGTTAAGTTGTCGCGCGATCTGCTGAAGCGTCGACGATTCGTGCTCGCCTGCGACGACGATGCTTTTGCCGCGATGAGCTTGGAGATCGGCTGCGATTTTTGCCGCCAGCGGATCGCTTCCTGACATAAGAGCTTGAGCAAACCGCTCCAACTCGTCAGGCCGCAGCGCGAAGCGATGATCGGCCATCGCGCCTGTTAAAGTCGGCGTCGATTCGGCGACGTAGAGACGATTCATCCGTTCGCCCGGACGGCGCGCCGCCGCGAAGTCGCGAGCGTGACGCAAACAATTAGGACCGCTTCCGAGAAAATCCGCGCCGAATGAAACGACGACTTCCGCTTTGTCGAAATGATAAATAGCGCCCGCCGCCGCTGTCCCGAGCGGTTCATATTCGTGCCACTCGGCGGACGGATATTTCGTTAGCAGTCGCCGGATTTGATCGAGAAAAGTCGGCGAAGTCTCATGTCGCGTGAGGAGACGCAATCCCGCGCCGCCATTCGTTTTCCATTTCTGAGCATCGATCGCGAGTTCGCCGAGCAGATCGTCCCACGTCGCGATCTGGCCGCGCTTCATGACGGCGTTCGAACGCTCGGGATCGTAGAGCGTCAATAATTCGGCCTGCATAAAAACGTCGCTGGCGCCAAGACTGGCGGGATGTTCCAGATTCCCTTCAATCTTCGTCGGTCGCCCCTCGTGTGTTTCGACTAAAACGCCGCGGGCATAGCCGCCGATCGTCAACGCAGAAGCAAAATAAAGCGGTTTGCCGGGAACGATCTCCTCCGGTTGATCGCGATAAGGCACGATTTTCTCCGGCGGATTGCGCGTGCAGCCGGCGCCGCCGGCGAGCGCGATCGACGCGCCCATGAGCTGGAGAAATCGGCGGCGGCTGAGGTCGGTGGGCCATTCGCTCGCGCCTTGCGCAAATTCGTCTATAGAATTCGCGCCCGTGATTGGTGATTGGTGATTGGTGATTGGGAGAGCTCGGTTCACGCGCGTAATACCAATCATCAATCACTAATCACGTTCTTCCTCACCGGTGACATGTGTAACAATCCGTCAGCCCTGCGGTATGGACATTGTTCGCCTGAATCAACTTCTGCCCGAGTGCGAGCTGATCACGTGGCGCGCGATAATCCATCCGCACGACGTCACTCGTCGGCCGCAAAAATTTTTCCGGCGCGCGGTGACAATCCAGACACCAGCGCATGTAAAGAGGCTTCGTCTTCCACATCAGCGGCATCTCGTTGACCTGGCCGTGACAGGTCCCGCAGCCGACGCCTTTTTTCACGTGAATGCTGTGATCGAAGTAGGCGTAATCAGGCAAATCATGCACCCGCGTCCATTTAATCGGCGCGCCCGTTTGCCAGCTGTCCCGCACCGGCTGGAGCACGGGTGCATCTTTCCAAACCTGTGAGTGGCAGGTCATGCAGGTCTCGGTCGGCGGAATGCCGGCGAAGGAAGATTTTTCAACGGAGGTGTGGCAATAACGGCAGTCGATTCCCAAACCGCCGACGTGATGTTGATGGCTAAACGGCACTGGCTGTTCCACCGGCGAATCGACTCGCGTCCAGAAGTCAGAACGGGCGTAGGCGAAAAGGGTGACTGCTGCGCCAACGAACAGGAGCGGAATGGCGATCAGCGTAAGTCGGGCGAGGGCGTTGGCCCGCCGTTTGAAGAGCTGTGCCATGCAATTGACGTTGGGTAGCGGTCTCCGTATTACAATCGCGCCCCGAACGTCGGAGCAAATGGAAAAACGTTAGGAAAAATGACGAACGACAATCCCCGGGCAGAGGTGGCTTCTCGCCATTATGGCTTTGCCAATGTTTCGTCATTTTCCGAACACGTCGCGCAACGCGCAGCGCGCCGCGTGATAACCGCACATCCCATGCACTCCTCCTCCCGGCGGAGTCGAGGCTGAACAGAGATACACGCCCGGCAACGGCGTGCGGTACGGGTGCGCGCTGAAAATGGGGCGCGCAATGAGCTGGGCGAGATTGGCCGCGCCACCATTGATGTCGCCCCCGGCGAGATTCGGATTCGATTCTTCGAGTTGCGCGGTGTTCGAATGATGCCGCGCGATGATGCAGTCGCGGAAGCCCGGAGCGAAACGTTCAATTTGTTGCTCGATTCTTTCCGCCATATCGAATTTTGAACCGTTCGGAACGTGGCAGTAGGCCCAGAGTGTATGTTGACCGCGCGGCGCGCGTGAAGCGTCGAACAAACTTTGTTGCGCCACTAGCACGAATGGCCGCTCGGCATGTTCACCATTCGCCACTGCGCTTTCGCCCGCAGCGATCTCGCGGAGCGTACCGCCGACGTGCACCGTTCCAGCGCGATGGCATTCCTCGGCGCGCCAGGGAATTGGATCCGAGAGCGCGTAATCGATTTTGAAAACGCCGGACGCGCGCCGGAAATTCTCCAGCTTTTGCCGGTAGCGAATCGGCAATTGCTCTCGCGCCATTTTCGCGAACTGCCATGCCGAAATATCCAGCAAAACGACGCGTGATTTCGGAAGTTCGCGCAAGCTTACCACCCGGTGGCTCGTTTCGATTTCGCCGCCATGCTCGCGCAAGCAGGCAACCAGCGCATTCGCGATCGCCTGCGAACCGCCGCGGGGAATGGGCCAGCCGACGGCATGGCCGGCCGCGCCCAAAACAAGAGCGACTGCAGCTGAGGCAGCTGCCTCCAGTGGCAGAAAAGAATGCGCGGCGAGGCCGGCAAAAAGAGCGCGGGCTTCTTCGGATCTGAAGAGAAATGTCGCGAGAGACTTTGCCGGGAAAATCGCGCCGAGCCCGAACCGGGCGAGAGAGAATGAATGCCTTGAAACGTGCAGCATTGGCTGGAGAAATTCCGGAGCGAGCTTCGACCAATCGGCCGCGAGCGGCCGCATTAAACGACGATAAGCGGAAGCGTCACCGCGCAATGCCTTTGCGGTTTTATCGACGTCGCGGAGGAGACAGGCGGCGTTTCCGTGATCGAGGGGATGCGCCAGCGGAATCTCCGGCTGAATCCATTTCAATCCGAAACGGTCAAGCGGCAACGCCTGAAAAAATGGCGAACCGGCTGCGAGCGGGTGCACCGCCGAACAAATATCGTGCACAAAGCCGGGGAGCGTTAGCTCAACCGAGCGGATGCCGCCGCCGAGCGTCTTGTTCGCTTCCAGCACCAGCACGGAGTGGCCTGATCGCGCTATCGTGATCGCGGCGGCAAGGCCATTTGGGCCCGCGCCAACGACGACTGCATCGTATTCGAATCGCACTGATCTTTCTTTACCGCGAAGTCCATGCGCACAGCCATGTTCTTGTGTGGCTGTGTTGTCTTTAGACTGAGGAGACGACGTAGCTTTTTTCCAGAGCGCTCTGGCGTGCCAGATTACGAGAGAGCTTTTCGGACAGCGCTGCGCACGACTTCCGTTGTCCAGCCGTAAACCAGATGCGAAACCAAACCGTAGATATGGGTTGTTATCGGCATCTTGTTTGGTGGCTGCGACAATCCCAGGCCGGGCACGGAAACTTCGTCGGCGAGCAGGAAGACAGCGGCCCCAAACCCCGCACCCTGTCCGAAAGTCGAGAGCGGAATGAGTTCCGAAGCCAATCCATAGATAGCACCGGAGGTGACGCCCATCGTATAATGGACGGCTTCGCCAGCCAGTTCCTGCTTATCAGTGGGAACATTGTGACCGGTGAGTTTTTGTGTCACCGCGTTTGCGGCTTTAACCGTCGCAGGCTTCTTCTCCGAGCTTTCTTTCGATTGGCCTTGCGCCGCGGTCGCGGCCTTCGACCAAAGCGCCTGGAATTGTTCCATGATGAGCGAAGCGAGCAATCCGCCAGCGATGCCCGCGATCGCTCCCTTCAAAAGGTCTGGTTTATCGCGCATGACAATTTTGTTTTGCTAAGCGCTGAGCACTTTGTCGAGCGTGATCGGTAGCTCACGGATGTGCTTGCCGGCGGCGTTGTAATCGCGTTTGCCACCGCTGCGCCGACTCCGGTAATTCCGATCTCGCCGATACCGCGCAGACCGAGCGGGGTGTGGGTATGGAATGTCGTTCCAGATGATGTCGATTCTCTGGCACGTCGAGATGCACCGGCACGGGTATTCGGCGAGCGACGGATTTTGGGACAGACCGACTATGCGTAACATACGCGCGACCGTGCCAGCTAAAGGCACTCCGCCCGACAAGCGCGAAAAAAATCTTAAGAAGTTGGAATAAAACCTTTTTGCGGGTCTCCCACGCCAGAGACGCTTCGGAACGGGTCAACTTCGCGCTCACGCGAAGCTCACGGGCGGAGCAAAATAAAAACCCACAGATGAAGAAAAGAAATAATCGTGCACTCGGCCTCAGTTTCGCCATTGGCGTGGCCGGTGCTGTTCTCAGTTTTTCGGGAGTCGGCCGGATCCAGGCCTCCGACCACATTGATTCGCCCACTACTGCGCAGGATCGCGGCTCAGATATTGCCGACGTCTACGCCTTCCTCGATCCCAACGATAACTCCCAGGCGGTGCTTATCGCCAGCACGCAGGGATTTATCGTTTCGGGCGAACATTTCGGCATGGTCATTTTTGACCACAATATTCGTTATCGTTTCGAGATCGAGAATACCGGCGACGCCAAGCCCGATCTCTTTCTCGATGTGAATTATACCCCCGGTCTTGGCCGCCTCACCAACCAGACCGCGACCATCACGTTGCGTGATGGCGTGGGCAATAAGAAGCTAAGCTTCAGCGCGCCGACAACGATCGCCACCCAGGAACCTCAGCCCGAACCGCCGCCTCGGCCGGTCATCACGACCGATCCGCAAAGCG
>JBBRAF010000034.1:0-22745 GCA_038207045.1 Chthoniobacterales bacterium
GTTCAGAACCCTTCTTCCTGGATAGATGGAGGGAGATCGTGCCGCTCTCAATCGCGCTCATGTTTCCGACGTCGTTTTTGGCAGGCCTTCTATTTCCCGCCCTCGTTACGTGGGTGCAGGCGGTGGTCCATCATCGAACGAAGACTGTTGGAATAATGACACTGGCAAACACGATCGGCGCGACCATTGGGCCGTGGTTGGTCAGCTTCGTCCTATTACCGACACTAGGCTTCCAGACGACATTGATCGCCTGCGCTATCGGATACGTGCTGCTTGGTGTGATTCTTAGCCGTCGTGTGACGTGGGCCGTTCGACAACCTGCCGGGATGACAACATGGCTAGCCATCGCCGTGCTGGTCGTGATACTGGCTAGGTTTCCGTATCGACGCGCGGAGGAGCACTTCGCCCGCTCCCGCTCGTTTTACGAAGCGGGAGGCACTTCGCATCTGGTAAGGAAAATAGAAGGCACCTCCGAGACCTGCCAGCTACTTCGCACCGACCTGCTGGGAGAGCCATACTTCTATCAGCTCCTGACTAACTCATTTTCCATGTCATCGACTAATCCACATGGACAGCGTTATATGCGGCTCTTTGCCTACCTCCCGCTAACGCTGCGGCCCGAAGCCATCGATGCCCTGCTAATCTGCTACGGATGCGGGGTGACGGCCGATGCTCTCACCCGCGATTCTCAACTGCAGCATATCGACATCGTCGATATCGCGAAGGAGATACTTGGTCTGGCGCCATACTATTCGGGACAAAACTACTCAAATCCGCTACGCGATTCACGCGTGACTAGCATAGTTCAGGATGGTCGCTTCTTTCTGCAGGCGAGCAGGCAGCAGTACGATATTATTACCGGAGAGCCTCCTCCACCCAAGGTCATGGGTTCTGTCAATCTTTACACGGAGGAGTTCTTCTCACTTATGCGCGACCGACTGAAGGACGGTGGTATCGCCAGCTTTTGGCTCCCGATCTATCAGCTCCGGTCCGATGAAACCAAAGCTATTCTACGCGCGTTTCACAATGTTTTTCCAAATGCTTCCGTCTGGAGCGGACCTGATACCGAATGGATCATGCTGGGGATTAAAGGTCCTGGACGCAAGCTGACCAAAATCGAGATCGGGCGGCTCTGGAGTCAGCCAGCCGCAGCCGCTGATTTGCGGCGCATTGGACTCGAAGTGCCGCAACAACTGGCCGCTCTCTTTTTGATGGATAGTGCGGACATCGACCATTTGACCCGCGACGTTGCACCTTTGACGGACCAGTTTCCGAAGCGCCTGACCGATGCGCACACCGACACCGCGCAAACGGCCAGTCTGGCGCTTCCCTACTTTGAAAGCGCCGCGCAGCGGTTCTTTACTTCACCAGCCATCGCGCGGATCTGGCCCGAAACATCGCGTAAGGCAATTGAGCCGCTGTTTCTCATCCGGGAGACTCAATATCGCTCCGGCCAGAACGAAACTAATCAGATGGCTGAGCTTGATTTCTATCTGCGGCACACGCGTCTGCGCGTGCCCGTGCTGGAAGTGCTGGGAAGCAATGAATTCCGCGTAGCTATTGCCCGCGAGGTGTCGGAATCTGCGGACACCATTCCCGACGGCGCTTTGCCAGAGCTGGTCGCCGACGCTTTGGGCCAGCGCGATATCGGTGGCGCTGTTCGGTGGTTGGAGATAGAACGCGGTCGAGGACGGCCTGGCGCAAGTACTCTCTATCTGCTTATCTACATGTATTGTCTCAACGGAGACGTGGCGAAAGCGGAGGCGTTGGCGAGGGCATCATCCGTTCAAAAGGATGGCACCGTTGAGTGGCTCTGGGAAAAATTGAATTCGGAATTCGGATTCAATCCGCCGGGGTGAACATTGTCGTTGGAAGCAGTGGCTAGGGTGGGATCGACCTGAGGTCCGAACTCCTTTTAGTTCCGACTTGGACAGGGCTCGGATTGTCCAATTTCCTTTTCGTCCACCCGAAAGTCACACCTCTGCTGAAGCGTGGGGAGCTGCGTGCGGCGTGCCATTGAGAAGCGAAGCTTGAGACCTGACGCGGGTTTCTGTGTCCCACCACCCCTTGGGCGGTGCACGTTCCCCGGGGGAAAAAGCGGGCTATGAGAGGGGAAGGGGTCGATTTGCGACAATGAATAATCTGCTGAATCACCCCATCGGCAAGGGGGCGCGCCGAAATTCTGGCACGTCGGCTGCTTATAAAAACCATAATTATTATGGTATTGATAAGCCTCTCGCCGTTTCTCTCCAAGCGTTTCCTCGCTTTTTTCTTTGCCGTTCTGGCCCTTTCCGCCCTTAGCTGTTTTGCAGAGGCGCCACTCTTTTCCGTGCCAGCTACTCCTTACGATCGTCAGATGGTGCGTATTCAACCTCTGCTTGTTTCCTCTCCTGCGACCCAGGGCGGAAATCTCTCCGTCGCGCTGGTCAATCATTGGATGAGCGACCTTCGCGGTATCCCATATGGATATTCCACTCAATGGAGGACGCCGGACGAAGTGGCTCGCGATCCCGTGGCCGATTGCAAGGGCAAGGCGGTGTCGCTCTACGACAGAATGCGCGCCCATGGCGCACACAACGTCCGGCTCGTCATTGGCAAACGCGCGGCCACCAGTCGCGTTACGCACACATGGGTGGAGTGGACTGAAGGTTCACAAACCTACGTGCTCGATCCCACGATCAACTGGACTGCCTGTTCCACCAGCAAAATCTCGAATAGCTCATACGTCCCTTATTTCGCCTTCTCTGGAACGAAGAAGTTTCGCGCCGCATCGGCCGATCATCTCTACGCGAAACTGTAAGCGGCTGTTTTTGCCTATCGGCGGGCTGGAAACGGATCGGCAGAAAATTCATTCGATCTGCTGAAAGGGGGTGCAATCTCGTGGTTTTTAGCATCCCGATTTCGTCTTCCAGCGAATCAGAATTCAGAGGCTGGCATTACCCTGGGCGCTGAAATTTCGTTGGGGCGACGAACCATACGCGATCTTGGCGTTGGTCGAGCGAAAGGGCTGAGCGCTCGGACCGCTCTCAAGGCTGGTGGCCCATCGAGGCAGACCGTTATTGTTAGGAGCGAAAATGGGAAAACCAGCCCGTGCTTTGGGGGGAAGATGCCCAGGGCTGCGACGTGGGAGACGCGCGAGCAAAGGACCATTGACGGAAGACCCCCCACCCGGCGAATGTTTTTTATTGCCAAAAAATGGCGAAAAGAATATTCTCATTATTAAACCTATGGAAATTATCAGTACACACCTGGCTCGTCTAGGTTCCGTCTTGCTCATCGCCACCGCCGGATCTGCCCCGGCTGCCGATTTGCTCCTCCAAAAAGTCGCTCCGCTTACCGTCGAGCAAGCGCCGCGTTACCCGCAAAATTTGGCGCGTATCGACCTTGGCGCTCAAGCTCAGGCGACCCCGCAAAGTGACACCGGGAAAATTTTGTCGGGCGATCCGAAAGCTACTTACGAACTCAATTCTGGGGAAAGTACGCTCCTCATTTCTCTCGGCAAAATCGAGCATATTGATTCGATCGCTTTCCTGAATTCTGGTGCGCAAGGCACTGTCGCGATCGCCACTGCGAATGCGAACCTTTCCGCGACAGGCTCGCAATGGCGAGATGCGGGACGGCGGGGCCTCGGCAATGGTGCGCTCAATGCGAAAGTCGGTCCGACCGAAGCAAAGTATGTGAAGTTGACGTTCAACATCCAGCAACCCGGTCGTCTCAGTGGCATCGGAGTGTTTGGTGCTCCGGGCGTTGCCGATTTCACCATGCCGCGCCCGCGCCGTGCGATCGAGGGCGAAATCGCGCAGGTGAACTATAACCTGGCTGATCTGCACACTAAAGCGCGCGCCCTGTATGTCAGTTCCGGCGATGACCTCAAGCTGGCGAACAACATGATTGATGATCAAGCAGTGACTTCTTACACGTTTGCGGCCAATGACAGTACGCCTACGGCAATCATCGATCTCGGCCGGGAAATGTCGCTGCGGCGTATCTCGGTGCTCTCCACGGCCAGTGCAGGCACGGCGAATTTTTACCTCCTCAGCGCGCTGCCGGTCGGGGGACGTGAAGCTACGGCTGAAACCAAGCCGGCCGGCGCGCCAAGCGGCTCGGCTGTGCTCGAAGGAACGCCGGCGGCGAACGTGCCTGACACCTTGCGCCTCGATGAAGGTGCTGTGGCTGGATTGAAGTCGGTGGGGAGCGCCAGTGCTGATGCCAGCGGGAGCGTGGCGGTGGATTTTCCCGAAACCAGCGGCCGCTACGTCATGGTGAAATGGACACGGTCATCGAGCGACAATTTCTCTGTCGCTGAGATTGCGGCCTTCGGTCGTGCTACGACGAACATGTTATTTGCGGCGAACCGCGCCATTGATCGCTCCGACAAGAACGTGGGCGACGGGAAAGACGGCAAGGATGCGAAAGATTTCAAAGACATTCCGGCCGAAGGCCCCGAAGCCCCCGCCGAAGGTCCTCCGCCGGCACTGCCGCCGCAGCCGCCATTCGTTTTCATTCCGCAAATAGTTCCAACGAGTCCATAACAGATTAGTTCTCCACCGGTTCACCCGTCGTTCGCGCAAGCGGACGACGGGTTCTTGGTTTTAGTTTGGAAACGCCGAAGATCGGAACGCTGGACTGAGTAGAAGAAAAATCAGCGGGGTTGCAAAGTCGATCGGCGCGCAGGTACGGGCCCATGTTTCTAGAGCGCGTCGCGCAGAATGGTGAACACTGTCGTGTTATCGATTGTGCCGCGAAGCTTCTCTAATCGGAGACCGCTGCCGCTGGCGAGAGGATCCTCGATGGTATTGAGCGCTGCTGGCACCTGCAAAGCAGCCGGTTCTGCCGGTGACGGGTTCGCGACCGACGCACCGGTGGCTTCGCCATTGTGAAGTCCGTTTGGTCCGGTGGCCCACGTAACCCAAGGTTGGCCGGAAGAGTTTAGGCCGAGAATGGAAACGCCATTGTCATAACGAAACGGATATCCGTTGATGTTCATCCCCCCGATCGCGACATCACCCGCCACGATGATGGTCGAACTGGCACCCGCGTACTCGCGCGCAATCCGCACGGCGCGGTCCAGCTCGGCCGTCTCGCGCAGCGTTCGCTCACCGAGATTTTGCCAGGCGGCTGAAGCCATCAGGTGAGCATCGACCACCAGAAAATAACCGCGGCGGCTGGATTCCAGGAGCTCAATCGCGCGGCGCACCATCTCGCTGAGTGACGGTTGTTCCGCACGCGCCTTTAATTCATCGGTGAACGCGAGTTCGTTCTCGGCGAAAATTCCCAAGACGCGCCCGCGCTGCCAGGCAGTGATTTCTTCGAGCTGGGGGAGCGTGCGCACAAGACGAACGCGCTCGCCATCGAGAATTTGCTTGCGATCGAAGCGTGCGCCACCGCCACCAAGCGCGACATCAATTGTGGGGCGGTTCAACAGGCGACCGGCAAATTGTGCTGGTGATTTAGCGTTAGCCGAATGCACGTAAAATGCAGCCAGTGTCGGATCGGTCAGCTCCCCGTTGCTGACGATGCCGGTGGCGCGGCCCTGCTCGTGCGCGATCTCGAGAATGGTGCGCAAGGCCGCGCCGGACTCGTCAACCGACAGCGCGCCATTTTTCACTTTTGTGCCGGTGGCCATGGCCGAGGCCGCGGCGCCGGCATCAGGCACGGCGAAATCGGCTGAGTGATTGCGCAGGTGCGCGCAACTTTCTAATGCATCGATCGCGAGCGGCGCGTCAGCCCCCGCGATATAGACGCGCGTTGCCGCCAAACGCTGCGCAGTCAATCCTTCGCCGATAAAAAGAATGACGGCGAACGGCTTCTGCACGACCCAATTTTGGAAATAAAGAATGCCGAGCCCGGCGAAGAGCGCGAGACAGATGAGGGCGAGGAGCTGGTTCCTCCACTTCACGGCGCCAAGTGAATGAGGCGCGGTGGCGTTGTCAACGAAAGAACCGCTTGTTCTGCCGGAGCGCGCCGGCAAATTGCGCGCCATGAGCGGCCCAGTCATACTGATCATTCGTGATGGCTGGGGCATCAATCCGGCCGGCCGCGCCGGGGCGGAGGCGAATGGCGACGCGACTTTGCTCGCGCGCACTCCGTTTCACGAAACGCTTTACGCAAAATATCCGGGCTCGAAGTTAAGCGCGAGCGGCCTTGACGTTGGTTTGCCGGCGGGACAAATGGGAAATTCCGAGGTGGGCCATCTCAATCTCGGCGCAGGCAGGATCGTTTACCAGGACCTGACGCGAATTAACAAGGCGATCACGGAAGGAGAGCTTGGGCGCAACGCGATCTTGCAGGAAACATTCTCCCGCGCGCGCAATCACCGGTTGCATTTGCTCGGCCTTGTTTCCGAAGGCGGCGTGCACAGTCATTACGAGCATCTGCTGGCGATCGCTCAGGCGGCGCACGCGGCTGGCGTCCACCAGATTTTAGTGCACGCGTTTACCGATGGACGCGACGCCTCTCCCACGGGCGGGGCGCAGGTTCTGCGGGAATGCGAGAGCGCGCTAGAAAAAATCGGAGCGCAGATTGTCACGGTTGTTGGGCGTTATTTCGCCATGGACCGCGATCGTCGCTGGGACCGAACGAAAAAGGCATGGGATGCAATTGTTCTGGGAAAAGGCGAGCGCATGGATCTTTCGCCCGCACAGGCGGTGGCGGCGAAATATAAGGAAGGCAAAACGGACGAGTTCATGCCGCCGCTGATTTTTGCCTATGCCGATGAGCAGCGCATCCGCGACGAGGATTGCGTCCTATTTTTTAACTTCCGCGCCGATCGCGCGCGCCAGCTTTCACAGGCGTTTCTACTCGAGAATTTCGACGGCTTCGATCGCGGCGTCTGGCCGAAAGTTCATTACGTCACGCTCACGCAATACGATGCCACCTATCGGTCGCCCTACATTTTCGCGCCGGAAAATCTTGTTCACATCCTCGGCGAAGTCGTGAGCGCAGCAGGCAAGAAGCAGTTGCGCATTGCCGAGACGGAAAAGTATCCGCACGTCACCTATTTTTTTAACGGCGGAGTTGAGCGTGCCTTCGCGGGTGAAGACCGCCAGATCGTGCCGTCCCCGAAGGTGGCGACGTACGATTTGCAGCCGGAGATGAGCGCGCGCGTGGTGACGGACGAAGTCTGCGCGCGCATGGCCCAGTACAACCTCATTATCCTCAACTTCGCCAACCCCGACATGGTCGGCCACACCGGTGTCGTCGCCGCGGGAGTCAAAGCGGTAGAAACAATCGATGAATGTGTTGCCCGCATCATACCAAAGCTGCTCGCGCTCGGCGGCAAAGCCTTAATCACAGCCGATCACGGCAACTGCGAGCTGATGCGTAATCCTGACGGCTCACCCAATACTGCGCACACGACCAATCTCGTGCATCTGATCTACGTCGCCAACGATGCCGCGCAATTTCACTGCCGCGATGGCATTCTCGCCGACGTCGCACCCACGTTGCTATTTCTGCTTGGCTTGCCGCAGTCGCCGGAGATGAGCGGGCGAAATTTGCTCGTGGCTAAAACCTAAATTGCTGGGCGGAGCGCTTCGATTTCCACGCGTGAAACGGCCAGCTCGCGGTTGAGAGCACGCGTCGCCGCGGCAGCGACCCGGCGCAAAAAACGGACTTGCGAGATTGGCGTGGTTTCATGCCACTGCGGTTTCTGCGCGAGCTGCAAAGTCTCGCCCATTTCGACGAGCAAACCCCAGCCGAGCGGCATCTCGAACGAGAGGTCGCGCAGAGGAGCAGCGAGGACGAGATAAAACAAATTTGCGCAATGATAACGCGCAAGTTTTTCGAATTTTGTGCAATCGATCAGCCGCTGCTGAAGCGCGGCGCCGTTGCGCAAGACCCGCGCGTAGCTGCGATGATGGAGCTCGCCAAAATCCCACGCGTCGTATTCAGGAAAGAGGGATTTGCCGGTGCGAAGAGTTGGATAATGCACGCGCAGATTTCGCTCGATGACACTGCGCCGGGCTTGCACAAGGTTAAGAAGCTTGCCCGCGCTGTTGCTGTCGCAATTATCTCTTCGCAAATCCGGGAGCGCCTGCTTGCATTCGAAGATGGCGGCGCGGTTACCTTCGCGATCTTCGCGGAACGCAGCCACATCCGCGCGAAAGCGGCAGTGCGGCAGAGCGACTTCGAGGGCGCAGGCGGAATAACCGTGCGCCTGCGCCCAGATGAGCGCGAGCCGTTTGAGACGCGCATGCGCCTTGGTTTCGCCGCGGCGCGTTGTTAGCTCTTGAGCCATTCCATCAACTCCATCGCCCAATAAGTGATGATGAAGTCGGCCCCGGCGCGTTTCAGCGAAGTCATAATTTCGAAGACGGCATCGCGTTCATCGACCAGTCCTTTTCCTGCCGCAGCTTTCACCATCGCAAACTCGCCGCTGACGTGATAAACCGCGGTTGGGCGGCCAAATCGCTCACGCACGCGCCAAAGAATATCGAGATACGGCAGCGCAGGTTTGATCAGGATAATGTCGGCGCCTTCCTCGAGATCGAGCGCCGCTTCGCGCAAAGCTTCATCTGCATTGGCCGGGTCCATTTGATAAGAGCGGCGATCGCCAAATTGGGGCGGACTTTCTGCCGCTTCGCGAAATGGTCCGTAAAATACCGAGGCGAATTTTGCGGCGTAACTCATAATTGAAGTCTGGGCGAAACCAGCATCATCGAGCGCGTGACGAACGGCACCGACGCGCCCGTCCATCATGTCACTTGGCGCCACAATATCCGCGCCGGCAGCGGCGTGAGAAATCGCGGCCTTCGCGATCAGCTCGACACTTTCATCGTTGAGAACATCGAAGTGGTCGCCGTCGCGCCGCACCACTCCGCAATGTCCGTGGCTGGTGTATTCGCAAAGACAAACATCGGTCATGACGGTCAATTCCGGCGTACGTTGTTTGATCGTGCGCACGGCGTTTTGCACCACGCCATCCTCGGCCCACGCACTGCTGGCTTTTTCATCTTTCGCTTTCGGGATTCCGAAAAGCAGCACCGCTTGCACTCCGCTATCGTGCGCACGGTGTGCGACCTCCGCCAATTCCCCCACCGGGTGCTGGAAAACGCCGGGCATGCTCGCGATCTCACGCGCGTGCTCGACCTTTTCGCTAATGAAAATGGGCCACACGAAGTCGTGCCGCGTTAAAGTAGTTTCGCGAATGAGATTGCGAATGGCGGGCGTGCGGCGTAAACGGCGGGGGCGATGAACGAGCACAGCGCGAGGCTACGCGCAGCGTTTAGCCCTCGCAAGGGGGCGACTTCGGAGGCAGGGCCGGACGGAGCGCAAGCCCGGCGTTCGGCACAAACGCCGCCACCAACACCTGTCGCTGATTTTCTGCTCATCGACGTGAGCAATTCGTTCACGAAATATGCCTTTGCTTCGCGCTCCCGTGTCGGGCGGGGGCGAAGAATTCCAACCAGCGAATTGGTGAGGGATCGTATTGGCCAGATCCTGCGTGCGCGTGACGCGCGGGCGGTGGTAGTTTCCTCGGTCGTGCCGGCGAAGAATCGTGGAATCGCGCGTGCCGCCGGTAAACGCAAGCTGATCTGGCTCACGTCAAAGTCGCGTCTTAATATCCGCATCGAATACCCGCAACCGAGAACGATCGGTGCCGACCGGCTGGCTAATGCCGCCGCCGTGGCAACTCTGTACGGAGTGCCCGCCATCGTCATTGATTTCGGCACTGCGGTGACTTTCGACATCGTTTCGGCCGACGCAGCTTACATCGGCGGCGTCATCGCGCCGGGCTTAGAATCGATGACGAACTTTCTCTATCAACGCACCGCGTTACTGCCGCGGATCTCGTTGCGGGAGCCGCGGGGCGTTGTTGGGAAGTCGACCCGCGAGGCGATGCGGGCGGGGACGATTATCGGCTATCGCGGGCTGGTTCGGGAAGTCTTGCGCCGGATAATAGCCGAGAAATTTTCCGGAAAGGATGTGTTCGTCGTGGCAACGGGCGGTTATGCCAGCTTGGTGGCGAGGAAAATGCCGGAAGTGCGCGCGGTGCACGACAATCTCACGCTCGAAGGCCTGCGAATAGTCGGGGCGTTGAATTTGTCTGGCTAATTAACTCTTTTGTTTGAAAACGGCTCTTTAGTGGCGCGAAACGCGACACTTTAAGCTTGTCAGTTATGGCCATGAGGGTTTCTATGCGTGCTAGCATGAAGATTGGAAAATTGGCCGCGATTTCGTTGCTCCTCTTAAGCGCGATCGCCGCGACCGATGTCGCCCCTTCCAATGCCGAGCTCGAAGCCATGTACGACAGGGCCTTTCGCGCTTTTGACGCGGCTGAATATGGGCAGGCGTTAAAGGAGCTCGATGCCATCGATGCGCGCAAACCCGATCTGGCTGCGTCGCAAAATCTGCGCGGTGTCATCTACCTGCGGCAGGGGATTTACGATAAAGCCGAAGCCGCCTTGTCCGAGTCCCAGCGGCTCGATCCGAAATTTTGGAATGCCCGCTTCAATCTGGCTGAGATTCCATTTTTGAAAAAAGACTGGGCGGAAGCGCGTAAACGCTTTCAAGAATTGCTCAGCAACGACGCGAGCGATCTGCAAGGCGAAGCAACGCAGCTCATCCAGTACAAGATTTTGCTGACGTATTTGCTCGAGCAAAACGAAACCATGGTCGATTCGATCCTGGCGAAGTTTGAACTTTCGCCCGACACGCCAGCGGTTCACTACGCCAATGCCGCCATCGCGCTCCAGCGCAAGAATGTGTCTGACGCCAGAAAGTGGATGACGGCGGCAGAAAGAAATTTTTCGCCGCAATTGAACAAACTTTTTGCGGAATCGATTTTTGAAGTGGGCTGGTTGCAACAGCAGCCCGGGCAACAGCGCACCGCGCTTCAGTTACTCTCGCCCGAGGAGCAGGAGAACGGCACGAAAGCGATTGTGCAAGCGAACATGGAAGAGGCGCAGCAGGCCTACGAGCAACGCGATTTCGAGCGCGCTTCCAGGCTGGCGGAGCAGGCGGACGCGGCGCAACCGAATCAGGCGGCCGTTCTTAATCTGCGCGGGGAAATTTTGCTTGAGCAGGGAAAATTTGCGGACGCTGAGGAGTTCTTTAGCAAAGCGCTCAAAGCCGACAGCAAGTTCCGCGAGGCGCAGTTCAACCAGGCGGATGTTCCGTTTCGGCAGAAAGATTACGCGAAAGCGCGCGACCGGTTTCAAGCGTTGCTGAAGCAAACGCCCGGCGGCGATAAAAATCAGGCGGCGCAACTGATTAACTTCAAAATCTACATGACGTATCTGCTCGAAGGCAAAGACAGCCGCGCGCAGAAATTAATGGAGCAATTTCAATTCACCGGCGATACACCCGCTCTTTATTACGCGAACGCAGCCTGGGAATTCAAGCATGGCAAAACGGACACGGCGAGCGATTGGATCGCATCGGCGCGCAAAATTTATCCCCTCGCTTCGAATGCGGCCTACAGCACCGGATTTTATGATCTCGGCTGGCTGAAGACGGGTGCAACGGTGTCGCCCGCGCCGAGCGCCGCAACCAATGCTGCCGCAGTGGCATCGGCCCAGAACGAATCCCCCGCGCCAGCGATCGAGCCGAGCCCGATTCCGGGTGCCGAGGCGAAAGGCGAGGGAAACGCCTTTGTCTCTGCCCAAACAGCGCTGCCTTCATCTGCTCGGACGGAGGCGGAGACGTCATCGCCGTCCGCATCAGCTCCAGCGACGATAAGCGGCAGCTCTAACGTGGTGGCCGCAAACGCCGCCGGTAGCCCAGCGCCACCGGGAGACGTTCCAGCACTCCCATTGGCTGGCATTTCCCCTGTTGTGGAGACGCCATCGGCGAGCGTTACGCCTGCGGCTTCCCTGCCGGCCAGCACCGCGCCAGTGAATCTTCCGCAGGTTGCGGCCGCGCAAAGCGGCGGGCCATCGCCCGCAGCGATTCAGAGCTCGCCCTCAGCCACAGCTGCCCCTTCTGCCGCGAACAAGGCAATAACAAGCGCCCCACCATCCGCATCGCGAAAAACTCCACAATACTCCCGGGGAACGACCGGTGAGCGGCTGGAAAATCTATCCGGCACGCTTCTTTGGGTCGTTCTGCTTGTGGGCGGAGTGGGAATGCTTGCCTGGGTGGCATTGCGCGTGATCACACCTGAGATTCGCCGGCGCATGAGTAGAGGACCCATCGGCCAACAGCCGGCGCCGGTTACTGGCCCGCAGATGCCTTCTGACAGCGAGAGCACAAGTGCCCCGCTTTTACACGGGGGTCCGCGTTTCAGCGGGGGACCACGGCAGGTCTCCGTCCAGTTGAAAGCGTCCGAGCCGATACCACCGCGCCCGGCCGAGTTCACGGCGAACTCAGGCACAGTTTCCGTGGAAGAGGTCGACTTAAAAACGCCGGAGACTATTGACCAAGTGACAGAGGAGACACCGTCGGATACGCCGGTGACCCCGCTCGAACCAGCGGAAATCGAGTCGGCTGCTGAAGCGCCACCTCCCGAAGCGCGAGAGAGCGTGCCCGAAGAAATGACGGCAGCGGAACCCGCGTCGCCGGCCTGGGAGGGTTCATCGCGTTATTCCGATTTTGATGCGTCTTCGGTAGGGCCGGTGGTTGAGCAAAACCTCGACGGCCCTGAGCTGCCGGTGCCTTCGTCTGATATCGAGCCGGAAGCGCCTGCCGTGGCTGACGGTAACGGCCAGGAAGAACCAATGCTCGGAGCATTGCGTACAGGCTGGGAAGAGATCAGCGAAAACATTCCGAGCGAGGAGACGGTCAGCGCGCCTGCCGATCTCGCTTCAGAGTCGGCCGTGGCGAAATTTGTTGAGTCGACCGAGGAAGCCGCCGAAGATGAGATTGAACCGGAAGTGCTAGCAACGGTGGAAGAACCGGTTACGGGTTGGGAAAATGTAGGGACTGAGGATTCAGAATCTCCCAAGCCCACCACCCCAGAGGAGCAGCCAGTAATTTTTGAGTCTCCCACCGAACCTGCGGAACCTAGTTTTATGGCAGAACCCATCGCTCAGGGCCAGCCCGTGCCCTACCAAACAGTGGCGGAAAACATTGAAGCAACGCAACAAGCCGAGACGGCTGAGACAACGCCGGCTGAAGTCGAAGCAGCTGGGCTCGGCGGTGCGATCGCCGGTCTCGGTGCATTGCGCGGGGCCATGCCATCCGCTGACGAAGAGTTTAGTTCACAACCAAACACCATCAATACCATGCCTGAAACACAAACTGCTCCCGTTATTCGCACGCCCGCGGGCTCGAATCAGCCTTCACCTAATGCCCCCGCGCCTCATGCAGCTGCCGCCGGCGTTCATACCGCGGTGCACATCACGCTTTCGTGCGAGATCGCATCCATGCAATTAACGCCCACGTTCAAAATGGGCGCGCTGCAATTGCGTCCCACTTCCAAAGTCGTCACCATGCGCCTCGCGCCCTCGCAGCAGCAGCAGAAAAACGGGATGAACCTGGCCAACTTCGAGATCGCGAAAGTGCAGCCGGCGCCGGGAAGCCTTGGTCAGATTCGCCTTAGCCCATCGCAGCAGCAGAAGCCCGCCACGCTCAACACACCTTCATTTAATGTCTCGGGACTGCAGGTGGTTTCCGGTTTTGAAGACGCGCCGCTCCAGCTCACGCCGTCGCAGCAAGGCCAGGCCTCGGTGCATCTGACGGCGGCGTTTCAGATCACGACGGTCGAATTCTCACCCACGTTCGATGTTGCCGCGATGATCTTGAACTCGAGTGCGAAGACCGTTTCAGTGCAGTTGCCGGCGGCGGTCGGTGGTTCTGGAGATAACGGACCGCTCTTCGAGATCACCAATGTGCAGCTGACCGCCAATGGCGAGATCGGCATGCTACAGTTGAATCCGGCGACGGCGAGGCGCGGCTGAGGCCTCTGTAGCGGCGGTCTGTGACCGCCGTTTCGCCCTGTTGAAACAAGCCGGCATCGGCGGTCATAGACCGCCGCTACAATGTTGCGCCCGCCATTACTTGCGCTTGAATAGTTGCGCGCGATTGAGCGCCCGCAGCGATGGTGTGACGAATTCGCCGTCTTTGCGCACGAGCTTGCCGTCGAAATAAATTTCGCCGCCGCCGTATTCGCGGCGCTGAATGCTGACCATGTCCCAATGCACCTGGCTACGGTTACCATTGTCGGCCGTTTCGTAAGCCTGTCCCGGCGTAAAGTGGAAGGAGCCGGCAATCTTTTCATCGAAAAGAATGTCGCGAATCGGGCGCAGAATGTGCGGATTGAAAGCGATGGAAAACTCGCCGACGTAACGCGCGCCCGGATCGGAGTCGAGGATATCGTTCAACTTCTTAGTCTCATTGCTGGTCGCCTTCACTACTTTTCCGTTCTCGAATTCGAGCCGGATGCTGTCGAAACTGGTGCCCTGATAAATTGACGGCGCATTAAAAGTAATAAAGCCGTTGACTGAGTCGCGCACGGGCGCGGTGAAGACTTCTCCGTCGGGGATATTGCGGTCGCCTCCGCAAATCACCGCCGGAATTTTTTTGATGCTGAAACGCAGATCAGTCTTAGGCCCGGTAATCTCAACCCGGTCTGTTGTCTCCATCAGGTTCTTCAGCGCTTTCATTCCAGGTTGAAGTTTGCGGTAATCGAGGGTGCAGACGCGAAAAAAAAAGTCTTCAAACGCTTCCGTGCTCATGCCGGCGAGTTGCGCCATAGCCGGGGTGGGCCAGCGTAGCACCACCCATTTTGTTTTTTTTACCCGGTGGTCGATTACTGGCCGCATCTTTTTCGCTACCAGCTTCAGGCGATCGACCGGCACATCGGACATCTCGGTAATGTTATGGCTCCCCCGCAGCGCCACGTAGGCGTCCATCCTTTTCATGCGCGCGAGTTCATGGCGTGACTGCAGGTTTAACTGCACATCGTTCGTTTCCCGCGCCAGTTCGCGGCTGACGTTGGCGTGATGCAATTGCACAAAGGGAATTGCACCGCGTTTTCGCGCCGCCCGTACCAGCGCGATGGTCATTTCGTCGGGCACATCGAATGAATCGATTAACACCTTTTCATTTCGTTTGAGCTCGGTTGAATAGCCAATGAGCACTTCCGCCAGTTCGTTCAGACGAGGGTCCTGCATAAGTCGTTATGATTCCATCGCGGGCTGCGCTTGCAACTAACGGGAAATAAAACGCGCGGTAAAGGCGCCGTCGAACCCGTCCCGGGGCGGCAGCAGACATCGCGTTGCTTCCAGTTCCAGATGCCGAAATTCGTTAGTGATCAGTTCAATCACCTCTTCGTTTTCCTCGCGTTCGAGACTGCACGTGCTGTAAACGAAAACACCGCCGGATTTCAGTAATGGGACCAACGCGCGCACGATACTGATTTGTTGCTGACCCATTCGCGCGAAATCATCCGGCCGCAGTCTCCAGCGCAGATCGACGCGCCGGCGCATAACACCGGTGTTTGTACACGGTGCGTCGAGGAGAATTTTGTCGAATGGCGAGGCGCTAATTCCGCCACGGCGCCAGTCGTGCTGAATGACTTCGACATTGGCGACGCCCAGGCGCTGGACATTGCTTCGTAATAAATCGACCCGCTCACGGTTACGATCGCAGGCGACAATGTCGCCGTCGTTTTCCATGAGCTCGGCGAGGTAGCCAGTTTTTCCGCCCGGCGCCGCGCAGGCGTCAAGAATGCGCTCGCCCGAGCGCGGATCAAGGAGCCGGCATGCCATACTTGTGCTCGGATCCTGGATGTAACAATAACCACGCGCGAGCGCTTCAACGGGAACGCTGGGCAGACCGACAAAGCTATCATGGTGGGGCAGAACGAAACTGCCGCCGCAGGCAGCAAGAAAATCCGGCGCTTGGATTTTAAGTCGATTAATTCTGGCATAGAGCGGCGCGGGCCGGTTGTTCCAGTGGCAGAGCGCGACTGCATCTTTTTGACCAAATTCCTTTTCCCAGCGTTCGAGCAGAAACGGCGGATGCGAGAATTGAACTGCGGCGGGTTGCGCTTGAGCACGCCCGGACAGGTTGTCCCTTTGTCTTAGCGCCTCGCGAAGTATGCCGTTGATAAGAGCGCGCTGACGGTTTTTCCCTAGTTCGACTGTCTCGTAAACAGCGGCGTGCTCGGCCGCGCCGAGCAGGAATAACTGGTAAAGCCCAAGGCGAAGAATGTCCTGAAGATCTGCTTCCAGCTTCCCGCGCCGCAAACAATCGATCCAGAAATCGAGCACTGTCAGGTTGCGCAGGACGCCGTAAAAGAGCTCCTGTGCGAAGGCGCGATCCGGCGCGCTCAGTTGGCTTCGGCTCAATGAGCGCTGCACAATGACATCGGCAAACTCCCGGCTGGTGCGCCATCGTCGCAGCGCCTGCAAGGCGAGCGCGCGAGCCGGCCGAGGCACCGCTTAAACCGGCGTCACCGGAGCGCGTCCGATGGAATGATAGCGGAATCCGACCTTCGCCATCGTGTCCGGATCGAACAAGTTGCGACCATCGAATATGATTGGGGTCGTCATCTTTTCTTTCACCACCGCCAGATCGACGCTGGCGAATTCCGACCACTCCGTAGCGATGATGAGAGCTTCCGCTCCTTCCACCGCGTCGAGAGCGCTCTCGCAAAAACGCGCGCCTTTGGTCGCCTCGATTTCGCAGGCGCGTTCCATTCCCTTGGGATCGTAGACCGAAACCTGGGCCCCTTCTCGCAACATATCCGCGACGAGATCAATGGCGACGGACGAACGGATATCATCCGTATCCGGCTTGAAGGTCAGGCCCCAGACGGCGATCTTCTTTTCCCGCAGCACCCAGAGCGTGTCGCGAATGATCTTGAGGAAGCGATCCTTCTGCGTGGCGTTGATTCGCTGCACCTCCCTCAGGAGTGTGAATGGAACACCGAGCTGCTCGCTGATGGTGATGAAAGCGGCGATGTCTTTAGGAAAACAGGATCCGCCGTAGCCGATGCCGGCATTGAGAAAGTTGCGCCCGATGCGCCGATCCATGCCGATGCCGTCAGCCACTTTTTCGACATCGGCGCCGCTCGCTTCGCAGATGGCGGAGACAGCGTTGATGTAGGAAATCTTGAGCGCGAGAAAGGAATTAGCCGCGTGCTTGATTAGCTCGGCGCTGTTTACGTCGGTGACAAGGATCGGCGCCATGAACGGCTCGTACACCTTTTTCATCAGATCGATGGCATGCTCGCTCTGCGCACCGATGACGATGCGGTCGGGATGCATGAGATCGCTGACGGCGCAGCCTTCGCGCAGGAACTCCGGATTGCTCACGACATCGAACTTTGCCCCGTGGCGATTGTAGCGTTTAATGGATTGCGCGACTTTCTCGCCTGTCTTCACCGGCACCGTGCTTTTGTCCACGATGACGCGATAATCGGTTAGCACGCCGGCGATTTCGCGCGCCACTTTTTCGATGAAGCTTAGGTCGACGCTGCCGTCGGCCTGCGGCGGTGTGGGCACGGCGATGAAAATGATTTGCGAATTCTCGACGCCTTCCTTGATGCTGCCGGTAAAACGCAGCCGCTGCGCCGACACGTTGCGGTGAATCAACTCTTCCAGCCCGGGCTCGTAGATCGGGACTTTGCCCGCGCGCAAGGCCTCGATTTTGCGCGGATCATTATCGACGCAAATGACGTTATGGCCGACGTCGGCGAAGCAAGCGCCGGTAACGAGACCGACATATCCGGAGCCGACAATTGCTAAGTCCATAAGGTAAAATCGGCCAAATCCTGTCTTGTTAGAATTATTGCTGTCCAGCGCCGCCCGGATCGAAATTCAAGTCGAATCCGAACCGTGGAAACGCCTTCAAGGTGAAGGTTAAGAGCACGCCGTATTCCTTCACGCCCGCATTATCGCGTATAACGGCGCCAAGGGAGGCGACCCAGCTCGAAAGATCGCGATACACGGCATAACGCTGCTGTTCGATGATCCCAGTAGTCACTTCATATTGTTCCTGCACAGCAAAGCCCCAGTTGTCATCGATCCGATAGTAGCCTCCAAGAACGACCAAGCTGCTGTTTATGAACGCGGGGTTCTCGTTGAGATAGCGATGGGAGAGATTAATCTGCAGCTTGGACATTGGCTGAAAGGCAACGGTCGTGTTCACCTCGGTAAAACCCTTGTCGAAGGCGGGCACCTGCGCGTCGATAGCAAGAGAAGCCCAGGGGACGGGTGCAAAGCGTAGCCTGGTAAATAGGTTGGAGTAGGGCGTGCGGTCGTACGGATTTTCCAAGTTGACGTCGAAATAGTTATCGAGCTCAAGCCAGGTAATGTTGGCGTCGTCGCGCCGCGTCTCGAGGCGATTGCGCACTCCGAAGCGCCACACCGTCCAGCGATCAATAGAATCGATGGAGGTAAACTCTGGGAAATCGATCGGGCGCAGTTTCGTGGAAGGTTCGTAACGGTCGAACTGAAGGATGGCGGTAGGATCGAGTCCGCCATCGGAAACCCAGGAGAAATTTGTGTATGGCTGAATGACGTGACGCAATCCATCCAGCCCAAATGTGCGGCTTTGGGCGTCTTCCCAAGTGCGCGAAATTTTGAAGGAAGCTTCGACGCCGGCGTTGAATACCGTCCGCGTTTTGTCGCCAGCCGTAATCAGCCGTATGTTGGGGTCATCCGGGACAAGAAACTCGGGAGTGAACGGATCGCTGCTCGGTGTGAACACTGTCTTCCCGACGTCCCTCGTCTGGGTGTAATACGTGGCGCGAAAACCCGCGCGTGGCACGATGCTGAGCCAGCCGAAGTAAGTATTGGGGTAGAGAAATTGATGGAACGTGTCGAGCCGCCACGACTCGTAGTCTTCAAGATGTGAGCCGCTCGGGAAATTGCGGATGAGATCGGCGACTCCGGTCTCGCCTTCGTAGAAAATCGGACTGCCGAAAATCGGCGTGCGTTTAACGTCGAGCACCACTTCGGGCAGTCGCTCGGTTTGCTCGAAGAACGCGTTTGCTTGAAAACGCGCGATCCCGGTGAGGGTATAAATTGGATCAGTCTTGGTGATGGCGATGACGTTGTCCGGCACGGGATTGAGCCGGAACTCGCTCTGATAAAAGTCCTGCATGACGAAGGCGTCACTTAATTTCGTGATGTCGGCGATACCATAGATGTCGCTGGTGAACTGCGTCTTGTCCTGGATGCTGACGCGATAACGGCTGCTGCCAATGGCGCCGCGTGGAAGATTGGTGCGATTCAACTCCGGATTCTGATCGTCGATGAAGTAGGTGGTCAGCCGCGCGAAGCTGCCATCGTCTTTGCCGTATTTGATTTCCGACTCAAAGCCAATGGCTTCGCCGCGCCGCGTTCGGTAATCGAGCCGGACGCGACCCTTGATTTGATCGGTTATCGGAAACGCTACCTGTGTGAGAAGAGAAGGGCCCCACGAACTGAGATAGGCGGGAGAAACGCTAAAGCTGAAGGCGTCGTTAAGCGATTGGTAAAGATACGGCCACCAAAACACCGGTACTTTGCCGATGTAGAAGGTGACATTTTGAAAGATCACTCGGTCGTTCTCGTAAATTCGGATTTTGTGTGCGCGCAGGTGGAAATCCGGATCGCTTGAATCATCGGTGGTGAAGTTTCCGTTCTGGATGACGAAATGGTTATCGGAGAACCCCTGGAGGGTTTCGCCGCTCACCAGGTACGGTGCGGACGAGGTGCGCAGCGTCTCGGCGTGGATTTCCTTCGTCTGGAGATTGTAGGTGCCGCGTTCCGCGATGTACATTTTGTCCTCGCGGTAAATACGAACGTGGCCTTCGGCGAAAACTTCCTGCTTTTGTGAGTCGTACCGCGCTGAATCGGCGTATATATCGGTGTCACCGAGATGGACGGCGACATCACCATTGGCAATGGCGATGCCGTTTTCGTAGCGCGTTTCGCCGCTGGAAGTGATTTCGACCGGCTGTTGTTGCGGCGTTTCGAGGTCGACCGCGTTCAGGCGCGCGGCAGCAAAAACAAAAAGAAAAAAGATCGCGACCCGCGTTGGCATTGGCGCGCCCGAAGACTATCGCGGGGCGAAGGTGATGCAAAGGGAAATGGCCGCTCCTTGTCATACGAGCGCAGCCGAGACATCTCTAATCAATCGCCCGGGACAAATAGTGAGAGATTCCTCTACTGCGGTCGGAATGACAGAGGGCGGGCGCGGTAACGGTCGCGCAGTTGCGCCTGCGAGATCGCTCGCAGTCCGCGGCTTGGGGTGATGTGGAGAATTAGATCGAGTGCGGTGATTGACGCAGCGTTAGGCCGCCTAACTGCTGATTTAATCCGCAGGCAAGAACAAGAGCGCGCCCGGCACGGACGCGATTTCCTGGCAATTGGCCGCTGCATAAAGCCTGGGCAGCGGTAATCAGTTGCCAGAGCACAGACGCGCCGACGCTATCGCCCAGCGCGACCTTGGGGGAATAGAGGGGAATCTTGCTCGAAACAGCGTTTCGTTCCGCTTGGTCGATAAATGTGCCGTTGGCGCTGCCAATGCAGAAACCGATGCTATCCCTGAGATGGCTGACGATGTCGCTTAGTTTTCCCGACGCCTCCGCTCTGCGGAAGAAATTTGAGCCGGGATCAATCTTGTCGATTTCCAAGTCGCCGCCGGAATTGCGAAGCAGGACTGCACCGGCACCCTCACCGAGAATCATTCCGCGTCTGATCTCGGGCTGGCGCGGATCCCGCAGCAAGCGCCATTGCCGATAGGCCTCACAAACGAGCGGATCGATTTCTTCGGCGCCAACCACGAGGCAGGCATCGATGTCGGAAGATGCCAGTAAATCTTCGGCGAGCTTGAGCGCAAGAATACCGACCGCGCCGTCTCCGACGACAGTGTAGGAGGCGCCGGGAATTCCGAGAATGGCAGCGAGATGACTGGCTGGGGCGTTAAAAACCGTTTCGGGAAACAGGAGTGGGCTGGCGGACTGCGCTCCAGCTTTTACAATTTCAGAATAAAATCGGCGTGTATAGATGACACCGCCATTGGAGATAGCGAAAACCAGAGCGAGACGATCGGGATCGATTTCCAAATCTTTTAGCGCCATCAAGCCGGCCGCGGCGGCGAAACGGGAGATGGCACTCGCGCGGCGGAGGCGGGGATGCGGCGGCAAGCTTGCCGTCGCTTCTGCCGGAACGCGATGCGTCAGATAGCGTGCGCCGGTCTGCTCGTTGCTCAAAATTTCGATGGGAGCGATTTCGCGGGCAAGCATGTGCCGCCAGACGCTCTCGATGTCGTTGCCGAGCGGTGTCACCCAGCCCATTCCCGCAACAGTCATTCCGTGAATTTGCGCAGGAGAATCGCGGCGTTCGTTCCGCCGAAGCCGAAGGAATTTGAAAGTGCATAGTCGAATCCAGCACTGCGAGACTCGTTAGCGACGATGTTCAAATCGAGCATGGGATCGATTTCCCGGAAGTTGATGTTTGGCGGCAGGAAGGAGTGCTGCAAAGCCAGCAGACTTACGACGGCTTCAATCGCGCCGGCGGCGCCGAGGGAATGCCCCATCATGCTTTTACTCGAGCTGACTGGAACTCCGCCGCGGCCAGCAACCGCGGCTGCAGCGGCGCCGCCGAAGATCTCCGCTATCGCTTTTCCTTCGGCCGCGTCATTGAAAATCGTGGCGGTGCCGTGCGCGTTAATGTATCCGACCCGCTCCGGCGTTACTGAGGCCGTGACGAGCGCCTGTTTCATGGCGCGGCTCGGTCCGCTTCCATCAGGATTCGGCTGGGTGAGATGATGATTGTCCGTCGAGATTCCATAACCGGCCACTTCACCGATGATTTGTGCGCCGCGGGACTTCGCCGTGTCGAAGTCTTCCAGCGCGAATAGGGCGGCGCCTTCGCCCAGGACCATGCCGGAGCGATGGGCGTCGAACGGCTGGCACTTTTCCGGCGTCGATGCTTGCAAAGAATCAAAGCCGACAAAGACCATCTCGGAAATGGCATCGTAGCCGCCGGCGAGAATACGCCGATAACGGCCGCCGCGAATCGCATTGAAGGCAAGGCCGATGGCGTTCGAGCCGGAAGCGCAGGCATTGGCGATGACTTGCGCGGGTGCGTTGATGGCAAACCTCTCGAGCGCGTCAGCGATTTGTTTTTGCGGCGGATAATTGGCGATCCACGCCGCCGCGCATGGGCCGCCTTGGCCGAGTGAACGATAAAAACTCTCGCCGAAGGTCATGCCGCCGCTGGTCGTGCCGACCACGGCGATTTCCGGTTGAAAATCTTTCGCCTGCTGGAGTAATTCATCCAGGGCGTTGATGACCATGTGCGAGGTGCGATGGAGACGGCGATCGCGTCGTTGTCGAATCTTGCCCGGCAATAACCGTGAATCGTCCATTTGGGCAGCGGTCTTGCAGCGGGTCTTCTCGACGTCGAATGTGTTGACGGGGGTGACACAATCCCGCGCGACGCGCAAGGAGTGCAGTGTCTCGGTAAATCCAAAACCGAGCGGACTAACCATCCCTGCTCCGACGATGGCGACGCGTTTCGGAGGAGAAGGGTTCATCGGAAATGAGACGAGGCGAAGGGAGTCTTTATTTGTTGCGTTTAGCGGCGAATGCACCTAAATGGCGGCAGAGAAAACAGCGCTCGGGCAGTTGGTGAATTGTCAGTTGAGTTTATTCAGTGGCAGTTTGAAATCCGATAACCGGGAACAGTGACCGGCCGCGTTTTCCCGAATAAACTCAGAGAAATGGGAACCAAGTTATACGTTGGGAATCTTTCGTTCAATACGACAGAGACCGACCTTCAGGACCTCTTCGCGCAGGCTGGTGCTGTGCAGGATGTCATGCTTATGCAGGATAAATTCACGGGCAAGTCGCGTGGCTTCGC
>JBBRAF010000035.1:0-22560 GCA_038207045.1 Chthoniobacterales bacterium
CGCCTGGGTCGTGGCGAAATCAAACACGCTCGCGGAATTGCGCGGCTGGACCCGCTACGTCGGCTTGCAGATTGAGTACAGCTTGCTCGAGCGAACGGTTGAGCGTGAGCTGATTCCAATGGCAAAGGATCAGACGATGACCGTCCTGGCCTGGTCGCCTTTGCGCAATGGCATCCTCACCGGCAAATACCTGCCGGAGAACGTCAAGGCATCCAAGGCGGAGGGCGCGCGGATGCATAGCGAGATGATGAAGGGATTCGGCGCAGTGGAGGAAGCCACCCACGTCACCGTCCGAGAAATTGTCACGCTCGGGAAAGAATTGGGCGTTTCGTCGGCGCAGGTCGCCCTCGCCTGGCTGCGCTATCGTCCGGTCCCGGTGATTCCCATCGTCGGCGCGCGCAAGCTCACCCAACTCGAAGACAACCTCCGCAGTGTCGACTTGGAGCTTTCGCCGGAGCAACTCGGGCGCCTGGACAAAGCCAGCGCCGTTTCGATGGGCTTCCCGCACGATTTCCTCGCGCTGGAACCGGTCCGCATGATCGCTTTCGGCGGCCTGCGCGATCGAATCAAAGCATAAAGGTATGCCTAACGAGAACAAGACTCGCGTTGCGCTCGTTACCGGTGTCGGGCCCGGCCTCGGGGCGGCCCTAGCACGACGCTTTGCGCGAGAAGGTTATCGCGTCGGTTTGATCGCGCGTTCGCCGGAGTTTGTTACCGGACTTGCTGAGGAGCTAAAGGCTCACACACCTGCCTTAGCCGTAACCGCAGACGCCGGTGATGCGGGAGACCTAACAAGAGCAATCGCGCGGGTTCGCGCAGAGTTGGGACCGATCACCATTCTGATCCACAATGCGAGCGCGGCGGCGGGCGATGGGATCGGCGCGACAAGTCCTGAGCAATTCGAACAATCGTGGCGCGTCACCGCGCTTGGCGGATTCGTCTGCGCGCGTGAAACATCGCAGGACATGCTCGCAGCGGGCGAAGGCGTGATGCTTTTCACTGGCGCAACTTCGAGTGTGCGCGGCGGCGGCTGGCTCGCCTTCAGCAGCGCGAAATTTGCGCTGCGCGGCCTTGTGCAATCCCTCGCGCGTGAGCTTTGGCCGAAAGGCGTCCATGTCGCGCACGTGGTTGTGGACGGGTTAATCGGTGAAGCCGGCGCAGAAGCGAGCGGGAAGCGCGATTCGCTGGACCCCGAAAGGATGGCGGACGCTTACTGGCATCTGGCGCAGCAGGAGCGCTCCGCCTGGACTCTCGAACTCGACCTTAGACCTAACGCAGAAGAATTCTTCGCATGAACCGAATTCACATGATCGTGTTGACGGCCCTTCTCCTCGTCAGCTGCGGCGACGCCAAGAAACCAGCTGGCCCCCCGCCACCCGCCGCGACCGTGACGAAGGCGCTGCAAAAGGAAGTGACAGAGTGGGACGAATACACCGGGCGACTCGCTGCGGTTGATGAGGTGGATGTCCGCGCGCAAGTGAGTGGCTATCTCGAATCGATCCACTTCAAGGATGGTCAGATTGTGAAAAAAGGCGATCTCCTTTTCATTATAGATCCGCGGCCGTATCAGGCGGTGCTCGACCGTGCGCAAGCGCAAGTCAAGCAAGCTGACGCTGGTCTTGCGCTGGCGGACCTGAACCTGAAACGAACGCAGGAACTGGCAACCAAGAATGCCGTGGCTTCACAGGAACTCGACGATCAGCGGAGCAAACAGCTGCAGGCGGCAGCGGCGGTGCAGGTCGCACAGGCGGAAGTGAACTCGGCCAAACTCAACCTCGATTTCACGCAGATCACGGCGCCTGTTAGCGGCAGAATCAACCGGCATCTCGTCAGCGAAGGTAATCTCATCAGCGGCGGCGCCGGCAATGCGACATTGCTCACTACCATTGTTTCACTCGATCCCATCCACGCCTACTTCGACGCGGACGAGCAGGCGTATTTAAAGTACACGCGGCTCAACCAGTCAGGCGAGCGCCGCAGCTCGCGCGATGTGGCAAACCCGGTTAAGGTCGCGCTCGCGGACGAAGACGGTTTTCCGCACGCGGGACGAATGGATTTCGTCGAGAACCGCATCGACGTGAACACGGCGACCATTCAGGGCCGAGCCATTCTCGACAATCACGATCTCGCGCTCATCCCGGGGGAGTTCATTCGCCTGCAACTGCTGGGGAGCGCGCCGCATCAGGCGGTGTTGATTCCCGACCAGGCCATCGTCTCCGATCAATCGCAAAAATTCGTCTGGGTGGTCGGCGCCGACAATAAGGTGGAATACCGCAAAGTCGGACCCGGCCCGATGATCGACGGCCTGCGCGTGATTCGCGACGGGCTGAAAGCGGACGAGCGTGTGATCGTGCTCGGCCTGCAAAGCGCGCGTTCGGGAATCACCGTGAAGGCCGAGGAGAAACCCATTGCGGAATTCGGAATGCGGAACCCGTAACAATGCGGAATTCGGAATTCGGAATGCGGAATTCGGAACAGAAGAGGAGTACTGCAGAGCTTGATCTGAAGAAGCGGACGAAAGCTTTTGTTTTGCGCATTCTCAAATTAGTCGATGTGCTGCCGACGACGGCGGCTGGACGCGTGCTTGCTTCGCAGATTGTTCGCTCTGGAACATCGGTAGCGGCGAATTATCGCGCGGCCTGCCGCGCGAAATCGACCGCCGATTCATTTCGAAGATGGGGAACGTCGAGGAAGAGACCGACGAAACACTTTTTTGGCTCGAGCCTCTCGAAGAGTCTGAGTTGCTTTCCGCGTCGCGTTTAACCGGGATCAAAAAAGAAGCTGACGAGCTGGTTCGGATCACCGTCGCCCTCGATCAAAACCACCCGACAAAATCACCCGTGATGAGCCCGCCCCTTCTTCATTCCGCATTCCGCATTCCGCACTCCGCATTGCCCGCTTTCGCATTGTGAACTTTTCCCACTTCTTCATCGAGCGTCCGATTTTCGCGGCGGTCACTTCGATCGTGATCATGATCGTGGGCGGGATTGCTTATTTCACTTTGCCGATCGCGCAGTATCCCGAAGTCGCGCCCCCGACAGTGGTGGTCACAACCAATTATCCGGGCGCGAACCCGCAAGTGATTTCCGAGACCGTGGCCACGCCGCTGGAACAGGCGATCAACGGCGTTGAAGACATGCTTTATCTCACGTCGCAGTGCACCACTGATGGCGCGATGACGTTGACCATCACCTTCAAGCTCGGCACCGATCTCGATAAGGCGCAGGTGCTGGTGCAAAACCGGGTCGCGACCGCAGTGCCGCGGTTGCCCGAAGAAGTGCAGCGCATCGGCGTCACCACGGACAAGAGTTCGCCCGATCTTTTGCTCGTCGTGCATTTGCTCTCGCCCAATGCCCGTTACGACCAGCTTTACATTAGCAACTATGCGCAGCTTCACGTCATCGACGTGCTGCGGCGACTCGAAGGCGTGGGCTCAGTCAACGCTTTCGGCGGGCGCGAATACAGCATGCGCATCTGGCTCGATCCGGAAAAACTTTCTTCCGTTAACCTGACCGCGAGCGACGTGGTCGCGGCGTTGCGCGAGCAGAACGTGCAGGTCGCGGCCGGCGTCATCGCCCAGCAGCCGATCGGGCCCGGGCACGCCTTTCAGCTTTCGGTCAGCACACTCGGGCGCCTCGTCGATCCGGCGCAATTCGGCGAGATCGTGATTAAGACTGGAGAACAAGGCCGCATCGTTCGTGTTCGGGACATCGCACGCGTAGAACTCGGGGGCCTCGATTATTCAGTAAACAGCTACCTTGGTTTTCCGAATGCGAAGGAGGCGCAGCAAGCGGTCGCGCTCGCCATTCAGCAGCGGCCGGGTTCGAACGCAATCGCCACCGCGCATGCCGTGCGCGCGACCATGGCGGAATTGAGCAAAGATTTTCCGAACGGTCTGGAATACAAAGTCATCTACGACCCGACGGTGTTCGTGGAAGAATCAGTCCGCGCAGTTGTTCACACCATTTTCGAGGCGGTGCTGCTTGTTGTCCTTGTCGTGATGATTTTTTTGCAATCATGGCGCGCGACGCTTATTCCGCTCGTCGCCATTCCGGTCTCATTAATCGGCACCTTCGCCGCCATGTCGGCGCTCGGATTTTCGCTTAATAATCTTTCACTCTTCGGTCTCGTTCTCGCGATCGGCATCGTGGTCGATGACGCCATCGTTGTGGTCGAAAACATCGAACGCAATATCGAGGAAGGATTGAAGCCGTACGATGCCGCGCGCAAAGCGATGGACGAGGTCGGCGGCCCCGTTGTTTCGGTCGCGCTGGTGCTCGCGGCGGTCTTTGTCCCGACCGCGTTTATCAGCGGCATCTCCGGACAATTTTATCGGCAGTTCGCCCTGACGATTGCGGTCTCGACCATGATCTCCGCCTTCGTTTCGCTGACTCTCAGTCCCGCGCTCGGCGCCATCCTTCTCCAGCCACGCGGCGCGAAGAAGGATTGGTTCGGGCGTTTGTTCGACTTCTCGTTAGGCTGGTTGTTCCGCGGGTTCAACGCCGTCTTCGGCAAGACGGTTGGTGTTTATGTGCCGACTGTCGGGCGTCTCATCCGCCGTACCGGGCTCGCGCTAATTGTTTATGCGGTTCTGCTCGTGCTCACCTTCTTCGCGTTCAAGCGTGTGCCGAGCGGGTTCATTCCGGCGCTCGATCAGGGCTACGCGATTATCGCGGTGCAATTGCCAGACGGTGCTTCGTTAGAGCGGACGGACGCAGTCGTCAGGCAAAGCATTGGTATCGCGTTGCAAACGCCGGGGATCTCCCGCGTCGTCGCTTTTGCGGGATTCTCAGGCGCCACTCGCGCTAATAGTTCGAACGCCGCCGCCCTTTTTCCTGTATTCGCTCCGTATGAAGAGCGCGGCCGGAAACTCGACGGCGTCACCGTCCTGGCTGATCTGCGCAAGCGACTTTCCACCGTGCAAGGCGCGCAAGTCGCAGTCATTCCGCCGCCGCCGGTTCGGGGACTTGGAACGGGCGGCGGCTTCAAGATGGAAGTGCAGGATCGCTCCGGCGCCGGCCTGCGCGCATTACAAGCGGCGACTGACAAAGTGATCCAGGCGGCGCGCGGCGACGCGGGGTTGGTGCAAGTTTTCACGCAATTCCGCGCGTCCACGCCGCAGCTTTTCGCCGAGGTCGATCGCACAAAGGCGAAGATGTTGAACGTGCCGCTCGGCAATATTTTCGATACGAGTTCAACCTTTTCGGGCGGACCTATCGCGTCACCGCGCAGGCCGACTCAAAGTTCCGCGATGAAGTTGCCGACATCGCGCGGCTGAAAACGCGCAACGCTTCGGGCGGAATCGTGCCGCTCGGTTCGGTCATGAACATCAAAGAGACGACCGGTCCTGATCGTGTCGTGCGTTACAACCTTTTCCCCGCCGCCGAAATCAACGGCGACACCGCGCATGGATTCAGTTCCGGCCAGTCGCTCAACACGATGGAGAAGCTCGCGCACGAAATTCTGCCGGCCGGGATGAACTTCGAGTGGACCGATCTCGCCTTCCAGCAGCGCGCCGCCGGCAACACCGCGCTTTTGATCTTCCCGCTCTGCGTCCTCTTCGTCTTCCTCACGCTCGCGGCGCAATACGAAAGTTGGACTCTCCCGCTCGCGGTCATCCTCATCGTGCCGATGTGCCTGCTCAGCGCCATCGCCGGCGTGATGTTACGCGGTTTTGACAACAACATCCTGACGCAAATCGGCTTCGTCGTGCTCGTCGGTCTTGCGAGTAAGAACGCCATCCTCATCGTCGAGTTTGCCCGACAACAAGAGCACGCTGGTAAGAACCGCTTCGACGCCGCGGTCGAAGCATGCCGGCTGCGTTTGCGTCCGATCCTCATGACCTCGTTCGCTTTCATCCTCGGCGTCGTCCCGCTCGTCATTGCAACGGGCGCGGGCGCGGAGATGCGCCAGGCGTTAGGCACCGCTGTCTTCTTCGGCATGCTCGGTGTGACTTTTTTCGGTCTTCTCCTTACGCCGGTGTTCTACGTCGTCATTCGCGGTTTTGCTTCTGATCGGGTTCCCGATCAAGAGGAACACGCGGTGACTCCAGTAGAGGAACCGGCTGCGACGTCAGTTTAGCCGAACCCATGACTGACAAGGACAAAGACGGGCAGCTTCATTGTCACTCGAGAATCCGGCTCCCAGGTCGGAATGCGGTCGTCCCTAACGAGCAACCTCCTGAATAGTCTCCCTTCACCGCCACCAATCAAACATGAAAGCCTATCGCCTGGATGAGTTTAAGAGCCCGGATGATCTTCACCTCCGCGACGAAGACGAGCCGCACCCACAACGCGGCGAATTGTTGGTTCGAGTCCAGGCCGTTTCCCTGAACTTCCGCGACATCGCCATCGTCCGTGACAAGTATGCCTTGCCTCACAAGAAAGGATTGATCCCTACCAGCGACGCGGCGGGAGAGGTGGTGGAGGTAGGCGACGACGTAGATGATTCTCGATACCGGATTTCGTTATCGAATCGCGTTTATCTTAATGCGTTTGGAACATCAACAGCTCGTTTCAGGTTTGATCCGCCCCAGTTCCGGCCAATCGATTGACACAATCGAGAACTCGCGCACGGAATTGCTGCTTTCGCGCCGATCTGCAATCCGAATACCGCGCCGCCCTCAATGCCGGGTTGCTTTAGAATTGCCAGGAGCAATGATGGCGAATGGCTTATCGACCGATCGAAAATTACGGCATCATCGGAAACATGCGCACGGCCGCGCTGGTCGGGCTCGATGGGTCGATTGATTGGTTTTGCTTCCCTCATTTCGATTCACCGAGCGTTTTCGCGGCAATTCTCGACGACGCGAAGGGTGGTCACTTTTCCATCCAGTCGCGCAATGTCGAGACGCGACACCGGCAATTTTACTGGCCAGAAACGAACGTCCTGATGACGCGCTTTCTCTCGCCGGATGGCGTGGGTGAGATTCAGGATTTCATGCCGGCGGGCGCGGCGGAGCCTTGGCCCCATCAGCTTATTCGGAGGGTACGCTGCACGCGCGGGCAACTCGCGCTGCGGCTGGAGTGTTTTCCCGCGTTCGATTACGCGCGGCTCGCACCCGAGCTGGAAATGCGTGGCGAGAGCGTGGTTTTTCGCGGCGGCGATCTTACCCTGGAGTTAGCCGCGTCCGTGCCGCTGCAGCGCGAGGCGCGCGGTGTAACTGCCGAGTTTGTGCTAAACGAAGACGAGACCGCGATTTTTGTCCTTCGCCGCGAGGAGGCCCGGCCCGCGGGTGACGGTTGTCCTTCGTGCGAAGCAGCCGAGGAACTGTTTCAGCAGACGGTCAGTTTTTGGCGACGCTGGCTGCGCCGTTGCAGTTACCAAGGCCGCTGGCGCGAGATGGTTCATCGCTCCGCGCTCGCGCTCAAGCTGCTCACCTTCGAACCGACCGGTGCCATCATCGCCGCGCCGACGTGCAGCCTGCCGGAGGGAATCGGCGGCGCGCGCAATTGGGATTATCGTTACACTTGGATCCGCGACGCCGCGTTCACACTATATGGATTCCTGCGCATCGGTTTCACGGACGAAGCCGCAGCCTTCATGCGCTGGCTGGAACAACGCTCCCGCGAAGCGCGCGACCGCGACGGCCTGCAAATCGTCTATGGCATCGATGGGCGGGTCGACCTCACCGAGACCACGCTCGATCATCTCGAGGGTTACCGCGGCTCGCGGCCGGTCCGCATCGGCAACGGCGCCTACAATCAACTCCAGATGGACATCTACGGCGAGTTGCTCGATTCGGTTTATCTCTTCAATAAATACGGCACACAAGTCTCGTTCGAATTTTGGGAATACCTCCGGCGGTTGCTCGATTACGTCTCCGCAAACTGGCAACAGCCTGACGAAGGCATCTGGGAAACGCGCGGCGGACGGAAGCACTTCGTTTATTCCAAACTCATGGCCTGGGTCGCTCTCGATCGCGGCCTGCGGCTTGCCGACAAGCGCTCCTTTCCCGCGCCGCGCCAACGCTGGCTCGAGACGCGCGACAGGATTTACGAGGAGCTGATGACGCGCGGCTGGTGCGAAGAGCGCGGCGCTTTTGTGCAACACTACGAGAGCACATCTCTGGACGCCTCCACGCTCCTCATGCCGCTGGTTTTCTTTCTTTCGCCTAACGACCCGCGCATGTTGCGCACTGTGGAAGCGATCCGCCGCTCGCCCGCGCAGGGCGGACTCGTCGCGGATGCACTTGTCTTTCGTTACAATAGCGAGGGCGGCATCGATGGCATCGAGGGCGCGGAAGGCACTTTCAGTATGTGCACCTTCTGGCTCGTCGAAGCACTCACCCGCGCGGGCCGTGTCGATCGCAGCAAACTGGAAGAAGCGCGGCTGCTTTTCGAGCGCATGCTCGGCTACGCCAATCATCTCGGTCTTTACGCGGAAGAGACCGGCCCCAGCGGCGAATCCCTTGGCAACTTTCCCCAAGCCTTCACCCACCTCGCGCTCATCAGCGCTGCTTATAACCTCGACCGTTCGCTCGACGGGCGCTGAGAGTTCCACACGGTTTTTTTCATGACAATAAAGCGTGTTCTCGCGATCAACGCCGCCTCCTCAAGTATCAAGGTCGCTCTGTTCGATGCGACGAAGCCGCCAATGGGCGTAAGGCGAGATTGCGTCCTTATTCCGCGGTCTGACCGCTGAGAAATGTGCTGATGGCGTCGAGCGGCTTGCGGTGGATGTTGGGCACTTTCGCCTCTTCCGCGGGGTGGCCGACGACGAGCAGCAGGAATGGCTTTTCGTGGGCGGGGCGGCCCAGGATCCTATTCAAGAATGCCATCGGACTCGGAGTGTGGGTGAGCGCTACAAGGCCGGCATGATGAAGCGCCGTGATGAGGAAACCGGTCGCAATTCCCACCGACTCAGTCGCGTAATAATGTTTCATCCGGCGCCCGTCGGGAAGGATGCTGTAAGGTTGCGCGAAGATTGCGATGAGCCACGGCGCGATCTCGAGGAACGGCTTGTTCGAATCTGTCCCAAGCGGAGCTAACGCTTCGAGCCATTCGGCCGGCGCGCGGTGTTCGTAAAACTCGCGCTCTTCTTCTTCCGCCGCGATTCGGATCTCGTGTTTTTTTGCCGCATCGGCGACGGCGACGAATTGCCACGGCTGCAAATTTGCCCCGCTCGGGGCAGTGCCGGCCGCGCGCAGACAATCTTCGATAACTTCGCGTGGCACTGGGCGTGGCGAAAATTCGCGGACCGTGCGCCGCCGTTGCATCTCCGCCGCAAAGGCACGCGCGCGTTCACGGGTTTGCTCGGCCGAAAAACTCTCCCGCGCGGGAAGCGGGACGAATTGCGGCTCGCTCATGCAGGAGAAACTGCGGCCGGCTCGCGACGAATCACAGTCTGTGCGAATCGCTCCATCTCCTCGAGCTGGGGGCTGCTTTGCAGGAGCAGAAGATCGGCGCCGGCGTCTTCGAATTCGGCAACGCGTTCCTGCACTTGTGCGGGGGTTCCGACCAGGCCGGAGGCGAGCCCGCGGTTGGTGACGGAGTAATCTTCGAGCGAAACTTTGCGGTCGAGATTGGTCCCGCCAAGCCACTGCTGGTAGTTGTCGTACCCGGCGGCCGACTGTTTCACGTCCGTGATCCGGTCAAGCTCACGTTTCGCCTCGCGCTCGGTATCGCGCACGATTGAAAATCCAGCCACTCCAAAGAACATTGGCGGCAAACCTTTTCGCTCCCGGCGCTCTGACATCTCGGCGATTTTTTCGCGAATGCGTGATGGCGGATCGCCGTGCATGACGTAGGCGTCGCATCGTTCCGAGATCAGTTCTTTCGCAGCTTCGGACTCGCCGCCGGCGTAAATCACCGGCCGCGGCTTTGTGATCGGCTTCGACTGCATGACGGAATCTTCGATCTGATAATATTTTCCCGAGAAAGAAAAGTGGTCCTGGCTCCAAATGCCATCGACCACATCGAGCCATTCGGCCGTGCGCGCGTAGCGATCGTCGTGCGTGTCGAAGTGCAGACCGCATTTCTTTGCTTCATCCGCCCACCAGGATGAGACGACGTTAAGCGAGAGCCGGTCGGGGCCAGCGATAGCGTCGATGTTTGCAGCCTGTTTCGCCAGCAGCGCTGGATTGTGAAACGTGGGACGCACCGCCACCATCAGCTCCAGGCGCTTCGTCACCGCCGCCAGCGCAGCGGCGGTGGACCAGGCGTCGAGCGTCGGCGCGGCCGCGCCTTTGATGTCGTTCAAGCTAAGCTCCGCGATGAGGGTGAGATCAAAGCCGATTTCTTCACTGCGCTGCGCCAGCCGGCGCGAGTAATCCCAGCTCGCCTCCATTCTTTCATCGTCCACATTCCGCAACCACCCGCCGAAGACCGGCAGCCAATAACCGTATCGCATTTAAGAAGCGTCCCTTTCTTGTTCGAGGTAATCGACCAGTCGCGCGTGCGGATCGAACCCGAGGATTCGTGGCGCGTCGGCGACAAAATTTGATAACGCATTGATGTCGTAAAACAGCAGCCGCCCGTCGCGCTCATCGATGATATATTCGACTCCGCCGACATCGATCCGCGCGTTCGCCACGATGCGCTCAACCGTGGTGATCACATCCGCGGAAGGCTGATACGGCTCGATTTTCAATCTCGCCTTAGGACCATCGGCGGGACACATCGCACCTTCGGCGGCGGCATTCTCGGTCTGGCAAATTTCGGCGGGGCAGAGATTAAAATTCTCGCCCGTGGTGAACACCTTCATCGCGTAGAGAAACTTCCCCCCGAGCGTTTCCACACGGTGAATATGTCCGCCTCGCGCGGGGATGAATTCCTGCACCAGCGCAGTGTGGTCGATGCCAAGATCGATCATCCCGCGCGTGATCGCTTCCTCGAACTCGACAGCGGAATTCAGCCGGACAATCCCCGCGCCGCGCCCGCCGATATTCGGCTTGATGATCAACGGAAAGCCGAATTCCACCACGGCCGCACGCGCCTCTTCGGGATGATTGATTACGCGTGATCGGGGGAATGGAACGCCGAGCGATTGCAGCAACGAAAGCTGCGCCGCTTTTGAAATCTCGTACGAGAACGCGCGGCGGCCGTTAATCACCGGGAAGCCGGAGCGCTCAAGGTGGGCGAGGTAATCGCGGGTGAAAAAAATCGCGTGGCCGTGCCCTCGCAAATAGGCCGATGCACTCATCCGGTTGAAGAACAACGAAAATCGGTCCTTTTCGCTCCCGCTCAGATCGTACGAATAGCGGCTGGCATCGAGACGTGAGTATGGAGTCCGGCGACGATCTAGCTCAGCAAAGAGCGGGCGGAACCAATCCGGGTGCTCGTAGTAGATCGCGAGAGGTAAACCGTTGTATGGCACAGGCAGCTGGTCGTTGTGGATGAATGGCTATGAGTGAAACGTCGAGTTCGTTATTCCAAAAAAGGCGGGCGAACGAGGGAGCACATGAAATGCATTTGGCACCTTTACCACGCGCACATGAAATAAGAACGTCCACCACGGATGCTGGGTCTGCACTTTACTTCGGCGGCGGCTGCGCAAGTTCGAGCGAACCACTATCTGGTTCCCCCGGCGACTTCCATGAGGAGTCGCGAGAGGACCTACTTCGGCATCAGGGAAGCGGCCGCGGCGCGAGCATAACCTTTTGCTCGTCGCAATGAAATCCTCGGGAATAATCTCTGGCTGATCAGCTCTGACACAATCACCGCGAAACTGCCACCCTCCCTTTCTTTATGAGCAATTCCCAACCAACCGCATTGCCGCGTCGCCACTGGTTTAGAGCCGTCGTGTGGGGATTCTGCGCCGGCGTTTTAGGAGGCGTAACCATGCTTCTGACAATGGCGCTCTTGCGCTTGTTATTGGGCTGGCCGACGCCGACGGAGCTGATCTTCGATCGGCTCTTTCCGCTGCTAACGGTTGAGTTTTTTATCGGGGCGCTGGTGAAAGCGGGCGGCTACACTCCGTTGAAGCTGCAAGGAATCTTCGGCGCGCTCGCCGGCCAGATCGTGGTGGCGGCGGTCGGCGGCGTGCTCTATGCGCTCTATTTACGCCGGCGCGATCGCAAGCAACCCAATCATGAGGACGCGCCCCTCGATTCGCGCGGCTGGGCGCTTGTGATTCCCGGCGTATTGGCCGCGACGTTGCTGCTGGTCACTCTGCTTTGGCCGACGCTGTTAACAAATTACCGCGGTTTCCCGCCGACGATCGCGCGGCTGATTTGTTCTTTGGAAATGCTCGTCACCTTTTCCATCTGCGGCATCGGCATCATGTTCTTCTACGGCTTGCTCGATCGAAGACCGGTCGCAGTTAGCCGAGCCGAACTGGCGCCCGCTGAAACAAGTTCGACCGGTCGTCGCCGCTTTCTTGCCCTGGGAATCGGCGCGGCTTTTGCAGTCGCTCTCGGGGCCACACTGCGCCGCCTCTTCCGCATCGGCACATTCAGCTACGACGGCACGCAGTACCGCGGTCCGGAGGTGATCAAGATCACGCCTAACGACAAGTTCTATCAAGTCACGAAGAACCTGGTCGATCCCAATGTCGCGCGGGACAACTGGCGGCTCGACATCATCGGCCAGGTGGAAAATCCGCGCGTCTATTCATTCGCGGACATCGAGGCCATGCCAGCGGTCGAACAGGAAACGACGCTGCTCTGTATTTCATACGGCATCGGCAGCGGCCTTTGCTCGAACGCGATTTGGAAAGGCGTGCCGCTGCCGACGCTGCTCGCGCAAGTGAAACCGAAACCCGAGGTGACCACTGTGCTCTTCCACGCGGCCGACGGTTACTACGAGACCTTTGATTTTAAGAAGGCGATGGAGCCGACCACGCTTGTCGCGTATGGAATGAATGGCGAGCCGCTCCCACAGCGTCACGGTTTTCCGCTGCGCATGATCGTGCCCGGTCGTTATGGCGAAAAAAATCCGAAGTGGCTGACTCGCATCGAGCTCTTGAATGAATCTGACGGGCGCCTGCGCCGGCGACACGGCTGCGGGTTCTATAAAGAACAAGGCTGGGGGCGCGAGGGCGACCACGTTCCAACTCATAGCCGCATCGATGCGCCCCAGGTTGCAGGCGATCATTTTGAGGCGCCATTCAAAGTCGGTCAGCCCGCAGAGCTGCGCGGAATGGCGATCGGCGGCGACCGCGGCATCTCGAAAGTGGAAGTGAGCGTGGATGGCGGCGGGAACTGGAACGACGCGCGGATCACGCAACCAGGGACAAAGATTTCCTGGTCGCTCTGGGCCTACGCCTGGACGCCGGAGAAGGAAGGCGAGACCAAACTGGTCGTGCGCGCCACCGACGGCGAAGGCAACCTGCAGATCGAGGAATACCGCGATCAAGTACCGGACGGCGCGACCGGATTGCATTGGGTGAAAGCCAAAGTGGAGAGCGCCTAAGTGCTGATGATGCGGCGGGCATTGCCCGGTCTCGTCTGTGGGCTAATCTGCGGAACTTTGCTCGCGGGCGCCATCGGCCTCGTCTCGTCAGGCATGATCGTCGGCGCGGTCTTGGGAATCGCCTACGCGCTGGCTTTACCGCGGCCGCTTGGAGGCGAAGGCGCGGCGGCCGATCGCGCGATGACCGCCGCTGCTTTCGGCTTGCCGATTTGGGGCGCGGTCAATGTCATTCTGTTCCCGCTTTTGTCCGAACGAATGCCGCAATGGTCCGCCGCAGGAATCCGCGCGCTCTTCCCGGCGCTGGTCGCCTGGCTGCTTTTCGGATTCGCCCTCGGCTTGCTCACGACGGGCGCGGCCCGATTGGCCGAGCGCTTGTTAGGCGCAACTCCGATCCGCCCGGAGCCTTCGTTACCGGAGGTGAAAACGCGCGTCGTCATTCTCGGTGGCGGCTTCGCGGGCGTGACCACCGCGATCAATCTCGAGAAAGAATTTCGCGATGATCCGACGGTCGCCTTCACACTCGTGAGCGAAACTAACGCGCTTCTCTTTACGCCAATGCTGGCCGAAGTGGCAGCGAGCAGTCTGGAGCCGACTCACATCTCCACGCCTTTGCGCAGTAGCTTTCATCGCACGCACGTGGTACGCGCAAAGGTTTCCGGGATCGATCTCGAGAAGCGTCAGGTGCAATTGCCCGATCGCGAGGAAACGTTGCCTTACGACCATCTCGTCCTCGCACTCGGCGCGGTCTCGAGTTTGCCGCCAGGCGACGGCATCGCGGATCACGCGCTCGATTTCAAAACGCTGGCCGATGCAATGAGAATCCGCAATCACGTCATCGATGCCTTCGACCGCGCCGACGCCGAAACTGACGAAGCGCGTCGTCGCGCGTTGCTAACTTTTGTCATCGCCGGCGGCGGCTTCTCCGGCGCGGAACTAGCCGGCGCGCTGAATGATTTCGCCCGCGGCATGCTGGCGGATTATCCGAATCTTCCCGCGGAGGAATTGCGCATCATCCTCGTGCATTCGCGCGATCGCATTTTGCCGGAGCTGAGCGAATCGCTCGCCAAGTACGCTCTCGAGCGGATGCGAGAGCGTGGCGTCACCTTCGAGCTGAACGCGCGTCTTTCGTCCGCGCGTCCCGGCGTCGTTGTGATCAAACGCAAAGCACCGGAAGAAAAAGATGCCGCGAAGAAAACGGATGCGGTCGAGCAGGAAATCGCGACCCAGACGCTCGTCTGGACGGCGGGCGCGGCGCCGAATCCGCTGCTGAAAGATCTGGCGATCGAGCACGACAAACGCGGCGCGGCTCTCGTAGAAAACACCCTCGCGGTGAAAGGTCGCGAACGACTTTGGGCGCTGGGCGATTGCGCCGTCGTGCCGGACGCAAGGACCGGCAAGCCGTGTCCGCCGACTGCGCAATTCGCATTACGCCAGGCGCTCACGCTCGCCCGCAACCTGCGCGCCAGCATCAACGGCAAGCCGTTGAAGCCATTCCATTTTGACTCGTTAGGCACACTCTGCGTCGTCGGCCATCACACCGCCTGCGCTGAGATCAAAGGCTACAAATTCAGCGGGTTCTTCGCCTGGTTTCTCTGGCGCACACTTTATCTGAGCAAGCTTCCGGGCCTCGAGCGCAAGGTGCGCGTGGTAAGCGATTGGACCATCGAGCTATTCTTCCCGCGCGACATTGTGCAGACGATCGACTTCGGTCCGCACGCCGACAAATCCCAGGCATGAGCGCTACATCCAACATATTCCTCACGATGGGCGCGGTCATCGGCGCGGTGGCCGCGGCGCTGCTCGCGTATCTTGGACTAACCCCTGCCGGCTGGAGCACGATGGCGATTTTGCTCGGCGGAATTTTCGGGGCCGGGTTCGCGCGCCTAACAAGCGAACGCTCTACCAGTCCGGGCGCAGGCTTGCTCTGGGCGCTGGCTTATTCCTTCCTTCTCTGGCTCGCGGGGCCGGCGGGATTTCTGTCGCGACATACTTCGAGCGAGGCGATGGGGATGCTCGACGCCGCGCGCCTGCATTTTCCTGAACTCGTCGGTTACCTCCTCGTCTTTGGCGCGCCGCTCGGTCTCGCGCTCGGAGTGTTGTCCGCGCGAAAACGGCCGCGCGATCCGAACGTGATGGCATTCAGTTGGTCGCGCGCGCTCGTAGCCGGCGGACTCGCGGGAATTGTCGGCGGCTGGGCCTTCGGCCAATGGATGGAGAAGGCGCACTTCTTCCCGCTCATCGCCGGGCTGGTCGGTTCGTCTTCGCCCGGACTTGGCAAGACGCTCCATTTTATTTTTGCCGTCATCATCGGTTCGACCTTCGGGTTGCTCTTCCAACGCGACGTGCGCGGTTACGGATCGAGCCTCGGCTGGGGCATGGCCTACGGAATCTTCTGGTGGTTTCTCGGCCCGTTCACGCTCAAACCGCTCTTGCAGGGACACGCGCTGGATTGGTCGCTCGCGCAAGGACAGGAGCTGTTCGGCTCGCTCATGGGTCACATCGTTTACGGATTGATTGTCGGAGTGATCTACGCCGCGTTGAATAAACTCTGGGTCGGCTTCTTTATCGACAGCGATCCGATCAATCGCCACCCCGAAGGTCCCGGCTCGCGAACCTTACTCTCGTTAGGCCGCGGCGCGCTCGCAGGCTTAATTGGCGGACTTGTGTTCTGGCCGCAGATCGTCGCGGTCGATGGGTTACATTGGATCGCGCGGCTGGCGGGTGGTGAATCCTCTACGCTCGGCCTCATCGTTCATCTCGCGATCAGCATCGCGATCGGCGCGGGGTACGGCGTAATGTTCGAGCGCGAATCCCCAGACTGGGGCGCTGCCGTCGGCTGGGGAATGCTCTACGGAATCATCTGGTGGTTTGTCGGCACGCTGACGCTTTTCCCGATCTGGCTCGGCGCATCTTTCACCTGGACCACCGCCGCAGCAGCCGCCGCACTGTCATCTTTGCTTGGCCATTTACTTTATGGGGCGACTACGGCCGTCGTCTTCCTCGTTCTGGAACGTCGACACCAGGATTGGATGCGGCTCGACCCGCGCTTCGCCACGCGCGAGGCACGCCTGCAGCGTCCTGCCGGCACGCCGGCGCCGGCACTTTGGTTCTTCGCCCTCGGCCTCGGCGTGCTCCTACCGATATTGTTGAGCTAATTTCGTGTCCCGCATTCCACATTCCGAATCCGACGTTCGAATATGACCTGCACCTTGTGCGATTACGTTGGTTTCATTGGCGATGGCATCATCATCGTCACCTATGTCTTGCTCCAGGCGCAGAAAGTTCACAGCGAGGATCTCACTTACTCTGTGCTTAACGCCGTCGGCGCGAGCATGATCATCGTGTCCTTGATCTTTAAGTTCAATTTTGCCGCCTTCATCGTCGAATTCTTTTGGGTCCTGGTCAGCCTCTATGGTGTCGGGAAATATGTTGTCCATTCTAAAGCGCGCCGGAGGACTGTCCCAGGATGATCGACGCCCGCGACATACGATTAGGTGCCGTTGTTTCCTATAACATTAGCCGCTACGTGCGTTGTGCCAATCCTCGTCCCCCTCCGCCATGGTCACCCTTATTGGCATTATCTTTGATAACTTCTATTCGCATACTCGGAGAAGATTCCACTTTGCTTCGCCGACCATCTTGAGCTGACCGAGATGATGGCCACCTTGCGGAACGCTTCGCGATCCTTCGTGCTGAAGACCAGGTGGTAATGCAGGGAGAGATGAGTCGAGGGGATGCGAGAGCTTCTCGCGCTCCTGCCGGAGCGCAATTTTGCACGGGCGCTCGGGACCGATGGTTACGCTTCGCTCTACCACCGGCTAAGTTCTGCCGTCCCTTCGGGACTAACGTTGCGCGCTCTCGAAACGTCTCGCGCTTTCCCAACCTGCCGCCACAACTGCACGACACACTCTAATGAATAAGAAACCCACCAGCCAAAAGCAGAAGAAGAAAAACCATCCCCCCGCGAAAACCAGGTCCCTGCAAATCGGGATGATTGGACTCGGCCGGATGGGCGGCAACATGGCCCGCCGCTTGATGAAAGGCGGCCATCATTGCGTCGGCTTCGATCCCGATCCAAGTGCGGTCAAGAAGCTCGTCGCCGATGGTGCGGACGGCGCAGATTCCTTGAAGGAACTCGTCGAAAAACTCGAAGCGCCACGTGCGGTCTGGATCATGGTGCCAGCAGGTCAACCGACTGAGCAGACCGTGCTCGAGCTGCGCGGTCTTCTGGAAAAAGACGACGCCATCATCGACGGCGGCAATTCCAATTTCCATGACGACGTGCGCCGCGCGAAGCTCGTCGGCGAAAAGGGTATTCACTACCTGGATGTTGGAACGTCCGGCGGTGTGTGGGGTTTAGAACGCGGATTCTGTTTGATGATTGGCGGACCCGAAGACGCCTTCCAACGCCTGGAGCCGATTTTCAAAACGCTCGCTCCCGGCGCGAGCAAAATTCCGCCCACCTCAAAGGTGACCGCGAAATTTACCGCTGCGCAGGGCTACATGCACTGCGGGCGCAGCGGCGCGGGCCATTATGTGAAGATGATTCACAACGGTATTGAATACGGCTTGATGCAGGCGTATGCGGAGGGTTTCGACATTCTGAAGAGCGCGCACTGCAAGAACCTGGACGATGATATCAAATACGAGATCGATCTCCGCGGGGTAGCCGAACTATGGCGGCGCGGGAGCGTGATTAGCTCATGGCTATTGGATCTTGCCTCGCAGGCCTTTAACGAAGACGCGGAATTGAACACCTTTACCGGTTATGTGCAGGACTCGGGGGAAGGACGCTGGACAATCAAAGCTGCGCTAGATCAAGGCGTGCCGGCGGAAGTGCTGACCGCCGCGCTTTACACCCGCTTCCGTTCCCGGGAGGTCCACACCTATGCGGAGAAAGTTCTCTCGGCCATGCGCAAGGGTTTCGGAGGCCATGTCGAGAAGCCGCCGGAAATGCCGAAAGAAGCCGCCAAAAAGCCCCGGTTACAAAAATAATCCTGATTTTTCCGACACTGAAATGCTTGAAGCGTCTCGTGAATTTGTGGGTGGTTGCGCGCTGGGCGAACGACGCCGGAGGCGTCCAAGAAATTAGCCGGTGGTGAAGCGCAGCGAAACCACCGGGCTGCGGCCCGCGCGATTTTCCCGCCCTGGCGGGGCGGAAGAAATGTTGTCGCGCTGGCTTCTCGCGCCCTGCCGGGGCGCTCTACTCTTACTCGCGTGGCTCCGGTGGTTCTCGCTCCCTTCGGTCGCTTCGCCACCGGCTAATATCTTTCGTCCCTTTCGGGACGGTCTGCGCCCGCGTCTGCGCAGCGCGCCGAGCTTGATGCCTTCGCTCGCGAATTCTTGCGTCCCTTTGGGACGGCCTGCATCTACGTATAGCCGTAGACGTTCCGGTTTCGGTGTTGCGCAGCCCATTCCACATTGCTCATTCCACTCCGCACTCCGAATTCCACATTTGTATGACAAGTCCTAACGAACCTACCGCCGGCCCGTGCGTCATCGTCATTTTCGGCGCGTCCGGCGATCTCACCAAGCGCTTGCTCGTGCCGGCGCTCTGCCACCTGCAATCGTTTAAGCTGCTGCCGAAAAGCTTCGCTGTCGTGGGCGTCGCGCGGACGAAAGCAGATGACGCTGCCTTGCGAGATCAACTGGGAAAAGCCGCGCGCGAACTCGGCAAGATAGAGGACGCGGTCTGGAAAGACTTTGAGCAGAACATTTTTTCCTGCTCCGGAAATTACGACGACCCGGAAACCTTTAAGCGACTGGGCGATTTGCTCGCGCGACTGGAGAAGGAGCGAGGCACTGCGGGCAACGTCTTGTTTTACCTTGCCACGCCCGCGGAAGCCTTCGCTCCGCTCGTGGAAGCGCTGGGAAAAGCCGGACTGTTGCGGGAAGAAGGCGAACAGTGGCGACGCGTCATCATCGAAAAACCGTTCGGTCGCGATCTCGCCAGCGCGCAGGAACTAAATCAGCGACTCCGCGCCGCGCTGCGTGAAGAGCAGATCTACCGCATCGATCATTACCTCGGCAAAGAGACGGTGCAGAACCTTCTCGTCTTCCGTTTCGGTAACGCGCTTTTCGAGCCTGCCTGGAATCGCAACTACATCGACAACGTCCAGATCACTCTCTCCGAAACGCTCGGCGTGGAGGGACGCGGGAAATTCTACGAGACGGCAGGTGCGTTGCGCGACGTGCTCGAGAATCACGTCTTCGTGCTTCTCGCGCTGATCTGCATGGAGCCGCCGAACATCCTTCAAGGCAATGGCCTGCGGAACGAAATGGTGAAGGTGCTGGAAGGCATCCATCCTTTCGAGAATCCCGACGCAGTTTTCGCGAACAGCGCGCGCGGCCAATACGGCGGGGGCAAAGTCGAGGATAAGAAAGTCGTCGCCTATCGCGCGGAGAAGAACGTCGCGCCAGATTCGCCGGTCGAAACTTACGCCGCGCTCCGGCTCGAAGTGGACAATTGGCGCTGGGCCGGCGTGCCGTTTTACCTGCGCACGGGAAAGGCACTGGCGCAGCGCTCCACGCGCATCGTGGTCGAATTCAAGACGACACCGCTGATGCTGTTCGCCTGCGGCGAGGGCCCGGTGCCGCCGGGTCCAAACCGGCTCATTTTCGATATTCAGCCACAGCAGTCCATCACCGTTCATTTCCGCGGCAAGACGCCCGGCGCCGGTATGCATACGCAGCGAGTCGCGATGGATTTCGACTATTGCCAGTTCGACGACAACCCGCGCGCCAACGGCTACGAGACGTTGCTCTACGACGCGATGATGGGCGACAACACGCTTTTCCACCGCGCCGATCTGGTGGAGGCAGCTTGGAAAATTGCTACACCTGTTCTCGAAGCGTGGGCTACGAGAACGCCAAAGGATTTTCCGAATTATGCGCCCGGTTCGCAAGGCCCCGCGTCGGCCGATGAGCTGCTCGCTCGCGATGGCCGCCGCTGGTGGACGCAGAGCGAAAAGAATCCAACGCCTTCTTCATCTGAATGAAGATTGCCTGGGCGAATGCGGAATGCGGAATTCGGAGTGCGGAATCGATGACGCCCGCGCCGCTGAACAGCGTCCCGGAAGGACGAGAGATATTAGCCGGTGGTGGAGCGACCGAAAGGAGCGAACCACCGGATCAACGTCGCAAAAAATGTCAGCACCCCGGCAGGGGCGCGAGAACGATTGCTGTTGCCCATTTCTCCCGCTCCCTCAGGGGCGCGGTCCTCTTTTCATGCGGCTTCCGATGGTTTCGCTGCGCTTCACCACCGGCTAATTTCCATGACGCCTCCGGCGTCAATTTACTGCTCGCGATCCGCTGACTGCATGAGGCGCTCTAGTGGCAATGTCCATGAAAACTGAAAAACCAAAGCCAGCAAAAATCTCGCTTCTCCTCGCCGATGTGGACGGCACGTTAGTTGATAGCAACAAGCGCATCACCGATCGCGCGTGTAAAGCCATCGGAAAACTCCGCGACGCCGGGATCGACTTCGCCATCACCAGCGGACGCCCGCCGCGGGGGATGAAGATGATTGCCGACGCGGTCGATATCACGGCGCCCATCGCCGCGTTTAACGGAGGCAGCGTCGTCAAACCCGACACCTTCGAGGTAATCGAGAGCCTCACCCTGCCGCGCGACGTGGCCGCGAAAGTCATCGCACGCATCGGCGAGGAAGGTCTCGACGTGTGGGTTTACGCCGAGCTCAATTGGTATCTGCGCGACGCGAACGCGCCACATCGCGAGAAGGAAGAACACACCGTGCAATTTCCGCCGACGGTGGTGAAAGATTTCTCCGCCGCGCTCGAAGCCGGCGTTGCCAAGATCGTCGGCGTTTCCGATGACCTCGATCTCGTCGCTCGCGTGGAGAAAATCATTCAGGACCAATTCGCCGGAGCGATGTCCACCAAGCAGTCCAACGCGCCGCGCGAGCACGACAGCGCCGCGCCGCAAGTCTCCGCAGCGCGCTCACAACCTTATTACCTCGACGTCACGCACCCGAAAGCGAACAAAGGCGGCGTGGTTGAAATGCTCATGCGCACGCAAGGCATTCCCGCCAACGAAATCGCCACTTTCGGCGATCAGCCTAACGACATTCTCATGTTCGTGAAGAGCGGCTTCGCCATTGCGATGGGTCAATCCAACGAGCAGGTAAAGAATGCCGCTGCCCGCGTCAGTGCCGGCCTGGACGACGAAGGCTTCGCCAAAGGTGTGGAAGACTTCATTCTTTCCGATTCCTAAAACATGTGCCGTATTTATCAGCCGATCGATGCAATCGGGACACCGGAAGGTGGCAGAGAAATTAGCCGGTGGTGCATCCCGCAAAGCGGGAGAAACCACCGGCAATCCCGACCCGCAGAGCACCCGTCCCGGAGGGACGCAAGAATCGATTCACATCGCTTCTTGCGCCTATGGCGGGGCGCACGGAATCTGGTTTCACGCTATCCCTGTGGTTACGCTTCGCTCCACCACCGGCTAATAGTTTTTGTCTCTCCGGGACGAAGTCGCGCGCAGTCCCAGCTCGTCAACGACGACGTCAATAAGAAGCTTAACTCATTTATATTCGTTCACAGCTAAAGATCACCGCATCATGTCCAAGCAACGCGTTCAAGAAATCCTCAGTTGGTATGGCAGCGAAAACGTCGGCACGCTGACCAATCTCTCTCGCATCATGAATTTCGGCCGGCTTGGCGGCACTGGGAAATTCGTCATCCTACCCGTCGATCAAGGCTTCGAGCATGGACCGGCGCGATCGTTCGCCACGAATCCGCCCGCCTACGATCCGCGCTACCACTTCCAGTTCGCGCTCGACGCCGGCTGTAATGCTTACGCCGCGCCGCTCGGTTTCCTGGAAGCTGGCGCGCGCGACTTCGCTCACACTGGTCTGCCGTTGATCTTGAAATGTAACGATCACGACCTTGTCGGTGGCGACGAGAAAGATCCCGATCAAGCCCTGACCGGTTCCGTCGAGGACGCGCTGCGACTCGGTTGCGCCGCGATCGGATTCACCATCTATCCCGGCTCGACTCATGCGCGCGAAATGTATGAAGAAATTCGCGCGCTGGGCCAACAGGCAAAAGACGCCGGCCTCGCGGTGGTGATCTGGAGTTACCCGCGCGGCTCCGCGTTATCGAAAGAAGGTGAGACCGCGCTGGATGTCTGCGGTTACGCCGCGCACCTTGCCGCGCAGCTCGGCGCTAACATCGTGAAGGTGAAA
>JBBRAF010000036.1:0-21163 GCA_038207045.1 Chthoniobacterales bacterium
TGATGCTTGTCGCTCGTCCAGTCGCGCAGGTTGTGAATTCGCAAATCGAGCGCGCCACTTTCCTGCGCGCGTTTCATCATGCTTTCGCTCAAGGGCGCGCGACAGATTTCGGGGAAGAGCGTGATGATGTCGATGCGCATCGTGGGTAATATCCCGTCATCCCGAGCGCAGTCGAGGGATCCCGTGGAAGTTACCGATAAGCTTTCGCCGCGGGATCCTTCGACTCCGCTGCGCTCCGATCAGGATGACTTACTCGATGATTTCGAGCGTGGCGCGCTGGTTATGCCGCGCGGCCGAGCTGGCGAGCAGGGCGCGAATCGCCTGAATGGTCTGACCATTGCGCCCGATGATTCGGCCCACATCGCTTTGACGCAATTGCAGCCGGAAAACAACCGTGCGGCCTGAAGGAATCTCGCTGATAACGGCTTCGTCCGGAAATTCCGTGAGCTGACGCAGGATAAATTCTAAAAACTCGCGCATGAGAATGGGTCGGGAGATTCTTCGCTTCGCTCAGAATGACAGCTCGAACTGTAGCGGCGCTCTGTGAGCGCCGACCAGCGCGGGCCACGCGACTGAAGTTCGTCGGCGGTCATAGACCGCCGCTACAACACTGGCGCCGGGGTGTTCACCGCGACCTTCTTGTTCTTCTTGATCAAGCTGCGCACGGTATCGCTCGGCTGGGCGCCTCGCGCCAGCCAATGTTCAATGCGATCGAGCTTAAGCGTGCTGTTATGTCCCGCCTTCTTCGGATCGTAAGTTCCGACAAGCTCGAGAAATTTGCCGTCGCGCGGACTGCGGCTGTCCGCCACCACCACCTTGTAATACGGGCGATTGAGCGCGCCTTCTCTTCGTAATCTGATCGAAACTGCCATTGGATTAGTTAAAGCTAAAGGTTAAGGCGGTGGAGGACTATTGATAGCGCAGTTGCCTCAACGCTTCAACGCTCCCATCTGCGCCATCATTCGTTTCATCTTGCCCGCGTTCTTCATCAGCTTGCGCATTTGATTAAAACGCTGCAGCAAATCGTTCACTTCTGTAACGGTGCGCCCGCTTCCGCGTGCGATCCGTTGCCGCCGCCGCGCATTTAAAATGTCCGGCCGCGTTCGCTCCTCCGCCGTCATCGAAAGCACGATGGCTTCCGTGCGTTTGAGCTGCCTTTCGTCCACGGAAAGGCCGGGGACGTTACTCATTCCCGGCAGCATGCCAATAATATTCTCCAGCGGCCCCATCTTCCGCATCATTTTGAACTGGGCCAAAAAATCGTTGAAATCGAACTTCGCGCTCCGCAGCTTTTTCTCCAATCGCGCAGCTTCTTCTTCGTCGACCGCTTCGGCTGCCTTTTCCACCAGGCCGACGATGTCGCCCATGCCGAGAATGCGCCCGGCCAAACGATCCGGCACGAATGTTTCGAACTGATCGAGCTTCTCGCCCACGCCGGCGAATTTGATCGGGCGCTGCGTCACCTCGCGCATGGAAAGCGCGGCGCCGCCACGCGCGTCGCCGTCGAGTTTGGTCAATACGATCCCGGTAATCTGAAGCGCGTCGTCAAAGTGCGTCGCCACGCTCACGGCCTGTTGTCCAGTCGCCGCGTCGGCCACGAGCAGAATTTCCTGCGGCTGCAGGTAATCGCGCAACCGTTTCAGCTCCTCGATCAACGGCTGGTCGATTTCCTGCCGACCGGCGGTGTCGAAGATTTCCACATTTTGCGTTTGCGATTGTGCCCACGTCACGCTCGCTCGCGCCGATCGCACAACATCTTTCTCCTCGCTCGGTGGCGTGTAAACCGGTACCCCCACTTGTCGACCGAGAGTCGCGAGTTGCTCGATCGCGGCGGGGCGTTGCAGGTCGCACGCGATCAAGACAGGCGTGCGTCCTTGTTTTTTTAGCAAGCCTGCCAGCTTGGCTGATGAAGTCGTTTTCCCCGCGCCGTTCAGACCGACCATCAAAATGCGCGCAGGTTTTTGCAGGTTTAGCGGCGCGGCGTCGCCACCGAGGAGCGTCGTTAGCTCGTCGTGGAAAATTTTCACGATCTGTTGTCCAGGCGTCACGCTACGGAGCACTTCATCGCCCATCGCTTTTTCTTTCACGCGCGCGATAAAATTCTTTGCCACCTGAAAATCGACGTCGGCTTCGAGCAGCGCGAGCCGGACCTGGCGCATGGCGTCGTTGATGTTCGCTTCGCTGATCGTGCCGTGACCGCGCAGGTCTTTGAAAATATCCTGAAGCTTATCGCCGAGCTGGGAAAACATGGGTCGTTGAGACTATCCGGATTGCAACGTGAGGGGAGGTTCGAGAGATCCTTCGCTCCGCTCCGGATGACATTTCAGCTTATCGCCGAGCTGGGAAAACATGGGTTAAATCACTGAGGGTTCGCGCACACATTCCGGGAGCGCAGCCTGGGAGCCTGTGCTCCCCAGAGTCATATCCATCGCGCGCTACCTCTTCGGAGTCGGGGACGCACTTGCTGCGGGCGGCGCGGCGGTCGCTGCGCCTTCCGCGACGGCAAAGGTCCAGTGCGCTTGCACTTTCTTACCGCCAGATTTTGCTTCCACGATTACGGTGACTTTGTCGCGCAACTTTTGCGTGACCTGATACGAAACGACGTTCGTCTTCGGATCGAAGGAAGGGGGCACGAGCCCCAGCCCGCTAATCCGCATCAATACACTGCCGACATCGATTTGCCCAAACGCCGACAGATTTGCGCTGATCAAAGGCATCGCGGTCCGCACCGTCTCGCCATCGGCCGGCTTCGATTGTAGATTGGCCGAGCCAATTTCCGCCACCGGGGCACCGCCCGCGCTCGAAGTCGCGATCATGGAAATGGCGTCGCCGAAAACCTTCGGTTTGTTCGCTTCCATCAGGTAGCGGCCGAGCGAATCGAGCGTCGAACGAAACGTGATGGGTTGCCCGTAAACTGTGAAAACCGCTTCATACGGCGCCTGCATCGCCACTTCCTTGATGTGCTGATTGTAGTAACCGTAGGGCACGGCGAAGCAGTCCACCCGTATGCCGAGTCGCTGCTCAAGCAGCTCCTTGCAGCCGACCACTTCATTATGCAGCCATTGCTCGTACTCGGGCGGCGCCAATTTCTTCTTCGCCACCTTATCGTACGGCTTGCGCAAGTCCTGGTGCGTGGCCGAGTGCGCCTGAATATCAACGCCGCCATCGCGCATTTCCGCCAGCTGCTCCCACGTCAGCGCTTCGCCGCCGCCGAAGTGTCCGCCGCGCACGCCTTCGGTGTAGATGAACAATGTGAACGGATACCCAAATTTCTTCATGATCGGCCAGGCGACGTCGTACTGCGATTTCCAGCCGTCATCGAAAGTGATAATCGCGCACCGGGGCGGAATATTTTTCTCGCCACGTTTCCAAGCCAGAAAATCCTGCATGCCGATGACGGTGATGCCGCGGTCTTTCAGCTCCTGCATTTGTTGCTCGAACATCTGCGGCGTGATCTCGGTGTCGGGACGGCGCACCTGATTTACGAAACGGTGATAGCCGAAGACAATGACCTGTGCAGTTTGATCGACCGCTACTTTTGCCGGCACCGCCGGATTTGTGGTGGCCGTCTGCGCGCTGGGGGTAGCAGTCGCCGTCGGTGTGGGGGTGGACGTTTCGCCGACGGTCTTGGCCGTTTCTTTCTTTTTGCACATCGGCAAAGCGAAAGCGACCACCAGCGGAAGGAGAACGAACTTTGAAAGCATAGAAACGATCAAGGCTTTAGATGTGGCGGCATGAAACTCAAGCGGTTTTTGTGCGCACGGCGGCATCAAAATTGCAGTTTTAGTCAAAAATTTGTCACGCCAATCCAATGCAGCTATCAATCGCCATGCGCTCGCGCCCGGGCATCATCATCGCAATGCTGTCGCTTGCTCTGGCCGGCTGTCAGACCGTTACCGAGAGACAGCAGGCTAAAAACACCGCGCGCAGCTTCAGCACCGTAGTGGTCGACGCTGGGCACGGCGGCAAGGACAGCGGAGCCTATCGGCGTTTCGGGCCGCCGGAAAAATCTGCTACGCTCGATGTGGCGCAGCGTCTCAGCCGCAAACTGCGCGAGTCGCAGTTGCAGGTGGTGATGACGCGCTCTGACGACACCTTCATTCCGCTCGACACCCGCGTCGATATCGAGAACAGGACGAAGAACTCGGTGTTTGTCAGCATCCACTTTAATGACTCGCGCCGGCGCGGGATCAAAGGCTACGAGACTTATTATCATTCCGACGTGGCGTCGGGATTGGCGCGTCGCATTCAGGGCAAACTTCTGACCATGAAAGGCGCGGTGAATCGCGGAGTGCACGTGGCGAATTTCCGCGTTCTCCGCAATGCGACCTATCCCGCGGTGTTGGTGGAATGCGGTTACCTGAGCAATCGCGCGGAAGGTTACGAAGCGCGCAATGAAGAATATCGCGAGCGACTGGCGGACAAAATCGCTGAGGCAATCGTGGAGGAAAGATACGGCGCAGGAGTCTATCGAAGTGCGACTGCGGCACAGCCGCCGCCGCAGCCTTTACCGCCACCGGGCGAAGGCCCGGGACTCGTGCCGCCGACGTTAGACCATCATTAAATCAAAATTCTTTTCCACGCTTCTCTGGTCCAAGCGCGGCGATAAGGATGAGCGCGAGAAAGATGGCGGCGACGAAAAGGGCCATGCCGCGCGCGTAGTTCGGATGGCCGTCTTGCCCGAAGTGCACGGCCAGTCTTGCCTCAATCACTGCTGTATTTGCCGCCAGGAGATTGCCCAATTGATAAGCGAAACCTGGGAATGTGCCGCGCACCCCCGCGGGTGATAATTCATTCAAATGCACCGGCACGACGCCCCAGGCGCCTTGCACCATGAACTGCATGGCGAACCCGCCGAGGACGAGGAGCGATAACGCGGGCGAGAAAACCCACGCAGGAATCAGGACCAAACCGAGTGAAGCACAGCCGATGATGGCGCGGCGCCGGCCGAATCGTTGCGAGAGATGTCCGATAACCGTGCCGCCGCAAATCGCGCCGAAACTGTATATGATGCCGATTGCCGCTTTCGCTCCAACGCCAAGCCCACGCTGTTCGCTCAGGAAAGTTTGATACATGTCCTGCGTGCCATGCGACATGGCGTTGAACGCGGTCATGAGAATGATGACGTAAAGGAAGAGCGGCCAATGCTCTTTCATGGTCGCGCCGATATTCCGCCAAAACTTCGCCGCCACATTTTTTTCCCGCAGCCATGCCGGCGATTCAGGAACGCTCGCTCGAATATAGATGACGAGAAACGCCGGCAGCGCGCCGACGACGAAAAGACCGCGCCAGCCAAAAATCGGAAACACGATCCAGTAAACAACCGCAGCGAGCAGGTAACCAAAAGCGTAACCTTGCTGGAGAATTCCGGAGAAGAGGCCGCGCGCTTCCACCGGCAGCGATTCCATCGCAAGCGATGCGCCCAGTCCCCACTCTCCTCCCAGGCCGATGCCGTAGAGCGCGCGAAAGATTAGCAGCCAGGTGTAGCTCGGAGAAAACGCTGTCAGCAATTCCATGAGCGAGTAGAAGACAATGTCGACCATGAGCGGGATGCGCCGGCCGAAGCGATCGCCCATGAGACCGAAGATGAACGCGCCCACCGGCCGCATCGCCAGCGTCAGCGTGATGGCGTAGCCGATTTGAGCGACTGATTTGCCGAAGTCGTGCGCCAGCGGCGGGATGACGAAAGTAAGAAGAAAAAAATCGAAGGCGTCGAGTGACCAGCCAAGAAAACAGGCGATAAAAGTGTTGCGCTGATCGCGATTCAACGCCCGAAACAACCGCCACGCCTGCACGCGAGCAGTTGTAGCGGCCACTGTCCTTGGCGGCAACCGGTGATATCCTGGTCCGTGCGCTATTTAGTGAAAGCCAGGGTCAAAGCTGGAAAAAGTGTTCAACTGCTCAAGGCGATCGAGAGTGACTCCCTCGGGCGCGGCTCCATCGCTGGTGACGAATATATTTACGACATGAAGAGGGCGCGTCTCGACGGAAAGGGCGACGCTCACTGGGTGGAAACGTGTTTCTGCGATCCGCCGCTCGCCGAAGAGCGGCCTTACTGGGAAGAATATTTCCAGCTGCTCTCGATCAAGGATGCCCATAGCCGCCGCAACTGTCGTCACGAAAATGGAACGGAACCGTGGGCCTGCACAGATTGCGATTGCACAAAACGGCTGGAAGAGAAGCTGGCCAAAAGCGGTCAATCGTTTCTTCACAAGCTTCGCGTGACAATCGCCGGGTAGCGTACAGCCTGCCCGAGTCGGGCGCGATCCCGCCGCGGCCCATAACACATCTACGCATCATGATGCGTAGATTTGTTCCTTGAACCGAGGGCGAAAGCTGGTTTCTTTGTCGACGTGAGTCAATCGCTCCCCCCATTCGAGGCGTTGTTGCGGCAACGCATCGTCGTCCTCGATGGCGCCATGGGCACCACCCTCCAGCGTCTCCACCTCACCGAAGCGGATTATCGCGGCGAACGTTTCCGCGATTGGCAGGGCCAGGACTTGAAAGGCGCCCTCGAGCTTCTGCTACTGACCCGCCCGGATGCGATCGCGCGCGTGCACGAAGAATACTTGCGCGCTGGCGCCGACGTCATTGAGACCAACACCTTTAGCGCCACCACCATCGGCCTCCATGATTTTCTCTTTCCTGGCGAAGCTCGTGATCGCCGCAAAGACACGGATTTTTTCGATCGCGTCGTCAATGACGCAAACCTGCGGGAGATCGTCCACGAAATGAATCTGGTCGCGGCTCGCCTGGCGCGAGAGGCGGCGGAGCGCGCGAGTAACGAGACCGGCGAACAACGTTTTGTCGCCGGCGCTCTCGGGCCGCTGCCCGTTACCGCTTCCCTTTCGCCGGAGGTGAACGATCCGGGGTTTCGCGCCGTCACCTTCGACCAAATCCGGCAAAGCTATCGCGATCAGATCGACGCGCTCCTGGAAGGCGGAGTCGATTTGCTCTTTGTCGAAACGATTTTCGATACGCTCAATGCCAAGGCGGCGCTCTTCGCCATCGCGGAAGCGTTCGAGAAAAATAGCTCGCGCAACATCCCGCTCATCGTTTCGGGCACGATCACCGATCGATCTGGCCGCACCTTGAGTGGTCAAACGCTGGAAGCGTTTCTCACTTCGATCCTACACGCGCGCCCGCTTGTGCTCGGATTAAATTGCGCGCTCGGTCCCGACGACATGTCTTCCTTCATTGAAGAACTCGCGCACGTCGCGCCCACTTATGTAAGCGCATATCCCAATGCCGGTCTGCCCGATCCGCTGAGCGAAACAGGCTTCCCGGAAACGCCGGAAACTTTCGCGTCCAAGGTCATCGCGTGGGCGCGCAACGGCTGGGTAAACATGCTGGGTGGATGTTGCGGGACAACGCCACAGCACATAGCCGCGTTTGGGAAAATCGTGCGGGAACTCCCCCCGCGCGTCATCCCGAGCAGAGTCGAGGGATCCCGTGGAAGTCACCTTAACGATTTAGCTGCGGGATCCCTCGACGTCGCTCGGGATGACCACGTTCTTCATCTTTCCGGGCTCGAGCCCCTGAATATCACTCCCGAATTCGGCTTCGTCGTCATCGGTGAGCGCACGAACATCACGGGTTCGCCCAGGTTTTCCAAACTGATCCTGGCGGGTAATTACGATGGAGCAGTTGCTGTGGCGCGACAGCAGGTCGCGAACGGCGCCAACATCGTCGACGTCAATCTCGACGAAGGCATGCTGGATTCGGAAGCGACCATGACGCGCTTTCTCAATTCCATCGGGAGCGAGCCTGAGATCGCGCGCGTGCCGCTGATGATCGACAGCTCGAAGTGGAGCGTGATCGAGGCGGGGCTGAAGTGCGCGCAGGGGAAATGCGTGGTCAATTCCATCTCGCTCAAAAACGGCGAAGAAGAATTTCTGCGGCAGGCGCAGTTGATCCGGCGCTACGGCGCGGCTGCAATCGTGATGGCGTTCGACGAACGCGGGCAAGCCGACACGTTAGAACGCCGGATTGAGATATGCCGCCGTGCCTACGAATTGTTAGTTACGCGACTCGCTTTTCCCGCGAGCGACATCATCTTCGATCCGAATGTTCTGACGGTGGCGACGGGCTTGGAGGAGCATCGCAATTATGCGGTGGATTTCATCGAAGCGACGCGTTGGATCAAAGAGAATCTTCCGGGCGCGCGCGTGAGTGGCGGCATTAGTAACGTCTCTTTCTCCTTTCGGGGTAACAACTCTGTGCGCGAAGCGATGCACGCGGCGTTCTTGTATCATGCCATTCGCGCCGGGATGGACATGGCCATCGTGAACGCCGGACAACTTGCTGTCTACGAAGAGATTGAGCCGCAATTGCGCGAGCGCGTCGAAGACGTGTTGCTGAATCGAGGCGATGACGCGACCGAACGGCTGGTCGATTTCGCCGGAAGCGTGCAGGCGAAGGCAAAAGGACCCGCGCAGGAGAAGGCGTGGCGCGCAATGGCGGTGCAGGAGCGACTGACGCACGCTCTCGTGCACGGAATTACCGACTTCATTGAGGCGGACACGGAAGAAGCGCGCCGGAATTCTTCCAAGCCGCTGGAGGTTATCGAGGGCCCGCTGATGGCGGGAATGAGCGTGGTGGGCGATTTGTTTGGCTCAGGCAAAATGTTTTTGCCGCAAGTGGTGAAGTCGGCGCGCGTGATGAAGAAAGCTGTCGCCTATCTCATGCCATTTATGGAAGCGGAGAAGACAGCGGGCGCGAAACCGCAGGCGCGCATTGTCATGGCGACAGTGAAAGGCGATGTGCACGACATCGGCAAAAACATCGTCGGTGTGGTGCTGCAGTGTAACAATTACGAGATCATCGATCTCGGCGTGATGGTTCCGGCCGCGACAATTCTGCAAACGGCGCGGGCGGTGAACGCCGACGTCATCGGCTTGAGCGGTCTAATCACGCCATCTTTGGACGAGATGGTCCACGTCGCGCAGGAAATGGAACGGGAGAACTTTCGCCTGCCGCTTCTCATCGGCGGTGCGACGACGAGCCGCGCGCACACCGCGGTGAAGATCGCTCCGCATTATCGCTCGAGTACAGTGCATGTGCTGGACGCTTCGCGGGCAGTCGGAGTAGTCAATAAATTGTTAGGCGACGGTGCTGAGTTCGATCGCGCTACGCGCGTTGATTATGAGCGCTTGCGGGAGGAATACGCGGCCAAGAACAAGGCGCGCGATCTGATTTCGCTGAACGACGCGCGCGCGAATGCACCGAAGTTTGATTGGCAGAGCTACTCGCCGCCACAGCCGGAATTTCTGGGGACTCGCGTGTTTTCTTCTGGGCTTCGCTCCGGTCGGGATGACGCGGTTCGCTGCATTTCTCTCGGCACGCTCGTCGAGTTCATCGATTGGTCGCCGTTTTTTCACGCGTGGGAATTACGCGGACGCTATCCTGCTATTCTCGATGACGCAGTTGTCGGGAAGCAGGCGCGCGAGCTTTTTGACGATGCTCAGCAGTTGCTCGCGAAAGTTGTCGACGAAAAACTACTTGCGGCGCGTGGAATCATCGGTTTCTGGCCGGCGAACGCCAACGGCGACGACGTTGAATTATTCACCGATGAATCGCGATCTCATCCGCTCGCGACGCTTCATTTTCTTCGGCAGCAGATGCGTAAACCGGCCGGACAATTCAATCATTGCCTGGCGGATTACATAGGGCCAAAAAACCGGACTGGGAAATCAACCCTCGATCACATCGGCGGATTCGCCGTTACCGCCGGGGTGGGAGCCGATGAAGTCGCGAACGATTTCAAAAATGCGCATGATGATTACAGCGCAATCATGATAAAGGCGCTGGCCGATCGGTTGGCGGAAGCGTTCGCGGAGTACGCCCATAAGCTTGCGCGTGAAGCGTGGGGATTTGGCCGGGAAGAAAAGCTTTCGGTGGAGGACCTAATCCGGGAAAAATATCGCGGGATCCGGCCGGCGGCGGGTTACCCGGCATCGCCCGAACACGCGGAGAAACTAACGCTCTTTCGCCTGCTGGACGCGGAAAAGAACTGCGGAATTATCCTCACCGAATCATTCGCCATGCATCCAGGCGCGAGTGTGAGCGGACTCTATTTCTCGCATGCGCAGGCGAAATATTTTGGTGTCGGCAAGATCGGGCGCGATCAGGTGAAGGATTACGCAAGGCGAACCGGCGCCAGCGTTGCGCAGATTGAGAAACGGCTGGCGCCGAACCTCGGATACTAAACTCCTGCTCGGAAGGTCGACGGACGATCACGAGCCGGAGCACGAGGAGAAAGCGGATGCAAGGAATGCTGCGCGTTAAATAGGCGGCAACACAACCAGCGCCAAAAACGGCTTAGCTCGGTAAGCGGTGCCGCGGCGACAGGTCGCGTACATTTTCCACGTGCAGCCATCACCTCTGCATGCAATGCTCAGCCCAGTAAAATCGGGGCGTAGCTTAGCTTGGTAGAGCGCGTGGTTTGGGACCACGAGGTCGCAGGTTCAAATCCTGTCGCCCCGATTTCCAAGGCGAATTTTGATGGCTAAATTGTTCTCCTTAGCGACGATGCTGGTAGCCCCCATGGCTCTCCTTACTGCGTCGGCTGCGCCGGCTTGGGCGCAGGCCGCAGTCTCAAATTCAACTTCACCGGCGCAGCAAACAGCGACGCCGAACACCAATGAACAGGAGTCGCCAGCGACTCCGGGGTTGCCTTCGGTTGAGGAACTGGACCAGATGTTCAAGGAAACCCCGCTCGGAAAAGCAGCGGATGAAGCGCGCCTGCACGCGGAGTGGCGTGCTTTATCAAATCGCACCGAACACGATCAGGACTTGGTCGCGATGCGTGCTCGCGCCGAAGCGTCCTTCACCGATCTGGAAAAACGGAAACGGCTGCGCGTTTATTACGGAACCTATTTTGATCGGCTGCGGGGGGAGGCACAATCGCCTGAACTGAAGGATTACCTCGACGCGCGTAAAGCGGAGCAATTGGCTTTCCTGGCGCAGGATCGGGTGCGTCCGGGTTCAACCCCAACGCCGACGCCCGGGTTAACGCCTACTCCCACCCCTTCGCCTGCTCACAAGAAGAAGCACAAAAAGCACTCGACCGCGCCCGAGCCTGCGCTTCCGCAGTAGCGTCCTTGCCCGCGCAACGCGCCACGCTAATTTAGGGGGCGACGAAGGCGCGTTCGTCTAGTGGTTAGGACACAGCCCTCTCAAGGCTGGTGCACGGGTTCGACTCCCGTACGCGCTGTTGAACGAATGTGGATGAGTTAAGCTTCTTATCGATTTCGTCGTTGACCAATCGGCACCGCGTCGACGTCGTCCCGAAGGGACGAAAGCTATTAGCCGTTGGGGGAGCGAAGCGTAACCACAGGAGTAGCGGAAACCAAAATGTGTGCGCCCCGGCAGGGCGCGAGAAGCGGCGCGAATCGATCCTTCCGTCCCTCCGGGACTGGTGCTCTGCGGGTCGGGATCTCCGGTGGTTTCTCCCGCTTGCGGGATGCACCACCGGCTGATTTCTGTGACACCTTCCGGTGTCCCAATTGCATCGATCGGCTGACCGAAGCCCGCGGGTTCACAGCCTTGGCCGCGACGGGGGGCTATCTCGGTGTCGCCGTGATTTGCCCGGCATGCCGTGTTCTTAGCGGGCCGCCGACATCATGGCAGAATGCCGGTCCCGCGCGAACTTCAATGTCGCATTGCCAACCTGCCTCGCCCAGGGTCGCGAGGGCGCGGATGTGTCCAATCCGTGAGCGCTATTACACCGCCCACCACGCGCGATTATCGCTTTGCTAACGATGCGGGAGACTGCAACGAGACCGTGGGCATATGGTCGAAGATGCCCAATCCTACCGAGGGAAGCGACGGGTTTTCGTTTTGAAAAAGTGCCGGCGAAGGAACACGATTCTCGTGCTGTATGCGTTTGATTTGTTGGCAGCGCTGGCGAATCACTGAGAGCTCACGCAGTTTACTCCAAATAGTTTCTTTCATTGTCTGATGTGCTGGTAGTATTTGGCCGGAAGAGATGCCTTAGGCCCCCTCACGACCGTGGTATGATTTATAATTTCCATAATGCCCATAAACACGCAGCTTCGTCAACGTTTTTTCCTTCTTGGGCATCGCACTTTGTTAAAGCATTCGAAGTGCCGTTTTACCGCCATGTGTAAACCTCAAAGGATGAGCTATTTACGCTGCTGGCCGGTTAAAGCGCCGACAGCCCCTGCGCTTCCCGGCATACCGCCCCTGCACCAGCAATTAAAAGGCACCCTCCAATTGCTTACCCGGGTTCACCTGTAACAATGAAACTGAAGCGCGGTGCACGGCTGACCACGTGGCCAGGTGCGAACTCTGTCATCCCGGGTCCTTACAGACAATGGCAGTCCGGCTCGGACCGAGGGAGCTCACCCCCCAAGTGTGAGCGCTTTGAGCAAACAGAGGTCCTTAGCCGTCTGCGCGGCTTCAGGACGACGGGCACTCGCCCGCATAGGCCGTCTCACGGTCACACAGTTGAACTAAGCGCAGACAATACGCCGACCTGCGGGCCCCTACGTCGAAAAGCCGAGGTAACTCAGAACCAAGCGCAGGTCCCAGAACAACGTCGCGATTTGAAAAGTGAGCAAAAAGAGAAGGCCATAACCCCAACCGGGAAATCGCTCCAGCAACCGGAGTGAGGGTCGCGTCCAGAAGCCGTGCCTCAGCATAAGTCCGCTGACCGTGCCGACACCGAGGGCCGCGCCCGCGACCACGTCACTGGGGTAATGGATTCCCACATAAATTCGCGGCAGACAGATCGCGACCAGCACATAAACAAGGGCGATGGCTCCGGTACGGCGATTCGCCAGCCAGATGCCGGCCACGATGGCGAAAAACAACGCTGAGTGATCGCTGGGAAAGGAACTCCAGTTTGTCCAGTTTGATTGATCGGGCAAACCGAGCGGCGGGATAAAATGCATGCTCGGGTCGAGTAGCGGTCGGACCCTGTTCGGCAACACGGAAGCCAGGATGCGCGCGATAAATAGAGCCACGAGCGAGCCACCAAGGGATACCAGCAGCCAATCGCGCCGGACCGGCTCGCGAAACCACATAGCCCAAAAAATAGCCAAAACGACGCCGCCTTTCACCAGATCGCTGTTGCTGATGAGGACTGCGCCCTGATCAAGCCACTGCCAGTGCTGCGCGGCGCGGTTCAAAAAAAGGCAGATGGCGCGGTCGAGTTGAATCAGAATCATGGGAGAACAATGAAAATCCGTAAATTTGTATTGTGTTAGCAAGCGGAAATTCCTATGCTTGCAGGCTAATCCCGATTTCCGAATGAAAAGTTCCCGGCCCCTTAGATTTTTCAGTGCGTTGCTGTTCGCAGGCGCAATCGTTGCCAGCCCCGTCTGGCTTCCGACCATGTGGGCCAAGGAAAAGGACAAACAACAGCGTTCTCCCCACAGGTCTCCTACGCCCAAGCCAACGCCGACCCCTAAGCGCACGCCCACGCCGAAGCCCACTCCAAAACCGACGCCCAAGCGCACGCCGAAGCCGAAAGGGTAAAAGCACGGGCCGCGGGCAGTCGCAAGCGCCGTGAGTAAACTGCGAGCTGCCTTCCTCCCCTGGAGTGTCGCCATTTTTGGGATGATCAGCGCTGCCGGATGCGAGCGAATTTCCTCGCACCGTGTCGAAGCGATTGCGGCCGATGCTCATATGGCACGGCGAAGCAACGGCCGGCCACTTTTGGCGGGGGAAAATATTCGGGCGGGCACTGGCATCGAGACAGGGGCAGATGGCCGTGCCGACCTCCAAGTGTTCCCGAACATGTTGCTCCGGCTTGAAGAAAATGGCGGGCTGGAAATTGCTGATCTGAAATTTAGCGTCGACGGTAATGAGACCAGCGGCGGCGTGCGGGAACGGGATGCTCTCGTGCGATTAGGCCGGGGCAAATTAGTCGCGCGCCTTGAGCAACATGGTTACAACACCACGCGCTTAACCCTGGACACCTCGCGCGGACAAATCCGGGTGGATGGAGACGCGCTCTTCGAGCTTGACGAACAACCCGGTGTGACCAAGGCCGTCTGCGTCAGCGGGCAGCTCGATATTATCGCGGCCGCGGCTGATCACATCAGCACCATATCGCCCGGCGAAGCCATGCGGATGGACAGCACCGGCTCGCATCATTTCGGCCTCCCGCCGGAGGAGCGCGCGTTGGCGGAAGAACGATGCGCGAAGGTCGAGCTCGCCCTGAAATACGAGGCAAATGCGCAGATCGAGGCGCGTCGCTGAGAGCGCGGCAATTATGCAGTTTATCGGCGCGAAGTCGCTAAAGCGGACAACCTTCGCGATCTTTGCGCTCTGCTTCGCCCTCAATACCAGTGCGCAAGATGGCGAATCGGCCCTGTCAACGCCATCGCCCGAGCCCGCCCCGGTCGTTAACGTCGGCACGAACGAAACCGAGCTTGAACGTGTTGCCGAAATGCCCTCGCCTGAACCTGCCACTTTATCTAACACCACTGCACAAGAGCCGGAGGTCGAACCGAGTCCGATTCCGCCCACCTTTCCAGACCGACCGATCGCGCCCGAGCCCGATCTGCCCGTGAGCGCGCCCGAGCCCGAAGTCACGCTCAATCATCAGCCGGTGAGCGAAAGTGTTCGGCGCTTCCGCTACCATTTCGAGGTCACCGTGCGCACCGTCTACGACGACAACATCAACCTCAGCACGATTCATCCATCAGGCGATTTCTATACGTCCTTCGAGCCAACAGTGCGGCTGACCCTGGGAGAGCCCGGCAGCGAAAGTAACAACGTCCTTCAGTTTGTCTACGCTCCGAGCGTCGCCATCTTTGCTAACAATTCTAACGCGGACGCCGTGCAGCATCTTATTCACCTGGAAGGTCAGCGCACCTTCGGCCGACTATCGGCCAGCCTGAGTCAGGATATTCAAATCCTGGACGGATCTGATCTCCGTTCTCTTACCGATACCACCGGACGCCAGGCTAACATCGATGTCGGCACGCGCTCGCGCCAGAATATCTACACTACCAGACTGGGCGCCTCATACGACTTGTCGGCCAAGACGTTTTTAAGCGGTGGCGTTGACTACTCGCGCAATGACTACTCCAATTTGATTAGCTCGCAGCAGGCCTCCGCTAATGCATTCCTAAACTACAACTACAGCCCGAAGCTGGTCGTGGGTCTCGGCGGCACCGTCGGCTACACGGAAACGGATAGTTCTGCTCCGACGCAGTACTTCGAGCAGGTTAATCTGAGAGCGACCTTCAACCCGGGCGAGAAGCTGAGCTTATCCGGCTCCGTCGGCGTCGAGTTTCGGCAATTCGACGGCGATACTCGCGGCACCTACACTTCGCCTGTCTTCCAGCTCACCGCCAGCTACAGACCTTTCGATGGAACAAATGTCTCACTTTCTGGGTCGCGCAACACACGAAACTCCGCCGCCATCTCCGGCGGCGATTTTACTGACACAAATATTAATTTCAGCGTGCAGCAGCGCTTTCTGCAACGCGTCTTTCTCAGCTTAGGCGCCGGGTATGAGAGCGCCGCTTATTTCAGCGCATTCGATGGCGTTGACCTGAGCCGCAGCGACAATTACTATTATCTGCAGGTCGCCGTCGATACCAACATCACCCGTTACCTGCAGATTGGCTTCTATTACTTGCACCGGGAAGACTCCAGTTCTTCGGACGCATTCTCATTTAGCGACAATCAGTTTGGACTTCGTTCTTCTCTGATCTTCTAAATAATGGCGCCTCATCTCTTACCATTGAGGATTGCAACTCCCGGCCACAACGTCCGGCAGAGTTCGTGCTTAATCCAAACCATGGCTCGTCTTCCAATGGTCGGTTCGCGACTCTTGATGCACGCCTTTATTCTCGTTGCCGTCGCCGCTTCCTCGCTCCTGGCCCAATCCCCCGCTCCCACCCTCGCCCCACTCCCGTCCGGGCCCCCGCGCTCCTCAGTGCTTGGCAATCAGGCGAGCAACGTCGCCATTAACCCGTTGCCCTCCGGCGTCAGCGCACCGGCCGGTTACGTCCTGAGCGCTAACGACCAGATTGCCGTCGAAGTTTTTGGAGAGGACGACTTGCGCACCAACGGCCGTCTCAATGCCGAAGGCAATTTCAGTGTGCCCCTTCTCGGTTCCATCCATCTCGGTGGGATGACTCTCACCCAGGCGGCGGCGAAATTGACCGACCTTTACGGCCGCGATTATCTCGTTAACCCGCGCGTCAACGTCATGCTGGTGGGCTACGCCCATCGCCGTTTTACCATGCTCGGCCAGGTGAACCGCCCCGGCAGTTATGAGCTGCCAGAAGGCGCGCAGGAAGGAATTGACATTCTTGAAGCGGTCGCCGTCGCGGGCGGGTACACTCGCATTGCCGCTCCCGAACGCATCAGTGTGCGTCGCCGCCGACCCACCGGGGGCGACGAAGTTATCCGCGTCGACGCCAAACGTCTCGCCCGCACATCTGGTCAAAACTTTACCGTGCGCGCCGGCGACACCGTCACCGTCGGCGAAAGTCTTTTTTGATTGGGGCCTGAAATTGGCTTCGTTCTCCATCAGTTTGCTTAATTCCGTCTTTTGATGAATCCTCCCGCTCCCGCCGTTCCCGCTGCTTCGGCGGCCCGCGCCCCCAATCCTGCTCTCGACGTCATGATGGAACCGCAGCGCGGTTTCAGCCTGCGCCAGTTCTGGCACACCTTGCTCGAGCGCATCTGGATCGTCGCGCTTTGTTTGCTGGCCGGACTTTTTATCGCGCTCGGTTACCTCGGCAAAACGCCCAGGACTTATCAGTCGCATGCTGTGCTCGAAGTGGATTTTCAGGAGCCGTCCTTTGTCACCGGTGATGACTCATCCGCGCGCATGCGCTCCATGTTTCTCGCCAGTCAGGAAGCGTTACGCACCATCGAGCAAAATCTAACCAACCGTCAGATGCTCTCCCGCGTCATTCGCGCCGAAGGTTTGGCCGATGACAATGGTGCGGCGATGCTTGGCTCATCCTTGCGCCGGGATAGTGGTAAAGCTTCCCCCTCGCCGGCCGAGACAAAAAGCGGGCTGCGCACGCAACCGAACCTTGTTGAGGGCATGACCTTCACCCCCACCGAAGATGCCCTGGCCGGTGCACTCTCCGGAATGGTGAAGGCGACAATTCGCCGCGGCACTCGCCTGATCGACCTTTACGTCACCAATCGCGATCCGGTCATGGCTCAGCGTTTGGCTGAAGCCGTTGGACGCGAATACATCCGCAACGCCATCGAGCGCCGCGCCACCTTCAGTCAGGACACCCTTCGCTATTTACTGGAAGAAGAAGAGCGCCTGAAAGTGAATCTGCAAAAGAGCGAAGCCGCTGTGGCCGAATATAAGGAGAAAAATCCCGACGCTCTCCAGCTTGGCGGTGGCACAGCCAACACCGGCAGTTCCACGGGTTCCGGCTCCGGTGCCGGCGGAACGCGCGGCGGCATTGTCGAAGATAAATTGCAGGATTTGAGCAGCAAAATGACGCAGGCGCGTTCCGAGCGTTCCCGGCTCGAAGGCGAGCTAAAGCAGATCGAGCGCGCGAGCGACAACATCGATCAGTTGCTCGCCGTTCCCAGCATCGCTTCGTCCGTGTCCGTGATGGAAGCGCGCCGCAACGTTAGTCAGATCGAGGCGGACCTGGCCACGCTGGCGCTGCGTTACAAGGAGAAACACCCGAAGATGATGGCGGCGCGCGCGGCCTTGCGCGAGGCGCGCGACAACTTGCGACGGACCGCTGCGGCGCAATCTGCCGTTCTTCGTAACGCCATCGCGCAAGCGCAGACGACAGAGGGCAACTTCCAGGACGCATTCAAGGACCAGCAGGGTACCGCCATGCAGCTGAATCGCACCGCTATTGGCTATCAGGAATTGGCGCGACAGGCCGAAAGCGATCGCGCCTTGTATGAAAGCGTGCTGCGCCAGATCAAAGCTACCGACCTGACCAAGGATGTGAAAACGAATGCGGTCAGTGTGGCCGAGCACGCTGTCATTCCCCGCGGCCCGGTCAGTCCTGTGCCTTCCAAGACGATCACCTTTGGTTTGCTTGGCGGTCTCGCCGCCGGGCTCGCCTTCGTTTTTGGCGCCAATGCGTTGGATCGTTCGATCAAGACGGTTGATCAGGCCGAAGCCTTTTTCGGTCTGCCCGTCCTCGCCGCGATTCCTGAGACCAAAAATGACGGAAGCAAAACGGGGCGGAAGCACTCGCAGGCTCCACGGGAGGCGGCCGTGTATCGTCTCGTCGATGAAGCCCGCGGGGGCGCCATCGCCGAGAGCTTCCGCAATTTGCGCGCGGCGCTTTCCCTTCTGGGACCGGAGGAAGACCGCAGAGTTTTTCTCTTCACCAGCGCACTGCCGAACGAGGGCAAGAGTTTTACCAGCGTCAACTACGCGCTCTCTCTCGCTCAACAAGGCCACCGCGTTCTCCTCGTCGATGGCGACCTGCGCCGCCCGAGCGTGCACAAAGTTTTCGACGTTGGCGACAAGGAAGCACCCGGCATTGTCGATCGTCTTGTCCACGCTGCCTCTCTCGAAGACTCGATCAAACGCGTGGTTACGCTCGATTCCGAGCCGGTCGGCGGCGCGCGTTTCCGCACCGAGGACGCTCCGCCTGGAGAGTTGTACATCCTCGCCGGAGGCCAGCGCGCGCCTAATCCGGCCGAACTTCTCGGAAGCGGCTGCTTCAAGGATTTGGTCGTCGAAGCCGCCGCTCACTTTGATCGCGTCGTCATCGACAGCGCGCCTATTCTTGCCGTGAGCGACACCCTCCTCATGGTGCCTCATATTCAAAGCGTCTGCTTTGTCCTGCGCGCGGCCAAAACTCCGCGCAACGCCATCAACCGCGCTCTCACTCTCCTGGGTGCAGCGGGCAGCCGTCCCGCCGGTCTGATTGTCAATCGTCTTCCTCGCCGCCGCGGCGCCGGCTATTACTACTACTACGCCTCACACGGCTACGGCGACGGGACAAGCTACGGCGACCGGTATCAAGCACCTGCCCGCTCCGGCTCTAACGGAGCCTAGGAAAAAGTAAAAGGTGAAGGCTAAAGTAGCAGACTTCGGGCCTCTAACTTCTGCAGCATTGGCTGTTAACTAATAACCATTAACCCGGCCGCGCCCGTCCCGGCTGAGCAGGTGTTCGTTGTCGGTTAACCGTTATCAGTTAATCGGAAGCCTTCCGCATTCCGACCTCCGCGTTCCTTCTGCCCTAATTCCTCTGACTTCTGACCTCTGCCCTCTGACCCTCTGCCTTCTCCCCCATTAACCCGGCGTTAGCCGCCCCCATGCCATTCCCAAACACACCGCGGCGTACAACTGCACCGACGCGATCTGCAACGGAAAATCCACGAGGGCGTGGAGCGCCACTCCCGCCAGCGCGATCACCGCTAGCCGAACCGTGATCCGGTACCGCGGCAACATTCTGCGCCCATTACTCCACAACTCCATCACTCCATTCCCCATCCCTCCAAAGAACAACACCGCCCACACCGCCGCTCCTAGCCATCCCCACTCAATGATCGTTTGCAGATAATCCTGGTGCAGAAACGCCCACGTTCCATCCAGCTCGGTTGCATCCTGAAAACGGGGAAAGACCGCGCGAAACGTCCCCGGCCCAAATCCGAACACGCCTGCCTGTTTCGCCGCGGTCCAACCCACTTTCGCCGCATCCCACCGCCCGCCGGGAGCGTCTGCCGCCGTCGTCTCCTGCCACCGTGCCAGCGCTCGCTCCCACTGACTTGAAAAGGCGATCGCCCCCACCACGACAACGAGAAAGACCACCGCGCCGACCGACAATTGCCATGGGACATGTGCCGCACGCCTGAAGATGCGCGGAGCAAACGCGATAAACAGAACTAACAATATCAAAGCCGCTACCACCTGCGCCATGCGCGATGTATTTGCCATCACCGCCACCAGATCGATGACGAAGAACGAGATGAGAAGCGCGCGCAACAGCGGATGACTCCCGCGTTCCATCGATCGCAACGCCAAGCCGGCCGCGAACGGCCACGTCAAATTCAGGAATGCACCCGCATTGGCGTGATAAAAGTAGGTCGCGAAAAACGAGGTGGGCGGTGGCTCCGGCCCCTGCGCGCGCGCCCAGAAAATCATATCCGCTCCAGTCGCTTTTTGAAGAAGACCCAAAAGCGAGATGGAAGTTTCGCTAACGACAATTATCCACCAAAGCTCCAGTAGGAATCGCGGACGCCGGATTCCGTCCGCGACGAACCACACGCAACCTAACAGCAACGTCACCCGCACCATGAACGCCACGCTCAAAGCGTAATCTGTCGATCCCGCCGCACCCGCCACAATCTGCTCTTGCGGCACGAACATTTCATATTGCCAATCGCGCATGCTGCCGGCGTTCACGGTCATCCACCAGCCCAGCACGAGGACAACGGCGCTGCTGATCATCAAAACGGGCGACAGCCTTGGAACACGCCGCGCCATGAGCAGTTCGATCAGCCAAAACCCGAGACTTGCTGTAAGAACCCAATTCAGCCGCACGATTCCCCACGGCGTCGTCGCGCCGTAAGCCCACGGCGCGAAGATCAGGGCGGCGTAAAAGAGCCAGCGCGCTAGTCGTTCGAGCAGGCGCCGGATTATTTCGAGCGACATCGCGCCGGGTTATTTAACTGTAGGGGAAGCTGTCAGCTTCCCTCCACGCAACGTGACCCGATTTGGGAAGCTGTCAGCTTCCCCTACAAGCTTTCCCATAATAACCCAGGTCGGTCATGACACCTGATATCCCTCTGCTACAAAAAAATACGGCCACTCGTGCCAGCTCCCGACTAACCCGTGCCGGACCGGGTTTTCTCTTAAATACTGCCACTTCTCCCAGGCGCTCTCCTCCGATCTCAACAAGCGATCGAAGCAACCTCGCTGCCAATCCCATGATTGCGACCCGAGACGTTTCCGTAGCGTACGCTTGAAACCTGTGGAGAAATCGCCAACCGAAAGCTCTCGCGTCTCCTTCGGCGCGACAATGGCGTGCAGATGGTCCGGCATCACCACCGCGGCCCATACATGCCATCTGCGCAGTTCCTTCAAGCTTGCTTCGATCTCGGCGAATATACTTGCGTTGGCAAGCAACGGCCGCCGGTCTCTCAAGCAAAGCGTTACGAAATAGACGACCTGCGCTTGCCATGGCAGAAGAATGCTTTTCAGGCGCGGTGGCTGTGCCATGCA
>JBBRAF010000037.1:0-21148 GCA_038207045.1 Chthoniobacterales bacterium
CGCGCATGAAAGAGGGCACTCTTCGTTGGCGTCGGAATGACTTCTTCATCTGAAAGCGCGGTGAGCGCGACCGGATCCCAATTGATCATGCGGCGCCCGCGATAAATCAGACCTTTCTCGTGGAGATCGACGAAGACTTGCTGCACCGCGCGCGAGTAGTCCTCCTCCAGCGTGAAGCGCTGTCGCGACCAATCGCACGAACAACCGAGCCGCTTCAGTTGCTCGATGATGATGCCGCCATGCTTTCCTTTCCATTCCCAAACGCGACGCGTGAATTCGTCCCGTCCAAGATCGTGCCGGCTCACATTTTCGTTTTTGCGCAGCCACCGTTCCACCGCCGTCTGCGTGCCGATGCCCGCGTGATCCATCCCGGGCAGCCACAGCGCTTCGCATCCGCTCATGCGCGCCCGTCGGCAGAGAATGTCCTGGACGGTGTTGTTCAAGACATGGCCGAGCGTAAGCATGCCCGTCACATTCGGCGGCGGAATGACGATCGAGAATGGCGGCTTGGCCGATTTCGCGTCCGCGCGAAAGGCATCCGCCTTCAGCCAGCGCTCATACCACTCCGGCTCGACCGTATTGGGGTCGTAGTTTTTTGGCAGTTCTGCCATCGGCCGGAATGTTCGGGGCGGCGTGTGCGATTGCAAAACGAAAACATGCTTTCACATTGCCCTCATGCCTGACGAAAAGCAGAAAAAACAAATGGCCTGGGCCGCCCTTGCTGTCATCGGCGCGGCGGGTCTTTACTGGCTTGTATCCACCTCGCGTTTTTTTACGCCGAAAGTTCGTTACGTTTTGCGCCGCCGCGAAGGCGCCTTCGAAGTTCGCGATTACCCGAACCTCGCTATTGCCCAAACCACGCGCGGCGAAGAGAGCAATGAGCCCGCGTTCAATCGCCTCTTCCAGTATATCCAGGGGCAGAATAGCGTGCGGCGGAAGATACCGATGACCGCGCCGGTGCTGCTGACGAGGGCGCAGGAGAGCAATACCATGTCGTTCGTCATGCCGGAGGACTTGGCGCCGCCCCCGGAGCCGCGTGATCCCGCGGTCGAAGTGAATGCGCTACCGGCGCGACGTTACGCCGTGTTTCGTTTTCAGGGCTGGCCGCGGCGCGCCACTGAGCGCAAAGCCATTGCAACTTTGCGAGCTTGGTTGATCGCGCGCAATTTTCCCGCCGGCGCTGATCCCATCATTGCCTATTACGATCCGCCCTGGATCCCGTCGCCGCTCCGGCGAAATGAGGTGCTGATCGAAATTCCGGCCCGGCGATCATAGACCGCCGCTACAGTTTGGAGAAATGAGGCCGATCGGTGTTTTTGATTCCGGCATCGGCGGCCTGACGGTGGTCAAAGCATTGCAGGAACTTCTGCCAAACGAGAATATTTTCTATCTCGGCGATACGGCGCGCGTTCCTTATGGAAATAAAAGCGCGGAAACGGTCGAGCGTTATGGCTTGGAGTTGGCGGAAATACTCACGCGCGAAAATGCGAAGGCGATCGTCGTCGCCTGCAACACCGTTTCCTCGGTCGCCATCCCAAAACTGCGCGCGAGCGTAGCGGTGCCGATCATTGGAGTGATCGAACCGGGAGCGCACGCCGCCATCACGCTCACGCGCAATCGCCACATCGGCGTCATCGGCACACGCGCGACTATTCGCAGTGGCGCTTACGAGAATGCATTGCGCGCGCTCAACATCCATGTCCGCGTCAGCAGCCGCGCCTGTCCCTTGCTCGTTCCCTTGATCGAAGAAGGCTTACTCGACGATAACCTGACCGATCTTACCATCGCGCGTTACCTCGCTCCCATGCTGGCGGAAGGCATCGACACGCTCGTGCTCGGTTGTACCCACTATCCTCTGCTCGCGCCCGCGATCGCCCGTTTCCTGGGCGACAAGGTTCAGGTCGTGGATTCCGCGATGAACTGTGCGCGCGCGGTCAAAGAATTGTTAGAGCGACAATCTCTCGCTGCCGGCCCGGGTGGTGCCGGGAAATTGCAGGTCACGCTGACGGACGCGGCGGATAATTTCCTCAGCATCGCGAGCGACGCTTTACGATTGCGGGTCGGCGAGATTCAGCAGCGCCCACTAACTTAGTCCGCACTTTCGCGGGCAAGCTGCTAGCGACGAGATCATAGGAGTGATCGATCATCTTGCGCAGCTCGAGCTCGGGTACGCCCTGGTCGAGCTCTACTGTATTCCAGTGCTTTTTATTCATGTGATAACCAGGTCGGACCTGCTCGAAACGGTCGCGGAGCTCGAGCGCCAAGTCAGGATCGCATTTTAAGTTCGCTCGCGGCGGAACTTCATCCAATGACAGAAGTGCGAACATCTTGCCGGCCACTTTGAAAACAAGAACGGTCTCGCCGAAGGGTGTGCCTTCCGTCGCCTGCGGCTTGGCCAGGCAATATTCGCGAAAACTCTCTGAGTCCATTAGTGAATCTGTGGCTCAATTTTCGTCAGCAAATCTGAGATTTTGACCCGCTCCTGTTTCATCGAATCGCGTTCCCGTAAAGTCACAGTGTCGCGCAGCGCGTCTTCCTTCTCGCCCAAAGTCTCGAAATCAATCGTCACGCAAAATGGCGTGCCGATTTCATCCTGCCGCCGATAACGCCGGCCGATCGCGCCGCCTTCATCGTAAAAAACATTAAGGTGCGGTCGCAGCAGCGCCCGCACTTCACGCGCCTTTCCCACTAGCGCTTCCTTATTTTTTAAAAGCGGAAACACCGCGCACTTAACCGGTGCCATCCGCGGATGAAAGCGCAGCACAATGCGTGTCTCCATTTTTCCCTTTTCATCCGGCGCCTCGTCCTCCGAATACGCTTCGCAGATCAGCGCCAGCACCGTGCGATCCACTCCCGCGCTGGGCTCGACTACGTGCGGCACGAAGCGTTCCTTCGTTTCCTCGTCAAAATAATCGAGCGGCTTCCCGCTCGCCTTCATGTGCTGCGTCAAATCGTAATCTGTGCGGTAGGCAACGCCCTCGAGCTCCTGCACCCCGAACGGAAACTCGTACTCAATATCGTAAGTGCCTTTGGAATAGAACGCGCGCTCGGCGTCCGGCACCGTTAACACCCGCAGTTTCTCGCGCTTTATCCCGATGTTCTCATAAAACTTCAGCCGCTCTTCCTTCCAATACTCGAGCAGTTCCATCCCCTGCTCCGGCCGGCAGAAATATTCCAGCTCCATCTGTTCGAACTCACGTGAACGAAACGTGAAATTGCGCGGGTTGATCTCGTTGCGAAACGCCTTCCCGATCTGTGCAATTCCGAACGGCAGCTTCTTGCGCGAAGTATCGAGCACATTCTTGAACTGCACGAAAATGGACTGCGCCGTCTCCGGTCGGAGATAGGCGATGGACGACGGATCCGAAGAAGCGCCGAGCTGCGTCTGGAACATCAAATTGAACGGGCGCGCCTCTGTCAGATCGCTCCCGCCGCAAGTCGGGCACTGTCTCTTCCCATTCTTTTCGCCGAGCTGATCCGCGCGCAATCGTGCCTTGCAGGTGCGGCAATCGATCATCGGATCGGTAAACGTATCGACATGCCCACTCGCTTTCAGAACGGCGGGATGCGTCAGGATCGTGCCGTCCAATCCCACGACATCATCGCGGTCACGCACCATTACGCGCCACCAGTAATCCTTCAGATTGCGCTTCAGTTCGGTCCCGAGCGGCCCGTAGTCCCATGCGCCATTGAGTCCGCCGTAGATCTCGCTCGCCTGGAAAATGAAACCGCGCCTCTTACAGAGGCTGACGATTTTCTCCATCCGTTGCGCATTCTGCTTTTCCGCGCCACTCATCGAGTGAACAAGTGGGACGGGTCCCGGACTTTCGCAAACATTTTGCTCATCTCCTCGTCCTTAAACGCAACCTGGGAACGAGCTACCGAGCTGAACCGAGCGAACAAGCTAACCCAGCCAAGGTTCCCGTTTCTAATCGCTTTCCGCTTTTGTTCTCAAATCGGAGCGGCCGACTTCTTGACCTCAGCTTTCTTCGGGCTGTGATTGTCTTGCTCGAATGGACTTAGGCACGCTCGCGAACCTCGCCACCGCGTTAACCGTCCTGGTCGCGGCGGCGTTTGGTTGGCTTGAGCTTCGCCGAGCGCGACGCGAACGCGATGAACGTGCGGCCTTCGCTGTCGTGCGCGCAATCATGACGCCGGAATGAATTCGTTCAGTCGTGCTCGTGCAATCGTTGCCCGACGGTGTTCCCCTCTCCGGTTTGGAAAATGATCCGCACGCTCTCGAGGCCGCTCATTCCATCGGGATCATTCTCGAAGCGCTCGGGTATTCCGTGTTTTGTGGAATCGTTCCGCTTCAGATAGTCGACGAGCTCGTAGGCGGAGTGGTGCGCCTGGCCTGGCGTAAGCTGAACGTCTACGTTGAAGCGGAACGTCAGCGGAGCGGCTCGCGAAAGAGTTGGGAATGGTTCCAATAGCTGGCTGAGCAATTGGATCGTCACGCACTGAGTAAAACCAATTTGAGACAGGGCGCCTACGAAGTGTATCGGAACTGGAAACCAAATGTTCGCGGTGCCAAGTAGTTAATAGTGTCGACCTCATGAGCGCACCCGATAATGCCTTCACCGAATTCGAACATGAAGGCTGGGCGCGCGTCGCCGACAAGTACGATTCCGTTTGGTCGAGCTCGACGCGACAATTCATCCGGCCACTGCTCGACGACGCCGATGTTTGCCACGGACTGTCACTTCTGGATGTTGGTTGCGGTCCCGGCTACGTCTCCGCTGCTGCCGCCGCACGCGGCGCTGCTCCCATTGGCCTCGACTTTTCCAGGGAAATGATTGCGATTGCGAGAAAGATGTTACCGCAGATCGAATTCCGCGAAGGCGACGCGCAAGACCTACCATTCCTCCCCGCCAGCTTCGATCGCGTTGTGGCTAACTTTGCCCTGCTTCATCTCGCCGATCCCGAGCGCGCGTGTGCGGAGGCATGCCGCGTTCTCAAACCCGGCGGTATATTCGGATTCACAACGTGGGCGCACCGAAGGGAAAATCCGTTTATTAGGATCGTGGACGACGCGATCAAAGCACACGCCGATTTGGAGGTCGACCTCCCGCCCGGGCCACCCTACTACCTCTACGACGGGCGAGAGGAATTCCGTCAAGCGCTTGAGCGCGCCGGTTTCAACGGCGACTCCCTCACCTTCAAACTCCACACTATTGAATGGAACGTTCCCACCGCTCGTTTCGTTTTCGACGCCGAACGCAACGCCGGAGTCCGTACCGCCGGATTACTCGCGCGCCAAACGCCGCAGAGTCTCCGCTCCATCCAGTCCGCCATCGAGAACGCCGTTAGTTCCTATGCCACTGGCAACGGCTTCGCCATTCCCAAGGCCGCCTACATCGTCGCCGTCTCAAAAAAATAGGAAGAGAAGGGTCGGTTTGCTGAAATTTGCAGGCTGACCGTTGGGTGAACGAAGCGGGTCTGGAGGGATCTGACAGCAAGATTCACAGACTGACGCTTTCCCCTCTTACTTTAACGAATAGCGTATACCGCTGCAGGATTCACGAATTCCAGCGCGGCCACAGTCGCCCTGTTCGTTGCGCGTAAGCCGTGTACTCATCGCCGAAGGCTTCGCTCATCATCTTCTCTTCATTTCGGACCCTGCTTAGATAGAGCACAGAAAATGTTATAAGCCCTGCCCAGCCAGCAAGCCAGTTCGACAGCAGCATCCCTTGCGCAAAGGCGAAGAGGAAAATCGCCGTATACATCGGATGTCGCACGCAACGATAAACCCCGTTGGTCACCAGCTCATGATTCTTGCGCATCTCGAGCGTGATCGACCAGTTAAGACCCAGATCGACGTGCGCACGCCAGAACAACCAGAGCGCCCATATCATCACCATCGCGCCGCACCACATCACGACGGCAGGCAATCGATAATCGGCAAAACGGAGCAACGGCGTAAAGACATAAAGCAGCGGCAAGAAAAAGGTTCCCGCAAAAACGGCGGCCACTAACGCGCGATCGCGCGCATCCACGCGGCTGACTGCTTTCTCGTTGTGTTTAGTCCGTGCGCCAAAAACGCCCCTGGTCGTGACGTAAACAATCAGCCCGACCAGATAAACAACCTTGGCCAGATGAATTTGCATCGCCATTTGCCCGATCACTGGACGGAATCACGTTCGCTCCTCGAAAGCGAGCGCAGCTCATTCGCGGAACCGGCAGCTTGTCATTACCCGCCGTATTTGCAACGCAACAGTAAGGACTGAGACTCACGTCATTGCGAGTCTGCCTTGAGTTGATGCGCCGTTAGTTCAGGATAAACCCGATGTTCGACTCCCTCTTCTGGGCATTCGTTGGACTCGCCGTCCTCGTGACCATCACCCCCGGCGCGGATACCGTCCTCACAATTCGCACACGCTCGCGGGCGGCACACGCGATGGAATCTGGACCATGGCCGGTTTTGCTCCGGCTTCATTTTTCAACTACTGCTTGCCGCGCTCGGCGTCGCCGCGCTTTTTATCAAGTTACCGCTCATTCGCGGCGGTGAAGTTCGCCGGCGCGTTGTATCTGGTTTACTCGGCGGACAAAGCTTGCGCGAAGCAGCCAGAACTCTGGCGCGCCGGCGAGGGGGAAGTTCCGGTTGGGGCTCGAACGACTCGCGATAGCTGGAAACGATATCGGGAAGGCCTTCTCACGAACGCTCTCAACCCCAAGATCGCCGTCTTCTACTTCGCTGTCCTCCCGCAGTTCATTAAAGCGGGCGATCCCGTCCTGCTTAAATCGCTTCTCATGGCTGCCTGTCATTATGTCATGGGAGCGCTTTGGCCGAGTGGAATCGCCTTGGTCGCTGGGAAATCGCGCGCGCTGGTCACCCGGCCTCGTGTCAAGGCTACCTTGGAAACCGTTTCCGGCTGCGCCATGATCGGCTTCGGCGCGCGCCTCGCCTTCGCGCGGGCACGTAAAGCGGAACGCGGCATCGCACCTCTCTCACGGGCAGCCGGCATAATCCGAGATTTCTCGACCACCGCATATTGATTATTCGCACATGGGAATGGATGTTGTGCCGGCGGTGACCTCGACATGCGACATTCGAAGCGATTTTTTCTAACTCTAGCCCTGCTCACGGCGTGCGGTGTGGTTTTCGCACGCGCGGATGACAACATCACCAACGTGCAGAACCGGCTGAAAACAGACGGATTCTATTCTGGGAATCCCACCGGAATACTCGACAGCGAAACCGTGGCCGCGTTAAGACGCTTTCAGAAGCGTCACGGGCTCGCCCTCTCCGGCAAGCTGGACACGCCCACCGCCAGAGAGCTCAACGCTTCCGCGCCCAAACCCCCACCCACGCTCCAGACGCTCACCGGCACCTGGCGCCGTCTCCCCAGTGGTGAAATGCAATTCGAGCAGGAGCAGCCCACCACAACATCCCCGCCAGCAGTCGCAGCCAACTCTCCTGCGCCGGCACCTGCGCAACGACTCCAACCCGTCCCGCCTGCAGAAGCACCGGCCACCCCGCCGCCTATAGCGGAAAGTCGCCCCTCGCCAACTCCGCCGCTCCAAGCGAACGTGGCTCCTACGCACAGGCCGCCCTCGGGCGGTAATATAGAGAACCCCGAGCGTTTTCGCGATTACGTCGAAGCATTCGTTCAGGCCGGACTCGCCCGACCGCAGGGCTCGGAGATTAAATTCTTTGCCGACAACGTGGACTACTTGGGAACATCGAATATCCCGCGGCAGGAGGTTCAGCGCGACCTCGTACGTTACAATCAGAAGTGGCCCCATCGCCGGTTCTGGATCGATGGTGACATCCAGATCCAACAGCAGAGCGACGGCAATGAAATCAAACTCGTCTTTCCCGTTCGCTACGAACTCCGCAACGGCTCCAGATACGCCTCCGGTAAAGTGCTGAAAAGCCTCACCCTGCTTAAGACAGCTAACAACGAAATGCAGATCACAGCCCTCAACGAGTGGAAGGCACCGTAGAAAATTGCTGGAGGCGCGTACTGGATGGGCGCGAGCTGCCGTGATCTGCCTCGAAGCAAACTTCAAACCGACTCCAGCGTTCCCACACCAAGTCAATTGTTTTCCTCAGCCCAGTCGGACGTCCCGATTCTAATTCTTAACTGCAGGATTGAGCTTCCAGATAGAGTAACCCCACACGTTTGCGTAACAGAGATAGATAAGATACGGCGCGAGCCATAACGCAGCAGCTCGATCTGCGTCAAAAAGGACTGCCAGGAGAACCATCGCGATCACGCTATAAGGCAGGCCGATTAGAAACGCGTAGAAAAGATTCCGCGAGCGAAAGAAAAACCAGTTCCAGCCCGCGTTGATGCTCATCAGGATCAGCATTAGCGCAATCGCCGTTTTGCGAAGCGGGGTGTTCACCGGTAGCGCGAAGACCCGGTAGAGCACCGCGAAGCACATCACATAATAAAACCCGCCGATCACGATCCAGCCCCAGAGAGGTGGGACGAGCCGCGGCTTATTCAGATCGGCCAGGCGTTTCCGAATGCCGGCACCCGCGCAGAGACCTTCCAGGAGGATCGCGAGGACGCACAATCCCGCAGAATAGAAAATTACCCTATTCACGAATTGCAGGCTAAGCCTCGACTAGATCAACGGCTGCTGCTCCGTCTCACCTTCAGCTTTCGTTTTCTTGAATAATGCACGTTCGGCTAGGACTCCAGCTCATTCCAATCATACGGTCGGCATGGGCAAAAGCGGAGCGATTCTGCCAGTTGCTTTGGTAGTGATGATTTGGAGGACCGACGCCGGCTGCTCCCTGGCTGACGATTCTGTCATGTTGAGCGCCACGTCGGGCTCGCATTTATCGTATGCTCATCCGCAACAGCAGCGGGCATTCGCCGCTTCCCTGTCCGCACCATTGAGAAACTTGGGCGCGAGCTATACGAGCAGACGCAAAGCCAGCAACCCTTGACAGAACCACAGCAGCGCGCAAAGCGCGCTGCTATGGACGCGCTGCCACAGCTCAAGAGTGAAGGCTATCGCTTCATGGCGTTGAATGACCCAGAACAAAAGGCTACTTGGTCTACGGCCTCGCGACTAGCCGCAACCCCAGCGACATCGTAGTAGGTCTTCATTATCGCATTTCCGTCTCTGCAAATGGCCGAGTGGAGCACATCGATCCGCTCTCACGCGGCCCAATGGTGATTCATCCAGGCGAGGGTCTGCCAGCGGGCTATCATTCCGTTGGTTTTCATTGCACATGTATGGTCAGCGATCAGCCCGTGGAGACGCTCGTTTATGTGACTCTTCTCCACAATAAGGTATGCGCGGTTGCGACAGCCGATGGCACGATCTGGTTTATCGAGAAAGGCAAGGTTACTAAAGGCGGAAAAGAGGGATGATCGCAGTCCCAAACATCTAACCAGGCGCTGCAGCCAACGGCTCAGACGGCGTCGTTCTCTCAATGTCCAGCGTAGCTAGTGTGCTTCCAAGAGCAGCCACTTGCGTTTTCCTGAGCCGTGGCTGAGCTTGAGCTCGTTAGACCGCCTAGAGAAAGGACCTCACCATGTTCAAAGTCACCTTCGCTTCCGCCCTCCTCGTTATCACCAGCAGCATGTCAGCCCAGACACGCAGCACCGACGCGAGCAGTGCTGAACTGGCTCGCATCCAGTCCGAGTATTCAGATGTTCTCGCCCTCCAGGGAATCGCCAGGGCCGAGGTGCTCGCAATCGCTCGCCTACTCCGAGCGAAGCCCGAAATGGCTATCGATCGCACGAAAGCAGCGGGCGAGTACTGCTTCAACAGCGGCCTGGGCACCATGGTTCACTACGCGTCGCAGCCCGAGGTTACAGCGGAAGACGTGGTCTACGAGTTCGATGCCGCACAGCTGCTCGCAGCCGGCCTCGACTCCCAGCGGGTGCCAAAGCTTCCAGCCCTGGGCAACATGGAACCCGGCAAATGGTACTTCCTCCCGAATGGGGTCATCGACCCTCACCATCAGCATGAAATGCCGCCAACGATCGCTATTGCCGTCAACGTGAAGTAGCAAGCGGTCTAACCAAGCGATGCAGCCGATGGCGGAAGAGAAGTAGAAGGTAGAAATTACAAACGCGACAATGGGATCACCGCAACTTGCGTCTCCCTAAGCCGTGGCTGAGCTTGTGTCTCGTTAGACGACATGACTGCGCGGCTACTGGCATCCCTGCTACTTGGCATCGCACCTCTGCTGTTCGCGATCGCCCACTTTCTCGGCCCGATTTGCGTCAGGAGCTCGCACATCTGCGCTTAGTCCGCACATTCACGAGGGTTTCTTTGCTATCGGCAACCATGCGATTAGGCCTAGCAAAGAGGTTTACCACGCGTCGCTGAAGCTCATCTCGTTAGGCCATTACTGAACGCTTCCAGATATCATGCCTGCCATAACTCGTACTGTTGTCCTTCTTGTCGTTTCGAATGCATTCATGACTTTCGCTTGGTATGCGCACCTTCGTAATCTTAACGACAGGAAGTGGTACATTGCCGCTCTGGTGAGCTGGGGAATTGCGTTGTTCGAATACCTGTTTTCAAATGCCGGCGAATCGTATCGGCTACTCTCAATACAGTCTCGTACAACTCAAGGTTCTTCAGGAGATTATTACCCTCGTAGTCTTCGCGCCGTTCGCGCTCTTTTACATTCACCAGCCGCTCCGGTTGAACTTCCTTTGGGCGGGACTTTGCATGGGTGGAGCAGTCTATTTCGTGTTTCGATCATGATTTCTATGCCGAAGGGCTAACCTGACGTCGAAGAAAGTAGGAAGGGGGAAATTAGAAAGTAGAAGACTGGAAAGAGAGCTGGCTGCGATCAGCATTGCAGCGCTGGGTCGGTTAGGAATTCTGAAAGCCCGGTCGCGCGGATATCAGACGTGCCGACATCAGGCTGATGTCGGCAGCAGGCTGGCAGCCTGCGCTCCCCGGAGACAGAATTCGCTGCTTCACGGGAACGCGATACGGTTACGGGCATGGCGATTGTCTCAATTAATCCCGCAACGGGCGAAAAACTGAAAGAATTCGCCCCGTTCGATAGCGACGAAGTCGAACATTGTTTGCAGAGCGCAGCTCATGCTTTTCCAAAGCATCGCAATCTCTCGCACGCGCAACGCGCGCAATGCCTGCTCGCGACGGCGGCAATTCTCGAAAGCGAAAAGGAGAAGTTCGCCCGCATCATCACGATGGAGATGGGAAAGCTGTTACGCGGATCGATTGATGAGATCGAAAAGTGCGCGCGCGGCTGCCGCTTTTACGCTGATTGCGGCGAGAAGTTCCTGCGCGAGGAAATCGTATCCTCGGACGCGAAGCGCAGCTCCATTCGCTACCAGCCGCTCGGCATCGTGCTCGCGATCATGCCGTGGAATTTCCCTTTCTGGCAGGTATTCCGCTTCGCTGTCCCCGCGCTCATGGCCGGCAACGTCGCTCTGCTCAAACACGCATCCAACGTGCCGCAGTGCGCGATCGCCATTGAAGACATCTTCCGTCGAGCCGGCTTTGCCGATGGCGTTTTTCAGGCGCTTCTGATCGAGAATGAGGCTGTCGAAAACGTCATCCGCGACGCGCGGGTCAAGGCCGTCACGCTTACCGGCAGCGATCGCGCGGGTAGCGCCGTCGCCGCAATGGCGGGGCGCGAACTGAAGCCATGTGTGCTTGAGCTCGGCGGGAGCGATCCGTTTATCGTCATGCCCAGCGCTGACCTGGAAGCGGCCGTTTCCACCGGCATTAAAGCGCGCATGGTTAATAGCGGACAATCGTGCATCGCGGCCAAGCGTTTCATTTTGAGCGAAGCGATCTCGGACGATTTCACGGGCCGGTTTGTCGATCGGATGCGAAAGATGAAGCTCGGTGATCCGCTTGATGAGACCACAGAAGTTGCGCCGCTGGCATCGAAGCAGATTTTGCGCGGGGTCGAGGAGCAGGTGCAAAAATCGATCGCAGCCGGGGCCAGACTTTTGTGCGGCGGTAAGCGGGCCGATCGCCCCGGTTTTTTCTTTGAGCCAACTGTCCTGACTGACATTCCAGAACACGCGCCGGTATATCGCGAAGAAGTTTTCGGCCCGGTGGCGCTCCTGTTTCGCGCGCCCGATGGCGCCGAAGCGGTCGCGCTGGCGAACGATTCTGTATTTGGTCTCGGCGCGAGCGTTTGGACGACGGAGCGTGAAGAGCAGGAGTTTTTCGCGCGCGAGATCGAGAGCGGCATGGTGTTCATCAATGCCATGGTTGCGTCAGATCCACGCCTTCCATTCGGTGGCGTGAAGCGTTCTGGCTATGGCCGCGAGCTGGGAGCGGAAGGGATTCGCGAGTTCACTAATATTAAGACGGTGTATCTCGGGTAACGCAATCCGTCATCCCGAGCCACAGAGATGGCGAGGGACCGCACATTGGTCTGACAGTCACACAAACATGCGTGGGTTACGCAATCACGCTCGTGAGGTCCCTCGCTTTGCTCGGGATGACGGAGTCGCGTGCTGGGCCGGCCCTTCTGTCATCCCGAGCCGCGCAGACAATGCCAGTTCGGCTCGGACCCGAGAGATCTCCCAGTTTGGAACCAGGCCACACAATAATACTGCACAGCGTCGCCAGATTTCGTGAGGTCCCCTCACTTCGTTCGGGATGACCCCGCGCTGGCGGGCAGTTGCGTTTCCCCATTGAACTGACCGGCGCAAGTCCACATGCTGCGCGCCGTGAAGGCGTCGCACCCCCCCGGCTTTCGCCCGCGGCGCGGCCTGAACTGGTTCATCATCGGCCTGCTCTACGCTTCTTATTACATGTGCCGATACAACTTTCGCTTCGCCACGCCGGGAATGGTGCGGGAGTTTGGCTTCAGCACATTCCAGATCACGGGGATGCTAAGCGCGTGGTCGATTGCTTACGGCACCGGCCAGCTCGTGAACGGGCTGCTCACGGATCGCATCGGCGGCAAGACCGCGATGCTCATCGGCGCGGCGGGAACGATTGCGATCACTCTCATTTTCGGCTTCGCTTCGTTCGCCGGCACCTTCGCCACTTTCGCCGCGATCTGGCTGTTGAACGGCTACCTGCAATCCTTCGGCACGCCCGGCATGGTGAAAATGAATGCGGCCTGGTTTCGCCGAACGGAGCGCGGCACTTTCACCGGCATTTTCGGTTTCATGATCCAACTGGGACAGTTTGCGATCAACAATCTCGCGCCAGTCATTCTGGCTGGGTTCACCATCGGGACATGGGTAGTGGCGAAGGACGAGTGGCATTGGCTCTTTCGAATCCCTCCGCTTTTCGTGGCGGCGGTTGCGGTCCTGCTCGTGATCTTCGTCAAAGAAACGCCCGAAGAAGCGGGTTACCAGGGTGTGATCGAGGACGGAGACAGCGGCAGCCGCGCTGGGTTGCGCGATTCTTTCACGACCATCTTCACCCATCCGCTGATTTGGTTTTATGCAGTGGCTTATGGATGCACCGGGGCGGTCCGGAATAGCTCCGATCAATTGATGATTCTCTATTTCCACGATCAATTGAAACTTAATCTCGCGGATAAGCCGGCTGCGGTACTGTGGACGGTGAATCTGATGCCGCTGGTGGCGGTGATCGGTTCGTTCGCAGCCGGACGAATTTCCGATAGATGGTTTCAAGGCCGTCGCTCGCCGGTGGCGATGACGCTCTACTTTTTTGAATGCGCCGTCATTCTGATCGCGGCGCTGGTGATCGCAGCCGGTGTGGTGGGTCCAACGCCAGTGGGCATTTTCATCGGGTGCCTGTTTCTTGTGCTCGTGGCGTTGACGGCAAATTCCACGCACGCCATCGTCGGCGCGGCCGCGCCGATGGACATTGGCGGGAGGAAAATGGCTGGCTTCGCCTCCGGCGTGGTCGATTCGTTCCAATATTACGGCACCGCGCTCGCGTTGCCGTTCACAGGTTGGATGATCGATCGCCACGGCTGGAGCGTTTGGTATCCGATCATGGCCGGTTTCGGCGCGATCGGCGGGATTTCCATGCTCATGGTGATGCGCAAACAACGACGCTTGCGTGCCGCGGGCGATGTACGGGCGGTTTCGCAAAGTTAACCGGTTTTCGGTTTCGGTGAAAGTTAGCTTCGAGGTAGCGCGACGGGATCCTCGGCTTCGCTCGGGATGACGGAGGATCACTCGAACAGCTTGAGCTGCTCGCGCGGACGGCGAAATGCTGCGGTGGAAAGTTCTGGTCGTGGACCGATGCCGAGCTTGCGGCAACTCATCTGAAACAACGCGGCGATTTGCTCGGCGAATATTCCTTCGCCTTTGATGCGAGTCGCCCAGCGAGCATCGTTCAATTTTTCGCCGCCGCGAATGGCGCGGATGCGCGAGAGCACTTTTGCTTTCCGATCTGGGAAATGCTCGTCCAGCCAGCGTTCGAACAATGGCGCGACCGCGAAGGGCAGCCGCACAATCGTGTAACCGGCAAATTGCGCACCAGCGTTGGCGCAGGCTTCGAGAATCGCGGGCATCTCGTGATCGGTCAGGCCGGGAATGATTGGCGCCACCATGACCCCGACGGGAACCCCGGCTTCGCGCAGCTTGGTCACCGCTTCGAGGCGCGCTTGCGGTGGAGAAGTGCGCGGCTCGAGCACGCCCTGCAGTTTCTCGTCGAGGGAAGTCACGGAGATATTGACGGCGGCGCAGGAAAACTGCGCCAGCTCCGCCAATACATCGGCATCGCGCGTGACGAGGCGATTTTTTGTGATGATGCCGACGGGATTGCGAAAACGCGCCAGCACCTCAAGGCAACCGCGCGTGATCTGGAGTTTGCGCTCGATCGGCTGGTATGGGTCCGTCACGCCGCTGATTGCGATGACTTGAGGCCGCCACTTGCGCGAAGAAAGCTCCGCTTCGAGCAATCGTGCCGCGTCTTTTTTGACCATGATACGCGACTCGAAATCGGTGCCGGCGGAGAACCCGAGATATTCATGTGTCGGCCGCGCGTAGCAGTAAACGCAACCGTGCTCACACCCACGGTAGGGATTCACGCTGGTCTCGAATCCCACGTCCGGGCTGTTATTGCGGGCAATGATGGATTGGGAAAAATCGCGGAAGAAGATGGTTTTTCGCGGGCGGGAATCTTCGTCGGGGTGATCCCCATAATCTTCTTCGACGTGAAGCTGCTCGAAGCGGTTGGCGGGATCGACGGAGGCGCCCCGGGCGTGGAACTCCCGCGGGTGCAGCGTGCGTGCCGCGGTGGAATTCTCGCGCACATTTTGCCAGAGAAGGCGGGCGTGCGGTCGCGGTTGCATGCGATATGTTCGCATGAACATATCGCATGTCCAGTTCCGTCATCCTGAGCGAAGCAATAGCGCAGTCGAAGGATCTCGTTGACGCTATCTAAAGGTGGTATTCCGGGATCCCTCGACTTCGCTCGGAACTACGCGCTAAAGGCTAAGTTGCCTCGGACTGACGTGCGCGAATATTGCTTCGCAGCTCCCGGAGGGGTGGTCGAGTGGTTGATGGCTCCGGTCTTGAAAACCGGCAGGGCGCAAGCCCTCGTGGGTTCGAATCCCACCCCCTCCGCTTAGTCATCCCGAGCGTAGTCGAGGGATCCCGTAGAAGTTACCTTGGAGATAGCGCAACGAGATCCTTCGACTTCGCTCAGGACGGGGGTAACCCTAAGTTTCGTTTGCGATTTACCCCCGGGAAAACGATTGTTCGCATTCAATAAATCACGGCAATGGTCGGTTGGATGTTAAAGAAAATTCTCGGGTCGAAGAACCAGCGCGAAGTCAGGCGCATGGCGCCAATGGTGCGCCGTATCAACGAGTTCGATACGGAATACAAGGCGCTCTCCGATGACGAGCTGCGGGCGAAGACCGCCAGTTGGAAAGAGGAATTGTCCAAACTGGAGTCGCCCGACGAACAATGGAAGCGGCTCGATGAAATTCTGCCGGAGACCTTTGCCGTGGTTAAAAACGCGGCCCGCCGGCTGACGGAGCGCGGCCACACGTTCACCGTGTGCGATCAGCCGATGAAGTGGGAAATGGTGCATTTCGATGTGCAGTTGATCGGCGGGATGGTGCTGCATCGGGGAAAAATTTCGGAGATGGCGACGGGCGAAGGCAAGACGCTGGTCGCGACGTTGCCGCTCTACTTAAACGCTTTGACCGGGCGCGGCGCGCACCTGGTGACGGTGAACGATTACCTGGCGCGACGTGACGCAGAATGGATGGGGCAGCTTTACAGTTTTCTCGGGCTTACGGTCGGCTGCATTCAGCACGATCAGGACCCGAGCGTCCGGCGTGAGCAATACGCGATGGACATTACTTACGGAACGAACTCGGAGTTCGGCTTCGATTACCTGCGCGATAACGGCATGGCCACGACGCGCGAGCAGCAGGTCCAGCGCGGTTATAACTACGCCATCGTCGATGAAGTGGATTCCATCTTAATCGATGAAGCGCGCACGCCATTGATCATCAGCGGGCCGGCCACGATCTCGACCCATCAATACGACAAATGGAAGCCGCTGGTGGAGCAGGTTGTGCGCAAGCAGAACATGCTTTGTAATCGCATCGCGAGCGAAGCGAAGGAAGCGTTCGACGCCGGCAAAATCGAGGACGGCGGCCTGCTCATGTTTAAGGTGAAACTCGGTCAGCCGCGCAACAAGCAGCTTCTGCGCATGATGGAAGATCCGGAGAAGCGCAAAGCCATCGACAAGGCTGAGCTCTCGTTTTACGCGGACACGCGCAAGGAAGAGCTATTCGCCTTGAAGGAGGAAATGTTCTTCACCATCGACGAAAAATCGCAGGAAGCCGATCTCTCCGAGCAAGGGCGCTCCTTCATGAACCCGGATGATCCGAATGCGTTTGTGCTTCCGGATTTGATCAGCGAATTCACCGAGATCGACCTCAACCGCACGCTCGGTGACGAGGAACGCGACAAGTTAAAAGTGGAACGGCAACAACTTTGCGACACGCAGGCCGAGCGCATTCACAACATCTCGCAACTCCTTCGCGCCTACTGCTTGTTTGAGAAGGACGTGCAGTATGTGGTGGAGGAAAACAAGGTTGTCATCGTCGACGAATACACCGGCCGCAAAATGCCGGGAAGACGTTGGAGCGATGGTTTGCATCAGGCGGTGGAAGCTAAGGAAGGGGTGCAGATCGATCGCGAAACACAGACGCTCGCCACCATCACGATCCAAAACTACTTCCGGCTATATCAGAAGCTCGCCGGTATGACCGGCACAGCTGAGACGGAAGCGAACGAGTTTCATGACATCTACAAACTCGACGTCAACGTCATCCCGACGAACCGGCCCGTCGCGCGTAAGGATTCGAACGATCGCATCTACAAGACGCGTCGGGAAAAATACAACGCTGTCATTAACGAGATTAAGGAATGTCACGGCAAAGCGCAGCCGGTACTGGTCGGCACGGTGAGCGTGGAAGCGAGCGAGTTGCTTTCGCGCATGCTCAAGCGCGAGAAGATTCCGCACAATGTGCTGAATGCGAAATATCACATGCAGGAAGCGGAGATCGTGGCGCGTGCTGGTCAGGCCGGCACGGTTACAATCTCGACTAACATGGCCGGACGCGGGACCGATATTAAACTTGGCGGCGGCGTGCCGGACAGGGGCGGGCTTTACGTTATCGGCACGGAGCGGCATGAGTCGCGACGAATCGATCGGCAATTGCGTGGCCGTTGCGCGCGGCAGGGCGATCCCGGTGCATCGCGCTTCTACGTCAGCTTCGAGGACGATCTCATGCGCAACTTTGGCGCGGCCGATCGCATGACGAAAATCATGGAGCGCTTCGGCCTCGAAGAAGGCCAGGAGCTGGAGCATCCGTGGTTGAACAAATCGGTCGAGACGGCGCAAAAGCGGGTGGAGCAGCGGAATTATCTCATCCGCAAACGCACGCTCGACATGGACGACGTCATGAACAATCAGCGCGAAGTTGTTTACGGCTATCGCAATGAGGTCATCGACAGCGAAGATCCGCGCGCGCTCATCTTCGAAGTCATCGATGAGGCCGTGCCAACGAAAGTGCAGGAATACCTCGGCACGGGTAAACCCGACGACGAGCCGAACTACGCTGGAATGCTGCAATGGGTGAATACAACTTTCCCGCTCGGGTTGAACAAAGAACGCGCCGAGTTCGAAACGCGTGATGCGCAAGGCAACACGACGTTTTTGATCGAGAAGATCAAAGACGCGTATCAGCGCAAATCGTCGCACGAAGAACCTTCGGCGGTAAAAAGTCTTGAACGCTACGTCATTCTGAACGCCATCGACCGGCTCTGGCAGGAGCACCTTTACGCCATGGATGCGTTGCGCGAGGGCGTTTACCTCCGCGCCTATGCGCAAAAGGATCCGCTCATTGAATACAAGGCGGAAGCTTACGACATGTTCGTCGAGCTGATGTCGAACATTAAGAACGAAGTGCTGCACAATCTCTTTCGCAGCACCTCAAATCTGCAGGCGTTCGAGAAGTTTCTCTCCACCCTCCCGCAATTCCTCGTGCGCGAAACCGCGCCCGGCACCGACGGTCCGCAACCTGGCCGTCAACGTCAGCCAGTCACATCGTCCATCGCAAGTAATGGAGACAGCGACGGCGAGGTAAAGCTCGACCTCGCTCCCGTGCGCCGCGAAATGCCAAAGGTCGGTCGCAACGAGCCCTGCCCCTGTGGCAGCGGCAAGAAATACAAGAACTGCTGCGGCCGCGTCGCCTGATTCTCGGCACGCTGTAGCAGACGCTGCAATTGTCGTTGGCGTGGATTCTGCCCGCCCGCGCCTGAGAAATCTGCCGCTGGCGCGTTTGTGATCAGAACGCTCTAACGCGCTCTAAATCTTTGCACGATTTACAGAAACTTACGCCGAGTGCTCCCGTAGGAAGAAATATCCACCGCCAAACCACACGCGACCAACACTACTCAGGCTGACAGAAGCATAGTTAACCGTGGCGATCCAAAAGGACTCAATTTGGAAAAAACTAGCTGCCCTTTGGATTATTTGGCTTCAGTGCCAGCGTGTCAGAAGGGGATTGCGCCGGTGAGCCAGAAAAACGCTGCGCGAAGCCAGATCGCGAGAGCTGGCCGCCAAATAACGGCGGTATTTGCGGCGTTGTCATGGCATCGCCATCGGTGCGAAACTTCGCGAGACCTACGAAGCTGACGTTCTTTTTAATTGGTCGACGGTGAGTGACGTGGACGGTTCGAGCCCTGGGCGCGATGAAATCAGGCATTTGCACGCAACTCGCCACCAGCTGCGCGGACGGCAGCGGCGGGCCGTAATTCGCAACCAACCTCGACTCCGGGCAACACGGCAACATCATTGCGCTGTGAACCCGCCCACGCCTCGCCGGCGGAGACGCCGAGCGGCACTGGCGGCGACAACGGTTAGCCGATGGAGATTGCATTTGCGTTAAGCCAAAGTGCGCGTTGCGTTGTCCCCGCATGCGACGCCTCGGCTTTTCCGTCTCGATTTTCGTTTTGGCTTTGCAGCTCGCGGCCGCTCAGGATTTGCCCGAGTTTCGCCCGGCCCTGGTCGGTAAGGCGCCGGACGCTATCATTAATCGGATCGACACCAAAACGCTGGCGGCGGCGGGGCAAAAAAATGCGCTTATCATGTTTTGCGCGGCGGTGACGAAGACTGGGGAATTGAACTGGAGCGGCACGTATCGCGGCACGGCCGATTCGAAATTGCTCGAGCAGGAGGTGCAGCGCGCTCTCGCCGGCGCCAGGATGATTCCAGCCATCCGCCATCGTCAGCCGATCGCTGTCATATTCTTTGGCACGGTCATGTTTGAAGTAATCGAGGGCAAACCGCGCCTGCGCCTTTTTGCCAATCAGGAACCGAACGAGCTGAAGACCGAAAATGATTTCGTGGGGCCGCAAGTGTGCATCGGCGGCGATTCGAAATTTTCCGGCCTGCATTATCCGGATAACGGCTCACCCGTTCCCCTGGCTGGGGTGGCGGAATTGCAAATCGCAGTCGATGGGGAAGGCAATCTCCAGAGTGGCGAAGTAGTTAACGAGTCCCCGCCTCTGCTTGGCTTTGGCGACGCCGCAATGGACGATTTCGCCGAAGCCCGGTTCATCCCCGCTTTTCGGGATGGCAAACCGGTCGCGTGCGCGATTACCCTGCCGGTTTATTATCCGCCGAAAGGTTAAGGCGCCCCCGCGGCCGGCGAATCATGAGCAAGATGATTCGCGCTGATTTTTTTCGACGCGATCCCCTCACCTGCGCGCGCGAGCTTATCGGCTGCGAGTTGAAGTGGGACCGCTGCTCCGGAATCGTAGTCGAGACGGAAGCTTATAACGCGGTCGGTGATGAAGCGTGTCATTGTTTCGTACGGCCGAGCACGCGCGCTTTCGTGCAACGCAACAAAGTGGGCGCAGCCTACATCTATTTCAACTACGGCGTCCACTGGATGCTTAACGTGCTGGTGAAAGGAACCGAGAACGGGTTCGTCCTCATTCGCGCGTTGGAACCGACGCGGGGCATTGCGCTGATGAAACGGCGCCGTGGCGTGCAGGACGAACAGCAACTGTGTTCCGGCCCCGGCAAATTGACGCAGGCGCTCGGGATAACGAAAGAACACGATGAAATGGACTTGTGCGCGGACACACAGTTTTGTTTCAGGCACAGAGCAGCCGGCCCGATTTCGCTCGTCGCTGACGAACGGATCGGCATTCGGCGGTCAGCCGATTTACCGTGGCGGTTCACGCTGCGCAATAACGCGCACCTCAGCCGCCGAAGCTAGCAGTTGGCCGACACCGACGGCCGATGGGCGAACGACCAGCTAGCGCTAGCTTGGAATTTATGGTTGGAAGCGCGTGATGTACGTGGCCCAGTTCGCGAAGGTTGTCCGCGGCAAGTCCGGCGTGTACTCAGTGGCCATCCAGATGGTATTATCGACGTTGTTAACCGCGGCGGCGGAGTAATCACCCCAGCGGCCGATCCCGCTTCCGCCGAACTCTGGATAACCAGTGAAGCCATCGTCTGGCTCGTTCCCTTCACGCGCGATGTGGATCGGGCTGACGGTCGTGCCTTTGATGTTCACAAAAGCGGCGCTCGGGAAGTAGTTCGGCCCAGCCAGTCCAAACACGATGGCGCCGTTTCCGTCTGTATTAAGCGCAATCGCGGGATAATGGAGGAAAACTCCGGGCCGGCCGATGACTCCCTGTGTGAACACACTGGCAGTTAAGTTTCCATTTGTGATCTGAGGTGTGAACGCAAAATACTCGAC
>JBBRAF010000038.1:0-20352 GCA_038207045.1 Chthoniobacterales bacterium
AAGCCGATCGAGTGGGTCCTCGTCCCGCGCGCCCAGGTTTTGCGCGCGATGAAAACGCTTTACGGCGTCGGCGCGGAAACGTTCGACGAAATCCTGAAGACGAATCGCTCTTTCGAAGCGCTCCAGGATATTGAGACGAGCACCGATCTGAATGCCGACGATCCCGAGGCTTCGGTCGTAAAATTCGTGAACCAAATTATCCGCGAAGCGATCCACGAACGCGCGACCGACATTCACGTCGAGCCGCTCGAGAACGACCTCCGCATTCGCTACCGCATCGATGGAATTCTCCACGAAGTCGCGGTCCCTCCGCAGCTCCGACTGCTCCAGAGCGCGATCATCTCGCGCTTGAAAGTGATGGCGCACATGGACATCGCCGAGCGCCGTCTGCCGCAGGACGGACGGATCAATCTTGAGTCTGCCGATCAGAAAATCGACGTCCGCGTTTCCACCATCCCGACCGTGAACGGCGAATCGATCAGTCTGCGTTTGCTCAGCCGCGATCAACAGACCGCGTTCGGTTTCGAGCGGCTCGATCTGAGCCCGAAGCAGACCGAGATCATGAAGCGCTTGCTCGCGATGCCTAACGGAATCGTCCTCGTGACCGGCCCGACCGGCTCGGGCAAGTCGACCTCGCTTTACTGCTTCCTCAGCAGCATCAACAGCGTCCAGCGCCGCATTATTACGATCGAGGAACCGGTGGAATACCGGCTCCCCGGCGTCTCGCAGATCGACGTGAAACCCGAGATCGATCTCACCTTCGCGAAAGGGCTCCGCCACATTTTGCGCCAGGATCCAAACGTCGTCATGGTCGGGGAAATTCGTGACGTCGAGACCGCGGACATCTCAATCCGCGCGGCGATGACGGGTCACCTTGTCTTCAGCACGCTACATACGAACGACGCCGTCGGCGGAATCACGCGTCTGCTCGACATGGACGTGGAGCCGTTCCTCCTCGCCTCGGTGGTGAAGGCTTTTCTCGCGCAACGTCTCGTCCGGACGATCTGCCCCGATTGCAAGGAAGTTGTCGGTTATCCGATCGAATACCTGCAGGAAATCGGCGCCGACATTCCGGCCGACTTCAAATTCTTCCGGGGCGCGGGCTGCGAAAATTGTCGGCACACCGGCTACCAGGGCCGGCTCGCGATCTACGAAATTTGCGTCATCACCGAGCCGCTGAAACGGCTGATCATGCAGAAGCGCGACGGCGGCGAACTCAAACAGTGCGCCATTCGCGAAGGCATGATCACGTTGCGGCAGGACGGCTGGCGCCGCGTCGCCGAGGGGAAAACCACGATTGAAGAAGTCGTTCGGGTGACCCAGAACGACGACGTCCTGGCCGAGACGAGCGGCTTCGCCGAACCGGTGGTGGCGGGGTAGGGCGGCGTCTTCTTTCCGGGCAGCGCCCACGTCTCGTGGGCTGGCGACGGTGTTCCACCGTCGCGAAATTTCCCTGGACGGGTCACTCTTAGATGACGCCGAATGCCGAAGGGAAAGTTCGTCGCAGCAGAATGCGGCGACCAGCCCGCGGAACGCGGGCGCTACCCAGGCAGCTGCGATGCAGCGTTTTCTTCGTTCCGGTCGTAAGGAACGATGTTATCCCACTCATCAGCCGAGGAGCGCGCGACAAAAGCCACGACCGGCTCGGTCTGGCTGAGGTTGAAGACCTCATGCGGCACGCCCGGTTTGATGTAAATGAAATCGCCCGCCTCATTGTCGATCGTCTCCTTGAGGCCGGCGCCGAACTCGTGCCGCACCTTCCCTTCGAGGATGTAAAGAATGAGCTCGAAGCCGACGTGAATGTGCGCGTAGGCGACACCGCCCGGCGGGATCGTGGCGATGTTCGCGGAGAGCTTGGTCGTGCCGACGTTTTTTGCCGACATGCCCTGTTTGTAATGGATGCCGTTCCATTCCCGGCGCTGGCCGCCGCCGCGGATCGTGAGGATGCCGCCGTGATCCTCGACCGCGCTCGGCTCGGGGTTGTTTTTGTCGTCCATGCTAGCGTGATACAGCAGGTATCCGAGCTGTCGAATTTTTGGAGGGGCGACGGGGTCAATGGCGCGAGCTTCTAGCTTGCAAGATCGGAAACACGCAAGCTAGAAGCTCGCGCCACCCAAGCTACGCGCCGCGCAGGTCGCGAATGGCCTGCGCGTAGTCGGCGGTTTTGAAAATGGAAGTGCCGGCGACGAGGACGTTGGCGCCGCTCTCGATTGTCAGGCGGGCGATCTCGGGGTTGATCCCGCCGTCGACTTCGATGTCGTAGTTCGCGCCTAACGAATCCCGCAGCTCGGCCGCGCGCCGCACTTTTGCCATCATCTCGGGTCGAAAACTCTGGCCGCCAAAGCCCGGTTGCACGGTCATGACCAGGACGAGGTCAACGTTAGGCAAATGCGGCTCGATGGCTGCGAAGGGCGTCGCCGGATTCAAGGTCAACCCGCAGCGGCACCCGGCCGCGCGAATCGCGCCTAACGTTTTCGCGACGTCATGTTTCGCCTCGGTTTCGACGTGCACGGTGATCGAGTTCGCGCCCGCAGCGAGGAAGCGCGGGACGTAATGATCGGCCCGTTCGATCATGAGATGGACGTCGAGCGGCAGACTCGTTAGGCCGCGCACCGTCTGCACCACCGCCGGGCCGAAGGAAATATTATCGACGAACTGGCCATCCATGATGTCGAGGTGCAGCCAGTCCGCGCCCGCGGCGACGACCTTCGCTACGTCCTCAGCGAGATGGGCGAAATCGGCGGCGAGAAGAGAGGGGGCAACGATGATTTCCCGGTTTGGCATGTGCGTTGTCCATCCACCAACATCCGGCCACCAGCAACCTCCGCTTGACGGGCGGGTGCGCTGTTCCAAGATACTACGATTTTCGCCTCTCCGAACGCGCCGGCATAGCTTTCGCTTCTCAAGGTTCGGCCGGCGTTTGGTAAACCTAAGGCAATTTTCATGTTAAACAGATTTTTGGGCTGGTTCTCCAGCGATATCGGGATCGATCTCGGGACGGCGAACACACTCGTTTACGTCAAGGATCAGGGCATCGTCCTGCGCGAGCCGTCCGTCGTAGCGGTGCAGGCGGGCACGTCGAAAGTCCTCGCCGTCGGCGACGAAGCGAAGCGTATGCTCGGCCGCACCCCGGCGAATATCGTCGCAGTGCGACCGTTGAAGGACGGCGTCATCGCCGACTTCGAAGTGACCGAAGCGATGCTCCGGCATTTCATCACCAAGGTGCACAACAGCCGTGTGCGCGCCCGGCCGCGGGTTGTGATCGCGGTCCCCTCGGGCATCACCGAAGTGGAAAAACGCGCCGTGCGCGAATCGGCCACGCATGCCGGCGCACGCGAGGTTTATCTCATCGAAGAACCGATGGCGGCGGCGATCGGTGTCGGCCTGCCGGTGCAGGATCCAGCCGGCAACATGATCATCGACATCGGCGGCGGCACGACCGAAGTCGCATTGATTTCTCTAAGCGGCATCGTCTTCAGCCGGAGCGTGCGCGTGGCCGGCGATGAGCTCGACGAAGCGATCGTGCAATACATGAAGCGCGCCTATAACCTGATGATCGGCGAGCGCACGGCCGAGGAGATCAAAATCAAAATCGGCTCCGCTTACCCAAGCGACAAGGAGACAAGCGTGGAAGTAAAAGGTCGCGATCTCGTCGCGGGCCTGCCGAAGACCCTGACGATTACTTCGCAGGAAGTGCGGGAAGCTTTGCTCGAACCGATCTCGACGATCGTCGATTCCGTCCGCATCACTCTGGAACGTTGCCCGCCGGAATTATCGGCCGATCTCGTCGATCGTGGCCTCGTCCTCGCGGGCGGCGGCGCGCTCCTCCGCGGTTTCGATCGTCTGCTCAGCGAAGAAACCGGCTTGCCCGTGCACGTGGCCGAAGATCCCCTGAGCGCAGTCGCGGAAGGAACGGGCAAATGCCTCAATGAAATTAAATTTTTGCGTCAGGTCGCCTCAACCGATCGGCAGTGGCGGCACTAACGAAATCGGAATTCGGAATGCGGAGTTCGGAATAAGCCGGCTTGCAGATTTCGAGTTGATTCCGCATTCCGAATTCCGAATTCCGAATTTTCAATGACGCGCACGAGCATGATTGCGCTCGTGGCGTTTGTGGCGGCGCTGGGTTATTTGCTCAGTTTTGGCGCGGGCGGGACGCGCAAACTGCAGGCGAGCGTTTATCAGATGCTCTCGCCGTTTTTCCACAGCGGCTCGGGTTTGCAAAAGCAGATCACCTCGGTGCGCAGCGGCCTGAAGTCGCTCGACCAGCTGGAGGCGGAGAATAACGATTTACGAGTGCAGAATCGCTCGCTCAAGGCGACCAATCAGGCATTGACCGATGTCGAGCACGAGGTCAACCGTCTCCGGCACGCGCTGAATTATCGCGAGCGCGCTTCCTTTAAACTGGTGCCAGCGGAGGTCATCACGCGCGATTCTTCGACGTGGTGGCGGACGGTCACGATCAATCGCGGGCAAACGGATGCGATCGAAACGGACATGCCGGTAGTGACGGATGAGGGATTGGTCGGAAAAACAACGACGGTGAGTCAGAGCATCGCAGTGGTGCTGCTGGTCTCGGACGAGAACTGCCGCGTAGCCGCAAACGTGGAAGGAACGCGCGAGCAGGGGATCGTGACGGGGGAACGCATCGCCGGGACGCTTGCGCCGTTGCTCGATCTTAATTTTTTGTCGAAGCAGGCAAATCTTCAGCCGGGGCAGAAGGCACACACGTCGGGGGTGGGCGGAGTGTTTCCGCCAGGGTTGCTCATCGGAACGGTGAAGAGCTTTCGCGTGCGCGAGCTCGATGGGCAGGCGCAACTGACGCCGGCGGTAGATCTGTCGAAGCTGGAAGATGTGTTCGTGGTGACGGGAAGGAAATGAGAATGTTGAACACTGAAGGCGGTCATCCCGAGCCTCTGAGGCGAGGGACCTCTCATTTGGCCGAGCGCTTCCTAGTTCGTGAGGTCCTTCGCTTCGCTCAGGATGACAAACATGGAAGATTGTTTCGAGCTTCGTCATTCGGGCTTCGTCATTTCGCGTAGCGATGATCTTCTTTCTCATTCTCATGTTGCTCGTGCTCCTTGCGCAGGTGGCGGAGTTTTTCATTCCGCCGCTTGACTGGATGTTTAACGCGCATGTTTACATTACGCCGGTGCTGGTCTTCTACGGAGCAATGGCGTTGCCGCTGCCGTTGCTGTTGGCGCTGGTTTTCTGGGCGGGATTTCTCCTCGACACGCTGACGGCACAGGTAGTCGGCACCCATGTTGAAATCTCCCTTGGGTCGTCGATACTGCTTTACGCAGTGTTAGCGGGAATCATGCATGGCCTTCGGCCGTTGTTCGTGCGCGGGCGTTGGGAAGTGCACTGCGTGGTGAGCGGTTTGTGCACGTCCGCCATTCTGCTGGCGCAATATCTGATGCTTTCTTTCCGGCGTGGCTCCATTTTTTTTACGCGTGAAATCTGGTGGCAGATCGGCGGGCCGGGTCTTCTCGCCATGTTGATGGCCCCCCTCGTTTTCTGGACGCTGCACTCGCTTGCCCGCGCGACTTCATCTCCTTATCTGCCGGAGCGGCAGTTTGCACGCAGATGAATATTCGCACCCTCAATCCGCTTCTGCGCCTGCAATTTCTGGCCTTGATTATGTTGCTCGGCCTGGGCGCGCTGGCGGTGCGGCTCTGGTGGGTGCAGGTCGCGCGCGGTGCGGAATGGACCGCGCGCATCCGCGGGAGCTCGGAAGCGACCGTGCGCATCCCGTCCATTCGCGGCGAGATTCGCGATCGCAACGGCCTGTCGTTGGTGCAGAACCGCGCCAGTTACGAGGTCGATTTTTATTTGCCAGAGATGGTAAAGGGTTACCGGCAACGCTATGGGCAGCCGCCGCTGGCCGAGTATCGCGGCACGGTGAGCGGCATGCCGAAGAACCTGAAGGAAGCCGACATCGTCAAGATCGTGAACGACGGCATTGTGCCGCGGCTGGATGACCTCGACCTCGCGCGCGACTACAACTCGGGTCAGTTGCAAAAGCATTACCGGACCAACACCGAGGTTCCCTACACTTACATCAAAGATATCGATTTCCCGACGATGGCGAAGTTTAGCGAGCACGATGTCGGGTTGCCCGGTGTCGATATCGCGATCAAACCGGTGCGCTCTTATATATATGGCGCACTCGCCGCGCACCTGCTCGGCTACGTCGGTCCCCCTGACGACACGAACAAAGAGGAAGCGAAAAAGTTCACCTTTTACCAAGGCGACGTGGAGGGGAAGTCGAACGTGGAGAAAACATTCGATCAATATCTGCGCGGGAAACCGGGCGTGCGGTATCTGCGGCGCAATGCCAAAGGCGCGATCGATGGCGTGCTGCGCGAGGATCCGCCGCAGCAGGGAGCGAATGTTTATCTTGCGATCGATGCGCGCGTCCAGGCCATCGCTGAGGAAGCGCTCCGCTCTGTCTCACGCGCAGCTGCGGTGGTGGTCGATCCGAACAATGGCGACGTGTTGGCGATGGTGTCGGTGCCGTCGTTCGATCCAAACACCTTTATTCCGAGCATCAAGGCAAAGGATTGGGCGAACCTGCAAAAGGATGAAGCCAAGCCTTTAATCAACCGCGCCGTCAGCACGTTTCCACCGGGCTCGACCTTCAAAATCGTGACTTCGCTGGCAGGATTGCGCAAGAAGATGGCGAACGCCCGCTATAATTGCAGCGGCGGCGTGACCTACGGCGACCACTATTTTCATTGCTGGATCGCGGAAAAGGGCGGTGCGCACGGCACACTCGGATTGACAGACGCAATCAAGGTCTCGTGCGACTCGTTCTTTTATCAATATGGCAATGCTGCCGGCATCGATTCCATCGATCGAACCGGTAACGCGCTTGGGCTGGGCAAAGAAACCGGAATTCATCTCACGGGCGAGCAGCCCGGGATAATGCCGGGGCCGGAATGGATGTCGATTCACTATCCGCGCGAGCGCTGGTCGCAGGCCTACACCGCGAACGTTTCGATCGGACAGGGATATGTTTTGGCTTCGCCGCTGCAAATGGCGATGGCGTATGCGACGGTGGCAAACGGCGGAATCTCCTATTACCCGCGACTTGTGACGAAGGTCTTGAACCAGGATGGCTCGGTGTCGTTCGACGAAAATGGCGTACCGGCCGTTTCACCGGAACCGAAAGTGGACGCGGACTTGCGGCGCGACTTCACCCGCGAGCAAATCGAACAAGTGCGGCGCGGCTTATGGAAAGTGGTGAACGAGGACGGCGGCACCGGCGGACGGGCGCGGCTGAAAGATGTGCAGGTTGCGGGTAAAACAGGGACGGCGCAAGCCAGCACGAATGGCAAGAAGGACACGATCGCATGGTTCTGTTCTTTCGCGCCGTTCGATCAGCCGAAGTATGTGGTGGCGGTGATGGTGCAAGGCGGAGAGCATGGCGGCTCGGTCGCGGCTCCCATTGCCACCCGCATCATGGAGCGTTCGCTCGCGATGGACGCTGGAAATTTTCAGCCGCAACTTGCCTGGCTCGCCCCGGCGCATCATCCCAATCCTTTTGCCTCGTTCAAAGACGTGACTTTCAAGGATGCCGAGCAGAGCGTCGGCGCCGATGAAGAACATGGGGACGATTCGCAAGCGGCCGACGCGCAGATGGCCGACGCCGGCGGCGATCCCGATGTCGAGCAGGAGGCAGACGCGCGGGGAAAAGTGAAGCAGCGTCCGGCGCGTGTAGTCAGAGCCGTGCCAGTCGGGCCCCCCCAGCCGGAAAAACGTGGTTTCTTCGCGCGCATGTTTGGCGCGCGCCGTAACAATGTGCAGCCGATGCCGCCAACTTCGCCGCCCGCGCGGCGGCCGCGGGGAAACCAATGATGAGGAAAACACTTTCAGATTATGCGACGCGGTTTCCTGCGCGGACTCGTGCCGTGTCATCCCGCGAAGTTAGCGTAAAGGTAGCGCGACGGGATCCCTCGGCTTCGCTGCGCTGCGCTCGGGATGACAGCGCTCCAGGACGGCGCACTCGATTGACCGCAACCAACCAATTTTTAATTTATGATAGAGAAAGTTCGAAAAATTTTAGGCATTCAACGCAAGACGGGAAACAAACTGGTCGTCAGCGTGGAGAAGCTGGAGCGGCGGGTGGCGCTGCTCGAGAATGGGCGGCTGGAAGAATATAGCGTCGAGCGCAATTCCTCGCGCAACATCGTCGGCTCGGTTTTCAAGGGCCGGGTAAAAAACATCGAGATGGGATTGAAGGCGATGTTCGTGGACATCGGCTTCGAGAAAAACGCGTTCCTGCATTTCTGGGACGCGATTCCCGCCGCTCTTGATAGCGGGATCGAGGAAATCGATCGGCCAAATAAACGCGGACACAAGAAACGGATCACGGCCAAAGATATCCCGAGCATCTACCCTATCGGCTCGGAGGTCATCGTGCAGGTCACGAAAGGACCGATCGGCACGAAAGGGCCGCGCGTGACGACGAACTTGAGTTTCGCCGGGCGTTACCTTGTGCTGATGCCGTTCAGCGATCGCAGCGGCATCTCACGCAAGATCGAAGACCCGAAGGAGCGCGAGCGGTTGCGCAAAATTTTGCGCGAGCTCGAGATTCCCGATGGCATTGGCGTCATCATACGCACTGTGGGCGAAGGGCAGCGCGCGCGTTATTTTGTGCGGGATCTGCGGTTCCTGCTCGAGCAGTGGCAAAAAGTGGAGCAGGAAATCAAGGACAACCCTGCGCCGTGTCGCGTCTTTGAAGAACCGGATTTGATCGATCGCACCGTGCGCGATTTCCTGACGGACGAGATCGATGAAGTCGTTTGCGACGACCGGGAAGCGCTCGAGCGAATGGGGGCGCTCATCGGCGATATTTCACGGCGCTCGCGCAACCGTCTCCACTTCTACGATGGCGCGACACCGATCTTCGAAACGCTCGGCGTCCAGAAACAGATCGACGACGCTTTTCACCGGCAGGTCTGGCTGCGCTGCGGCGGTTACATCGTCATCGATGAAACGGAGGCGCTCGTCGCCATCGATGTAAACACCGGGAGAAACAAAGGCGGGCGCGACGTCGAGAAGACAATCCTGCAGACGAATTTGGAAGCAGCCGACGAAATCGCGCGCCAACTGCGCCTGCGCAACGTCGGCGGGCTCATCATCAGCGACTTCATCGACATGAAGAGCCGCAAGGACCAGCAGCTCGTTTATCAGCTCATGCGCGAACGGCTCAAGCGCGACAAAGCCAAAACGCACGTGCTGCCGATTTCACAACTGGGTCTAATCGAGATGACGCGACAGCGCGCGCAGGAAAGTCTGAGCGATTCCATTTACGAGAACTGCCCATACTGCCAGGGGCGCGGCGTGGTGAAGACTTCCATGACCACGAGTGTGGAACTGCATCGCACCCTCAACACCGTCATGCGGCAATATCAGGACAACGTGCACGAATTCCGCGTGATTTTGAACCCGGATGTGCTCCGGCGCTTAAAAGAAGAGGACGAGGAGTTACTGATCGAGCTGGAGCGGCGCTATGCTGCCAAGTTGATGTTTCGGGGCGACACCGGCTTTCATCATGAGAAATTTGTCGTTACGGATGCGACCAACGGCGCCGAATTGAAATAAGGGAGACTCATGGCACGACGGCAGCTTCTTCTCAGCCTGTATTGACAAAACGGCGACATCGGCTTTGGTGTTGCGGTTTCACAGGAGAAACAAACTTAACCAAGGAGAAATAATGAAAAATTTGATCATTGCGACGTGCGCCCTGGGAGCGGCTGCGTCCATTGCTTTTGGCGGAACGGAGACTTACTCCGGTAAGAACGTGCAACAGACGGTCCAGCAGGCGCCATGTCCGGAGTGGTATCGGGATCAGGAATTTAACGTCAGCCTCTGGGGAACCTACATCTTTACGGGCGAGGAATATCGCAATGATCGCTACCTCGGCGTGGATCACGCTTTTGGCGGCGGTATCGATGCAAAATACTTCTTTCACCGCTACTTCGGCATCGGGGTTCAAGGTTACGCCTTGTCGCTTAACGACAATACCGGCTTTGTTTTCGCGGGACAAAATTTCAATGCCAGCGATAGCGATCGCAGCGGGGTGGGGGGCGCGGCGCTCGGCACGTTGACTTTGCGCTATCCGATCCCGTGCACTCGCTTTGCCCCTTATGTCTTCGGCGGCGGCGGAGCGTTCTTCGGTGGCGGCGGTCGAACCGAGGTATTGTTCGATAACAATGATAACGTAATCGGCACTCGCCGCGATAACAGCGACACCAAAGCTCTTGGCCAATTCGGCGGCGGCATGGAAGTGCGCATCACTCCGACCATCGGCTGGATGAGCGACTTCAGCTGGAATGTGGTCGATGGATCGAACAACAACTTCGGCATGGCGCGAACCGGAATCACCTTCGCGTTCTAACGATTCGTAGCTGATTTCCAACGCCGGGAGCACGGAAGTGTTCCCGGCGTTTTTGCTTTGCGGCGATGCGCGCGCGCGACAGCAGCGGCTTGCCGGTGTGTTCGCCCAGGATGAGCTCAATCTGGCCAACCGGAGCGGTCGGCCTACAACGCGTGTTTGCGCGAGTTGTAGGGCGGGCGCTTCGCCTGACCAGTTCAAACTGCTCGTGGCGAGCCGGGCCGCCGTCCTGTGTTCCACATGACAAGCGGCGTGCGCGACAGTAACATCGCCAATGCGCGCGTCTCACCTCGAAGATTTCTACCAATTCCTCCGCTTTCCCAGCGTCTCGACCGATGACGCATACTCGGACAAGGTGACGGAGTGCGGGCATTGGCTCGTGGAAAAACTTACCGCCATCGGTCTCTCCGCCAAGCTGCATCCCACTCCGGGCCATCCCGTGGTGTGGGCGCACAACGAACAGAAACCCGGGCGTCGCACAGTTCTGATTTACGGCCATTACGATGTGCAGCCGCCAGATCCGCTGCAGTTATGGGAATCGCCGCCCTTCGAGCCGGTTTTGCGCGACGGTTACGTTTTCGCTCGCGGCGCCACTGATAATAAAGGTCAGATTCTCTCCCACATCCTCGGCATCGAGGAGCAAATGAAGACGGCCGGTGATTTGCCGGTGAACGTCCATCTCGTTATCGAAGGTGAAGAGGAAATCGGTAGCGGCAACCTTGGAAATTTCCTTTCCCAGCACCACGACGCTCTCAAATGCGATGTCGTCATGGTGTCCGATACGGGAATGATCGCGCGTGGCATCCCAACAATCTCCTATGGCCTGCGCGGGGTCGCGGCGTTGGAATTGAAAATCACGAGCGCGAGAATGGATTTGCATTCCGGCATCTACGGCGGCGCCGTGGCTAATCCACTCGCGGCCGTGGCGCGGCTCCTTGCCACTCTGCACGACGCGAATGGGCGCATCGCCATTGCCGGTTTTTACGATGACGTTCTGCCGCTTCAGGACTGGGAGCGCGAAATGTGGAGCAAGCTGCCGATCAATCCCGACAAGGAAATCCTCAAGGAGACAGGCGTGCCGGAGTTATTCGGCGAAAAGGGATTCACAACTCTCGAGCGCATCTGGGCGCGACCGACGGCGGAGATCAATGGCTTCGCCGGCGGCTACCAGGGGCAGGGGACCAAGACGGTGATCGGCAGCGAGGCAATGGCGAAGTTAACCTTTCGCCTGGTGCCGAATCAGGATGGCGACAAGATCATCGCGCTGGCGCAAGAGCATTTAAAAAAGAATTGCCAGCGCGGCGTCCGGCTGGAGATGACGCCTGGTCATGCTGGTCCCTGGTATCTGACCGATCCACACTCGCGTTTTGGCGAAGCGGCGCAGCGTGCTTTGCACAATGCCTTCGATCGCGATCCGGTCCTTATCCGCGAAGGCGGCAGCATTCCGATCGTTTCTGATTTTCGCAACATCCTCGGCGCGGAAACGCTGTTGCTCGGTCTCGCTTTGCCCGACTGCCGGGCGCATTCGCCTAACGAGAACTTTCCGCTGGAGAATCTCGATGCTGGAATTCGCATCAACAAAGCGGTGCTAAAAGAAATTGCCGCGTAATCGCAGTTCGTGCCATTCCGAGCGAAGCCCATTCGACTGACTTTGTTCGCTCAGGGTAAACTTCGCGGAGTCGTGCCATCCCGAGGCGTTACCTTTAAGCTCCTGCGAGGGGATTCCGCGACTTCGCCAGGAATGACACGCGTGTTGAGCCGCTGGTTGATAGCTTCCACCTTGCTCGCCGCGCTTGCTGGTCCATTACCTGCTCGCGCGCAAACCATCGGCGAAAAACTGAAAGAGATTTTCTCCACGCCGACGCCAACTCCGCACCGCAAAAAGAAATCGGCGGCAAAAGAATCACCGTCACCCAGTGCGTCAGTGAAGAAAAAAAAGAAGCCGACTCCGGCCAAGGAATCCCCCTCACCCAGCGATTCGCCTGTTTCAAAGCGCGAGAAAAAAAATTCGGAGGAAAGCGCAACTCCATCACCGACCCCAAGCGCAACTTCGACGGAGACGCCGGAAGCATCCCCGGAAGGGAAAAAACCCGGTACGCCGAATGTGAATCTATCACCGGAGGCAATCACTGGATTCGAGAATTACCCGCCCAAAGTGCAGAAGCTTCTGACTGAAGCGCTCGAACTCACCACACGCAATCTCGATTACAAGTATGGCTCAGCCGATCCTTCCGACGGGGGGATGGATTGCTCCGGCTTCATCTATTTCTTGCTTAACCAAAACGGCTTGAGCGACGTCCCGCGCGATTCCGCCGGGCAGTACGTCTGGCTGCGTCGCGCCGGCACCTTTGAAGCGGTGGTTAGCCGGAAGGATGATTCGTTCGAGTTCGAACATCTCAAACCCGGCGACCTGCTCTTCTGGACCGGCACCTATTCGGTCGAGCGAGATCCGCCGATAACGCACACGATGATTTATCTCGGCCGCGAGAAGAAGGGCGGAGGTCGCGTGATGGTGGGCTCGAGTGACGGGCGCACTTATCGGAGCCAGCAGCGATTTGGCGTAAGCGTTTTCGATTTCAAAATGCCACGCGAGGAAAACGGCGGACGCGAGGACGGCAAAACTCACCCGCGATTTATTGGCTATGGACACATTCCTGGATTGCAGGAATGAGCGCGAAGCTCGGCGGTCATCCCGAGCTCAGGATGACAGCGCGGCGTAGCGCGTCGGATCTTCAATTCCTGCTTCCGCGAATCCTTTCGCGCGGAGCAAACACGAATCGCATTCGCCGCAAGCTGCGCCACTCTCGGCGGGATCATAGCAACTGTGCGTGAGCGAGAGATCCACGCCCAACTCTCTCCCTTTGCGGATAATCTGCGCCTTGGTCATCTCGATCAACGGCGCGTGAACCTCAAACCGATCGCGTGATACGCCGGCTTTCGTCGCGACATTGGCCAGGCGTTCAAATTGCGCAATAAATTCTGGCCGGCAATCGGGGTAGCCGCTGTAATCGATCGCGTTCACGCCGATGAAAATGTCGCGGGCGCCGAGCCCTTCTGCCCATGCCAGCGCATAGCTAAGGAAAATTGTGTTACGCGCCGGCACATACGTGACCGGAATCTCGCGCTCAATGTCTTCAACCGTTCTTCGTTTGGGGACGGCGATCCTGTCAGTCAAAGCCGACCCGCCGAACGCGCGCAGATCGATCTTCACAACGCGATGTTCCCTGGTACCGAGCCGCTGCGCGACGCTACGGGCGGCGGCGATTTCGATGCGATGCCGTTGTCCATAGTCGAAAGACAAGGCGTGGCTGGTGAAGCCCTGTTGTTTGGCGAGAGCGAGAGTTATGGCCGAGTCGATTCCGCCGCTCAGCAGAATGACGGCGCGTTTCATCACCTAGCGGCCATTGCGGGCAAGTTTGACCGCATCAGGAAATGTGGCGCGCACGGTCAGCGCTATCCCTCCGCGCGCGGCGAACGCTGCCGTCACAGTCGCTTCCCGCGGCTGGCAGGCGCGCACGAAATCGGCAAGAATACGGTTGGTGATGGCTTCGTTGAAAGCGCGCTCGTTGCGAAATGAAGCGAGATAGAACTTCAGTGACTTCGATTCGATACAAACCTTGTCCGGCACGTAGTCGATCTCGATGTTTGCGAAATCCGCCTGTCCCGTCACTGGGCACAGCGAGGTGAAGTCCCCTGTTTCAAAAAGAATGTGATATTGGCGGCGACTGGGGTTTGGAAAAGTCTCCAACGTCGCTGCTGCCGGCGAAGAAGGAATCCGCGCCTCACTTCGGCCAAGCAAGCTCAGTTTGTTCCTGCTTTTCCTCATGCTCATCATCATAATCGAGCACGAGCATTCTTACGAGTCCCCCGGGCCAGGTCGAGCGATCTCGCCACGTTATCTTAGAGATAACTTCCACGGCATCCATTCGACTCCGTTGCGCTGCGCTCTGAATGACTAATCGGGATGCTCCAGCATCGGATTCCGTAGCGCGCGTTCCCGGTCTCCGTTCTTGTTGTAACGCCAGTAATCCGCTTTCAAGCCGCGCTTGAGCTTTAGCTTGGAACCGTCCGCCATGTTCCATTCACGCAGGAGAAAGGGAAAGTCGCCATCGAGCAAAAAGCGATCGCTTCCGTTCGCGTGCCGAACCGTCACCTCAAAGCTTTTCTCAGCCCGTTTCCACGATATTTTGGCCGGCGCAAATGGGTCGCCTTTCACCGGCGCAATGATCGAGGGCGCAACCGACACTTCAAATTCACCTGGTGCCTTGGTGAAATCGATTGTGCGCACGCGCAGTGGAAGCTCGTCATACCAAATCGCATTCGGCGGCGGGGATATCGCAACGTTGGATGTGCCGTCGCGATAAGTGTGTGCCATCGAATTCCAGGAGTCTCCCTGTCTCTCCAGGCGTCTGGCGATATTTCCGAAGCTATCTGTGCCAATAAAATTTAGCTGCCCCAGAGAGAAAGGCTCGACTACCCAGAGCGCCGTGAGCGACCCCTGCTCAACAGACATCCCAATCGGCGCAGTCCAAATTTGCTGCATGCGCACGGCGCGGATGACGTCTGTGCGTTTGGGATCTTCGACCCGCGCGAATGTCTTTGCATCGATCCGATCGCGCGAAAAAATATGGAGCACTTCGCAATGCCGCCCCTCGCCGTCCCGCATGAGCTGCGCATCGTAAATATCAAATTCCGCTTTGCCGTCGCTCCAGTAACTTTCGTTTGCCAGTAATCCTGCCGTAAACTGAGCGTAACCGGTGCTCCCGGCCATCAGTGCGATGGCGACTCGGAGCAGGTTGTGCAACGGCATTCGGCAAGGAAGATTCTTACATCAGATGTTAAGTCCAGACGAAAACGGTCTCGCCAATCCGGCTGTGATTGATGTTTTCGGATTCGATCAGGCGCATGGTGAAGTGGTGCTGGTCATGAATGAGACGCGGTCCTGGAATGGCGGGGACGAGCAACTGCATGAGTTGCAGGAGAAATTCAACGCCTATGCGTCCTTTATCCTCGACGGTGAAATGATTTCCGCTCACCCCGACTTTGCGGGCAAACCAGCGCGAATCGAACTTCGCTGCGAGGAAATGCCGAACGAGCGAGCGCTGGCACTGTTGGGAGCAATCCATGATCAGCTCGCGCTGCAGGACGTGAAAGTCCAGGTCATCGTGCGAGAGCACGCGGTGTAGCTGTCGCCTATTTTCGGCCAGGCTCCCGTTTCCGTCATTTGCCGATAAGCGCCACTCCCGCGACGGTCGGCCGAGCTTGCGCCACGAAGCGTCCGGAAAGCGAGGAACCGATATTTTCCTTGTCGGCACGCCCGCGCTTCGCAGAGTCGACCACACCATGTCACCGCTTCCACCCGTTCGCCGCATTGAGTTGCGCGAAGTTCATGAAGCGCGCCAGCGCATTGCGGGCACAATCGTTCGGACTCCTCTGGTACGCCTGGAGTCAGGAAAAAACCGGCCGAAGATCTGGCTGAAGCTGGAAAACCTGCAACCGATCAACGCCTACAAGCTGCGCGGAGCGGCCAATGCCGTCGCGATGTTATCAGAGGAAGAACGCAGCCGCGGAGTCTGGACAATCAGCGCTGGGAATGCTGGCCAGGGGGTGGCTTATGCTGCGCGGGAGGCCGGTGTTCGGTGCTCGGTCGTCGTAATAGAAACGGCGCCGGAATCGAAGGTCGAGCGCATGCGGGCTCTTGGAGCGCAATTAATTCCAGTGCCGTTCGACGTCGCTTGGCAAGCGATGGAGCGACGCGCTTATGCCGGCGTGACCGGAACTTTCATCCATCCGTTCGATGACGATAATTTCATCGCCGGCAATGCGACCATGGCGCTGGAGATTCTCGAAGACGCCCCTGACGTGGCCGCGGTCGTGGCGGCGATTGGCGGAGGCGGATTGATCGCAGGGTTGGCTGGCGTCATAAAGGCACTTAAGCCTGACGTAAAAGTTTGGGGGGCGGAACCGGAAACAGCAGCGCCAGCAGCGCTCTCCTTTGACGCGGGTTCGGCGCAGACTTTTATCGACTGGAAATACTCTTTCGTCGATGGCGCCGGGGGCAAGAGCATCTTTCCCAGGATGTGGGAGCGGATCAAAGAGATAGTCGACGGCTCAATTGTCGTTAGCTTGGAGGAGACGAGACGTGCCATGCGATTAATGGCGGAAAAGACCCGTGTTATCGTGGAAGGTGCGGGAGCGTTGGCCCTGGCGGCAGCTCTAACTGGGAAAGCGGGAGATGGGCCAATCGTCGCCGTTGTTTCCGGCGGCAATGTCGACTTGGAGAAGTTCTTCGAACTTATAGGCCGGCCCTAGGGCGCTGGCCGTTTTCCGAGCGTCGGGAGGCCCGGTTGTCAGCTTGTAGCATTCGGTCGCTGCTATCGATTGCGCGTCGAAACCGGCGCTTCTGCTCCGGTTTCCTTACCGCCAAAAAGCATCGAGAAGACGACGAAGGTGCGCGCACGTTCGGAATCATCGGTCACGCCGAAGAGCTCAGAGACGTCAATGCGGCACCAGCTCGCCGGTTTCCAAGCCAGCGTGGGACCAATAATAAAACGCTCCTCAGGATTGTCGCGAATTCCCTTGTCGCTGAAGTTGACGTATTGCATTTCGACCCCAGCTTTGAACCGTTCATCGCGCGTAAGCGGCGTGACAATACTTTGGGCAAAGCCCCATTCGCGGCCCCGATCGCCGCCGATTTCGCGTTCGAAAAAGCCGTTCAGAGCCCATTCGATATGTTCGCCAAAATCCTGTGCCAGCAACAGGCGGACTTCGACTGCGTCCGGCAGGTCCGGTTGCGCCGCTGCTTCTTCTTGCGGCCGAGCCAGATTATGCCCACCTGCGCTTAGCCGCCGAAGCGCATTTTGCGGCATTGGCATGTCTCCCTCCATCGGCTGGTTCAACGCCTCATCTTTCAAGATGCGGCCCACGCCGAATTTGTATTCCGCGAAAATCGTTGGATTGAGCGGCAGTTTATTCCAATCGGCAAAGGCATAACGCGCCTCGAGGCTCACGGACCTTGCCTGCGTGAGGCCGTCGAAATGCTCGAGGGCAAATTCCATTGCCACACCGAAGCGATACGGCAGGCCGACCTCGATCTCCTGCGTGAATAGATTGCTCGGCAAGCCGTGACGAAACGCGTCGCCTTCGTAAATTGTTGCCGCCAAAACGGCGCCTGGCGGTAACACATAAGCCGTAGTGATGGGAGCGAAACGCGTCCGCGAGAACGCGGGCGGCGCGCCATAAGCGCTGGGAAGTTCTTCACCCACGACGGTGATGCGTTCCGCAGCGGCAGCCTGCGCCCATGCCTGTGCAGTCGTGAAAGCGGCGACAATCGCCGCCATGAGTGTAAATGCGAAGCGGGGAAGGCGTTGGAGGAGAGTATTCCTGGAGAGCATCCCGGCGAATTAGTGGAAATGACCGGAAAAGCCAAGAAGAAAATTACATAATCGTAATCTTTTTATTCACCTTCCTTTTCGGAGCCGCAACAATGCGAATGTGCCTTGCCTTGACGGGCTGCCGCGGCCGCCAAGGGGATTACTTCTCTCTTATTGCCCGCTTTCCCCTCCTTTCGTCGCCACGCGCACCGCGTGTTCATCTGGCTGTGCCCCGCGACCAGCCCGGTCCGCATATACTTGCGTAAACTCTGCGCCGAACAACAGTATTTGCGACGAGTAGTAAACCCAAAGTAAAAGCGTGATGAGCGAACTCGCGGCCCCATAAGCTGATGCCGCGCTCCCACTGCCCAGATACAAACCCAGCGCCCACTTCCCAGCCGCAAAGGAGATCGCAGTCATCGACGCCCCGATCCAGACATCACGCCACTGAACAGTCGCGTCGGGAAGAAATTTAAAAATAATGGCGAAAAGCAGAATCACGACGGCCAGATCGAACACCCAATAAGCAGCGAGGGCCAGAACGATACCTCCCGGCAAGGCCGATTGAATGTAATGACTAAATCCCTTTAGCGCACTCTCCAGTGTGAGCGACACCAGCAGGAGAAAACAAACGCCGCCCACCATGCCGAACGACAAAAACCGTGTCCGCAAAAATCCCCAAATGCCTGCGCCCGGCTTTGCCTTCACGCCCCAAATCGTATTCAGCGCATCCTGCAGTTGACCGAAAACGCCGCTCGCCCCAAAAAGCGCCAGCGCGACGCCAATAATCGTCGCGAGCAAACCCTTGCCCGGCTGCGCCGCCTTCTGCGCGATGCCCTGCACCACGTCCACCGCGCTCTTATCAAGAAAGTAACTCATCTGCTCTGTGATCTTCTTCCATGCCCCGCCCGGGTCGTCGCGAAAAATGAATCCTATCACGGCCAGCAACACCAGGATAAGAGGCGCGAGTGAGAATACTGTGTAGTACGCCAGGGCCGCCCCGAGCTGTGGGGCCTTGTCTTCTAGCCATTCATTAAACGTCTGCTTAAACAGTCCGATTGTTCTACTGATTAACGATTCCTTTGCAGCCATGCAGATACCTCCTTGGCTGATTCGCGTCGGCTACCCGTCCCCGGATGGGAATACACCCGGCGAATCTTGGACCAGTGGCAGCCGCCACACTGACAATGGTCATTGTGGGCATTTTCATCGCTGTACCCGAGGCGGATAGCGAGGAATTCTCCTGGCGGACTCAGCTAATGCTGTGTGACGTAGCTGTGATGCTGGCAAAGATCTTACGCACGTGATTTTCCAACGCTGATATTTTGCGTAAGACGAAGAGATTTTCGTTGGCCGCGGAGCCTGTGAAAACATTCCGAAAATGTGCGAAGTTTTGCGCGGCCCGGAGCTGCGCCTCAAATCCCGCTCGCGTCCAGGCGTGGAAATGAGCGCCATATTTTGGCCAAAGCCTCGCCGCTTCGCTTGCCTGACGCTGAATTTCGTCCTCAGAGTAATGCTGGCCAGTAACGATCGGATGAACATAGCGCAAATGTTCCTCATAACCCTCGCGACATGTTCCCTTGCCTCCATCGCGGAAGTCGGCCAGCGCATGCGCAACCGTAGTTTCCGGGCGGTCGCGATCGAAGGTCCGCCGCATGTCAGGTACAACGAGAATGTGAATGCCGCCGCGTTTCAAAACGCGAATAGCGCTGGTGATTGCGCCTATAGGATCGCGCAGGTGTTCGATAACGTGCGCGGAAATAACAAAGTCTAACGAACTATCCTCAACGCCGCTGAAAGTTTGAGAATCAATATGCGCGCCGCTACTTACAGAACTAGTCTTGAAGTAGCACTCCAGCGAGGCGCGATCGCGGATGTCTCCGTAGCTGATGCACGTGCCAGTGGGAATAGGAAACGGCCGCGCGCCAGCGCCTACTTCGATTCCGCGACCCGAAATGAACCGTTGCGATACTTCGGCACGAACGGCCGCAATCTCTGCTTCTTCCGTCATTACGAAATATGTTCCCCGTAAGAGAACGCTGTTAAGCAAAACACCCAGCACAATGGCGTGCTGGGTGTCTTGTTCTGGCGACGTCCTACTCTCGCACAACCTTTCGTCGTACTACCATCGGAGCTGCAGCGTTTCACTGCCGTGTTCGGAATGGGAACGGGTGGTGCCACTGCGCTAATATCACCAGACTCCGTGCCGGAGTGGCGGATCGCCGCGTTCCGCCGCGAGGCAAGCCGAACCGAGGGTCTGGTGACCTAAATAATTGTGGATGTTACCGCAAAGAACTGCTGGTTCTCTGAAATCTACATACAGGAAGAGAAAGCCAACGTTAACGCTTCGTTTTATTTAGATCATTCGATCTTCTCTGTTTGCCTTCGTCCACCAAAGCGGACGAAGGGTTAACAGAAAAGGAAATGATCAAGCCGAACGGGTTATTAGTATTACTTAGCTGAACGTATTACTACGCTTACACCAGTAACCTATCAACGTGGTGGTCTACCACGACCCTTCAGGGAGAACTCATCTTGGGATAGGCTTGGCGCTTAGATGCTTTCAGCGCTTATCCT
>JBBRAF010000039.1:0-19984 GCA_038207045.1 Chthoniobacterales bacterium
TCGAAACGGCAAAGACGGCATGCGAACGCCACTTCTCTGGGAAAGATCCGAGCGACGCGTGCGTGAGCGTACGCGTCACTTCAGGACGTGCGCTATCTCGTGCCGGGTTTCTTCAGAAACGGGACAAATCGCCTCTGCACGGGCGCGGACGCCGTTCGCTGGCCTAGGGTACGGCGCAAGGGCGCTGCCAATCCAGAACTACTGGAGTCGGTTGTATTTCTTGAGCAATTCACGCACGCGGTCGTGCGGGAGAGCTTCGACGTGATGATTGTCGCGGCCGGTCATGCTTTGATTGGCGACCAAAGCGTTCACGACCGCTTCCTCGGCTGCTTGCACGACGGCAGTGAAGATCGGATCGAGGCGATCGTTCGGAATTGTTTCAACCGAATGCGTAACCTGGTCGGCGTCGGCCGCGTTCGGATTGGCCGTTGAGAACGCGACAAACAAATCGCCAGAACCGTTTCCGGAAACAGTGCCCGTGCGCGCGAGCCCAAGCGAGACGCGGCGCGCAAGCCGTTTCAACTGGTGCGGCAAGAGCGGCGCGTCAGTAGCAACGACCGCGATGCAGGAGCCCGCCTCTTTTTTGTAAACCTCGCCTGGAATTTCTTTGCCAATCGGCACACCCGCGACCATGAGCTGCGGGCGGCGCCCAAAATTCGCCTGGAGAAAGACGCCGACCGTGAACGTGCGGACAGTTCCCGCCTTGTCCTTCATGTCGATCTTGCGCGAAGCGGTCCCGTTCCCGCCCTTGAATTCGTAACAAATCATTCCCGTCCCGCCGCCGACGCTCCCCTCTTCGATCGCGCCGCCCTGTGCGGTGTCGAGCGCACGCGCAACGTGCTCCGGTTTAACGTGGAAACCATTGATGTCGTTGAGCCAGCCATCCCAGGTCTCCGCCACCACCGGCAAACTCCACCAGTAGCCGGTGGGATCGGCCGCGCCGTGAACGATCCGCCACTTGATCGTCGCATCGCGCGCGACGCCGACGCTGTGCGTGTTGGTGAGGACGACCGGTCCTTCCAGAAAACCGCTCTCTTCCACCCACGCCGTGCCGGTCATCTCGCCGTTGCCATTCAGACTGAAGGCGCCGGCGTAGACAGGATCATTGAGTGAATCGTGACCGCGAGGAATGATGGCGGTGACTCCCGTGCGCACCGGACCCTTTCGGGGTTCGATCTTGCCGTCCCCGCTGATCAGAGTGGTGGTGCCGACTTCGACGCCGGAGACATCGGTGATTGCGTTCCATTGACCGGGCGTGCCGTCGAAGGGGACGCCGAGATCGCGCGCGCGGATTTGCTGTTGCCGCGGCGCGGGGATGGGCTCGCGCGCGAACGCGTCGAGGCCGAGGACGATTAGGAGCAGGAGAAGAAAGCGTCGGGTCATCGCGCGAAACTAACAGAATCTCATCGCACACCAAACGTCATCCTGAGAGGAGCGCAGCGGAGTCGAAGGATCCCGAGGAAGTCACCTTAAAGGTGGTGCAACGGGATTCCTCGGCTCCGCTCGGGATGACGGACTATATTTCGCAATTAAGTGATCGATGTAGCTGCTGTAGCGGTCGGCCAACGCCGCACTTTCGATAAAAAGAATATTCTCGGCGTTATACTGCGCGCTGCGCGAGAAATTATAGGAACCGGTCACGAGCGTGTCGTCGAGGACCAGCACTTTGTTATGCATAAAATCGTGCCGGCCCGTCGGCGTGTATGGAGTCGAATTTTTTCCGACCAATCCGGCGCGCGCCACAATGTCTTCCAGCGCCGGAATCTTCCAGCGGTTTTGCGGCACGTCTTCCCATTGGCGATAAACGTCGGCCATCTGAGTGCGATCGTAGATGCCGTCGACTTTCGCGCCGTTGGCGTTTAGCACATCAGTCAGCGCATTGATCAATGTTCCTGAGTTCAGGAGCAGACTGCAAATGCGCACACGGCGTTTGGCTTCGCGGACGCGTCGCGCCACTTCCCCGTCAATGGCAAGACCGCAACCGGGCGAAAACATGACGCGCACGCTCGCGGGCGCACTCGCGAAACTCAGTAGCGCGGGTTTTGTTTGGCTCGCGCCGGTGTTCTCGAAGTTCTGCCGCTCCCAAAGCTCGGCGAAATCGATCGCGTAATATCGGGCGACGTCAGCGGATTCGATGACAACGACGTTGTTCTCCATCAAAGTGAATGCGTCGTCCGTCATGTTGAGCGAGCCCGTCCAAACCGCGCCTTCATCGCGGATGATGAATTTGTGGTGCATCAACTTCATCCCGGCAATCCGGCGCCACGAATAGCCGAGCGATTGCACGAAAGCGCTGGTCCCGGGCGGGGCCGGATCCTGGCCGGCCGCGAGATCAGGCCTGATCGGTTTGTCGCCATCGAAACAAATACGAATGGCGACCCCGGCTGCCGCCCGTTCGCGCAAAGTCGCTGCGAGGTGCTCCTTCAGCGGCTGGCTCAGGCGCATGTCGTAAAGCGCGAAGTCGAGGCTCTGTTTTGCGGCGCCGATGAAGTCGGTCAGGCGCGACATGACCACGGGCGCCGTCTGTTCCCCTTGCGCGAGGAAGAATACGTCGAGGGAACCGCCGGTCGCCATCATGCGGGCAGAGTTTCGTCTTTCGCGTCAGGGCGGAAAGGCTAAATTTCAGCGTGAGCTACGAGGTTTTTGCCCGCAAATACCGACCCCAGACATTCGATGATCTGGTCGGGCAGACACATGTTTCTCGCACGCTGAAAAATGCGGTCGAGCAAAACCGATTGGCGCACGCTTATCTTTTCGTCGGCCCGCGCGGAACCGGCAAGACCTCTACCGCGCGCATTTTATCGAAAGCGCTGAACTGCTCGAACTCGCCCGCGCCGACAATTACTCCCTGCGGTATTTGCGACAACTGCAAGGAAATCGCGGCCGGCAACAGCCTCGACGTCCTCGAGATCGACGGCGCGAGCAACAACGGCGTAGAGCAAGTGCGCGAGCTGCGCGACAACGTGCGCTACGTGCCGGCGAAATCGCGCTTCAAAATTTATATTATCGACGAAGTCCACATGCTGACTTCGGCCGCGTTTAACGCCTTGCTCAAGACGCTGGAGGAACCGCCGCCGCACGTGAAATTCATCTTCGCGACGACGGAACCGCAGAAGGTCCTCCCGACAATCTTGTCGCGCTGTCAGCGCTTCGATTTGCACCGCATCGCGACCAACCTGATTGCGCAGCACCTGCAACTGATCTCACGAAAAGAAAGCCTCACGCTCGCACCGGCGGCAGCTCACGCCATCGCGCGCGGGGCCGAAGGCGGAATGCGCGACGCCGAATCGATGCTCGATCAGCTGGTCGCTTTTTGCGGCGAAAGTATCGCGGAAGCCGACGTCTTGAACGTGTTTGGATTCACCAGCGAAGAGCGAGTGGCCGATTTTGTCGGGAGAATTTTGCGCGGGGAAACAGCGGAAACGCTCGAGTTGCTGAACGAACAATGCGAAGCGGGCAAGGACATGATGAAGTTGATGTCCGACACCATCGGTTACCTGCGCGATTTGCTCGTTTTCAAAGTGAAACCGGATGCGCTAAGCGAGGAAGTAACGTCAGAGATTCGGGCAGGTTTTGAGCAACAAGCGCCGCTACTTGGAACGGATCGATTACTGGAGTTAATCGAGCAATTCGCGGCGGCGGAAGGGCGGATGAAATGGGCGCCGAACAAGAAGCTTCATTTCGAAGTGGCAGTGATTAAAGCCATTCAAACTTTGAATCAGGCAACGCTCGATGAAGTCATCGAGAACCTGACCGCGCTGCGGGATGGAAAAGGGCCGACGCCCAAGCCCAAGGATCAGTCGGTGACATCACCCGCGTCGGCGCCACCAGCGCAAGCAAAGGCGAGCGAGAAAATCGAACCGGAGAAGATCTGGGAGCAGGTATTGGCGAGAGTTCCGGCCCGCGGCTTTTTGCGAACGCTGGTTGATTCCCTGACATCGCCGGCAGCAGATGGTCGCAGCTTTATTCTCGATTATCCGGCCAGCGAAAAGTCACAGATTGAAACCCTCGCGACGGCCACCAATCGCAAGCAGCTGGAGAGTTTGCTAAAGGAAATCAGCGGCCGCGAGTGGACATTAAAACTCACGCCCACCGAATCCGCGAAGAAACAAACGGTCTCGACGCCAAGCGCGGCGAAGAAAACGCCGCCGCCAATCGTGCGCGAAGCCTTGGAAATGTTTCAAGGTGAGATCAAATGATTAAAGGAAGGACGCTATGAACCTGAACAAATTAATGAAGCAAGCGCAGAAGATGCAGGAGCAAATGAGCAAGACGCAGGCGGAGCTGGAGGAGAAAACGGTAGAAGTTCAGGCCGGTGGCGGAAAGGTCACGGTGGTGGCGAATGGCGCCGGCGACGTGGTCTCGATCAAGATCGCGAAGGAGATCGTCGATCCTGAGGACGTGGAGTTTTTAGAGGAAATGGTGTTAAGCGGCGTGAAGCAAGCGATCGAACAAGGCAAGGCGATCGCCACCTCGGAAATGTCGAAGATTACCGGCGGGATGGATGTGCCGGGGCTGGGGTTGTAGACGCTTTACAATGCACTACCTCGGCGCTCACAGAGCGCCGCTACAGTGGGCAGACGATGCGCTGGTGCTTCGCGAAAGTGCAGACTTCACGAATGCCAAGATCAGTCAGCTTCCGACTGAGCCGAACGTAGTTATCGCCGAGCTGCGCGCAGGAGTGCGCATCGGAGGCGACCGTGAACAGGATTCCTTTCGCCATCGCGAGGCCTATGATCTCGTCGGACGGGTAGAGTTCGTTTACCGGTTTGCGCCAGCCAGCAGTCGAAAGTTCGAGGACGAGATTCCGGGCTCGTATCAACTCCAATGTCTCGTCAATGAGGGGAGCGATGTCTCCGTTGGGTCGATGCCCGTGGATTTTCACGAGATCAAGATGGGCGAGACAATCGACCAGGCCAGTCTCGATCATCTGCCGAACACGCGAAAAGTAATCTGCATAAATCTCGTTGGCATCGCGCCCGACGAATTGCTCAGCTCCAGCCGGCAGGGTGTCGAACATCTGATCGGGCCGGTCGAGGTAATGGACCGAGCCGAGAACGAAATCGAGTTGCCCCCAGCTTTGCTCAACCCATTGCCTGCCGCTGGCGCCGCTTTTGGGATCATTGTCCAGCTCGATGCCGGCGCGAATCTTCACAGCTGGATTCGTTTCGCGCAATCGATCGATTTCATCAAAATCGACGCCGGCGTGGTATCGATCGTGATCGGTAAAAGCGATGTCGGTGACACCTTTCGCGCGTGCGGAATCGATCCAGGGCTGGAGGAGCTCGGGCGTGTAAGGCTGGACGCGATGTCCCTGCGGATGCGTGTGGTAGTCAGCGAAGAGCTCCGGAGTACTGGAGTGCTGGAGTATAGGAGTGTTGTTCAACTCATCACTCCATTACTCCAGCATGGTGTGAGGCTAGGGCGCGGTCAGGAACTTTTGCCGGACGCGTAATTCCGGATACTTCGGCACGAAAACCTCCGCCGTATAAACGCGACCAGGTTGCAGCTCGCGCGTGGCGATGGTCTCATCGTAGACGATCTGCTCGCGCGGATTGATTAAGAGCGTGCCGATTTCTTCGCTGAAAACGCGGTTCTCCGACCAGCGCGTCAGGACGGCGCCGTCAGGCGCGAGCAATTGGATGTCGATGCGCTGCGAATTAGGAAAATCGAGAGACACCGGATTGTTACCGGCATTGCTGAGCAGGGCTTTGACATGAAGCTGGCGCACCTCGGAAAGCCGGACCGGTTCGGCCGGAACTTGCAATTCGAAAAGCAATCCGCGCAATCGTATATCCTGATATCTGGGCGGCTTTCTCGATGAGCTAAAAGGATGCAGCACGCGATTGATGATCCCGCGCGAAGGAGCAGGCGATTGCGCGAGGGACGCGTTGGCAAGAAATAAGACAGTGAGGACGGCGGCAGCCAGTTTCATGTGCGCGTGTTTCAACAAACGTTGCAAAGTGTGTCAAACCCTTTATCAATCGCGCATGAAGCGCAAACAGCTCCGGCGGAGCGCCCACGCTGTCACGATGGCGGTATCGCTGATCGTAATGATAGTGATGCCATTTGCGATGGGGAAATCCCGGCACTGCACTCTGCGAGTCCATGCTCAGGCGAATGAGAACGACGGTAGCGTGTTTGCCAATCCAATCACCACACCCATCACCGGCAAAAACGTCTTTATTGAAAAGATCCCGACAATTTCCGAGCGCGATGTCGCCGCATTCCGCTCCTACTCCGCGAGCGATGGAAGTTACGGTGCGTTGCTGGAGTTAAACGATCATGGCCGTCTCGCGCTCGAGACTTTGAGCACCGAACATCGCGGCAGGATGCTATTAGTCCTGGTGAATGGACGGGCCGTGACTGAGTTGATGGTGGATCGTGCCGTTTCGGACGGACGACTTTATCTGGCCTCTGGACTGAGCGCGTCCGATATCGCATTGATGGAGAAGGATTGGCCGGCCATTGGCGCAACCAAACGCCGATGAGTCAACGCGGTGGCGCGATCGCGCTGGTGTTGATCGCGCGCGCCTCCATCATGCTCGCGCAAAATTCGCGCATCGATATCAGTCTGCCGACAGACAATGACGCGCTCTTTCACGGAGGCGGCGCGGCGTTTTACCAATACATCGAACGCGAATTTCAGGGGGAGAAATCACGCCCGTGGGAGGGCGGTCGCTATGGCTTCGTTCGCAACCCGGTGCCAACTGCGAATGGTCTCTTGTATTCCCGGTTTCACGAAGGCATCGATATCAGGCCGCTCTCACGCGACGCGCATGGCGAGCCACTTGATGAAGTGCGGGCGATTGCGGACGGCAAGGTAGTGCACACAAATACCGTAGCCGGTTATTCGAACTATGGTCGCTACATCGTGATTGAGCATGGCTGGGAGGGATCGCTCTACTACTCGCTCTACGGGCACTTGAGTACGATCACGACTACTGTTGGCGCGCTTGTTCATCGCGGTGAACGAATCGCGCGCATGGGACACACCGGCGAAGGATTAAACCAAGAACGCGCGCATTTGCATCTGGAGTTGAACCTGATGCTAAACCGTAATTTCGAAGACTGGCACGAGCATTACTTCGCGCGCGAGCCGAACCACAACGGAATCTATAACGGGATCAACCTCGCCGGCATCGATATCGCGCGCTTCTTTCTGGAGCATGAAAGGCGGCCTGAGTTGACCGTTCCAGCCTTCTTTGCAGAGGAAGAGACGTCCTACAAAGTGGCTGTGCCAGATTCGCCGCGCTTCGATCTCCGAAAGCTTTATCCCTGGATGGTCAAGAACGTCGCGGTCAATGCGAAGTCATGGGAGGTGAGTTTCGCTCGCTCGGGCGTGCCACTGAAGATCGAAGCACGCGGCGAAGCGGTGGCGGAGCCGACGATTACCTATTTGAAGGACTCCGATGTCGATAGCATTTATCTCACGCGCGGCGTTGTCGCAGGCCGCGGCGAACAGGCTCATTTGAGCGAAAGCGGGATGCGATTGATGCGGCTGCTGACGTGGCCGGATTGAAGTTAGTTTGTGCCATTCCTGAGCGAAGTCGAAGGATCCCGCAGAAGTCGCCTCCTAGGTAACGCCATGGGATTTCTCGACTCAGCTCGGAATGACTGAGATGCTAGGCCAAGTGAAAAAGTTAGTCAGTCTCTCCCGTATCGTTATCCCGGTCGTTTTGTTAAACTCGACTGCCTTTGCCCAGATCGATCGCATCACCGGCAAGCCGTTCGCTACCCGTTCGGAAGTGCTGGCGCGACATGGAATGGTTTGCACGAGCGTGCCGGCGGCGACACAGGTAGGAATCGATATTCTCAAACGCGGCGGCAGCGCGGTGGATGCTGCCATCGGCGCGAATGCGACGCTTGGTTTGATGGAACCGGTGTCCAACGGCGTCGGCGGTGACCTCTTCGCCATCGTTTATAGCGCGAAGGAGAAAAAGCTTTTTGGATTAAACGGCAGTGGACGTTCGCCGCTCGGACTTAACTACGATCAGATGAAAGCAGAACTGAATAAGCTTAATCGCACGACGATTCCGCCGGTCGGTATGCTGCCAATCAGCGTGCCCGGTTGCGTCGACGCCTGGGCCGAGCTGCACAAGAAGTTCGGCAAGCTCAAGCTTAGCGACGATCTCGCCCCCGCGATACATTACGCGGAGGAAGGTTTCCCGGTGACGGAGCTAATCGCCTACGCTTGGTCGGTCGGACCGCGCCTTTATAAAGACCTACCGGGCGCATTCCTCGCCACCTACACGCTCGATGGCAAAGGGCGCACACCGGCGAAAGGCGACGTGTTCAAGAATCCAGGGCTCGCAAACACGTTGCGCTTGATTGGCCAGACCAACGGCGAAGCGATCTACAAAGGGGAGATCGCGGATAAGATTGACGCCTTTATGCAGACAAACGGCGGCTGGTTGCGCAAAGTCGATTTTGAGAAGCATACGAGCACGTGGGTTGAGCCGGTGTCCTCAAACTATCGCGGGTATGATGTTTCCGAACTACCCCCGAATGGTCAGGGCATCGCCACGCTCGAGATATTAAATATTCTCGAAGGATTCGACCTCCGCGCGTGGGGACGCAACTCTCCGGAGACGCTGCACGCCATGATAGAAGCTAAGAAGCTGGCATGGGCGGATCGCGCCAAGTTTTACGCCGATCCCGACTTTGCCAAAGTGCCGGTGGCACAGTTGATTTCGAAAAAGTACGCTTCGGAGCGCCGCAAGCTCATCGATCCAAATCGCGCCGCGAAAAGCGTGACGGCCGGCCAACCTGCGCAGCTCGATGACGGCGACACTATCTACATGTGCGCGGCGGACGACGAAGGGAACATGGTCTCCCTTATCCAGAGCAACTATCGCGGCATGGGCAGCGGCATCGTCGTACCCGGACTCGGCTTTATGTTCCAGGATCGTGGCGAGCTATTCTCGATGCAGCCCGGCCACGCCAACGTCTATGCGCCGGGTAAACGCCCATTCCATACCATCATTCCCGGGTTCGTGATGAAAGATGGGAAGCCTTGGGAGGCGTTCGGCGTGATGGGCGGCGGCATGCAACCGCAAGGTCACGTGCAGGTGCTCACGAATCAGATTGACTTCAACCTCAACGTCCAGGAAGCGGGCGACGCGTCGCGATGGCAGCATGAAGGTGACAACGAACCGACAGACGAAACCATGACCACCGGCGGCTATGTGGAAGTAGAAAGTGGCATTCCTTACGAGACAGTTCGCGAACTCAAAAAACGCGGCCACGACGTGCGCTTCGATCTCGGCGGTTACGGTGGTTACCAGGCTATAAAGGTCGAGGCACACGACGGCGAGCGCGTCTATGTGGGCGCGAGTGAATCGCGCAAGGATGGCCAGGCGGCGGGATACTAGAAGCCATCTATAATTGCCAACAAGCATGTCATCCCGAACGAGTCGAGGGACCTGCGATGTTACCTTAAAGGTAGCGCCGCGGGGGCGCCGCGCTCGATCATGACTAGGGTACTCCCCTTCAGTCTCAATATCGGGAGTGAAGCTAGGATCGATCCGCGCTTTACCGAGTATGCGCGTCAATCCGGTCTCGATCTTCTCCGCGCCCTCGCCATTATCGTCGTAGTCATCTACCACGCCGGCATCTTCGGTTTCTCGCTTCCTCGCGAATTACATCGGTTCGGTTGGATCGGCGTCGATCTATTCTTCGTTCTCAGCGGCTATCTCATCGGCGGCCAACTCCTTGCGCCACTTACTCGTAATGAACCTATCCGGCTGGGGCGGTTCTTCGCCCGCCGCGCCTTGCGCATCATGCCAGCTTATCTCGTCACCCTTCTCATCTACTTTTCCCTGCCTTCGTTGCGTGAATTCCCAGAGATATCTCCCCTGTGGAAGTTCCTGGTTTCGGGTCAGAATATCGGTTTACGCGGCGGAACGGCCTTCTCTCATGCCTGGTCGTTGGCAATCGAAGACCAATTCTATTTGCTCTTGCCCTTGATTATACTTGCGGTGAATCGACGGCCACGGACGGGATTTCTCGTAATATGTTCCGTATTCGCCGCCGGACTTATCTTACGAGGCCTTCTTGCATATCTGCATCCGGGAGAAGGCGGCAGCGTCTCCTTTCGCGGCTTCCAAAGGTGGATTTACTATCCGACATGGACCCGCCTCGATCCTCTTGTGTTTGGCGTAGTCCTGGCGGCAATCCAGAGGTTCCGTCCGCCATGGTGGAAGCGCCTAACAGATGGAGCGACCTGGCTTTGGTTGCCAGCTTTCGGCGCCATTATCTACGGGTTGCACATTGGTGACAATGATCTCACTATCGTTACCTGCATCTGGCAGTTTCCCTTGATCGCGTTCGGCATGGCATTACTCCTCATTTGCGCCGTCAGTCCCCGGCTGCCTTTCCGGCATATGGAAGTTCCAGGCGCGGCCTTTCTTGCCAGCGTTGCCTATAGCGTCTACCTGAGTCACAAGCTCGTTATTCATGCTGTAACTCAATTTTGCTCCAGCTACCATCTGGCGCTCACCTCCCTGCCAGCTATTCTGCTGGTTGAAATTTGTATCTACGTCGCAGGCGCTCTCCTATTTTTCGCAGTTGAGAGACCATTCCTTCTTCTCCGTCGCCGAGTCGTGGACTGAAAAGTTTCAACATGAAGATCGCTGCCGCTCAGATCGCGTGTGTTGTCGGAGATATCACCGCTAATCTGCGCAAAATTCGCGCCTTTGCCGAGCAGGCTCGCGGCGATGGCGCGGACTGGGTTGTGTTTCCCGAGATGTGCGACACCGGCTACGTCATGTCGGTTATCCAGGAAAGAGCATCATCCTGGGATGGAGGCGCGGTTCCAGAATTGCGTGCCATTGCAAAAGAACTCGCACTTGGGCTCGTTTGCGGCGTCTCGGAACGTGAAGGCTCCGCAATTTTCAATTCCCAGGTAATGGTCGACGCCGGTGGCCGCGTCGTCGGCCGATATCGCAAGAGTCACCTCTTCGCTCTCGCCCCCATCGATGAAAATAAGTGTTTCACTGCCGGCTCTGAATTAGTCGCGCTGCCGATGGGAGAGTTTCACGCCGGCTTGAGCATCTGCTATGACTTACGCTTCCCGGAACTTTACCGCTCCCTCAGCATCGAGCAGCACGCAAAAATATTCGTCATCTCATCGGCATGGCCTCCCGCGCGGGTTGCGCACATGCGCACACTTGCCAGCGCGCGAGCCATCGAGAACCAATGCTATCTCGTGCTTTCGAATCGCGTCGGCGCGGACAATGGCGTGAAGTTCTGCGGCAGCTCGATGATTATCGATCCATCGGGGACGACCATGGCGGTCGCCGGAGAAGAACAGGAAGAACTCGTACAAGCAGAGCTTTCAGCATCCGCTCTTACGGATATCCGTCAGCGCATGCCGGTATTTACACATCGCCGGCCTGAACTATATGATCGCGTCAAGTAGCGCCGTCTGCGTTTTGAATGACACGGAAAATTTTCTACTCGGTTCTGATCATTGTCTGCGCGGTTAACCTGCCTGGCTGCCGTCACCCGGGTGGGATCGTTGGGAAATGGCGTGCCGCGTCCGGGGAAAATGAAATGGTTTGGGAGTTCAGCGAGGGAGGCACCGTTGTACAAGGCAGCGTGCGCGGCCGTTATAGCCTAGGAAACAACCAACGAGTCAAAATCGAAACGCCGTTTGCGACTGTGGTGTATCGCTTCCAGCTATCGGGCGACCATCTCATTCTTACTGATACGAACGGCGCGAGCCTCCAGTTCACACGTTGGCAAAACGCCCACTGATGTTTCGCTGGCTGGACGGCCTTATCCTGCTCGCCCTCTGGGCAGTGACATATCTGGCCTTCCTCGGTTCTTCGGAGTTGCGCAGCGAAGAAGGCCATCGCGTTCTTCCGGCGGTGCAAATGCTGGACAGCGGCAACTACCTCGTGCCCTACATCGGCGCCGCGCCTTATCTGAGCAAACCACCGCTCGTGAACTGGGTCGTGGCAGGATCGTTCCGGCTGTTCGGAGTCCGCAATGATTGGACGGCGCGGCTGCCTTCACCGTTGTTCCTGCTGAGCGTCGCCCTTTTCCTCCTCACATTTGCGCGTCGCCTCTTCGGCCGTCGCGGATCGATCGCCGCCGCGTTCACTTGGCTAACGATTCTTGGTTTGGTCGAAAAAGGCCGAATGATCGAAATCGAAGCGATCTATGTTTCGATTTTCGCCATTGCTCTTATCCTTTGGTTGGTCTGGTGGCAGGAAAAGCGTTCTTCCTGGCTTACCTTCACCGTCCCCTGGATATTTCTTGGCCTCGGTCTTCTCACCAAAGGCCCCACTCATGTTCTGTTTTTTTACGTTCTCGTCTGCGCAATCCTTTGGCGAACGCGACGTCTCCGCGAATTGCTCCATCCCTCTCATTTGTTCGGAATCCTGCTCATGTTAACAATCTTCTTCGCGTGGGCCGTGCCTTATTTTCGCGCCTTGCACTGGCATTCACCCATGGAGGCATGGTCGCGGGAGACGACGGCGGCCTTCCATGGTGAAGAAGGACGCATGGAAAACTGGTCGCTCAATTTCCCACGCGGTTTCGCCTACTTTCTTCCCTGGCTGATACTCGTCCCTTTCGTCCGACTAAATAAAATTACTGAAGCACTCGCGCGCGAAGTTGTTCGCGGACTAATCTGCGGCAGCGCGCTTTTATTCGTCGTTGTCTTGCTCATTCCGGGAACGCTTCCCCGTTATGTTCTGCCACTGGCCGCACCGTTCTGCTGGATCATCGGGGTGGCCGTAAGCTACGACGCTTTTGATTGGAATGTGAGGCTGGGCAAGTTACGCCTTGCCGTTCCGGCATTGCTCGTCGCATCACTCCTTGCCGTGAGTGTGCTCGCCGGCACCGTCATCTTCCCGCTTCGTTCGGCGACCTTTCTCCGACGGCACGAATATCTGAAGGGAATTGCCGCGCAAATCAACGCCCTCGTTCCGCCGAATGAAACTCTTTATGCCGTCAACCCACCTTATCAGCCATACTTCTTCTATCTCAGGCCATCCATCAACTACCTTCACAACCTTGACGAAGTACCCCGCAACGCTCGGTATCTGCTGGCGCCTCCGAGCTACCAGCACCAGATCGAGGCAAGTCGGCGCTGGAGCACATCAACACCGAGATTGATTGCGAGAACGCCACGCGCCAATTCCAGCCAGACGATTCTTTTCGCTCTCGCCCAATAGCGAGTATGCTTACGAGATTTTGAGCTTCGCTTTGCGGAACTGGATGGCTGCTTTATAGGCGGCGATTTCACCTTTGCCGTCACGCCATGGGAACGTGCGCGTTTTCATGCGCTTGGCCTGATCTCGATAGCAAACCGCGTAGCAACCCTTGGGATAACGTGAAATTCCTACCATCGGCTGCTTTAGCCCGACGGCGGCCAGCACGCGCGGTGGCACCTGGTGCCGGCGCTTGGAGGGAAGCATGCGCAGCAACATGTCCCGATATGTCTCGGCCATCCGTAAACTCTTGGCCGAATGCCCGGCGAAATGTTTGCTAAACTCCGTCTTTTCCCTCGTCACTGCCACCTGGTAGCCGCTCGGCAGCACCCGGATGTTTCTGATTTCGGAATACCCTCCCTTTGCTCGCTTCTTCTTCATAGCCACTCCTTCCTACGCCGCACGATTTGTCCAGTCAACTTCCTTGTTGTCTCGTTAATCGCGAATCGAACCTGCCGCAAGAACTTTGTTTGCCGTGCGCAGCTAACGAGAATCATCATCAGTGTTCCATTGTGATCTTCAATAGACTCCGGGAAGCAATCGCTTTGTTCGCCGCATGTAATCGAGGTAGTGATTTCCCAGGGCGCCGCTCAGCGCCTGTTCTTCCACGTTCATGCGACGAATAAAGGCGACAAAAATCGGCACCGTGATTGCTGCGAATGCCGCCCAGTTTGCCAGCGATAGGGCGAATCCCATGAATGCCAGCAACACTCCCGTGTAGGACGGATGCCGCATCCACCGGAAAGGACCGGTATCGACGAGTTGATGATCCTTTGCGATCTGGACGTCGACGGTGAAAAATCGCCCCAAAACCACGATTGCCCACCAGCGTAATCCAAGGCCGATGACAAAGAGCGCCACGCCGACCGCTATGCAGAAATCGCGTTGCGGGATCGTCGCACCCGGGCAATATCTCGCCACTAACAGGCCGCTCGCCACGCTCGCGAGGATGACGAGCCACAATAGCTTCAACGTGCTGCGATCGTGCCTCACGCCTTCGCCACGCGAGCGTCGCGTCAGATTGAGCAGGATCTCCGAGAAAAGATAGGCCAGACCGAGACAGGCGCTAACGTCCACCTGGCATTGAAGCGCAAAAACCAGACAGACACGAACCGTTTTTCGCGTGCCTCTGCGCGTTCTTCCAAGGCGACCACGCTTTGCCGAAGCCGCATCAAAGCAGCGTCGCGAACTAGATCAGCGCCCGCTCTAGACCTCTGACCTCTGACCTCTGACTTCTGACTTCTGACCTCTACTTCAGCAGCTCTTGCGGAACCTTGCCGCCGTTCTCGGACAGTTTCCGCAATACCTGCTTGTGCAGCCACATATTCATCGATGCGCTATCATTTTGATCGCCGGTGTAATGAAGCTCGGTAGCAAGCTGTTTGCGCGCATTCAGACTGCTATCCATTCCCACCAGCTTCATCAGGTCGACGATGGAATGCTTCCAATCAAGCTTCTCCGAGTTCTTGGCCGCCAGCCCGTCGAGGACGGCAGCGACATCTACTGGCTGAGCGGGCGGGGCGGCCGCTCCTGCCGACGTGCCGCCGACGGCAGCGGACGGCCCCATCGCTGGGGCGGAGGGTTGACCTGCTTGCGCCGTAGTAGTCGCGGCCGGCGCCGAAGTGCTCGTGACTCCCCCCGCGCCAGTTCCACTGGCGTGACCAAATATCTTCGACATCAGACTATTGAATAAACTCATAATTAGTTATTGGTTGATTGTTGTTCGTCTAGATTAGAGGCAATTACTTAAGTTAGCGGTCGCTATTCATGCGTTCCGCCTTTGCCCGCTCAGCAACTTGGCCGCTGCCAGCGTCAACGCACCCATCACCACAGGATTGCCCAACGCTTTCACGAACCATGGTTTCTCGGCCACGGTTTGTTGCAGCGCGCCCGGGTTTTCTTTGCGCGCGTAATTCATTAGCTTGGCCGCGTCATCGTTACTCATCTGGTTCGGATCGGTCGAACCCAGCCCGAGCATTCGGGCAATGCCACCGAGTCCGCCGCCGCCCCCTGCAGCGGCACCGCCAAGTCCAGCGCCGCCGCCAAGCGCGCCCATGAGAGTCCCGAGCAGCCCGGCACGCTGCTCCTGCGGCATCTGCGCCATGGCAGTGCGCGTCGTCTGGTGAAACTGCTCATCCGGCAGCTTGCCTAAATACTGGCTCGCGGCCTGATGATAGGTGCTGTTGTCGAAGCTACGGTCGTTCGCGTGATCTGAGGTGAAGCGGTCGTGGTATTGAGCGGCCTCGCTTTCATCCATTGTTCCGCCGCCGCCAAAGCGTTGCATGAAGTCATCTACAGTTCCTGGCATTTTTCGTGTCCTCCGGTTGAGTTGGTGAAGTGGGACGGGGTACTACTGAATCGATTCAAATTATTGTGCGGGTGTATAACTCATGTCGCGAGTTCGCGCGTCCAGGCGCGCCGTGCCGATCTTATGCGGCGGGTTCGATGGTGTGTAGGCCAAAACGGTCAGGTCCTGCCCTGGAAACTCCCGCGCCATCTGCGTGAGAACGCTTCGCATCAAATCCGGCACCCGATCCATTTCAACGGTGCGATCCAGAATCAAACCCAGCTCGTTTTGCTCATTTAACATCGCGCGATCAATCGTGCGCTGCTGCGGATCGGCCGCGCGGATTCGATTCAGGAAATCAGCCTGCCGTTGCTTGAGATTGTTCGTTGCCACCATTGGGGGCGGAGCCTGCCGCGTCTCTTGCGCCAATGGCGGAGGCGAGGCTGGTTGATCGCATCCGGCGAGAAACATCGCCCCACCGAGTATAGCGAGCAGGCCGCCTGAATATCTTGCCCTCATCACAGCCTATTCGCGTAACGACTGGCCGACAGGTGTCTGCGATTGCATTCCTCGGAGAAAATTCTAGCTGCCGTTCGTCCAACGGACAGCCCCCTGCCATCACCTTAAGTCTTGGTGATCACGAAGAGCGGCAGTGCCACCCGATAACAGCAACTGCGCAAATAATCAGCCCATTCACCTCCTACCTCTCACTTCTTCCGCTGATCAATTCGCTGGCACAACTTCAGAAAGTCACGAGTTTCTTGATGATACCCGCGCCATGCCGCACGATTGCAGCCACTCTCACCCGCCTGATTTCAGTCGCGCCTTCGCCATCGGTGTTACCCTCAACGCCGTCTACATCGCCTTCGAAGTTGCCTACGGAGTCATCGGTCACTCTCTCGCCCTCCTCGCCGACGCCGGGCACAACCTGAGCGACGTCCTCGGCCTTCTTCTCGCCTGGGCCGCCGGCGCCATGGCCCGCACACGCCCGACAAAACGCCGCACCTACGGCCTGCGCGGCAGCTCCATCCTCGCTGCACTTTTCAACGCCATATTCCTTCTCGTTTCCGTCGGCGCCATCGCCTGGGAAGCTATCCGTCGCTTGGGCCAACCAGCTGATGTCTCAGGAAAAATTGTCATTGGCGTTTCCATTTTCGGCATTGTCATCAACACCATCACAGCATGGATGTTCGCCGCTGGTCGTAAAGGCGATCTCAATATTCGCAGCGCGTTTTTGCACATGGCTGCCGATGCCGCTATCTCCGCCGGCGTCGTTATTGCCGGCATCGTCATTCTCCTTACTGGCCAACACTGGATCGATCCCATCATTAGCCTTCTCATTTCCGCCGTCATCGTCTGGGGCACATGGAATTTGCTGCGCGAAGCGGTCAACCTCGCCCTACAAGCCGTTCCCAAACAGATCGACCCCGACGCCGTCCACGGCTACCTGCGCCAGCTACCCGGCATCAGCGAAGTGCACGACCTTCACATCTGGCCCATGAGCACCACTGAGACTGCCATCACCGCACATCTCATCAAACCCGATGGCGCAATCGACGATTCCTTTCTCTGCCGGGTCAAGGAAGAACTTCACTCCCGTTTCTCCATCAATCATGTCACTATCCAGTGTGAATGCGGTGACGCCGCCCATCCCTGCGAGCAAGAACCGGAACATACAGTGTGACTGACTAGTGACATGTAAATGACTCTGGTTGCGGATTGCGCTCAGCTAACGCCGATCACACGACTAACTAGACTAAAGATCTGACCTCTGACCTCTCACCTCTCACCTCTCACCTCTCACCTCTCACCTCTCACCTCTCACCTCTCACCTCTCACCTCTTACCTCTTACTCCCCCCCTCTCCTTCCCACCAACGCACTCGCACTGAACGATTGCACGATCTCATCCCGCTGATTCTTCGTCACATTGCGGATGCGCAGGATGCCGTATTCAGCACGCGATTTGGAAACTCGCGCATTTAGAATCTCGATCTCGAGCCGTAGCTCATCGCCGGCATGGACCGGCGCCGGCCATTTCAGTTCATCCACTCCAAGGCCAACAATTCCTCCCGCTACATTCATGGTCTTGACGAATAGTCGCATCGAAATAGCCGCCGTGTGCCAGCCACTCGCCGCCAGCCCTTTAAAGATCGTTAGCCTGGCTGCCATTTCGTTGAGATGAAAAACCTGCGGATCGTACTCTCGCGCAAAGCCAGTAATCGCCTCCGCCGTTACCAAATAGCTCGACGAAACCAGGCGCGTGCCAGTCGGGAAATCTTCAAACGCGCGCGAAGTCATCTACCGCTACCTCAAGTCATCATACGAATCAGTGGGGGCTGGAGCGCGCGTTTCAGTCCGTCTGCCGCACGGACGGCCTTTGGCTGGTGCAGTGAAAGTGAAAGGGGATGCACAGTTACGATCTCACCACTTCGCGACGCTCCCCAACGCTGTCCTGGACCGTACTTCGCGGCTTCCTGCCGCGAAGCCGCTTCGCACGAACCACGCCGTCATTCCATCCATTAGCGAAACAGCCAGGTTCCGCTTTACGGATTCACGAACAACTTGTCGACATCCACATCGCGCACGAGCGTGCCGTGCGGCACCTGCCGCACATCATAGACACGCTGCGTATACGGGCTGTGCACCATTCCGGCTCGGTCCGACGGCGTGCCGAGTGGGTACCGGCTCTTGCGCAACTTGCGCGCGGCCTGCGGATCGAGCGGCGCCGGCGTGAGCTGCACCGACACTGGATTCGGATAAAGCGAATTCCACGCGCCCGTCCCGGCATCCACCGCCATGCCGATGGGCCCGCCCAGCGCGACATTGCCCGCGGTCGCCGCCACGCCCGAGCCGGATGCGCGGCTCTCCACCGCCACCGTCTGCGGAATGTAACCGGGCTTGCTCACCGTCACCTGAAGACTGTCACGCCTTAGCTTCGTAAAAGTGACCGGCGTGACTCCTGTCTCGCCGGTGGAAAGATTGACATTTGCCCCGGCCGGCGTGCTAATCACCTGTAGCTTTTCGTGCGAGCCGCGAATCACCGTCGCGCACGAGCTAAGAGAGGCGGCGACGCATAAGGCGCCGAGCGCTTTAAAATTCATCCGGGGACGGTAGAGAGATGCTGTTCCCTGGCAACCCCAGTGCGCCGATGCATTCAAAGTGCGTTTGTGTGGCGCACCGGCGGTTGCACGGCAGGGAGGAGCTTCGTTGCGTCCCCAATTTCCTACCAGCCATTGATGCAAAACGCCGAACCCGGCATGCTTATGTAAGGCTCTTCTCCAACAGATAGAGATAGAGAATCGCCATCGCATCCGTCTTCGAATCCAACGGATTATCGTACTCCGCTGTCACCTCATATTGGTGATCGCGTAAAATCGGTATTCCTTCGATAGACTTCAGTTCGTCGACATGAGCGACACCGAACCGATCTGGCCAATCTCGCGAGCTCAACCGCAGAAGTACTTTGCCGGTAGTAAGATCACGCAACTCCATCGCGCGCGCGAACGGATGCACGTGAATGGTCGCGTAATGAATGGTCGTGTCGAATGGAAGACGAAGCTGCGAGGTAATTTCCGTCTTGTAAAGATGTCGGCCATTCGGCACGAGCCAATGCGGCGTCAGTCCTTCACCCTCTTTCCCCAAGGCAGAGACAGCCGAGAAATTGACCTTGCAGGAGGAGTCGGCGCACCCCGCGCCCGCGTGCTGCGGCTGCGCATTACTTACGCTCGAAGGACTCATATGAGCAGAGTCGCTCTGCGGTTGGACCACATACAACGCACGTCTAAAAAGTGCCTTCGTCGGCGCACCTGGCTGGTCCGCCGCAATCGTGTGCACGTTCGTTCGCATTCGCACATTCACCGCGTCGCGTTGTTCGTTCATGTTTAAGGACATTGTGAAATAATCCAGCGGCGCATCGGCTGGAACGAGCATGCCGAAGCCTTGCGGTAGCTCGATCGAGAGACGGCCGGGCACGAGCGTGAACAGACGCCACTCGAAATGCGTTTCCCCCCCGAACCGCTGATTGTATTGCGCCGGCGTCGCGCTGTGCTCGGCGAAAGTGAGATTGGAATGGCAGAAGAATTCCTGCGAGATCGGCGCGCTTTCCGCCGCGTTCACCACGGTTGTTTCCAAACCCGTCACCCATTGCATTGGCGCTTTCTCTCCCGCTCCCACGCGGATGCCCCGTTGAAGCGACCAGGGGCCTTCCATGGAATGATAGATTCGATCGAGGTGATATGGATCGGAAACGAGAGTCAAACTTTTCCCCTCCCCCTGCTTAGCCGGATCACTCCGCGTCAGCGAGTAAAGCGCAGGTGCGACGAGGACCCCCGCCAGCGTAAGAAGGAGATATTGCCGCTTCATCCGTTGTCATGTCGAGCGGAGCCGAGACATCTCTAACTATTTGGCTTTGGACCAGAGATTCCTCGACCGGGCTCCCCCTTCAATTTGAAGCAATGCTCGTGCCTTGACCTC
>JBBRAF010000040.1:0-19543 GCA_038207045.1 Chthoniobacterales bacterium
CGCCCACGGTAAAGGTCTCCGCGGCGCGGAATGGTTGCCGTCCGCAAATGGTGATGTCGCAGAGGACTGTTGGTGACTTTCTTCAGTTCCTTACATTCGAGTAGTTCGACGTTGCGCACGCGGGTGGGCGGTCGCAGGTGATAGCAAATAGAAAAGGCCTCGTTAAAGCCTTCGGTGGTGAAGACATGCTCATAGGCAATGCCCTCGTTCTTATAAGTGGGCGCGCCGTTGCGATGGAACCATATATGATGTTTGCGCGGGACTTCGCCCAGTTTTTGGTAAAACGGCATACTCGATTCTCCTTACAGATTGCCTCTGGCGGACTGTTCTCTTTCGAGCGCTTCGAACAAGGCCTTGAAGTTTCCCTTGCCGAAACTCTTCGCGCCTTTGCGCTGGATGATCTCAAAAAATAAAGTCGGCCGGTCTTCTACGGGTTTGGAAAAGATTTGCAGCAAATAACCTTCGTCATCCCGATCGATAAGAATACCCAGGCGCTGGAGCGGCTCGAGGTCTTCGTCGATATGTCCCACCCGGTCGAGGACGGTCTCATAATATGAGTCAGGTATTTTGAGAAAATCGAGTCCGCGCTGCTGAAGCTCGGTGACAGTTGCGACTATGTCCTTGGTGGCGATGGCGACATGCTGGACGCCTTCCCCATTGTAAAAGTCAAGGTACTCCTCGACCTGCGATTTCTTCTTCCCTTCAGCAGGCTCGTTGATGGGAAACTTGACGAAGCCGTTGCCGTTACTCATCACCTTGCTCATCAAGGCAGAGTATTCCGTCGAGATATCCTTGTCGTCGAAGCTAAGGATGTTACGGAAGCCCATTACATCCTCGTAAAACTTCACCCATGGGTTCATCTGGTTCCAGCCCACATTGCCGACGCAATGATCGACATAAAGCAGGCCCGTCTCGCTTGGATTGTAATTCGATTCCCATTTGCGAAAGCCAGGCATGAAGATGCCGTTGTAGTGGCTGCGCTCGATGAAGAAGTGAACGGTATCGCCGTAAGTATGGATGCCGCTCATAAGAAGCTGCCCGTCCCCATCGGTCAAAGTGATCGGTTTGAGATAGCTTTTGCCGCCGCGCTTCGTCGTCTCTTCCCAAGCTGAGGTGGCATCTTCCACTTGCAACGCAATGACCCGCACGCCGTCCCCGTGTCGGGAGATGTGCTCGGCAAATGGATGCTCAGAGCGAAGCGGGGTAGTTAGAACAAACGTAAGCTTGTTCTGACGGATGACGTAGCTGGCGCAATCCTTGTTCCCGGTTTCTGGGCCGGAGTAAGCGAGGCTTTGGAACCCCATCGCCGTTTTATAAAAGTGGGCGGCTTGCTTGGCATTGCCGACATAGAACTCAACGTAGTCTGTGCCTTGCAGCGGCAAGAAGTCATGTTCGGCGGAAGGGGTGGGCTGACGAACTGGCGCTTCGAGTGTTGTTTCCATATGGTGAATTGTTGGCGGGACGCGACCGTAATATAAATCGTCTCGGAAGCATGGCAAGGTCGCTACGCCAGAAACGCGGTGGTGAACCTGCGATCCGCTGGCGCAATCTTCCAAGTGCGATAAGCTCAGCAGGCCGATGAAGCGATTCGTTTACGAAATCACGGAAAGCTGGAAGATCGCGGCGTCCCAAATGCGCTCGAATATGACGCGCTCAACCCTGACCGCGCTCGGCGTGATCATCGGCATTGTTGCGGTCACACTGATGGGCACCGCCATCAACGGGATCCAAACCGGATTCGATAGCAGTATGTCCGTGTTGGGCGACGACGTCATCTACGTGAACCAGTGGCCGTGGGCGCGCGTAAATGACTGGTGGAATTACCGCGATCGCAAGAAGATCAAAACCGAATATGCCGCGCAGTTAAACCGCATGATGGCGGCGACTCCGCAGACGAATCTTATCATAGCTGTCCCGCGGGCCAGCTTCTTTCGCAGCGTAAAGTATGGCGCAAACGAAGTGAACAATATCTTCGTCATGGGCACGACTTCCGATTACGTGCTGACTTCGACCGTCGATTGTAAAGAGGGCCGGTTTTTTAACGAGATCGAGTCGCGGGATGGTTCCAACGTTTGCGTGATAGGTTATGACGTTGCGGATGCGCTTTTCCCCAATACCAGCCCGGTAAGCAAGCTCGTCCTCATCAACGGGCAGCACTTCAAGGTGTTGGGCGTCAATTCACGCCAAGGCACCTTCCTCGGTCTGTTCAGCTGGGACTCGATGGTGGTGATGCCGCTGCCGGCGTTTAACAAATATTTTAGCGCCAAGAGTGAGTCCGACATTCTGGTGAAGGTAAAGGATAAGACCAAGCTGGCTGATGCGAAGGATGAACTAACAGGATTAATGCGACGTGTGCGCGCGCTTCCACCGGAGAAGAGGGACGACTTTTCCATTAACGAGCAACAGGCGTTTAAGAGCACGCTCGATCCGGTCAAGAACTCGATCGCGATTGCCGGCTTGTTCATTACCGGGCTTTCACTTTTCGTTGGCGCCATTGGGATCATGAACATCACTTTTGTGAGCGTGAAGGAGCGCACCAAAGAGATCGGCACGCGCAAGGCGCTGGGAGCGCGCCGGCGCACCATACTGCTTCAATTCCTCATCGAATCGACGGCGCTTTGTCTGCTCGGCGGTTTTATCGGTCTTGCCATCTCCTATCTCATCTGCATGAGCATCGCCGCGGCGCTGCCATCATTTCCGATTCACTTTTCTGTCGCGCTCGTTTTCATGAGCATGATCGTGTCCGTCCTGACCGGGCTGGTCTCAGGTTTCGCGCCGGCGTGGTCAGCCTCGCGCCTCGATCCAGTGACGGCGCTGAGATATGAGTGAGTCCACCACGAAGGACACGAAAAGCACGAAGTTCAAAACGGGAAAGTTTGTTCTTTTTGCCCGCTTCGTGCGCTTCCTGACCTTCGTGGTTGAATGAAAGACGTGAAACCGAGTCGCTCCCGCATCATGTTGGGCGAGATCACGAGGATGGCTTTGTCTTCGCTCGGGGCGAATAAATTGCGCAGCGGTTTGACTATGATGGGAATTACAATCGGTGTGTTCTCGGTCATTTCGGTGATGACGGCCGTGGGCGCATTGCAAAACTCAATCGAGACCGGACTAACGCTTTTCGGCTCGAATATTTTTCAGTTCGCAAAGTATCCCGCGAACGTGAATGCCGGCGGGCAGGTTAAGAAGAAATACGAAAACCGAAGGAACATTACGTATCCACAAGCGCTGCGTTATGCCGACTTAATGGAGGCCCACGCGCGCGAGATCTGCCTGAAGAGTTTCGAGTTCAACGGGCAGGCCGTTTATAACGGCTTAAAGACGACGCCAAGTCTTACCGTAGTCGGGACAAACAGAAGTTTTCTCACGGCTAACGCCTATACACTGGGTTACGGGCGCAACATCAATGATGAGGACGTAGAGTTCTCGCGCACGGCCCTCGTCGTCGGAAAGCAGATCGAGAAAACACTCTTTCCGCACGAATCGCCCATCGGAAAAACCATCCGGTTGAACGGACATATTTTTACGATCATCGGTGTGCTGGGGGAGAAAGGAACCTCATTTGGCCAAAGCCAGGACGATATTTGCATCATGCCGATTACTCGGTTTTTCGAGAATTTCGGAGAGGCCAAGCGCACCGTGAATGTAGCAACCCAGTCGTTCGCGCAGGCGAACTTCGATGCCACGTTTGATCGCGGGATCGGGGCAATGCGCATCGCGCGGGGGCTGAAACCGAATGAGGACAATGACTTCGAGATCTACACGAACGATTCGTTGAAGAGCGCTTTTATCTCGGTGGCGGGGGTGGTGAGAATCGGCGCGTTCGTCATTAGCTTCATCGCGCTGATCGCGGCCGGCATCGGCATCATGAATATTATGCTGGTGAGCGTGACGGAACGGACGAAGGAGATTGGGGTTCGCAAGTCGATTGGCGCGCGCAGCCGCGACATTCTGCAACAGTTTCTCACGGAGGCTGTATTCATTTCCCAGGCCGGTGGCATTCTCGGGATCGTACTCGGGGTCATCGGCGGTGACCTTCTGGCGTATTGGCTGAAGGTAGATCTGATTTTTCCGTACGGGTGGGCCGTTGTCGGTCTGATTGTTTGCTCAGCGATCGGGATCGGTTTCGGGTTTTATCCGGCTTATCGAGCGGCCGCGCTCGATCCGATCGAGGCGCTTCGATACGAGTGATCGTTGTCCATTCGGCAGCCGCACCTCCTTGTCATCCTGAGCGAGGCGAAGAACCTCTCAAATGCTTCAGACCTAATGTGAGGTCCCTCGCTTCGCTCGGGATGACAGAGGTGGCAAACGCTTGCGAGCGGGCATGCAACTTGCGCCCTTACGGTCTCGTGCGCTCTGTTCTCATTGTTTTAAGCTGCTGCTGCCGTGCCTGCTCCTGCAACGACCGCGCAACATAGCGTTCTTCTCGTCGAAGAATACGACGCCCTTGCTGTCGCGATCGAATCGGCGCTCAAGAAATTTGCGCCGCGACATGTCGTCCATGTGGCCCATTCGTTGCCCGAAGCGCGCACCATCGCCCTGGCGCAGAGCCCGGGCTTGATCCTGCTCGATTTCGATCCGCCCCATCCAGCCGCGCTGGCGTTTTTCGAGGGGATGCGAACTGCTCTGCCGGATACGCGCGCTCTGGTGATCGCCGCCGGCACGCCGCGCGATTTGCCGGCGGAGCGCGGCGCGCAGGGAGCGCTGCAATTTCTGGAGAAACCGTTCGAGCTGGTTGATTTCGGCGCGGCTGTACAGGCGTTGCTTGGCCCGTGGCGCGAAACAGGAACATCGCGCGGCACGTTGCGCGATTTTGCGTTTGTCGATGCGGTTGTGCTGGCATGCCTGGCCGGCGGTGATTCGGTGCTTCAGTTACAGGCTGGAGAAGGCCGCAGCGGGCAACTTCATTTGCACAATGGGCACATCGCACACGCCGCTACCTCCGATAAGCAAGGCCATGGCGCGCTGGTGGAAATGCTTTGCTGGACTGGTGGAACTTTTATCGAGATGCCGCGCGTCGGCGTTCCGCGTCATACCATTCAGGGTCCCTGGATACCGACACTGATCGATGCACTGCGCGAGGCCAGGAAATACTCTCCGTTTCCCACGCCGCAACCGCTCGAATCGAAAACGCTGGCCGCAGCGAAAGCCGGTCCACAAGTTCTCATCATCGACGACACGGAAATGCTCCTCATTTTTGTGGAGGATTCTCTGACAATCGCGAAGCCTGAATTGCAAATCACCACCGCCCTCGACGGATTAAACGGTGTCAAAGAAGCGACGCGACTTGTGCCCGATCTGGTGCTTTGCGATTACGATCTTCCCGATATCAAAGGCGACGAAGTCTGTCGGCGTATCGCTGCGAATGCAACCACCGCGCGCGTGCCTGTCATCATGATGTCGGGGCACGTACACGTCATGACAGCAGCGGCCGTAAAGCTGCCGAACGTGGTGGCAACGATCGCGAAACCATTCTTGTCGGAAGCTCTCGTTGCGCTGGTGCAGCGAACGCTGAAGGAAGGTCTCCTTCGCGAGCAGCCGAAGCCTGACGGACAAGAGTCGGATTCCACTTCTCCTTTGCCCGCCTCCGGGAAAAGTTCGTCGCGCTCGAAAAAAGCTCCAACGGTGGCGGAGCCGTCCCTCGTTTCGGAATTCTTGCAGCCGCAAATTTCGACGCCAGTTTCGCTGAGCGAGACCGGGGAAGGGACACCAGTGGCGCCAGCCCACCAAGCGCCGCCCCTCAATGTAAATGAAGTGCTGCTCGACCTGCCACTCGATGTTGTCGCTATGCAAGTGAATTCGGCATTCCAAATCGGATCGATCCGGGCGCGACCAGCTTCACCCACGGTCGCGATTCAGATTCCGGCTCTAGCCAAACGGGCGGCGCTGCCGACGGAAACCGGCTTCGTGCTCGGACCCATTGACCTCGATGGCAGCGGCCGCATTACTACTGTTCGTCTCCTGCCAACCAAGCAACCCTTCCGCCATGTCGAATCACGCACCGCCTTTGCCATCGGCGGCGTGACGGTGTTGCCTTCCGATGAACGGGAACGGCTCCAGTTGATGTCAGTCGAGACTTCGCGCATGACGATGCAATTGTTTGCCCCGCTCGAGCTGGTTTCGGTTGAGTTCTCCGCGAATCTTGAAGTGCGGCAATTAGTGCTGCGTTGCCGCGGCCGCGCGGTGCGCGTGACGCTCAATGCCCAAGGCTCGCCTGCTCACAGCGGCGCAAGCTTTGAATCGGTCGCGGTCCAGCTGGATGAATCGAAGCACATCACCGAGCTTACACTCACGCCGACGAACCAAAACTAATCGAGGCCGGCAGCGCGGAACGTTTCGTCGACGTGACGAAAATGGAAATCGAGCGAACAGAGTTCATCGATCTGCCTGCCGGACAATTTCGCCGCGATCTCCGGCTCGTCCTTTGCATTTTCGGCGAACGATTTGTCTCCTTCCCACGTTTTCATGGCGGCGCGCTGAACCGATTCGTAGGCGGTCTTGCGTTCGACTCCGGCGCGAGTGAGCGCGAGCAGGATTGACTGGCTGCAGTATAGACCTTTGGTCATGGCAAGATTGCGCTTCATGTTCTCCGGATAAACGCGCAAACTGCTCACCAGCTCACGCAATTTCACCAGCATGTAATCGAGCAGCGTGCACGAGTCGGGCAGGATGACGCGCTCGGCGCTGGAATGGCTGATGTCGCGCTCATGCCAAAGCGCCACATTTTCGAGCGCGGCCAGCGAATTCCCGCGCACCACTCGCGCGAGGCCGCTGAGGCGCTCGCCGGTGATGGGATTGCGCTTGTGCGGCATGGCCGAGCTACCCTTTTGCCCTTCGCTGAAATGCTCTTCCACTTCGAGAACTTCGGTGCGTTGCAAGTGACGGAACTCGGTCGCCCAGCGGTCGATTGACGAAGCGATCAATGCCAGAGTCGTGAGAAATTCTGCATGACGGTCCCGTTGGATGACCTGCGTCGAGATTGCTGCGGCGCGTAATCCAAGCCGCGCGCAAACTTCACTTTCGACGCGCGGATCGAGATGGGCATGCGTGCCGACCGCGCCGCTCAGCTTGCCCACACGAATTCGCTCGCTCGTTTGTGCGAGCCGTTCCTGCGCGCGGCCGAACTCATCAAACATGAGCGCGAGCTTGAGCCCAAAAGTGATCGGCTCGGCGTGAATGCCGTGGCTGCGGCCAATCATTGGCGTCATTTTATGTTGGCGCGCTTTTTGAGCGACGGCCTCACGCAAACTCGTCAGGTCATCGGCTAGGATTTTCGCCGATGCGGTCATCTGCACGGCGAGCGTGGTATCGAGAATGTCGGAAGAGGTTAAGCCCTGATGAATCCAGCGCGCAGGAGGGCCAACGGATGCAGCGACGTTTTCGAGAAAAGCGATCATGTCATGGTTCGTTCGCCTTTCGATCTCAGCGATCTCGCTGACGGAGAACTTCGCTTTCTTTCGAATGGCAGCGGCGTCTTCCGCCGGAATGAGACCAAGCCGCGCCATTGATTCGCAGGCGAGCGTCTCAATTTCGAGCCAAATTTGAAACTTGCGCTCCTCCGACCAGACTGCGCGCATCTCCGGTCGGGAATAACGTTCAATCACCGGCGCAACATAGAAGCGCCGCGAAATTGCGGAAAGCGTTTATTGAAGAATGTTGCCGCGGTTATTCGCTGTGAGCCGACCACTTCGGCTGGCCCGGGAAAGTCATTCGATTACGGAAAAAGCGTTAATGATTTAATCAAGCAGCCAGAGCTATCTATCGGTAAAAAAAACGCTCCCGCAGCATCGAGCGACGAGAGCGTTTTCCGAAAGCTAAATGCTCTAATGAATTAGCAAACCTTTGCGCGCAGAAAACGGCCGTGATCCTCAACGCGGACCCTGCCGCTGCCAAGCAGGTCAGCCACCGTCGCTACGGTCTCGCGGCTGCTCTTGGTGCAGGAGCTGACGGCGAGAATAAGGTCGCCGAGGGAAAGTTTTTTGGGCTGGCGGAGGATCTGAGAGTGCTTTTTCATGCTGCTCGGTATGACAGCAAAGAAAGTGCCAACGTTCATTCCTGAAGGCCTTTTGCTGGGGCGGAGCGTGGATTTTTCAGCTCGTCGGCCCGATCACTGAGTGTTTACGTTACACTTGTGTTGTATTTTAATACGCTGCGGTGCCCGCCGGGCGGCTGAAATTCCGCCCCTTCCGGTCTCTTTATGCGCGGGGCTGTTTTGCCGTCGTCAGCCGCATCACGAGGAAATAAAGAACGGACAACACCAGCACTGCGGCCACAATCAGATGCGATTTCGCCTTCAGCGCCAGGGTCAAGCCCGCCGGATCGCGCAACATTTCCGCCGTGATCGCGGTTTGCCCAAACCATGCCAGCACTGCGCACCAAAGCGCCGATCCGACGATCGTCATAACACTGAACGTCATAAAATTCATCCGGATGATCCCGGCGGGAATCGAAATGAGATGGCGAATAACAGGCAACAGTCGCGCGAAAAAAATCCCGCCTGCTTCGTAGCGATGCAGCCAATGTTCGGCCCGCGTCAGCTTCGTTTCGCTCACCATGAAAAAGCGTCCCCATTTCACGAGCGCAATCCGTCCAAGCCACAGGGAAACCCAGTAGGTGATCGTCGCGCCTAACCACGATCCAAATGTTCCTGCCGCAATGACTCCCCAGAGATTGAGTTTTCCCTGGGCCGCCAGAAACGCCGCCGGTGGAATCACGATCTCGCTCGGCACGGGAAAGATGGAGCTTTCCATCGCCATCAAGACAATGATGCCGAGGTAACCCCATTCCTGGACCCAGCCGAACCAGACTTGCAGTAAGTGATGCATATTAGTTTGTCATTCTAAGCGAAGCGAAGAATCTCTCGAATCAGTCAGCTGTCTAATGATTTACCGACGCGTTCTCAGCTACTATCGGCAATTTACCGGCGCTACCGTGATCGGTCTCGCCTTTTCGCTCGCCAGCATCGGGTTGAATTTGCTCAAGCCCTGGCCACTGAAATTCATCGTGGACGAAATTTTGCCGCGGCACACGCAAGTCTTTCAGTTCGCTCTGCGCGCGGGAAGACTAGAACTGAAGACGCCCGCATTTAGCACCATGGAGACAGTGGGGCTTCTCTGCCTCGCGCTTGTTTTAGTTCAGCTTCTCTGGGGTGTTTGCAATTACGTCAGCAACTACGTCTTCGTTAAAGCTGGTCTGCAAGCTTTGCTCAAATTGCGTACTGAACTCTACGCACACCTCCAGCGTCTTTCCCTCAAGTTCCACGATGCCCGTCGCTCCGCCGATTCGAGTTTTCGCGTCGCCTACGATTCCCAGGCCATCCAGACGATCTACAATAAAGGTTTCACCGCCATCTTCGGTTCGGTCCTCACCCTCGTCGGCGCCTTTATCATCATGATCCGGCTCGATTGGCAACTTGCATTGCTTTCCCTTGCCATCGTTCCCCTGCTCATCGGCACGATCTACTTCTTCGCTCGTCGCATTCGGAAAGATTCGACTACCATTCAGGAACAGGAAAGCGCCGTGCTCGCTCAGGCGCAGGAAGGCCTCAGCTCTATTCGCATGGTACACGCTTTCGGACGAGAGGAGTTCGAGGTGCTGCGATTTCAGCAGCAGGCGCACGGCAGCCTTGAGGCGAACCTGCGGCTCACCATTACTAACGTGAAGAGCGCGCTCGTGATTAGCACGCTTGTGGTGATTGGCACAGCCGCCATGTACTACATCGGCACACTGCATGTGCTCGCCGGGACCCTTTCCCTGGGCTCGCTTCTTCTCTTCAGCGCCTATTTGCTCATGCTTTACACTCCGCTCGAGTCGCTCACCTACACGGCCTGGGCAATGGAAGGCGCAACCGCAGGCGCCCGCCGCTGCTTTGAAGTGCTCGATCGCCGCGACGACGTCGTTGATTCTCCTGACGCGACCGCAATTGAAAAAACCGAAGGCGCAATCTCCTTCACTAACGTCAGCTTCGGTTACGACACCGATCGCGCTGTCTTGCGCGAGGTGAATCTCGAGATCCCGCCCAATAAGATTGTCGCACTTGTCGGTGGCACCGGCGCCGGGAAAAGCACACTGCTCAGTCTGGTGCCGCGTTTCTATGATCCGACTGCTGGATCCGTCGCGCTCGACGGTCGCGACATTCGCGCGATCACGAAGAAATCTTTGCGCGAACAAATCGCCATTGTCCTCCAGGATACATTGCTTTTTTCCACCAGTGTACGGGAGAACATTGCCTATGGCCGCGCCGACGCCACTGACGAGGAGATTCGCGAAGCAGCTCGGCGGGCCCAGGCCGAGCAATTCATTTCGCAACTGCCCGATGGCTATGAAAGCCAGGTGGGCGAGCGCGGTGGACACCTTAGTGTCGGTCAGCGGCAACGCATCGGTATCGCCCGCGCTTTTCTGAAGAATGCGCCCATCCTGTTGCTCGATGAGCCGACCTCCGCGCTCGATCCGACGACGGAATCCGCCATCATGGAAACGATCAAAGAGCTAATGCGCGGCCGGACCACACTCATCGTGACGCATCGGATCGCCACCATTCACAACGTGGACAACATCGTCGTTCTCGAACACGGGCGCGTGGCGGAGCAAGGCGGCGGTCCTGCCCTGGTCGCGCGCGGCGGAGTTTATGCCCGGCTCTACCAGAGCGGCAACTTTCCGCAATGAGCAACGTCGGCACCGATCGGAAAGTGGAAGCGGACTGGTGGGCGCACCCGATCCCGCCCAATGTCGACTTCGGCGAAGGATTTTACTGCGAAACGGCGCAAATCTTTCGACACATGAAAACGAAGGAGCCGGACGCCGTACGGATCGGCAATCACGTTTCCTGTTACGCCGGCTGCTCTTTCGCCATCGGCCGAAACGGCTCCGCCGTCATTGGCGACTTCACTTTGTTAAACGGGGCACTCATCATGGCCGAAGAGCGAATCGAAATCGGCTCGCACTGCCTCATCTCATGGAACGTCGGTCTCGCCGATTCCGATTTTCACCCGCTCGAGCCCGCGCAAAGATTGATCGATGCCAAAGCGCTGGCGCCATTCTACAAGAACCGGCCGCCGCGGCCGAGGCTCGAGACACGCCCAGTTATCATCTCGGACAATGTTTGGATCGGAATGAACGCGGTGATCCTGAAAGGCGTGACTATTGGCGAAAACTCGGTCGTGGCAGCCGGCGCGGTGGTGACAAAGAGCGTGCCAGGCAACTGTGTGGTGGCAGGCAACCCCGCTAGGATTGTAAAGGAATTCAAGCCGCAGACGAAGCCCAAATCGCAGAGTTGAATCGTATAATCTGACTCTCCGCGGTTAATTCATGACGCGTAAAAAAATCATTGTCATGGGCTTCATGGGCTCGTGCCCGATCGCAGGCGTCATCTGGCAGCATCTTCACTACATCATCGGTCTGCAGCGGCTGGGCCACGAAGTCTATTACATAGAAGATTCGGCGCGCATTCCCTACAATCCGGTGACGTTTGAAGTCACTAACGACTTCACCTATGCGGCCAAGCTTCTCGCCAAGCTATCCGATGAATTTGATTTCAAATCGCGCTGGTCTTTCTGCGCACGCTATCTGCCGAAGTTTCCCACTGCCGGGTTGCCTCTCCATCGCGTCCGAAAACTTTATCAATCCGCTGACGCCATTCTAAACGTTTGCGGCACACAGGAGTTCAACGACGACCTGCTCGCGAGCGACCGCATCCTCTATATCGAAAGCGATCCGGGGGTGGAGCAGATCAAAGTCGACAAGGGGGTTCGTCCGACCATTGACTACTTGAAACGTCATCATGCACTTTTCACTTTCGGCGAAAATGTCGGAACAAAACGCTTTCCCGTCCCGGCGCATCGATTGCGATGGTTGCCAACACGCCAGCCAGTCGTAATCGATCTTTGGCGAACGCATCGGTCCCCTGCTCGCGCAGCCCTGTTCACTTCCATCGCGAACTGGTCGACCAGCGGGCTCAAAGATGTTCGATGGCGCGGTAAGAAATATCTCTGGAGTAAATCGCGAGAGTTCCTTCGCTTTATTCGCGCGCCGAAAGTAGCCAAGGAAGCTTTCGAGCTCGCCACGGAAATTAAGGACGAAAAAATCCGCGCCGAATTCTTGCAGAATAACTGGCGCTTTCGTTCGCCGCACAAACTAAGCGCGAACTATTGGAGCTATCGTAATTACATTCGACAATCCAAAGGCGAGTTCACCGTGGCGAAAGATCAGTATGTGCGGCTTCATACCGGCTGGTTCAGTGATCGCAGCGCCTGTTATCTCGCGGCCGAGCGTCCCGTTATAACGCAAGAAACCGGATTCACCCGTCTCTATGGTGGTAATGCCGGCCTGCTCTCTTACCAGACCTTACCCGAGATCGTCGAAGCTATTTCTGCCATTAACGCCGATTACGCACTTCATTCGCGCGCCGCGCGCGAGATCGCGCGCGAATTCTTTGCCGCCGAAAAAGTGCTCAAGTCGTTGCTCGAACGCGCCAGCATTTAGGTGCGACGCTTGACCTTCAATCTGTGCTGCGCCTACCGTTCATTCCATGCAAGAGGATTCCGCTGATATCATTTTGAGCGATCCACGTTTCAAGGGTAAACCGCTCACGTGGGAGCTGGACACCGCGGAGTACGACCAGATTCGCCACGCTTGGTTGACGCATGTGGCCGCGGAAGAACAGCTCTTTCAGCCCTACACCGAAGAGGAATGGAAAGCGCAGATGTCAACAATGCTCAGCGTTTTCTCCGATGATTGCGTCATGGAACTACCTGCCTTGGGACAGCGTTGGTTCGGTCGCGATGGCGCCGAGCGATTCTATCGCGAGTTCATTCCCTCGTTTGAAAAAATGGAGTGGATTCCGCAAGCGCTTGTCATCGGCGCGCAAGGCGTGCTTGACGTCGTGAACATGAGCGGGCGATTGCTCCGGCCCTTCGCCGGTCTCACTCCGGCGGCTGAGCGGCTACGCCCGCAATGGGTGATTTTTTTTCCCTGGCTACCGGAGCAGAGAAAATTCCGGGGCGAAACTGTCTTCTCTATTCGTTTCCTCACGGAGATAGAACGCGCGAAATAGGCCTGCGCCGCTCGCGTCATGGCGCGATTCGTGCAGCGTCGTATCGATCCGACATGCGCGCTTGTTTGCTTTTCCTTTGCTTCGTTTCATCTTCGGAACCTTATTCATGAGATTACCGAGGGTTCTGTTTGGGGGGCTTTGTCTTTTTGTTGCCACCCTCCTTTTTGCGCAGCAAAACACGCCACCTTTGCCGCCTCCGCCGGACGAAATGCCGCCCGTCAAACCGAGCGCCACACCGCCGCCGCTTGCGCCTATCGTTGTTGCCGCGCCTAAACAACCGAATGGTAAGGTGCAAAGAAGCCTCGTTCGGATCACCTCGACGGAAGTAGAACCTGATTACCGCGCGCCCTGGAATACCGGCGCAATCGGCCGCGGCGTCGGCGCCGGGTTTGTCATCGATGGACCGCGCATCATGACAAATGCCCACGTCGTCAGTAACACTCGTTACCTGACGGTGGAACGAGATGGCGATCCGAACAAATACCCTGCGCGCGTGCTCTTCGTTGCGCATGATTGCGACCTCGCTCTTATCACCGTCGACGCGCCAGAGTTCTATAAGAACATGGTACCGCTCAGCTTCGGCGGGATCCCTGAGCTGGAATCCACCGTCTCGGCCTACGGCTACCCCATTGGGGGCGAGCGCATGTCAGTAACTACGGGCATTGTCTCTCGTGTGGACTTTCAACTCTATACACACTCTTCCATCGACCAGCACCTCGCCATCCAGATCAGCGCGCAGATCAATCCCGGTAATAGTGGTGGGCCCGTCATGCAAAACGCCAAAGTCGTCGGCGTCGCTTTCCAAGGTTATAGCGGGGATATCGCGCAAGGCGTTGCTTATATGATTCCGACTCCCGTCATTCATCGCTTTCTCAACGACATCAAAGATGGTCATTACGACAAGTATGTCGATCTCGGCCTAAGCTGGGCCAAGTTGCAGAATCCAGCGCAGCGTCGCTACTATGGATTACAGGACGACGGACGTGGAATCGTTGTTACCACCGCGATTACGGCGGGCTCTGCCGGGCAAATTCTGAAGCAGGGCGATGTCCTGTTAAGTATCGATGATCATCCCATTGCCAGCGACGGTTTTGTCGACTTGGAAGGCGAGCGCGTGGAGATGCCAGAAGTCGTCGAACGGAAATTCAAAGGTGACAAGGTCAAGTTCGACATTTTGCGCGACAAAAAGCCGATGACGGTCACGATCACGCTCGATACCGTCTGGCCCTATCTCACGCAGGGCCATTACTACGATGTGCGGCCGCGCTATCTTGTCTATGGCGGGTTATTGTTCCAGCCCCTTTCGCGCGACATGGTTGAAGCTTATCAGGTCGCTGATCCACGCGTCCGCTACTTCTTCGACTTCTTCGTGCAGGATCAAATCTATCTCGACCATCCTGAGGTGGTGGTTTTGACGAATATTTTGCCGGACCCGACCAATACATACCTCGGCCCCTACCGCGCCAGCATCGTCGACGAGGTTAACGGAAAAAAGATCGGGACTTTGCGAGACCTCGCTCAGGCTTTCGCTGAGAACACGGACCGATTCGTCATCAAAATGGTTGGCGACGGTCCTCCTCTCGTTCTTGACCGAAAGGAAGTGGAGAGTGCGCGCGACCGCATTCGCACGCGCTACAACGTGATCAAGGAGCAGAACCTGGTGGACCAGCCATTAGCGACGGGACAGAGTCCGCCGGAGGAAGCACCCGGCTCATAGTATGCGCTTCTTTGTATTTGCACTCTGGTTAGTTGCGACGTCGAGCGGTTTGGCGAAAAAGGACGCTACCCAGACTTCAGTGCAACCGCGCCAGCTATCGCTCGTGCGCGTAAATGTTACGGGGCAAGCATACGACTACTTTCGGCCCTGGCAAAAACGGGCGCCTGTCTCCAAACGTGCGCTCGGAGCGGTTATGCCAGGGGGGCGCGTGCTGGTGACGGCCGACCTTGTAGCCGACCAGAACTACGTCGAGCTCGAACGGGCGGAAACGGGGGACAAGATGGGAGCTTCTGTAGAGGTAGTAGACTACGAAGCGAATCTTGCCTTGATTCAGCCGCAGGACAAAGAGTTCCTTAAAGGTATTACTCCTCTGGAACTAACTACCGATACAATCGTGGGCGATCGGCTTGCGGCGTTGCAACTGGAACAAACGGGCGCCCTGGTGATGACGGAAGGATTGGTCACCGGAGTTCAAGTAATGCGATATCCATCGGATGTCGGTCAGTTCCTCACTTACCGTGTTAGCATCTCACTACAGTACCGCGATAATAGCTATACCGTTCCTTTGTTGAAAAATAACAAGCTGGCTGGATTGCTTCTGCGTTACGACCCGCGTTCGCAATTGATGGATGTAATCCCGGCGCCGATTATAGCTCATTTCCTCAAGGATGCGGCTAAACCGAAATATGCCGGATTCCCTACTCTCGGCTTCGAATATTTTCCCACCCGCGATCCGCAGCTGCGCAAATTAGCTGGTGAAATGGGAAACGCTGGCGGTGTTTATGTGACCGGCATCGAACCAGGAACAGCGGTCGAGCGCGCCGGACTCAAGCCTGGGGACGTTATCACGGGCATTGACGGCTTCGATCTCGACCAGAATGGCGCCTACATTGATCCACTATTTAAAAAGCTCGACTTTACCAATCTTCTCACTGCCCGAGCTTATACTGGAGCGAGCGTCCCGTTCAAAGTGCAGCGGCAGGGTAAGCCGATGCAGTTGGATGTAAGTCTTGAGCATCGCGACACCGAAAACTACGTCGTTCCTCCCTACTCGCACGATGAGCCGCCGCGTTATTTTGTTCTCGGCGGCCTTATCTTTCAGGAGTTGTCGCGCCAGTATCTCCGGGAATGGGGAGCGAACTGGGCAAAGGATGCGCCGCAACGCTTTGTTTATCTTGACCGATTTCAGTGGGAGCTATTTCCGGAGGGGAATCGCCATGTGGTGATTCTAAGTCAGGTGCTGCCGGTCAATGGCACCATTGGCTACGAAGACGTCGGCTATCTCACTGTCGCAAAAGTCAATGGCAAGGAGATCCATTCCCTCAGCGATCTCGCTGAAGCAGTGAAGGAACCGGTGGACGGCTTTTACAAGGTCGAGACGGTGGAAGATCCAAAGCTGATCGTGCTGGACGCGGCCCAGGCGCGCACGGATGAACCGGCCTTGCGCGAAAGCTACGGCATTCCTGTACTAGATAAGCTCAAGTAGAGGAGTCGCGAGCGCCACTTATCTGCCGAAGGAATGCGCTTACTTCACGCGCGTAAGTGCGGAACGGATCGCTCATGATTAAGATCTGCTGTGGACCGGCCGCGATCGAATCCCAATTAATGACATACGGCAAGTCCGAGCGACGGAAGTAGTCGACAGCGAGGGCGCGCCCGGCTGCGCGTGAGTTCGCCGGCGGACGGGAGCCTGCGCTTTTGCTACGCACGCTCTCGTTCCAATCGGCGATGCGCTTACCGCTTTTGACTCCGAAGAAAAGACCACGCGCCGGATCGATATTATGATATTCCAAGTCCAAACTGAGTAGCCAAGGGTCGTTCCAGGACAAACCTTCTTCCTTGATGAACGACTCCAGGAGCCACCGTTTCGTTATCCAGTCCACCCCGCCGATCAAGGCAGGTTGATTATTCGTCAGCGATTCAAGCACAAAGCTCCAGCTTTCAATAAGCCAGTCGATCTCGGCATCGCGTCCTTGTAGATGCCTGGCTGCGGCTTCGAGGAAACGCCATTGCACGTCGAGGGCGCCAACGACGGTTCCGTTTTCCAACTGCACCGTCCAGGGTCCGTCAGGCCGATGAGATAACTCGCGTGTCGCGACCACAGCATCATCCAGGACAAGACCGCGTGGAAACTTGCCTTCCTCGAGAAGAGTCAGCACGCACGCGGTAGTTCCCAGTTTCAAGGCCGTGGCAAAGGGGCTCATGTTAGAATCACCGATAAGGAGATGGAGACGCCGAAACTTGCGATAGTCTGCCAGCGGCTCATCGCGTGCGTTGATGATGGCGCGATTGAATTGCACCCACTGGTAGATGTCGTTGACGATGTGATCGGCGCGTTGACTGATTTGAAATCGCACCGGCAGAGCGTTGGCCGGAGGTTCGAAGTCGAAAGCCAATGGATGCGCCTGCCCTATTCGGCCAGCGCCGGTATAAAGTTGCCGCGTGGCGAGGAAGCTAAGAAGCGTGCCTAGAACGACGGGCGCAAATTGCGTCCCGCGGTGCATGAGATAGTTTTCATGGCAACCGAAGGTCGCGCCGGTGTAGTGATCGATGTTATTCTTGATAAACGAAACGCGATTCGCTGCACCCATCTCACGTAACGCCCGCAGGAGGAGAGCGTCGCCCGCGAGATCGTAAGTAACGGCATCGCGCAAGCGCACGCACTCGGGCGAAGCATACTCGATATGCCCCATGTCGAGATAGAGCCGGCCGCCATTTAGGAGGAAGCCGCCGTTCCCTGGTGGTTCTTCGTAATCGCGGTAGTGAAGATCGAGCGCGCCCAGCCTTGCTTCTCTGAAGATGTGGCTCCTGACCCGCGCCGGCCAGGCCTCGGTTGAGACCTCGGCATCGCGGACGAGCGCGCCGTACTCAGTCTCGATGCCGACGATCCGGTTCACGCTCTCACCATTCCTCAGCAGGAGAAAACGAACAAGCCCTATCGAGCACGGGCAACACTTGCAGATTCCGCGTCTCGCCGCAGTCTACCCTATGGCACAGGTTCCAATGCGCAGCCCGGCTTCGAAAATTGGAGGTATCGTCTACTTCGGGCGCATGCTGGATAAGATCCGCGCTCACGCCGAAGGCAAATTACCTCCCGACTATCAACCGAACCTCGGTAAAGGGTTCGATAACTCTTGCGTAAGTTTTCTGCGCGTAAACTACGAAGAGCTCGTCAAGCGCGTAAAACAAGGAGGCAGCGATGAAGAGGCTTTAGCCTGGTGCTATGGCAAGGCGCAACAGCCTTCCGAAAGAGAGATATTTGTTTGGAACGAATTCATGCGCAAATGCGGTTGGCGCGATGACATTTCCAAAATGCTGGTGCGTCGCAAGCGCGAAGCAGGCTTGGGAGGGCGCGAGGACATCGAGACGATGTTCGCCTTTATCGATGCCGATGAAGGCCGACCATTTTCGGTTTAGGGCGGCGATGCGCTGGGCGCAGACGGTGGCGGCGGCGGTTGCATTCTCCAATCGATAAACTTCCACACCGCCAGCACAAGAAGGACGGTGATGATGACCGCGAGAATGGTCCGCCGGTCGGGCAAGGCGTTGCTACTCCGAAAGCGTGTCGATGCGCTCCGCGAGACCGAAGTCAAGGTCCGTCAGACCGCCTTTGCTGTGGGTCGAGAGCAGCAGCCGCACCTTATTAAAACGAATATCGATGTCGGGGTGATGCTCTTCCTCCTCGGCCACTTCCGCGACTGCATTCACAAAGTCGATGGCATCGGTAAAATCGTCGAACTCAAAGGTGCGCTCGATGTGTTTCTTTTCGAGTTCCCATTCGGGCACCTTCTTTAAACGATTTTTCGCGTCGTCTGCTTTGATCAGGTCGGCCATAACGGCAAACGAGTAACACCCCGAAACCCTTTTGCAAATGGGGATTCAAATCGGGTCGGCTAACGGCCGTCCGCCAGAATTCGGCGTAATGTCCCCGCGGCATCGAAGAACTCCACCGCAGTTGCGCGCGCGCGCGCCGATTCGTTCGCCCAATCGCTTTGCACTCGCCGCACCGCTTCACTCGCCGACTCGAGATCGTGCACGAAGTGGCAGCCATTCACCCGCGGAAAATATCGGACAGCGCCTGTGTCCTCCGTGATGACCGGGCGCCCGAGCGCGAGGAATGTCGCTGCGCGATCGCTCAGCCAGCCTGTGCGCCACGCGACGTCGACGCCTTTGATCGCGGTGAACTCGGCGTCGGCCGACGCCAGATAGCGCCGGTAACATTTTACCGTGCAGGCGACCCGATGCGGATCGACCAGGTGCCAGCCGAGCGCGGCGAGTCGAACACGCTCGGGATCGTCCTCACCAATGTTCATCGCGAGTTCGAAATGCGCTTCCGGCAGGCGCTGCGGTAACGCGAGATATTTCTCGAACGCGATCCTTTTCGAAAGATCGGGAAATCCGCCATCCACTTCCACGCCGCCGCTCCAGTACCATTGTCCCACCGTTGTGAACTTTTTGTGCTTCGCTCTGGGTCGCGGCCTGACCAGCTCGGTATCGACGAGTGGAAAAAATGTTTTCCATTTCAACCCGGTGTCCGGCAGTCGGCAATCCTTCGCGCCCAGATTCAGCCCGATGGTCCAAAACTCGTGATGCGTGGATTGACCCATTTCCATCTTGGTCATCCAATAAAACATTTCGCTCGGATCGAGATCGCAGAAAACCCGGCGCTCGAATTGCAGGAGCAGCGGCGGATGGATCGAATAGCTCAAATTCAGCAGCGTGGTCGGGCCTGCCAGCCGCGCGCGCAAATTGCGAATTCCGAAAACTTCACACTGCTC
>JBBRAF010000041.1:0-18833 GCA_038207045.1 Chthoniobacterales bacterium
AGCGCGGGGAAAATCGCCAGCGGCAAAAACTTCACCAGCACCGCGCCGCCGAGAAAAATTCCGGTCAGCGTCTCGCGCTTTTGCCTGCGCGCATAGAGCGCGAGAACAACCAGCGTCGTCATAACGAAGTCAATATGACCGGAACAAAATTCCCAGAGGACGAGCGGATTCCAGGCGTAAATCAAGACGCGCTCGCGCGGCAGATTGAAAGAAACCAGTAAGCGCGCGAGCAACCAAATCGTCAGACCTTCACAAATAAGAAGAACAGTTTTGAACCAAACGATCGATTCGCTCACCCGCGTGACCGCGAAGTAAAACATCTGCGCGCCTGGCGGGTAAATTGTCGGCGCGTAGTTCCGCCGGTTAATGTGCGGATAAATTTTCGTGTCGCGCAGAAAGGCGAGATGCGGATCGGCTGGAATGTAACGGTAAGGATTGATCCCGGCGGCTTGGACGCGTCCGTCCCAGATGTAGCGGTAGATGTCGTCCGACAAAGTGGGAGCTTGCGTGAGCAGACTGAGGCGCAGGAGCGCGGCCACGCCGATCACGATCCAAAAAGTCGTGCGGGAAGATTTTCGATTCCAAATCAGCGCCGCGCCCGCCGCGCACAGACAGGCTTGCAGTCCCGCCAGGAAAAGAAATGGATCGATCGCGAGCGCCGCGACTTTTGGCTTCGCCAGCCACAGGATGGCGACGCTCGCCAGTCCCGCGCCAACAAGCAGCACATCCCGGCGCGGCACGCTTTTCGTGGTGAATCTCAAAACAGGCGAACGAAATCTGGCACCCTGGCAGTCTTTCGTTAATGCTGGGAGCCAAGAGGATCGTGGTGTATTCCCGCGCGGTGTGCCCCCCGGATAAGCGGCAGATTTAGCGCTGGGAAGCGGGCCGTGGAATAAATACCCTTGCAGCGACTCGCACGTTAGTTAAATCCTGCCGCCGGCCGGCCCCGTAATTCATAAAGCAAGCTCTGCCTGAAGACGTGCCGATTGCCGGAAAAAAACTGAGCGTATGAAAAAGCAAACAAACAAAATCAAACGCGTATGGATCAAACCAGAGATCGTTTTATGCCTGGCGATCGTCTGTTCCATCAAACTTGCCGACGCAACGCAGCCTCCCAGCGACAAGGGGGACCGCGTCGTCACCGGCGGCGATCTCGCGTTCATGAACGACGCCGCGCCCGGCGGACTGGCCGAAGTCGAGCTCGGGAAGCTGGCTTTGGAGCGCGCGGCCAGCCCTCAGGTCAAAAAGTTTGCGCAACAGATGATTGAGGATCACTCGATGGCGGGGGAGAAGCTGGAGCAATTGGCCCAGCTCAAGAAAGTGGAACTTCCGCCGGGCATGTTGCCGGAGGCGAAGCAGACGAAAGAAAAATTATCGCAGCTGAGCGGCGAAAATTTTGATCGTGAATACGTGGAGGCGATGCTGGAAGTGCACCAGAAGGATGTGACCGGCTTTGAGGCCGTTTCTCAAAATGCGACTGATGCGGACGTAAAAGCTTTCGCCACCGCGACCTTGCCGACGCTGAAGCACCATTTGGAAATGATCCGCGAGATCGCGAAAAGCATGAACGTGCCGGCGGAATAATTCGCCAGTAAATCAAAAACGAGGAGAGAAAAAATGGCAACAAGAATGATGGAAAACAACGTTACGGTTGGACCGGAAAACAATTTGGAAAGAATCGGAGCGAGCGTGATTCGCTACGGATTAGTGGCGGTCTTGCTCTGGGTGGGGCTTTTGAAATTTACCGCTTACGAGGCCGAAGGGATTCAGGGCCTAGTGGCTAACTCCCCGCTTTTCTCGTGGGCTTACGGCGTGATGAGCGTGCGGACTTTTGCGGCGGTGCTGGGCGTGATCGAGATCACGCTTGGCCTTTTGATCGCCCTGCGCTACGTCGCGCCCAGGCTCTCCGCCTTCGGCAGCATCGGCGCCATCATCATGTTTCTTCTCACGCTCACCTTTCTCTTGAGCACGCCGGGCATCTGGCAGCCGGGCTACGGCTTTCCCTTCCTGTCGCCGATGCCGGGACAGTTCATCGCGAAAGATTTGCTTCCGCTGGGAGCCGCGCTCTGGACTGCGGGCGAAGCGCTCCGCGCCGCAAACCGGAACGATTTTAGAACTGCGCGGAGTTAGAAGTCGCCGGTCGTTGGTTCGGCACTGGTCGCGATTTGGGTTTCCGGCTCAAGCCGCGAGCTGAACGGTGATGGTGTGCAGCCCGGTCTCGCCCGAGGTCTTCGGTCGTTTTTCATCATGGGCCTGGACCTGGCCGCGGCGATCGGTCGCGCGGACGGAGAGTTTGTATTCGCCCGGCTGTTCGGGCCGCCAATCGTAACTCCAGAGCACCCACGTCAGCTCGGTTCCCGGATAATCGATCTTCGCTTCTTGCCAATTCTTCCCGTCATCGAGGCTTACTTCCACGCGCGAAACACCGCGATCTCCAGCAAACGCGACGCCTTTGAGCGGCAGCCCGTTGGCCGCATCGCCAATTGGGATTTGCATCTTGTCATCCGGGACATCGAAACGCGCGTGAATGGGCACGAGGAAATCGGGACCCCAACCCTGTTGTTCGTAAAACCCTTTCGCTTCTTCTTGCGCGACTTCGATGCGTGTCACCCACTTCACATTTTTCTCTCCAAAATATCCCGGCACGAGCACGCGCGCGGGAGCGCCGTGGCGATCCGGCAGCGGCACGCCATTCATCTCGTAGGCGATGAGGGTGGTCGGATTCATCGCTTTCTCCAGCGGGAAGGTATCGGTGTAATTATCCACGCCGTGGAGCAGCACTTTTTTGCCGTTCGCATCCGCCCCCGCCGCTTCAAGCAGACTGCGTAGCGGCACGCCTTTCCAAGCTGCGTTACTCATCAAGCCGGCGCCGATTTGGTTGCTGATGCACATCAGCGTCGTCTCCTGCGTGACCGATGGCATCGCTTTGATCTCGTCGATCGTGTAGCTGCGCTTGTTCGCGACCATGCCGCCGATCTCGAGCCGCCAGAGCGCCGGGTTCACCTTTGGATCGACGACGTTTTTCGTGACCGTGTAAAATTTGTCGTTCGGCGTGATCGCCGCGACTTCCTTGCCTTTATATTGGGTGCCGTCGTAACTGAAGGTCGCGATCTGGTAGAGCTTGCGCAGAAGACCGGCGCCGCTCAGACCAATGACCGCTCCGACTCCGCCAAGGACGATGGCCCTGCGGCCGACGGATGGGCTAAATTCCATCTCTCCCGCACGTGATGCAGGACGCGTCAGCCACGCGTAACTTCCGACGAGCGTTCGCTCGAAAATGACGAATGCAAAAAAGAGTCCGACCAGGGTGACCGCGGTCGCAGGCGCGATGGGCAACCCGCGGAAATGCGTTCCCAGCACCGGCCAAAGCAGCGCCGCAAAAACGATAACCGGAAGCACAACGAAAAACGTGAAGGAAAAAATCCCGAGTCGCACCTCCCTGATGGCGCGCCGGCCCACAACGACGGCATAAACCCAACCGCCCAGTGCGCCGACGACGATTTGTCCGGCGATAACGGAGCCGACGCCGAGTTGTTTCATGTGATTGTAGCCGCCGACCTTTCCCATCAGAGCGAGAAAGGGACCGACCGGGATAACCGCGGACAAACGATCGCCGATCAACACCAATGGGCTGGCGACGCCGAAGAGAGTGCGCAGGAGAAGCATCACCATCGTCATGGCGATGCCGGCCACCGCGCCCGCGAGAAGGCCAACGCCAAAGGCTTTCCACCCGACTGGCCGTTTTGATTCGTCAGAGCTCATGGCGTTGGGAGCGCGAGGGAATCGAGCTTATTCCCGCGATCGCACGGGTTTCGTCCATTTAACTAACGAGTGATGGCGAACCATCACGGGACTTTAACGGAGCCGTTTACCTAACTGGTGCGCGGCCTCGGCGGCTTCGCCCACGACCAGGGGCACAGTCGCAAAAGTCGCCGCGGCGGCGATCAGGCACCAAATGCAGAAAGCTTTGTGTTTTGCCCATTGATCGTAGCTGAGCTTCGCTGCCTGAGTGGCGTCCGCGGTGGCTTTCGCGGCCAGTGCGAGCGGAATCCACGGCTGTTTCTGGGCGCGATCTTTCGGGCCCATCGCGGCCAATCCCATCGTGACCGCGTAACTGCCGAGGCCGATGATCGCGTCGCCCATTTGCAGATGCGAGTAAGCCTCCTCGGAAGCGTCCACCTTGTCCGAATCCATCAACGGCAACGGCAAATCCGGCAGGCGTCGAATGACTCCGGCTTGATAAAGCGCGATCAAACCCATGCAGCCGATCGCCGTGAGCGAAAGTGCAATGACGCCGCGACGTTCTTCGAGGAAATCACCCGAGCCCGTGCGCAATTCTTTGCTCAGTTGTTTAGGTGTCATGGCGCTTTTCCTTTCGCAAAATAAACGCAGCCGAGGGCGAGGACAGCCGCACCAAGCACGAGCGCTCCGCGATTTTTTGTTACCCAAAGTTGTTTGCACTGACGCGAAGAACGGTCGTCGAAACGGCCACGCGCGCCGTGGTCGCCTGGCAGTGGTTCGAACAAGTTGTCAGGTCGATCGGGATTCTCCGCTTCGCCGGTTTGTTGCCCATCGTACCCAGTTTTTCCCAAGTAGCGATCGAGCAAACCGGGTGCGATTTTATTGCCGACGATCGCTTCCAGGGTCGGGACGCCGACGAAAAGTTCGCGTCGTTTTGCATGGGCCGCGAAGTAGATCGCTTCCGCCGCCACCTCCGGCTGAAAGATCGGTGGGACGGGCTGCGCCTTGCGCGGCAGCCGGCTTTTCGTCCAGCCGAACTGCGGCGTATTCAGCGCCGGCATTTGCACCATGGTGACGTGCACGTTGCTGTTGTCGTGGATCAACTCGCAGCGAAGTGAATCGGTGAAACCGCGTCCAGCGTGCTTGGCCGCGCAATAAGCCGCTTGCAACGGAATGCTGCGATACGAGAGCGCAGATCCGACCTGCACGATCGTGCCCCGATCGCGCGGCAGCATGCGTTTCAAAGCGGCGAGCGTTCCGTGGACCACACCGAGATAAGTGACTTCGGTCACGCGCCGGAATTCCTCCGCCGTCATTTCTTTGATCGGCGAAAAGACGCTGACCATGGCGTTGTTAATCCAGATATCGATCGCGCCCAATTCGCGCTCGACTCGTTCCGCCGCCGCTTCCACCGCCGCTGCGTCCGCGACATCGAGCGGGAGAACGAGCGCGCGTCCGCCGGCTCGCTCGACTTCGCGGCGGGCCCCTTCAAGTCCATCTCGGCCGCGCGCGATCAAGCCGATATGGGCGCCGCGTTTCGCGAATTCGCGCACAGTCGCGCGCCCGACACCAGCAGACGCGCCGGTTATGACGACGACTTCGGGTTGAGGATTCATAAAATAGCGTTGGGCGAAATCAGACTCGTCCTCGACTCCCCACTTTATATCCGATCGGACATCATCTGAAACAGATGTGAGCGGCTGCGCGTCCGCTTATTCCCCAAAGAGCTTCCTCGTGAACCGTGCCGGAATAAATCGCCCGACTGCCACTCGAACTGGAAATTAATAACCGAATTTTTTCATGAACGTGACCCATATTTTTGCAGCCGGCAGCGGTTTTCGTGTTCTCGACACCACCGAGCGGAGTCAGACCGGCTTGCTCACGCTGGAGCCGGGCGAATCCAGCAGCGAAAAGCCGAGCACCCATCAGGATAGCGACCAAACACTGATTCTCCTTGCGGGCGAGTTGAGGGCGGAGATCGGCGATGAAAAAGCCGTGCTGGAAGAGGGAGACGCCGTGCTCGTCCCGGCCAAAACACCGCACCGATTTATCAACACTGGCAAAAGCCGCGCGACGACTTTCAGCGTTTATGCGCGCCCGGCTTTTCCGCCGGACAAAAGGAGTGAGTAAAAGCGGTCTGATGTTTTCAAACAACCACATTTCTATGCAGCAACCCCTCTCGACTTCCACGCGCGATCATCTCAGCGCCGGCAAAGTGATCATTGTCGGTCTCATTGCCGGCCTGGTCGCGTCCGGCGTCAAGACTATCTGCGAACTGATTTCGCCGCCGCGGCCGCCCGGCGCCCTCTCGCCTTTGGGGAAGATGATCGACTCCGCCTCCGTCCTCGCGACCGGCGAACCGATGGCCCAATCGCTCCGGTCAGTGAGCGAGCCGGTGGTGCATTTCAGTTTCGGCGCGGTGGTCGCGGCCGTTTATGTCGTCGTCTCGGAACGTTTTCCCATCCTGCGCGCGGGCTGTGGCACTCTCTTCGGTGTCTTGTTCTGGTTAGGCCTGCACGAAATCTTCCTGCCTCTGGCCGGATTTTCCGCTTCACCCGCGCAGATGACGCTCTGGGAACAGGGCAACGAATTTGTCTCGCACATTTTCTTTGGCGTCACGGTCGAACTCGTTAGACGCGGGCTTACCCGGAAACTGGCCTAACGATAGGAAGCAATTTAACCGCGGATAACGCGGATGGGATTCACATGCCTCTGCTTTTCATCCGCGCCATCCGCGTAATCCGCGGTCATTAGTTACAGGAAACCAAACCATGAACCCGACGGGATCTTACGACGTCATCATCATCGGCACGGGAGCCGGTGGCGGGACGCTCGCGCGCCGGCTGGCCCCGAGCGGGAAACGTATTCTCATTCTGGAGCGCGGAGGTTTTCTGCCGCGCGAAAAGGAGAATTGGCAATCGAAGGAAGTGTTTCAAAAAATGCGCTATCACACCAAGGAGGAATGGCGCGACCGGGACGGCAAACCCTTCATGGCCCACACGGGTTACTTCGTCGGCGGAAACACAAAGGTTTATGGCGCCGCGATGTTCCGTTTGCGCGAACGCGACTTCGAGACCGTGCAACACAAAGGCGGCATCTCGCCGGAGTGGCCGGTGAAGTATCGCGACTTCGAGCCGTACTACACGCAGGCTGAAATGCTCTATAATGTCCACGGCAAGCGCGGCGTCGATAAGACCGAGCCGCCGATGAGCGCGGAGTATCCGTTCCCGCCCCTTGCCCATGAGCCGCGCATTCTCGAGCTAGCCGGGAGATTGAAAAAAAAGGGACGCAATCCATTTAATTTGCCGCTCGCCCTGAAGCGCAATGAAGCCGATCCGCTCCACAGCCAGTGCATTCGCTGCAATACCTGCGACGGTTTTCCCTGCCTGATCGATGCCAAGGCCGACGCCGACCTCAATGGCGTCCGACCCGCCCTGCAGGACAGCAATGTGACCTTGCTCACGCACGCGCGGGTGAAAAAGATCCTAACGAATGGTTCTGCGCGCGAAGTCTCGACGGTTGAGACCGAGATCGACGGAGAGGCGCATCACTTTCGCGGCGACATCGTGGTTCTCGCCGCCGGCGCGATCAATTCCGCCGTGCTCCTGCTCGGCAGCGCGTCGGATAAAAGTCCGAATGGACTGGCGAATTCGTCCGATCAAGTCGGCCGCAACTACATGCGGCATCTAAACAGCGCGATGCTCGGCATGACGACGAAAAAGAATCCCACCGTTTTTCAAAAAACCTTAGCGATGAATGATTTTTACTGGGGCGACGATGCGTTTCCGTTTCCGATGGGGCACATCCAGCTCCTGGGGAAAACCGACCGCGGCGTCATCGGCGCCGACGCTCCTTTTTTTGCCCCGAATCTTGCGCTCGATGTGATGACGAAACATTCGGTCGATTGGTGGCTGACCGCGGAAGATCTGCCCGATCCGGAAAACCGTGTCACGCTCACGCGCGGCGGCCAGATTCAACTGAGCTTGCGCGATCGCTATCACGAACACTTCGATCGCCTGGTCGCGCGTTGGACGGAGGAGCTGAAAACCGTTGATGCGGTGGACCAGGTCATTCCACTTTCGGTTTATCTGAAGAACAAAATTCCGTTGATGGGCGTGGCGCATCAAAACGGCACCTGCCGTTTCGGCGAAGATCCCAGGACGTCGGTGCTGAATATTTTTTGTCAGACTCACGACGTCGATAATCTCTATGTCGTCGATGGCAGCTTCTTTTGCTCGGCCGGCGCGGTGAATCCATCGCTAACGATCGCGGCGAATGCGTTGCGGGTCGGCGATCATATTCTCGAGCGGCTGCGGTAATGCTGGTGGCGCGGCCGAAACGAGCCCGCGGGACGCGTGCGTTACCCGGAATCTTCGCGTTCGCGCTGGCTCTTACGATCCCGTTGTCCCTTCGCGCAGCCGTCGAGGTCACGGCGATCGAGATGAATGTCTCCGATCTTCCTTGCGCCGTCGCGTTCTACACCGGCGCGCTGCAATTCAAGTTGGTGAATGCGGACGACTCGAGCACAAATCTTCAGCTCGGGGAAGAGACGCTAATCCTTCGTCATCGCGCGACGAAAGGCCGTCTAATCCCGCGGAATTTGCCGACAAACGACCGCTCGTTCCAACACATCGCCATCGTCGTCGGCGATATCGACGCAGCCTGCGCGCAATTGCAACGCCACCAGGTGCAGATCGTTTCCGCGGGCGTGCAAACCTTACCGGATTGGAATTTCGATTCCGCACGGATCCGCGCTCTCTATTTCCGCGACCCGGACGGCCATTTTCTCGAGCTAATCCAATTCCCGAGCAACAAAGGCGAACCGCGCTGGCATCGCCGTGACGGCGCCCTTTTTCGCGGGATCGATCATTCCGCCGTCGTCGTGACCGAGATGAAACGCAGTCTTGAGTTTTACCGCGACAAGCTCGGCTTTAGCGTAATTGGAAACAGCTTCAATTACGGCGGCGAGCAGGAGCTCCTTAGCGGTCTCGATGGCGCCCGCGTTCGCATCACCAGCTTGCGCGGCGCGAAAGGTCCGGGTCTCGAGCTTTTGCAATACGAAACGCCGGGCGCGGTAGAAACACTCAGCAAGACGTCGTCACCTGGCGACCTGTCGCATTGGCAAGTCGATCTCTTGACGACGCGACACGAAGTCACGCGTGAACAGTCCGATCCTGATGGACACGCTTTCGTGATCGAGAAAAGACCGAACAACTCGGTCTACCGCGAACATGCGCTCGAAGCCTTGCGCCAACATTGGTCGCGTTACCTGATGGAAGGCGCGGAACTCGGTATCTTCATGGCCGTCGCGTTGCTTCTCGCGCTCGCGCTCGAACATCCTCACTCGCGTTTGCATAAAGCGATCTCGTCCTCGCTCCTGCGTCGATTTTTCTTCGGTTTCGGGATTGGGCTCACGGTCGTGATCTTGATTTATTGCACGTGGGGCCGCCAATCCGGCGCACAATTCAATCCCGCGGTCACGCTGGCGATGCTCTACCTGCATCGCATCCAGCCGTGGGACGCGTTCTTCTACATCATCGCACAATTTCTGGGCGGATTGTTCGGCGTCGTTTTGGCGGCGGCGCCTTTCTGGAAAGCGAGCGCGCACAAGAAAGTGAAGTTCGTCGTGACCGAGCCAGGCAAGGCAGGCGTGGCGGTGGCGTTCGCGGCCGAGTTTGCCATTTCCTTTATTCTACTGGCAACGCTGCGGCTTGTTTATCACAGCGATGTGCTCAAGCCGGCGCTGGGTTACTTCGCCGGATTTCTTCTACTCGTTTACATCACTTTCGAGTCGCCCGTCTCCGGGATGAGTTTGAATCCAGCGCGCAGCGTCGCCTCCGCCATCCCGGCGAAAAGCTGGAAAGCGATGTGGATTTATTTCGCCGCGCCACCGCTCGCGATGTGGCTCGCCGCCAAGTTGTGCGGCTAGGACCGGCGCCAGCGCCCTTAAGGCTGTTTATCGAACTTCATTGCGACCGAGTTCATGCAGTAACGCAATCCCGTCGGCCTCGGACCATCATCGAAAACGTGGCCAAGATGTCCGCCGCAGCGTTCGCACAAGACTTCGGTGCGCGTGGAGAAAAAAGATTTGTCCTCCTTCGTTTCGACTGCGTCGTTCGAAATCGGCTGATAAAAACTCGGCCAGCCTGTGCCCGATTCAAATTTTGCATCCGAGCTAAAAAGCTCCTTGCCGCAGGCCGCACATTTGAAAATGCCATGGTCGTGCAGATCATTGTAAGCGTTGGCAAAGGGCCGCTCTGTTCCTTTTTGCCGCAGCACGCGATACTGGTCCGGGGTCAGTAGTTGCTTCCATTCGGCATCAGGCTTTTCAACTTTGTCGCTCATAGGTTTTGGGGCAACTGCGGCGGTGTTTTCCTGGGCCGACGAAAAATTGCACAGAGCAAGCCCGGCGGCGAATAAACATGTCGTCAGTTTCATAATATTGCGTTCTAACTTCAAGAATGAGAGACGGCCGCAGTCACATTATTCCCGCCATTTCGAGGCTTTGGAAACAAACAGCGCCGCCGTCTTCGGCACGCGAAAAATCCCCGCGACCACGCCTTTGAAACCGATAGTGGGGCCGACGCTGCGTTTGAATTTTTCGTGATCGGGCAAAGCGTAAAACCCGCGCTTCTTCTTCGCACTTTCGAGATTCAGAAGGCTTTGGATTAAACCCAGATGCGAGAAAGCCTGCGGAAAGTTTCCAAGAAACTCACCAGTGGCAGAATTGATTTCTTCGGAGTAAAGACCGAGTGGGCTGGCAAGCTCGATCACCTGCTCCAGCAACTCCTCCGCGCGCGCCAGTTCCCCTTCTCGGATGAGATGATTGACCAACCAAAAGCTGCACAGAAGGAACGCGCCTTCTTTGCGGATTTTTTCTTCACTGCGATACAGCAGCGGGCCCTGCGTTAGCTTCTCCTCCAAGCCTCTCCGCGTGAGTGTCGCGACGTGCTCGTCAAGAAAGCCGATGGTGAAGGCGAGGAGAGTAGAAGCATCGAAAGCGGGCTCGTCGAGCTTTGCCGAAAGTTCTTTGCGCCCGTTGCTTTCGATGAGAGCGCGATCGAGCACCTCGCGGCGAATCTCCGCACAGACTTTCTCTAGCTTGCCATCATCGTCACCGAGGAGTTCACGCGCCCGTTGCAAGGCGACCCAGCACATGATTTTTCCATAAGTGAACTGGTTCGTCTCGCGCACTTCCCAAATGCCATTATCGGCCCGGCGCCACAAACGAACGGCTTCGTCGGTGAGGCGCGCGAGCATCTTGCGCTTATTCGCGTCGATCTTTCCGCCGGTGTGCCGGAAGAAATAGAACGACTGGAGAATGTGACCGTAATTATCGAGTTGAAATTGCTTCACGGCGGCGTTGCCCAGGCGCACCGGAGTTGAATCGGCGTAGCCGGCGAGATGATCGAGAGTCGTCTCCGGCGGGAGCGGCGCATCGCAAACCGGGTAGAGCACGTCGACGCTCGACTCCTCGTTAGGCGTCTCGCCCTTCTCTTTTTGTTCCATCCATTTCTTGACCGCGAAATTAAGAAACGCTTTGGCTTCGCCGGAATAGCCAAGGCCGAAAAGCGTTTGGATGAAGAGCGCGGTGTCGCGCAACCAGGTGTAGCGATAATCTCAATTCGCGTCATCGCCCGTCTTTTCCGGCAGCGAGGTAGTGGGCGCAGCAACGAACCCGCCGGTCGCCGCATAAGTGAGCAACTTCAGCGTCACGGCGCTGCGTCTAACGATCTCCTGATGCGGGCCGCGATAGTAATTGAAGAGATTCCATTCCCGCCAGAAGGCGGTCGTCACCCGCAACCACTCGCGAACGGCCGTGAGATCTGGCCAGCGCGGGTCATCGCTATAGTCGAGCACGGCGTAAACTGGTTTGTCCGGCGCGACGACAAAGTTGCCTAGCAAGTCGTTGTCGCTGGCTTCGATGGGGACGTTGCTGAAAAACTTCGTTTCCTCGATTGCAAAACCGCCGTCGTGCCGGGGTTGCCAGAGGGCCGCTTTCCGCGCGTAAGACGGGCGCGCACAAATGCGCATGCGCATGGCCACGCGCGCGTCGTCGGCTTCGAGCAAACGCACCAGCTTCCGCGTCGGATGCAAGGTGGTGAAGTCATAGAAGCGCGCCTTCCGCGCCCGCGCGATAACGAAAAAATCGGTGAGCCTAACGACACCTTCGGCGGTGTTGAAGCGCGTCTCAAGGATGGCACTGGCACCACAATAATGACGCTCCACGCGGAACGGTTTCACAGGGGCGAGCGCAAATCTCCCGCCCTTCTCTTCATCGAGCAGCGCGCCAAAAATCGAGCCGGCGTCGAACGCCGGCAAACAGAGCCAATCGATGTCGCCGTGCGGTCCGATCAGCGCCGCCGTCTCGCAATTGCCAATGAGCGCGTAATCCCGGATCGGCGTCATCGCAGCCAGCCGCCGACCGCTTGGATCGGTTCGATCTGGCCCGGCTCAGTTACCCACGCCACGATTGCGCCGCGAGTGTTCGCCACCGGTTGTGTCCCCAGTTCCGGTAACTTCACTTCCGCTTTACCAGCGGACATTTTTTCCGTCGCGAGCGCGAGCACGACGAAATCGTGCTGCAATTTGCGCCCGCTGTTTTCGCCCGCTTTCACATTGGTGTTGAGATCGAATCCAAGCCGCGCGACATGCAAATCGAGTGGGCGCTCTTTGCCATTCGCCGGCTGAAAGGAGACGCGCGCTGTTTCTCCGTCCGCCGAAGAAAGCTTTAACACCCCCAACGTTTCCGATGCAGCGTGGGGAACGCCGTTATTGCGCCATTCGCGTCCATCGAGGACAAAACCCGGCGTGTAAACGCTGCCGCTATTCCAATGAGCGGAATAGGCATATTGCCGCGCCGTCCATTCCTTTGCCGCGTACGGATCGCGCCAGCCCAACCGATCCCAGTAATCGACGTGGAACGCGATCGGAACGTAATCCTGCCAAAGCCGCGGTTCGTTCTTCAATTTACTCAACCACGCTTCCGCCGGCGGACAACTGCTGCAACCCTCCGAGGTGAAAAGTTCGAGCAAATGCGTTTTGATCGGTTGGCTTTCCAATTCCAAGGCGAATGTAGACGTGGCCGCGCAGCCAAGGCTGGCGAAGGTGGCGAGAAACAGGCGCGTTTTCATAATGGTAAGAGTGGCGCTGCCCGCGAATATTTCACGCGCGGCGGAATAACGGCGCCAACCCAGCCTCTGACGATTGCCGCGCCGCCCAAATTTTTTTAACTGGCATCGTGCAAAAGGGCGACTAGGTAAGTTTCGTGGCGGACGGCGATACGGAACAGTTGGTCGAGAAATTTTATGCGCCGCTTTATCGCTTTGGTCTTTCGCTCTGCCGCAACGAAGCGGACGCGTGCGATCTGGTGCAGCAGACCTTTTGCATTTGGGGGGCAAAGGGGCATCAACTGCGCGACAAATCGAAAGTGAAAACCTGGCTTTTCACAACGCTCTACCGCGATTTTCTGGCGAAGAAGCGACACGACTCTCGCTTCATCGAAACGGAAAATGAAGCGGATTTCATCGAGCCGTTGCAAGTCGCGCCCTCAGTGGTCGATGCACTCGATGCGGCCATCGTGCAGAAGGCGTTGCAGGCGCTCGATGATCGCTACCGCGCGCCCGTTACTTTGTTTTATATGCAACAGCATTCCTATCGCGAGATCGCTGAGATTCTGGTCATTCCCATCGGCACGGTCATGTCTCGCATCTCGCGCGGCAGGGCTGAGCTGCGCATGGCGTTAAGTGATACCGCTGCGCTCGAAGCGCGTAAAATCGTGCCCATCGAAGGAGGGCAAGCCCATGGATAACAGGGAAGCTCATTCTATCTTGAGCCTGCATCGGCCGGAAGAGCCGGCGCTCGACGAAGGGCGACTCCAGGAAGCACTGCGAAAAGTCGAGGCCGATCCCGAGCTGGCGCAATGGTGGAAGACAGAGCAGGAGCTTGATCGGCTCATCGCCGCCAAGCTAGGTTCGACGGCCGTGCCAGCCGACTTAAGAGCGCGAATCCTATCGGGGGAACCGCGTCAAATTATGGCGGTCCGATCAAGCTGGCGTCGCACACTCCTCGCTGCCGCAGCGACTATCGTTGTGCTCGGTGTGCTGTTCAGCTCGTGGCGCGGGCCGTTTCAGCCGGCTGTTTCACTGGCGGAATATCGTGACGAAATGGTCAGCTTTATCAAGGTTCCGCCGAGGCTGGAATTGGAATCGTCCGACTTGGCGCGCCTGAACAACTTCCTCGAGGCGGCACACGCGCCGGCGCCGTTTGCGTTGCCCAAAAATCTACAGGCATACGAACCGCTTGGCTGTCGCGTCCTGCGCTTTCGAGAGCATGACGTTTCGCTTGTTTGTTTCAAGGTGAGGGGAAATCGCTTGGCTCATCTTTTTGTCATCGACGCAAAAACAGTCCCGAATGCGGGACGCGCCTCCGCTCCACTCTTCGCGGCGGAAAAGGATTGGATGACCGCGACCTGGGCTGAAAACGGACACGCCTATTTACTAGCAGTGCAAGGTGATCGTGCGGCGGTCGAGAAATTTCTCGGAGACTCGTGACGACTGCGCGAAAATCCACCGCCCGCATCCGTTCACCGAAACGGAAGACTGCTGGCTTGTTCTCCGGCTACTCCACCACGAAACGCCCGCTCGGTGGCTATGCCGCGCTCGTAGGGCTCTTCAGCGCCGGACTAGCCAGCGCGTTCGCGGCCCTGAAGCAGAAGAGCGAGCATTCGCCCGAGCTCAGTCCGAGCGATCTGCTCCTTTTTGGCATTGCCACCCATAAGCTCAGCCGTATCGCGGCGAAGGATCTCGTGACCAGCCCATTTCGTGCGCCGTTTGTGAAATTCAAGAAGTCGGCCGGGGCGGGTGAAGTGGAAGAAGAAGCGCGCGGCCAAGGTTTGCGGGAAGCGGTCGGCGATCTGATCACCTGCCCGTATTGCATGGCTCCCTGGATCGCGGCGGTTCTCGTCTTCGCCTCCGGACGCGCACCGCGCAGTACACGAATCGTTAGCGCAATTTTCACCATCACCGCAGGCTCTGATTTCCTAAATCGCTTATACTCGCGCGCGAAAGGATAGTGCTTGGCCACTTCCCAAACGCAGGGAGCGCGCGCACATGCACGCAAATCATGAGTTTGCATGACGCACGATTTTCTCTGCGGTGCTGCCGATCAAAACGTGGTGGAATCCTGTGTCTCCGTGGGTGGCAGTGACAATAACGTTCGCGGTTGGCTCGGTTGTACAGCGGCAGACGACATCGACAGGTGTGCCATTCAACACGTGTCTCGAGCTTGATGTTCTCAGATATCCGCCGTGAGTTCGGAGGGGCACCCAATGATATCGGGGCGGTTCCTAATGCGTTGATGATGCGATCAATTTCCTGCACATGCGCGGGGTGATCCCTCGCCCGGAATCGCTCCGCGAAGCGCGTGCATACGGCAGGGCTTTCGATGACGCGGCGGAGAAGTCTGTCGGGACGAGGATAACCGAAGGTGATGCTAACGTTTCGGTTGGCTGGCTCATGTTGAACCGGGGATTTTCTTAGCGACTGCGTTACGGTTCGATCGCTGATCCCCATAGCTCTCCAGCAGCTTGCGGAGTTGCGGCGAAGGGAGAACAACGCGCGATGACTCCTTCTCTGCAAAAGGGGGAGCAAAGTCTTTGAGCTTTTAGAGGGAGGAGCCGCCGCGCGGGAACCCGGAAGGAGAAAACTCAATGTCTTTGCGACAGGGTGCGATCGCCCTTCATTTGAAACGCTGCACAATCTGAATTCACGCGCGAAAAGTTTGCCTCGGCCTTATCGGCGCGGGCGCAACCTTGCTCGCCCGCGCTTTGATTTCTGAGAGAATGTCACTTCAAAGCAACACTTAGGCACCGGTGCGTGTTGACATTTCTGGCGGACGGGTACGCCGACGATTTCGGAGATGAGCGTCTGGATCATCTGGCAGACTTCCGGGTGATCGCCGGTGACTGCGGCAAGCGGACACGTTGTGCCGCGGATGAGCGCGGTTCCGTCACTGCGCTCCACGTGGGCTTGGCCGCCGAATTCGTGAAAGAGCTTCACGACCTGTTGGAGCCTCTCGTTAAACAGCGCCTCGCCCCGCAATTCACGAGACGTGGCAATGCCGCGACCCACGTCACGCAGCACGGCTATCACTTGCTTGGAACCGAAGCGTTTCTTGAGCGCAGCGAGGATGCGGTTGAGTAGTGGACCATAGGTTTTTGTGAAAAGATCCTCCGCTTCGGCGGTGAGCTCATAGGAATAGTGCGGCTTGCGGAAACCGGGGCTTTCGCCACTGCGGCGCACGAGGCTGTCGCGCTCGAGAGTGGCGAGATGTGCGCGGATGGCGTTGTCCGTTCGTCCGAGGGCTCCGGCCAGCTCGGCGACCGTGCGCATTTTCTGCCGTAGCAAGATGATGATCTGGCCTCGAGTCGAATCGAAAAAACGGCTGCTCCAGCCAGGAACTTTCGCGCGCATTGCGAACGACCGTAGAGAATTCCATCAGCCTTCGCAATTAAGTCAAATAAACGCTTGACCTATTATGGCTGACTTCAACATTGTGGGATTTCAGACAGCCGAAAGTCGCAAAAGGAGATCGCCTACCAAGACGGCATCGAAAAGTCAAACAGGAGGAAACGAATGTGAAAACGAAAAGCTCAATCATGAAATCAGCCGCGTTAACAATGGCTCTAGCAGCCCTTCTCGCGGAGACTCCAATACAAGCCGAGTCACCGCCGCCCGAGAAAAGTCTGTACGAACGGCTTGGCGGTGTCTTCGCCATCGCGGCGGTGGTGGACCACTTTAGCGACGCGGTTGTGGAGAACCCTATCGTCGGGAAGACGTCGAATAACCCAGCGCTCAGGGAGTGGCACACAAAAAACTTAAGCAGGTTGCCCGGCCTCAAGTTCATGCGAACCCTGTGGGTCTGCGACATCACGGGTGGGCCGTTTAAATTCTCACCCACAAGGCCGGGGAAGACTCCATTGGGTCTTGAAGAGGCGCATCGTGATCTCAAGATCTCGCCCGAAGAATTCGATGAGGTAGCGGCCGAGCTTGGGCGTAGCCTTGACTTCGCCAAGGTCCCCGGGCGCGAGAAGGGGGAAGTCCTCGCAGCCTTTGCAGCGCACAAGAAGGAAGTCACGGCTGGCTACAACTCGAAGTGATGATTCAACAAGCGCACCTCAGTTCCATCCTGGCGCGTCTATGCTTTGTGGCATGCTCATCCTAGCGCCCGAAATACGCCTAACCCTGCAATCACTTCGTTACCACAAGGTATTTACCGCAACACGGAACAAACCATAGCGAACCGCAGTCCAATATCGATCTAAGCCAGGCTGATAAGGCGAAGGAGTTTGCGAGACACGGCTATCGCGTGGTGCTCATCGCACCGTCGAGTCCGAACTGATCCTGGGCGCGAACCACCTGCGCGATCCACATGGCATCGCTGTGCGCGTCCTCCAAGGATTCACAAAACTCGAAGCGGCGTAGGAGATTTTTCAAGAAGTCCGCTGTGCACGCCTTAAAATCGATCTCCTCGTCAATAACGCTGGCTTCGCATATCGAGGAAGTTTTGGGAAATTCCGATCGACACGAAGTTGGGCGTCATGCGGCTTTGTTAATCTGCTCTGAATCTGGAGCGGGCATATACGACTGCAGGCTCATAGTTACGCCTCGTCGTGTATGCTCAAGCGAAACGGAAAAGTCGCGAATCGCGACGAAGAAATGGAAGCTCTGACCCGGCAGTTCGAAACAGAACAGAAGATGACTCCGCAGCAAGCGCACGATCGAGCTTGGGAGATAATCCGGGAGAAATACATTCTTTTGCCGCCGGACGAGAGCAAAGCGTAAGCAACTACCGCATTCGCCCAGAGGACATTCGATCTCGCAATCTCGAACGTCCTGCCCCCGAAAGGATCTCGACCATCTGATCAACAGAATCGCCGGCCATCCCGATGAAGCAAAGCGATGCGCGATTCCTCAATCAAGAAGGAATGCGATCTGCCGGAAATTTTTCAGCTCGGCTTCATCACGCCGACGATGTGGCGTCGATGTCGGCCCGAATCAATCCGGATTTTTTTAGCGAGAAGTAATGAAGGGAGGGGAACAGTTTCGGTCCGACCATTACCAAGGCTCGTCGGCGGTTGCAAAGTTATCCAAGCATCGGCTGGAATGATTTCAATCGCCTTCGCGGTTGATTTTGGATGCTTCTGATTTCGCGAACTCCGCCGCGCGGATGACGCCGACGATGACGATGAAGGTAACGATCAGGCCAAGACCAAAGATTGCGATGAGGTAGTCCATTAGTCTTTTCGTTTTTTCGAAATAATAGTGGTCAAAATCGCAACCCGCACTCCAACCCAGAGGGAAAGAATGCTCGGGACCCAGATCCCGACGAACAGGCCGTAGTCGCGGTTAACGAGAAACCAGAGGGCGACGCTGGCCACGAAGCTGGCGAACGTCGCGATGAGGAACGGGTAATCAATTTTGGTGAACATAGGTATCTGAGCTTTCGAGGTTGGGTTGAAAATAGGAACGGCCGCGCCAGACCGCGGGTCGGTTTCGCAGGGCGCGAAAAAATGCGAACCACTGGATGGCGAGAAGGGCGCTGATGCCGAACGGATGCAGGATCGCGCCTAGAAACGGCTGGCGGAAGCGCGCGGCAGAAATGAAACGGGGAAGGAGCGCAGCAACTATTCCAAAAATCGATAAGGCGAGAGCGAGTGAGGATGCCGGACTGAGGAAAAGAATCGCGGCGAGCGCAAGGAATGGAAGAACCTGGCCACCGAAAAGCAAGAGCGTCGCGGGTCCGATTAACTCCGGTGACCCGAGGGCTTCATGCGCGCTTCGAGCGAGACCACTCCATACTTCGCGGTTGCTGGAATACATTCGGCAGACGGCGATATCGGTGGCGTCGAAGAGATCGGTGGCGAAACCTGCGGCGCGGAAGACGCGCGACAATTTAGAACCATCGTGCAGCGTTCCGCGAATAGCGCGATGGCCGTCACAGGCGAAATAACTTTCCCGTTGCGCGATAAACAACTGGCCACAGCCTGCGCCTAACGCGGGATCGCGCCTGTCGCGCATGCGCTGGATTGG
>JBBRAF010000042.1:0-17831 GCA_038207045.1 Chthoniobacterales bacterium
CCGCCAGCTCTCCTTGCAGTGACAGCGCGTCCGTCATCGTCCGCTCGTAACGTTCGCTCCAACGCTGGTGCTCGTCGCGCGTGTCGATGAGTTGCACATTGACGACCACGCGATTGGCGGCACGACGGACACTGCCTTGCAGAACGTGAGCGACGCCGAGAACCTTCCCGATCTCGCGCAATTTGCCCCCGGCCGCGGCGCCTCGGTACGCTATGACCGAGTTGCGGCCAATGACGGTGAGTTCCTTGATTTTGCCCAGACTGGTCAGGACGTCGTCTTGAATGCCGTCGGCGAAGAACGCGTCCTCTTTGTCGTCGCTCATGTTTTCGAACGGCAGGACGGCGATGCTTTTCTCGGGAATAGACTGAGCGGCAGACGCAGATGCCGCGGGCGGCGGAACGGTTTGGGGTCTGCGAAGCGCAAAGTAAGTCCCCCCAAAAAGAAGAGCGACGGCCACCCCTGCACTCACGAGGAAAACCTTCTTAGGCGTTCTGCCTTTTCCGATCGTGGTGACCGTCCTTGTGTGCGCAGCGGAAAGCTCAAGTCGCTGCGCGATCTCCGCGGCGGATTGCGGGCGTTTCGCTGGATCTTTCGCCAGGCAAGCCGCGACGGCCGCTTCCCAAACCGGTGGGACGAGCGCCGGCTCAAGGTTGAATTCCTTCCGTCGCTCCGTCATCGACGGTGCGATGCGCTCGTGGATTTGTTTGTCGAGATTACCCGAATAGAAAGGCGGCTTGCTCGTAAGGAGATCGTAGAGCGTTGCGCCTAACGAATAGATATCGTCCAGATGCGTGCCGCGCTCGCCGTCCAACTGCTGCGGACTCATGTAAACGAGCGTCCCGCTCGTCCCGCTGGCCGTCGTCAGCTTGCTCATCGAATCGCCCAGACTGCGGGCTATCCCGAAGTCGGAGACTTTGAGATCACCTTTCTGATTCACCATCAGATTCGCCGGCTTGAGATCGCGGTGGATGATGCGGGCGTGGTTATGCGCATAATCGAGGCCGTCGCACAACTCGTTCGTCCAGGCCGCGATCTCCTCCGGCTGAAACACCTTCCCCTCCTTCTCGGCGCGCAGATTGGAGAGCGTGTCGCCGTCGATGTACTCCATCGAAATAGCCCCCGCACTTTCGTCGTGCACGAAGTCGTAAATGCGCACGATGTTCTTATGCGTCAGCTCGAGACTGCGCCTCGTCTCGCGCTTCAGCTCGCTCAACAAGCCCGATCCAGCGCGATCAGATCCGGAAGGAACTTGAGCGCCACGTCGCGTTCCAATTCTTCATCACGCGCCAGCCAGACCACGCCCATCCCGCCCCGACCGAGAATCTTCCGGAGGGTGTAGCGGCCGAAGACTTTTTGCCCGCTCGCATACGGACGTGCCGTCACCTCCAGCCCGAGCCCTGAGCTCTCGTCAGTCACGCCAGAAGTTACGGCACTTTCACTTTGGGAAGAAGCTCAAACCTCGATGCGCACAGCGCGCTTTGCCTGGGCGCCTGCTTTTTAGTAGAACGTCTGGCGTGAGCGGATCGGAACAGGGAGCCTGGCTGCAATCGGACGGCAAGCGTCATCGTATTCATGGTAGCTGCTCGCTGGGGCGCACCTCGACAAATACGATCATTCTCCCGTCACCAAAGGTTTCACGGCGTCATGCCTTGATTCACTTGCAGAACATTGGCGAGTTTTGGTTGATCGATTTCGGCAGCAGTAACGGCACGTTTTTGAACAAGCGGCGCATTCAGCGTCCGGTTCGATTAACCGATGGCGATCACATCACGATTGGCGATCACAATTTCGAATTTCATCAACCGGAGGAAATTTCGGATGAATACAGAACGCTCCTCACACAGAGAACTCTGCACGAAGTCGAGAAGGTTGCCTGCTGGCTCCTCGTCGCGGACATCCGCAATTTCACGCCTCTAAGCCGCAGCATGGAGACGGAAGGACTCGATGCGCTCCTCGGAGCCTGGATTTCTGCGTGCAAGGAGATCATCGAGAATCATCATGGCCGGATAAACAAATACCTCGGCGACGGCTTCCTGGCTTACTGGCCGGAAATGGAAACCAACCCTGAGGAAATCGCCTCCGCGCTCTCCGCTCTAAAGGAACTCCAGAGCCGAAACGCGCCTGATTTTCGGATCGTGTTGCATTTCGGCTTTGTCGCGATCGGCGGGGTCGCGGCGATGGGGGAGGAGAGTTTGATGGGAAAGGAAGTGAACCTGGTCTTTCGCCTGGAAAAGCTCGCGGGATCTTTAGGCGAAGCGCGCGGGCTAAGTGATCAAGCGCACGCGAAGCTTCGGGAGTTGGTGCCCACGCGGCCGTTGGGTGAGCACGAACTGAAGGGTTTCGAGGGCCGGTGCGCGTTCTTCGGCGCGGGATGAAACCCGCTTTTGGTGCCCTCGCAATTCCTCGCAATTTGCATCCCATCGCCCGTGGGAAGTCGCAGGAGTCTTCCAGCGGACTCGCCGGAGCGAAACTCGTCAGTGTTGCGAACGATTGAACTCAGCTGACTGCCAAGGTCGCTTTGTTCATCGACCAGTAATTTCGAATACCCGACGATGTCCATGAACAAAACGTATGCAACCTCGAGTCGGGAATCGGATTCGGGCATCGAAACGTCAGCGAATCAATTTCTGAAAACGCGGATCCTTGCGCAACGGATCCCACTCCCAGCGGAATCGTAAATCGTTGATCGTTATGCTGTAGTCTACGCTGTCGACTGCACCCGGCGTTTTCAGGAGTCGTTCGATTAATGGAAGCGCGAGCTCTTTTTCTTCAACACGCGCATAGATAAGGGCGAGGTAGCAATTCATGATTGCGCCGTCATTGGCGTCCTTCGACTCCGGCTTTAGTTCAACCGCCCGCCGTCCTTCCCGGATGGCATCGTCTCGTTTGCCCATGAACGCGTAGAGCAATCCGAGATTGGCGTGACGGTCAGCCGCGTCCGGCGCTTCCTGCACCGCTTTTTCAAACGCGGGCGCCGCCGCCGCAAAGTTCTTTTCCGCTTCAGAAGGATTACCACGAGCCAGAGCAGTCAGGCCCGCGAGGTATGTCTTCGGCTGAGACCCGCCGCTCAGATAATAGATTTCCGTGAAGGAGCTTTGCGCCAGCACCTCTGCGGCGCGCGCAAAATCCCGGTCGAGCATCGCCGCTTCCCAACCCGATGTGGTGGTGGTCCCATCGGGGTCACCAGCCGGCGGAATTTGCGCGACCATGTTCTTGAGCGTGGTCGTCTCTCCTTTCCACAAAAAGTCGACGTAGCCGGATTGAATCTTTGCCACAACAGAATCGGGCGCGAGCGCTCGCAAGCGAGCCGCCGCCACTGCTGCCGCTGGCCAACGGCGCATTGCTGTGTTGGTGAACAAAATATTTCTAACGATGTTCGGATTCTGTGGATCGACCTTCTGGATTCTCTCGAATGCATCGAGTGATTCTTGCCAGTGTGCCTGTCGCCGCCGAATCGCTGCGACCATCAGTCCTACGGTTGCGTCGTTGGGAATGAGCTGCTGCGCGGTCGAAAACTCGGCCAGCGCCCGCTCGTAATCGCCGTCGAGCCAGTAAAAACATTGGCCTAGCGCAACCTGTCCTTCACCGAGATTCGGCTGCAAGCGAAGTGCAATTTCCGCTTCCGTGCGCGCCTTGGTTTTCCAGGAATCCAGCGGTTCATAAAAATGAAAAATTTGTGCGCAGGTAGATCCGAGTCGGGCATGGGCAAGGGCAAAGTCTGGATCAAGCTTGACCGCTTCCGAATAGAGACCCTCCGCTCGCTGAAAATCCTGGAGCAAAGTATCGGGCCCCTCCTCGATGGGCACTGCGCGCAGATACAGCACCCAAGCGTCGGCGTTTTGCGTCGGTTTGCGTTGGATGCGCGATTTTTCTTCAGGGGTGAGCGTGGCCTGAAGCGCATCGGCAATTTCGCGGGCCAGTTCGCCCTCGATCCCAAGCGAATCCGCCAGGGTGCGATCGTAATGGTTGGCCCAAAGATGATGATCATTGCGCGCATCGATCAACTGCACATTGACCGCCACCCGGTCGCCCTCGCGCCGCACGCTGCCCTCCAGAATATTCGCCACCCCGAGCGCGGTCCCGATCTCGCGCAGATTCCGCGCGCGCTTGCGATACCGCGCCACACTGGTGCGGCTAATCACGCGCAGGTCCTTTATCCTCGCCAGATTCGTCAAGACGTCGTCCTGAATGCCATCGGCGAAAAACGCGTCCTGCCTGTCATCGCTGAAGTTTTCGAATGGCAACACCGCGATGCCTTTTTCATCCAAAGGAGATGACGCAGATGGCGCCTTTGGTCGCGGCCGTAAAAAAATGGCCGCTAGTATCACGGCGCCGAGGACAAAAGCAGCAATCACCAGGTTGCGATTTCTCGCGCGTTTCCGGCTCGTGGTTCTGTGCTCGCGATCGATTCGGTGCGGGACTGCCAAATTTCCAGCGTCGTCGGTGCAAAGATTGACGACGTGAACGCTCACCCCGTGTTTGACCGTCACCTTGCCTAAATCATGCAGGTGCGCACGCCAGCGCTCGTCACTTTCGAGATCTTCCGCTACATGCTTGCTCAGCAAGATGTGACCGGCATCGCCGCAATCCATCACGCGTTGAGCGATGTTGATTCCGGCGCCCGCGATGTTCGCACGCTCGTTCACGTCGGTGACTTCGTGCACCGGGCCGCTGTGAATTCCCATCCGCAGCTGAAGTTTCGGATGATGAGATAAAGTGCGCGCAATCTCCAGCGCGCACTCCGCTGGCGCCTCGGGGCTGCTGCGAAATATCAGCGCCACGCCATCACCCGTCGGTAAACGCAGTAAGGCGTCCGCTGCTTGCGCGCGGCGATATTGCTCCGTGGCGCGGACAATTTGATTCAGCTCATCCAGCACCGCCGTCTGTTCATTGAGCAGCAATTGGGAATAGGCGACAATATCGACGAATAAGACATGGCCAATCTCCAGCCTGCGTTCGCGATTGGGCTCAGGGCACACGGCCCCTTTTACGCTCCGTTCGGCCCCCGCGTCAAAGGCGCGCGGAGTTTTCACCGCGCCATCCGCTCAGCAGGAACACACGCTTGCAGTCTGGGCGGCATCCGCGGCGCGCACCTGCTTTCGTACCGCGCACAACATCGTTCAACCAATGCAGCACTTCGCTCTACTCATGGTGAGCAATTTCGAGTAACCGACGATGTCGATGAACAGGACGTCCCCGATTTCGAGGTGCAGATCCCGTTCTCGTTCCGTGGACATCGAATCCCTTTTTATTGCTTCGCCTCCTTCGGCGCGAGCGAGGCGACGATTTTCTCGAAGTGCGGATCGCCGCGGAGCGGATCCCAGTAGGGATGCAGGCGTAATTGCCCGTAGCCCAAATCGGCGGGAACTGCGAGCGTGGCGGCAATTTGCTGCAGCGCCAGCTCTTGCTCACCTGTCCAGGCATAGATCACCCCCAGGTATTTGATCATGTTCGTCCCGTTGACGGAATCCTTGCTCACGGGCAATAGTGCAACTGCGCGCTGACCTTCCCGGATCGCTTCTTCTTTGCGTCCCAATCCGGCGTCAATCAGGCCAAGCAAACAGATCGCCGGCCCGAAATCGGGTTGCTCGCGAACGGTTTTCTCTACGCTGACCCGCGCTTTTTCCAAAGTGTCGTGCGCCGCGGTTTCGTCGCCGCGAACTCGCGCCACCATGGCTTGCCACCAGGAAACGGGGAATGCGGGTAGATCGATCGCGACACCGTTCGGCGGGAGGTGCTCCAGCGCGCGTTCAGATTCCGCCCAGTCCCGCGCACACAAAGCACCATAAAGCCAGCGGTCGGCAATATCCGCTGCCGCTCCGGGGTTTTCGCCGATAACGGCATGGACTTCTTCGAGCAGCGGTTTCGGGTCGGCATTCGATTCCAGTGCGATCAGCGCGCGATTGACTCGTGCCCCAATGTCGCTTGGCGCCACCTCGCGCACACGATCAAAAGCCGCCTCCGCTTCAGCGTAGCGTCGCATGGATTGATAGCTCAATCCCGTTTGCTGAAGAATGAGCTGGTTGCGCGGATCGAGCTGCAAAGCCTTTTCCAAGTTGCGTGTCGACTCATCCCATCGGCTTTGTCGGCGATCAATGTATCCCATCAAGGCGAATACTTCAGTGCCGTTGGGAAGCGTCTGTTGAGCAATGGCTAACTCAGCGCGCGCATGCTCGTAATCGAGATAACAACGGTAGAGATACTCCGCGCGCGCGAACTGCGCTTCGCCAGCTTCCGGGCGCAGGCGGAGAGCGGCATTCACAGCGCGCTCAGCCAGGGTGCGCCGCTCAGGCGTATGATCGAAGCCGAGGAAATACAGGTAGCCGTGCGTTGAGCTCAGCAGGCAGTAAGCTGCAAAAAATTCGGCGTCGCGAGCAACAGCCTGATCGAGCAAGCGCGCAGCCTCCAAAAGGTTATCCTTTGCCCGGGCGTTGAAAATGGTCCGGGTGAGAAAAAGGGCTTTCCCCCTGAGATAGAGATCGTAGGCGATAAGATCTTTGGTCGGTCGCTCTTCGATGGCAGCTTTTTCATTGGGGGAGAGTTTGGCTTTTAGCTGGTTCGCGATCTGTTGAGCGATCTCGCTTTGGATGGCAAAGACGTCGGCCAAATCGCGGTCGTAAGTCTCGGCCCAGAGATGTGCGTCGGTCCGCGCATCGACAAGTTGCGCATTAATCCGCACTCGGTTGCCCGCGCGTTGCACACTGCCTTCCAAGAGGTGAGCGACTGCGAGTTCTTGTCCGATCTTGCGCAGATTGCGGCCAGAGATATCGCGATAACCGATCACGCTCGTCCGGCTGATGACTTTTAACTCGGCCACCTTGGCAAGGTAAGTAAGGATCTCGTCCTGCACGCCATCGGCAAAGAAGGCGTTCTCTTTGTTCTCACTCAGGTTCTCGAAAGGAAGCACAGCGATCGATTTTTCGGGAATGGCGGGCGTGCTTGCAATCGGCGCTGCAGAGGGTGCGGCGTTGGGTGCCGCTGCGCGCTGCTGAGAGAAAAACTTGGGCGCTGCGGGAGCAAAAATGACGGCGACAATTGCGAGACCAATCAACAAGCAGATAAGAATTGCCAGCGTGATCAGCCGCGGTTTGCTTCGCGCGGCCGAACCTGTCGGCACCGCTGTCTGTTCGTTCTCTTTTGCCCGCTGGAATTTTTCCGGCACTTTGGGATTGCCAAGCTCTGTGGTGTAAAGATTTGCCACTGAGATAACGGTCCCGTGCTTCACCTCACACTCGCCGAGATCGTGCAAGAGCGGCTGCCAATGACGGTACTGCGCGAGATCGTCCGCCACACGTTTCGAGAGCAGAATGTGCCCGGCATCGCCGCAATCCATCACCCGCTGCGCGATGTTAATCCCGCCACCGGCGATGTTGGCCCGCTGGTTTACATCTGCGACTTCGTTGATTGGGCCGCTGTGAATCCCCATCCGCACCTGCACTTCGGGATAACTCTTCAATGCCGCGGCGATTTCCAATGCGCATTGGGCTGCTGCTTCCGGACTGTCACGAAATACCAGTGCCATGCCGTCACCGGCGGGTAAGCGCATGAGTTTGCCGGCAGCCTCCGCCGCGCGCACCCGTTCCGTCGCGCGCACCAGCTCGTTCAACTTTTCCAGGACTTCGATCTGCTCATTAATCAAGAGCTTCGAGTAGCCGACGATGTCGATGAACAAAACGTGCCCGATCTCCAGCTGGAGATTTTGGTTGGGTGCGGGACACATCGCTGTTCGAGTAATAGAACAGCGCCCAAGAGGAAAACCAGCGCGCACTCCATCATGCGCGCTGGCCATCTGCCGTCTGACTATTCCGAGCGCAGCGCGACCATCGGATTGACGCGGGTGGCGCGGCGTGCCGGCATGAAGCACGAAGCGGCGGCGACGAGGCTGAGCGAGAGGGCGACAGAACAGTAGATGAATGGGTCGAGTGCATTGACCTTAAAAAGACCAAAATTCTGCAGCGCAGCTGTCCCGATGAGGATGAGCAAAAATGCGGTCGCACCCGCGCCGAGCGCGAGTCCGATCGCCAGTTGCCAGGCGCCTTGCGTCATGACCATGCGCAAAATGCGTTTGGCATCTGCGCCGAGCGCCATACGGATGCCGAATTCCTGTGTGCGCTGATTGACGGAGAAACTCATCACGCCGTAAAGACCGACGGCGGAGAGGACGAATGCGACGATGCCGAAAATAGTGAACAACGATGCGATGACGCGGTTCGCGCCCAAAATTTCGTCGTGCAATCCCGCGGGCGTGCCGCCGAAATAAGTTGGGAGGTTAGAGTCAATCTCGGCTACGGCTTTGGCTAACGGTTCGGCCAATGTCTCGGCCCGCTGGCCTGCGTGCGGACGCACGACGACGGTGACGAATTGCGGGGTTGGCGGTACCGCCAGAATGGGAAGGTAGAAGCCGCTTTCATCGGTGTCCTGATTAAATGGACCTTGCATGAGAGTATCGGGAACAACGCCCACGATGGTGCGCCACGGCTGCGGCTGCGCCGGATTGAAAAGTCGAACGCGACGGCCAATCGGGTTTTCGTTACCCCAGTATTTTCTGGCGAAACTGCTGCTCACGATCGCGACCGGCTGCTTCGCGTCATCATCGTCGATGGTAAAATCGCGGCCTTGTAGAATCTTCAAGCCGATCGCGGTGAAGTAACCATCGGAAACAAAATCGAAATTTCCCTGCGGCCGGTCGCGATCGGTCACGTACGCTTTACCGTCGATCTCGTATTGACCGAAGCCGCCGAAGGTCATTCGAAAACGTCCGCTCATGGCGGCGTTTTCAAACCCCGGATTGCTTCGCAGCGCGCGCAAGGTTCGCACAAAAAACTGCTGGCGCGCTTCGGAGGTGGGGTAATCGCCTTCGAACAAACCCATGCGCGCGCAGTAAACGCCATTTTCGTCGTAGCCATAGTCGAGAGCGATCTGATTGCGAATCGATTTGATCTGGAGCGCGGCCGCGATAAGAAGCGCCGCCGTAAACGCGATCTGCCCGATGACAAGCACACGCGTGATGACGTTAACGAGACGACTGCTGTTGCCACGGCCGCCCTCCTTCATCATCTCGGCCGTGTTGCCGCGAGAGGCCAGCAACGCGGGAATAAGACCGGAAGCCACGGTGGCGCCCAAGATGGCCGCAACCGTAAATGCGAGCACCGGCAGATCGATGCGGAAGACAATCCAATACGGTAAGGGATTCGGAAGCGCGTTAATCGCGCGGATTAACAAGCCGAGCGCCCAAAAAGCCATCGTCACGCCAATGATGGCGCCCATCACCGACACGAGCAGACTCTCGGTCATCATCTGTCGGACGAGACGCCAACGGGTGGCGCCGAGCGCACCGCGGATGGCCAGCTCTTTTGCTCGCAATGCGGCGCGGCCGAACTGCATATTCATCACGTTTACGCACGCAATGAGCAACACCGCGATGACGGCGCCGAGCATGGCGTAAACGGTCTGGCGCAGCTGGGGCCCGGTGAATGCCTTCAAAAGCGGCTGCACGCTGGCGGACACGAGCTGGCCGTTAGTTTTAGGATTGTCTTTGGCCATGCGCCTGGCCAGGCCAACGAACTCCGCATTGACCTGGTCGATGCTCACGCCCGGTTTGAGACGTCCGAGAATCTGGGGGCCGAGACCGGCGGGATCACCGCGCGGCTTGACTGGAAACTCATTGAAGAGCGGCACCCAAAGCTGCTCCGTCGCAGGAAATTTAAATCCCGCCGCCATAACGCCGACGATCGTAGCCGAGCGGCCATTTATTCTGATTGCTTGCCCGACGATTTTCGGATCACCGCTGAAATCCCGCTGCCAAATTTCGTGACCGAGAATTGCGACCTTCTCCGCGCCCGGCTTGTTATCGTGAGCGGTGAAATCCCGACCGAGGATAGGCGTGACGCCCACTATTTTGAAAAAATCATCCGTCACATACCCGCCAGTGTAGCGCTGCGGATTGCCGTGATAGCTGACGTTGATTGTCGAACCGTTGAGGTAGGCCGACATTTGCGCGAAGGATTGCTGCGCCGCGCGCAAGTCTTCGTAATCCTGCGATGAGGGAATGTTGCCGGCGCCGAAATTATTCTGCTGCGGAGTGGCGCCGGGATCGATCAGGCCCACGCTCATGAGCTGTTCGGGATGCGGGAAGGAGAAACCGCGCAGCGCGATTGCGTTGACGACCGCGAATTGCGTGGTCACTCCACAGATGCCCAGCCCAAGGACAATGACGGCCAGGATGCAGAACGATTTCTCTTTAGTCAGGACACGAAGTCCGACGCGAACGTCTTGCTGGAAAGAGTCAAACAACATGGTGTCGGTACGGATGGATGGAGCCGCGGTCGCCGGCCGGGGCTTGGGTTGGCGGTTGAAGCGGATGTGAAAATGGGGAACGAAACGCGAGGTGGCTTCGCTGGAAGAACGGAGGAACGGGAAGAACTTCCATCGACATTAAGATGCAGGGTGCGGCTCGTTTGGATTCACGAAAAATCCACGACACACGGTGCCTTACGCAGGGGCTGTGCCAGCGCGATGGTTTGCGACATAAGTTGTCGTGCCAGAGGCGCTTGCCTTTAAACCTAGCCTCGCTGCCGAGGGAATACGCGTTCGCCTTTGGGACTTTACCGTCCCACGATTGGGAAGCGCTGCCGCGAAGCGGAGTTAACGCCTCTATGGATAGATGACCGCCACGGGAAAACCGATTACCAACAACAAACAACCAGCCGCACCGCCCACTTCGGAATTTCGAAGAACGGGAAGACCTGCATCGCGATCTGGATCAACAACCGGCCGACCACGGCGTAGGTGACAGCGATCTTGTAAATGCTGCGGCTTTAGCTCGGTGAAAAAATTGTTCAATGGAGCAGTAGAAGTTGGTGACGAAATCAATCTAACAGTCAAATGGCGGTTGCGTCCGGCAACCAAAAACCGAAGTTTCTCGTTTATGCGCTCTCTTCGCTCCGCTCTTTTCTTTTTCCTGATTCTCCCGGCCATCACTGCCTCGGCCCAAAATTTACCAGCCACTACCAGGCTTTTACGTTTCCCTACCACAAATGGGCAGCAGATCGTCTTCTGCTACGCTGGCGAGCTTTATACCGTGTCTAAAGAGGGCGGCGTCGCTCGCCGAATGACCAGCGGCCCTGGCTATACCTCGTTTCCGCGTTTCTCCGCCGATGGCACACAGCTCGCCTTTACTTCGCAATACGACGGCAACACCGAAGTCTACGTCATGCCGGCGGAAGGTGGCGCGCCCAAACGTCTGACTACTTCGGCGACACTTGGACGGGACGATATCTCCGACCGGATGGGACCGAACAATCTTGTCATGGCCTGGGAGAATACCAAGCCGCTGGTTGCCTTTCGCTCGCGCATGAAATCGTTCGACGATTTCATCGGCCAGTTATTTACCGTAGGTATGGACGCGGAGTTACCTCAGCAATTACCCGTTCCGCGCGGCGGCTTCCTCTCCTTCTCTCCCGACGATTCCAAGATGGCCTACAACCGCGTCTTCCGCGAGTTTCGCACCTGGAAGCATTACCGCGGCGGCATGGCCGACGACATCTGGATCTATGACTTTAAGAACGCAACGACTGAGAATCTGACTAACGATCCGTCGCAAGACATTTGCCCGATGTGGGGACCAGATAACCGCATCTACTTCGCTTCCGACCGCGACGGGCGCATGAACCTGTTCTCCATCGATCTCGCGAACAAGGAACTAAAGCAGCTTACGAAGTTTAAGGATTTCGACATCAAGTTCCCATCCATTGGCAAAGACTCCATCGTGTTTGAGCAAGCTGGTTATATTTGGCGCTACGACCTCGCCAGCGGCCGGTCCGCTCCCGTGCCAATTGAGATTAAGGAAGATTTCGCTTCTGGCCGCGCGGCTTTCATCGATGCCTCCAAGCACACGGACTCAGTCAATCTCGCGCCGGATGGCGAACGCGCCATCGTGGTAGCTCGCGGCGAGCTCTTTTCGGTGCCGATGAAGGATGGTGCCAGTCGCAATCTCGCTAAAAGCTCCAACGCGCACGAACGCGACGCCGTCTGGTCGCCTGACGGTAAATGGATCGCCTTTAACTCGGATGCTACAGGCGAGAACGAGCTATACATTCGTTCTCAGGATGGCAAGGGCCAGCCGCAACAGGTAATCAGCGGCGCCGATACCTACTACTACCAGGCAATCTGGTCGCCCGATAGTAAGAAGCTGCTCTGGGCTGATCGTCTGCAACGCTTGCGCTACGTCGATGTCGCGACCAAGGCTGTCACACAGGTAGACCAGGATAAGTGGGGCGAAATGCAATCTTACGACTGGTCGCCCGACAGCCAGTGGATCGCCTGGTCGCGTCCGGAGGAGAATGGATTGCCCAGGGTATACCTCTATTCTCTTTCCGATAAAAAGCAGACCGCCGTTACCGATGAATGGTATGGCTCAGGCAATGTCGCTTTTAGCGACGACGGCAAGTATCTTCTGTTCGCTTCCGCGCGCGATTTCAAGCCGACATTCGGCGATGAAGAATTCCAGAACGTTTACCTCGACATGGAACGAGTCTACCTGGTCACGCTCGCAAAGGAGACTGAGCCTCCGCTTGGCCCGCGCAGTAACGAGGTAGGCAAGGCCGAGCAAAAACGCGCCAAGGAGAAAGAAAAAGAAGAAGCTGAAAAAAAGGGTGATGAGAAAAAGAGTAACAAGACGTCGCCGTCTCCCAGCCCGACGGCTACGCCGGCGGAGCTAAAAAAGAAACCGGTCACTGTCAAAGTAGACCTGGACGGGATTCGTGATCGCATCGCCGGAGTCGAGATCATGCCTGGCAGCTATAGCAGTATCCGTGTAGTGGACGATCGCATTTTCTACCTCCGTCGCACTGTTGCCGATAGTCAGGGAGAAGATGAAGAAGATGACAGTAGTAACGATAAAAAGGGGCATCTCTGCTCCTATAGCCTGGACGATCGCAAGGAGACGGTAATTGGTGAAGTAAACGCATTCCAAATTTCCGATGACGGCAAAAGGATGTTGGTCAAGATCAAGAAAGACTATGCCATCATCGATCTTCCCAAGGACAAGCTTGAGACCAAAGATCACGAGCTGAAACTAACCGGGCTGGACGTTGCAGTCGATCGCCACGCGGAGTGGAACCAAATCTACTTCGAATGCTGGCGGCAGATGCGCGACTTCTTTTACGCGCCAAATATGAACGGCGTTGATTGGAAAGCGATGCGCGATAAGTACGCCGCGCTTCTGCCGTTCGTCAATCATCGTAACGATCTGACCTATCTTTTGGGAGAGCTAATCGGCGAGCTTAATAATGGTCATACTTACGTCGGCGGAGGGGAGCGTCCGGAAACTCCACGCATCAAACTGGGGCTTCTCGGCGCGGAGTTATCACGCGACCCGGCCAGTAAAGCTTATCGCATCGACCGCGTTCTACCCGGAGAAAATTGGGATAAACAGACTCGTTCCCCGCTCACTGCACAAGGTGTGAATGTGAAACCGGGTGACTACATTCTCGTGGTCGATGGCACCCCGGTCTCAAGCGTCCCCAACATATACGACTTGCTCGTCGGAGCGGCCGACAAACAAGTCACCTTGCGCGTAAATTCCAGGCCGAGCGATGACGGCGCGCGCGATATCACGGTTGTCCCGATAGCTGACGAATCTCCCCTCTACTACCTCGCCTGGGTGCAAAAGAACATAGACTACGTCAGTAAGAAGACGAACGGCGAGGTGGGCTACCTGCATATTCCAGACATGGGTAAACCCGGCTTGAATGAGTTTACCAAGCTCTACTTCCCGCAGATTAGGAAGAAGGCGCTGATCGTGGATGTGCGCGGCAATGGCGGTGGCTTTGTCTCGCCGCTAGTGATCGAACGTCTCCGCCGTGCCATGGTCATGGTGGAAGTGGCGCGTAACGGCATGCCGCGGCCTGATCCGGGCGATTCCTTTGTTGGTCCGATGGTGACCTTGATCAATGAGTTTTCCGCTTCCGACGGCGACATCTTCCCTTATCGCTTCAAGACGCTCGGCCTAGGCAAGCTCATCGGCAAACGCACTTGGGGCGGCGTCATCGGAATACGCAACTCTCTGCCACTGATCGACGGCGGCCAATTCTTCAAGCCTGAGTTCGCGCCTTATTCCAGAGAGGGCAAAGAATGGGTGATCGAAAGTCACGGCGTCGATCCCGATATCGTGGTGGATAACGATCCGGCGAAAGAATTCCGCGGCGAAGATCAACAGCTCGACCGCGGCCTCCAGGAAATTCAGGAAGAACTTAAGACGAAGCGCTACGATCTCCCGCCGGTACCTCCGTATCCTAATCGCAATCCGGAAAAGACCGGCCCGGGCTAACGGCTTCGCCGCCACAAGTGCGGGCAATTACTTGAAAGATGAGCTCCACGCCGGCCGCCAAATATGTGAGGCTGGACGACGCTCTCTACGATTACGTTGTCCGTCATCGCTCGCGCGCAGTCGATTCCTTACTCGACGAACTGCGGGCCGAAACGGAAGCGCTGGGCGAAATCGCCCGCATGCTTATCAGCCGGGAACAAGGCGACCTTCTCACCCTCCTGACCAAGCTGCTGGAGGTGCGCTCCGCCGTCGAAGTAGGCACGTTCACCGGCTATAGCTCCATCTGCATCTCCCGTGGTCTGGCCGAAGGCGGAAAGCTTACCTGCTTCGACACCAGCGCGGAGTGGACGGCAATCGCGCAGCGTTATTGGGCGCGGGAAGGTTTGACGGACAAGATCGAGCTACGACTGGGCGACGCCGCCATGGAACTTCCCCGTTGGGAACCGCGCCAGCCGATCGATCTCGCCTTCATCGACGCGGACAAAGCCGGCTACGACCGCTACTTCGAAATTCTCCTTCCCAAAACGAAATCGAACGGCCTCTTCATCTTCGATAATATGGTCTGGGGGGCCCGCATCATAGAGCAACCGCTGACAGATCCTGACGCCGTTGCGATCGATCAACTCAATAAGAAGCTTGCCGCTGATCCGCGCGTCGATTCGGTCCTCCTCCCCGTCGCCGATGGTCTTCATTTTGCGCGAAAGAAGTAGTCGGCGCGGCAATCCGCGCTTTGAGCAAATCGTGACGTCTCTACTTTCTACTTTCTACTTTCTACTTTTCCTACCTACTCTGCCGCCTTGCACAGCTGGCGGTGCAAATCGTTCGTCAAGGTCTCGATGCGCTGGCTTAGTTGTCTAACGAGCTCGGTCAGATCGGTGTTCTGACGCATGAGCTCCAGGAGCTTTGCCGTCTCCTGCGCCGCCATTAGTTCCCGCTCCTCACTCGCCATGGCAATATCTTCTCGATGTTGCGCGTCCGCTTCCAAATGCGCTTTGTCGCGATCGGCCTGACGCGTCTGAGCCAGCAAAATGAGCGGGGCGGCGTAGGCCGCTTGCAAGCTGAAGGCGAGATTAAGCAGGATGAACGGGTAGAAATCGAAATGGGCAATGCCGATCACATTGAGGATGATCCACACCACGACGACGAGCGTCTGGGCCACGAGAAAAAACGGGGTGCCGAAGAAGCGGGCGAAGCCCTCGGCCTTGAGCGCAAACCAATCGTTCCCGAAAACCGAGCTCAGATGGCGATGAGGCAGATGAAAGCGGAGATGATGATGGACACCGCGAGCGGTGGAATGCGTGGTCATGTTGCGGCTTCTACTACTTTGCGGCGGCGCCGTCGAAGTTTCCGCCCCACTCCCAGCCTTCCAGGAGCAGCCGCGCGCCGACGAGATAGAGCCCGGCCCTGCGGATGACATTTGCGTCGTTTCAGCTCCGCGAAGAACGAAGGCCTCTCGCTCATGGCTTCGCGGAAGTTGCAGGCAACTGCACGTTGAGCTTCTGGCACAATGCGATGAAACGCGGGTCGTCGCGATAAGGGAGGAAGAAGGGTGTGACGGCCAGCTGAACCATGCCGGAATCGTGCGTCGCGTAGGCGGTTTCGAGCCACTTGAACATCTGCTCGGGCTCCTTCCGGAGGGCATAGAGCACAGCAACCTGAAACTCGCCGCCGTTCGAATTCCTGGCGATGAAGTCTTTGAGAGTGCCGTCGGCCGCAGATCGGTCTCCCTGCGCTTGTTGCACTAAAGCGATGGCATAGTCGCGCCAGAAGCCTTCCGTCTCCAGCTGTGCGTTGGCCATCGCCTGCGCTGGACGGTTTTGCAGAATATCGAGCGTGGCGAGGTAAGCATGAAAACGAGAAGCGTTGGGCTGAAGCTCAACTCCTTTGCGCAACGCCTCGTCGGCTTCCTTGTAACGGCCTGCTGCGACCGTGATTCGTGCGAGATTGTACCACAGAGTGGTGAGGAGAGGGTCTAAGGAAAGGGCCTCCCGACAAGCTTGCTCGGCTTCGGTCAGTCGATCCTGAGCCAAGAGTGAAAGGGTAAGCGCGTTCTTAGCGGCTGCGTTGTTCGGAGACGATCGCAGGACACGGCGGAATTCCTTTTCGCCGGCGGTGAAATCGAGCCCGGGAGTCATCGCCAATAGGCCAGTTGTCATTCGTACTTCAACCAGGTCCGGTGCGAGACTAACGGCCTTGTCCGCAGCGCGGCGGGCTTCGTCGTACGCTTTCGCTGTATCACCGGTGGAAAAACTGGCGGCGTACTGACGCCAGGCCTGGCCCAGCTTGGCATAAGCGAGTGCGTAGTTGGGATCCAAACGAACCGCCTCTTGCAGGAACGTGATCGACTTGCGGACCCCTTCGGCCGTCTGCTGTTGAAAATAAAAATCTGACTGAAGAACTGCGTTGTGGGCAGCAGGATCTTGACTCGAAACGGCCGCCTCAGGTCGTGCGGATTGCCCTAGCAACTTCACTTTCATCTGATCCGCCACAGCAGTAGCGATCTCGTTTTGCACGCCGAACACGTCTTTCAATTCCCGATCGTAGGTTTCCGACCAGAGTGAGCGCCCGTCGGTCGCATTGATGAGCTCGGCAACGATGCGAACACGATCCCCCTGCTTACGCACGCTGCCTTCGATGAGATTGGCGACACCGAGCTTCTGACCGATATCAGCAGAATCACCGGATTTTCCCTTGAAGAAGAAAGACGAGCTGCGGCCGATCACCTTGAGCTCGGGAATTTTGGCGAGAACCGCAATCAATTCCTCTGAGAGGCCGTCGGAAAAGTACTCGTTAGTCGGCTCGCCACTGGTGTTGACCAGCGGCAGTACGGCGATCGATTTATCCGGAACGGCTGCAGCCGCCTCGCTCCGTCGAGGCGTTTGCGCAGTGTAACGACCCAAGAAAAACAGCACTACCGAAATTGCAGCTGCGACGGCAACGACGTAAATCCACGCGTGAGATCGAGAACGTCTCGCCGCAAGATCGACATCTTCCGTGCGCTCGATTCCTTCCGGAGTAATCTCGAATGCCCAGGCGATGACAAGCGCGATGGGAAATCCAATCACGATCGCAAGCACGACAAGGCGCACGGCCCAGTTAGGGACTTCGAAGAAAGGAAAGACCTGCGTCGCTATTTGAATGATCAACCAACTAACGACCGCATAAGCGACCGCCACTTTGTAAACATTGCGCCGTTTTAGTTCGGCGAAAAAATTGTTGGACTTCACTTCTTCGAATTCTCGGCGTTCCCTTTCGGCGCGAGGGAGGCGACGATTTTTTCGAAGCGCGGGTCGCCGCGCAATGGATCCCAATCCGGATTAAGTTTTAGTTCGCCGTAGGTTATGCCGGTTGGGACGCCGGTAGAGTTTTCCAATTGTTTCAGGGCCGATTCTTTATCGCCGACCCACGCGTAAATCATGGCGAGATTGTTTATCCACGCCGGTCCGACCCAGGAGTCTTTGGAGTAAGGAAGAAGCTCACAGGCGCGTTTTCCTTCCCGGGT
>JBBRAF010000043.1:0-17475 GCA_038207045.1 Chthoniobacterales bacterium
GGCTCTTCGGCGCCGGTTCTGACGGCGGCCGAGTGCCAAAAGGCGACGCTCGACTACGAAAATCTTGCGGCTCTTGGCAGCATGCTTGGTTCGGGGGCGATCATCGTCATTGATGATTCGAATTGCATGGTCGATGTTCTGTCGACGATTTCGCATTTCTACCACCACGAATCTTGCGGGCAGTGCACGCCGTGCCGCGAAGGCACCGGCTGGATGGAGCGAATCATTCACGGCATCGTTCACGGTCACGGAAGCGAAGGCGACGTCGAACTGCTTTTGAAAATCGCCGACCAGATGAAAGGCCGCACGATCTGTGCTCTTTCGGATGCGGCGGCTTTGCCGGTTTTGAGTTTCGTCGAGAAATTTAAAGACGAGTTCGAATATTTCATCCGAGAAAAGAAATCGAAAGTACGCGGAGGGCAGATCTATGCTCAAATCAGTCCGTAACGAGCCGCCTCGTCCGACCAACGAACCGTCTTCGCCTGGCATTGAAATGCTGACGATGTCGATCAACGGCCAAGAGGTTCAAGTCAAAAAAGGCGCGACCATCATGGAAGCGTTTTATCAGAACAGCGTCGATATCGCTTACTACTGCTGGCACCCCGGGCTTTCGATCGCGGGCGTCTGCCGGCTTTGCATGGTTGAAATCGAAGGAAACCCACGGCTTCAGATTGCCTGCAACACGCAAGTGACCCCGGGCATGAAGGTGAGCAACGTTTCTGTGAAGGTCAAAGACGCGGTCAAGTGGGGTCTCGACTTCCACCTGATTAATCATCCGCTCGATTGCCCGATCTGCGATCAGGCAGGCGAATGTCGCTTGCAGGAATTCAGCGTCGAGTACGGACGCGCCGATTCGCGATTCCTCGAGAACAAGGTCAAGAAACCGAAACGCGTCGAAGTGGGGCCGCGGGTCACGCTTGATGACGAACGGTGCATTCTCTGCTCACGCTGCATTCGTTTTTGCCAGGAAATCGCGAAAGATGATGTGCTTGGGTTCGTCGATCGCGGCAGTCACACCGTTTTGACCGCGCATCCCGGCAAACGGCTCGAGAACAATTATTCGCTTAACACCGTCGATATCTGCCCGGTCGGTGCGCTTACCTCGTCGCATTTCCGGTTTGAAATGCGCGTCTGGTTTTTGCGCGAGACAAAAAGTATCTGCACCAGCTGCGCCACCGGTTGTAACACCGTTATCGGTTCGCGCGAAGATGTCATTTACCGGCAAACGCCGCGCGAAAACACCGCCGTCAATTCCGCCTGGATGTGCGACTACGGACGCCTCAATTTCGATTACATCACTTCGGCTGAACGTCTGCTTGAGCCGCAAATTTTTCTGAACGGCAAATTACAGCCAGCCGATTGGAAAGCGGCGATCAATCATGCCGCTCTGCAACTGAAACACTTTTCTGGATGGGACATGGCCATCCTGGCTTCGGCCCGCATGACTAACGAAGAGCTATGGCTGACCGCGCAATTGGCGCGTCACCTCAACGTTTCGCTCATCGACGTGGTACCGCGACGTGGGCAGGGCGACGACATTTTGCTGAGCCAGGATCGCAATCCAAATACGAACGGCGTGCAGCTCATTCTGGGATTGACTGAGCCCGGCGCAAATCTGCAACACATCGCCGGCGCCGTCACCAGCGGCCGCGTCCGTGCGCTTCTCGCCCTCGGGGAGAATCCGCATGAGATCAGCATCGATCAACTCAAGCAGCTACCGTCATTAATCACCATGAGCTGCCTCCCCAACACCGCCACGCCTCACGCCACCGCGGTCCTGCCCTCCTCAGCTTACGCTGAGAAACGTGGTTCGATGATCAATGGCCGTGGACGTCTGCAGCGGCTGAACCGCGCCGTGCGCGCACCGGGGCAAGCTCGCGATGATTGGGAAATTCTGCGCGACCTGCTCCAGGCTTTGACTGGCAGCAATGGCCTTGGCTCTATTGAAGATGTTTTCCGGCAAATGGCGGAAACTATTCCGCAACTCAGCGGATTGAGCCTGAGCAAAATCGGCGACCGTGGCGTGCGCGTGATCGATGTTCCACCCAACACCACGACTCCACCGCCGCCGGGCGAACCGGCCGAGGTAAAAGTTGACGCGAGGGAAATGGCGCGAGCGCCGAAATGATTCTTTGTCATGTCGAGCGCAGCCGAGACATCTCTATTTTTCTCAGTCGCGGCCAAACCTTCGAGAGATCCTTCGCTTCGCTCAGGATGACACACGCGATTGCGAAATGAATTCCATCACCTTCCTCGTCCTCACTTCGCTCCTGAAGATCCTCGCTGTCGTTTTTCTGGTCATCCTCCCCATGGTTTCCTATGCCGTTTACGCGGAACGCCGCGTGAGCGCCCTCATTCAGGATCGTCTCGGCCCGAATCGCGTCGGCCCCGCGGGACTATTTCAGCCGATCGCCGACGCGATGAAGTTCCTCCTCAAGGAAGACTACACGCCCGCGCACGTGAACACCTTTTACTATTGGCTCGCACCCTGCCTCGCCATGGTGCCCGCCATAACCACTATCGCCGTCGTTCCATTCGGCAGCACGCTATTTGGCGTTCCCATGGTCATCGCGGACATCAACGTCGGCGTCCTCTACGTTTTTGCCATCGCCTCCCTCGGCGTCTACGGCATCGTTATCGCCGGCTGGTCCTCAAACTCAAAATATCCATTCCTCGGTGGAGTTCGCTCCAGTTCGCAGATGATTTCCTACGAACTCTCGTTAGGACTCGCCGTCATCCCCATTTTCCTGCTCGTCGGCAAACTGCGGCTGACAGAAATCGTGCAATATCAAGTCAATCACGGTTGGATGATTCTTCCCTTCGCGGGGGAGTGGACAAATCCTGCCCGCTGGCTCCTAACGATTCCCATGTGGATTTCCTTCGCCGTTTTCGCGATTGCTATTTTTGCGGAAACAAATCGTCTTCCGTTCGACTTGCCGGAAGCCGAGACCGAGCTCGTGGGCGGATACCATACCGAATATGGCTCGATGAAGTTCGCCCTTTTCTTTCTCGGTGAGTACGCTGCCATGATCACCGGCTCTGCCATCATCGTCACACTTTTCCTCGGCGGCTGGCATTTTCCTGGCATTCCCGACGGCTCGCACGGCTGGATCTTTGGTCTCATCAATATTTTCGTCTTCTTCGCCAAGATCGCCGCCTTGCTTTTCGTCTTCATTTGGGTGCGCTTCACTTTGCCTCGCTTCCGCTACGATCAACTCATGCGCCTCGGCTGGGTCTTCTTCTTCGAGATCGCGCTCGTGAATATCTTTGTGGTGGCGGGAATCCTCACGTTTTCTCCAAATCTGAAATGAATGAGGAAAGCAGATACGCAGGAAAAGAATCTGAGTTCGGTCGCTGCCCTTTTCCTGCTTTCCTGCTTTCCTGATTCGATCTCCTCATGGCCATCACGGTTCCACGTCCAAAGCTCACTTGGTCGGAGCGATTTTACCTGCCCCAGATCATCGGCGGCATGGCGATCACGTTGAAGCATTTCAAAAACATGCTCCTGGGTCGAACCAAGGTGACCATGCAATACCCCGAGCAAAAATGGGACGCGCAGATGCCCGATTACTACCGCGGCGCGCCGGCCTTGGTGAAGGATGAAAGCGGCCGGGTTCGTTGTGTCGCCTGCCAACTTTGCGAGTTCATCTGCCCGCCCCGCGCGATTAAAATCGCGCCCGCCGAAATTCCTACGCAGGATCGATTCGCCAAAGTAGAGAAATATCCACGCGAATTCGACATCGATATGATCCGCTGCATTTACTGCGGCATGTGCGAAGAAGTTTGCCCGGAGCAGGCGATATTTCTGCGCAAAGACTACGCCATCACCGGACTCGACCGTGCCGAGATGGTGCACAATAAAGAAAAGCTGCTCGAGCTCGGCGGCGTCATGCACGGCGTCGTGCTGAAATGGAACGAGAAGAAATGAGCAGGCATTTCAGATTTCGGATTTCAGATTTCAGATTTTTGCTATTGGCAATCGGCAATCGGCAATCGGCAATCGCATGATGCCGCCTCTCCTCTTCTGGCCGGTCGCCGCCGTCATGCTCGTTTTCGGTGCGCTCGTCATCATCAATCGCAATCCCGTGGCCAGTGCGCTAAGCCTCGTCGTCTGCTTCCTCGGATTATCGGTGCTCTTTATGTCACTCGACGCGTTTTTCATCGGCATCATTCAAGTGCTCGTCTATGCCGGCGCCGTCATGGTGTTGTTTCTCTTCATCATCATGCTGCTCGATCTGCGCGCGGAGGAACGGCGCCGCACCAACTGGCTGGCTTCTGCCGGGGGCGCGCTCGTTGCCTTTTGCTTCCTTGCGCAAATTCTCGCCGTCATAAGCAGCACGAAAATGTCACGCCAAAGTTTTCCGACACTTTCGCCGCAGCGCGTGGATGACGTGCACAGCGTCGGTCTGCTCCTGTTCGGCAACTATAACCTGCCCTTCCAGGTGATTGCCGTTCTCATTCTCGCCGCAACCATCGGCGTTATTGTTTTGAGCAAACGCGAACTCCGATGACTACCCTGGGCAGTTATCTAACCGTCAGCGCGATCCTTTTCACTATCGGCTTTGCCGGCGTGATGTTGCGGCGCAACGTCATCATCATTTTCATGGCGCTCGAGTTGATGCTCAATGCCGCAAATCTCTCACTCGTTGCTTTTTCACGCTTCCGCCTCACCCCGAGCGGTCTTCCGAATTACAACGCGCAAGTGCTGGTCTTTTTCATCATCACCGTCGCGGCCGCGGAAGTCGCCGTCGGCCTTGCCATCATCGTCGCCCTCTATCGCGCGCGTCGCACCACCCACATTGGGGATATTAGCCAACTGAAGTTTTAGCCACGGATGCACACGCATAACAGTCATCCTGAGCGAAGCGAAGGATCTCCCGGGTGCGTCACGGAGAATCGAGATGTTTCGCTTCGCTCAACATGACAGTCGCTTGCTGCCATGATTAGCGCTCTTCCCTGGTACGCATTGCTGATTCCGCTCTTTGCCAGCGCAATCATCGTGCTCTTCACCCAGCGCGCCCGCAATCTGAGCGCGTTTATTTCTGTCGCGGCGGTTCTGGTCAGCTTCGCTTGCAGTTGCTGGATTTTCGCGCGCACAAACATTAAAACCGCCGAGTTCACCTGGGTTGATATTCCGGGTCTCCTCCGCGTCCCGATTGCATTCACGCTCGATCAATTGAGCAAGACCATGCTCGTGCTCGTCACCGGCGTCGGCGGTCTCATTCACGTTTACTCGCTTGGTTACATGAGTGATGACGCCGGCAAATCTCGCTACTTCGCGGCCCTCTCGTTTTTCATGTTTTCCATGCTCGGCATCGTGCTCGCGAACAATTTCATCATGATGTTCGTTTTCTGGGAACTGGTCGGCGTCAGTTCCTATTTGCTCATCGGTCATTGGTTCGAGCGCGATGCCGCCGCCGACGCGGCGAAAAAGGCGTTTATCACCAACCGCATCGGCGACTTCGGTTTCATGCTCGGCATTTTGATGATCTGGGCCGCGACCGGCTCCATCGTCTTCACCGATATTAATCAGCAGCTCGCGCGCGTGACGAGCAACCCGGCTTTCCTAACGATTTCTGTTCTGCTCATCTTTTGCGGCGCCGTCGGTAAATCCGCCCAGTTCCCTCTGCACGTCTGGTTGCCGGACGCGATGGAAGGTCCCACACCCATCTCCGCCCTTATTCACGCCGCCACTATGGTCGCGGCCGGAGTCTACATGCTCGTGCGCGTCGGCTTTCTGGTGCAAGCCTCACCTGACGCCCTCCGCGTCATCTCCTGGATAGGCACAATTACCGCGGTCATGGCCGCGCTCATCGCCACCCAGCAGGATGATATCAAACGCATTCTCGCCTACTCCACCCTTTCGCAGCTCGGCTACATGATCGCCGCCATCGGGCTCGCCTCTGGGGAAGCCGCCATGTTCCACCTCTTCACCCATGCCTTCTTCAAAGCGCTCCTGTTTCTCGGTGCCGGCTCCGTCATCGTCGCGCTTCATCACGAGCAGAACATCTGGAAGATGGGCGCGCAGGGGAAAAATCTTTTCCTTACGTTTCTCACCTTCGCTTTTGGCACGTTCGCCCTGATCGGCTGTCCCCCGTTCGCCGGGTTTTTCAGCAAGGACGCCATTCTCGCGCTCGCCTGGGATCACGATCGCGCCATCTTCGCGATCCTTCTCTTCACCGCGCTCCTCACCGCTTTTTACATGACCCGGCTCTTCGTCGTCGTCTTCCTCGGCAAAGGCCGCTCGCAGGCCGCGCACGCCAGCCGCGAATCGCCCACCAGTATGCTGGTCCCGCTGGTCATCCTCGCCTTCCTCGCCTTCTTCGCCGGATTCAAGTTTTTCGCGCGTCATTTTCTCGTTCTCCCGGGTGAACACACAATCGCTGCGTTTCTTCCAGCGCTCGCCGTCGGCGCCATGATGGTGGGCGTGGTTCTTGCCGCTTTTATCTATCGTGGTCGGAGCTTCGATCCGATCTCCATCGCGCCGTTGCGGAACAAATTATACTTCGATGAAATCTATCGCGTTCTCATCGACGCCACACAGGAATCCCTCGCGCGCATCTCTGCATTCGTCGACCGCTGGTTTATCGACGCCGGCGTCGTGCGCGGATCGACCAGCGCTACCTGGGGTTTCGGTGCACTCCTTCGATTGATGCAGGTCGGCAACCTGCAGGCATACGCTTTCATCTTCGGCCTCGGCATTATCTGGATCATTTACTTCGCCATCTTTCGCTGATGCTTTCCCTCCTCATTCTCGCGCCGATTCTCGCCGCGGCTCTCATCATGCTCGGCGCTCCTGCACGCGCCACCGCGCTCGGCGCATCCGTCCTCACGCTTGCCGCCAGCGTTTTGATCTTCTCGGGTTTCAATCCGAACGCGCCGGGATTTCGTTACGTCCAGTCATTTCCCATCTCCGCCGACCTCCACCTGGAGTTCACTGTGGGCGCGGATGGCCTCAGTCTTATCATGATTCTGTTGGCCGCGATTGTCTTGTTCGCCGCGGTCTGGTTCACCGGCACCATCGATCATCATGAAAACGCGTTCTACAGCTGTCTTCTTCTGATCGCTGCCGGAACCATCGGCGCCTTCGCTTCCTTGAATTTGTTTTTCTTCTACGCCTTTCACGAGCTGGCGCTGATTCCGACGTTTATGCTTATCGGGATCTGGGGCAGCGGCAATCGACGCGCCGCCGCCTGGAAAGTGACCATCTATCTTGCCCTTGGCAGTTTCATTCTACTCATTGGGTTGATCATGCTTTACCGCGCCATTCCAATCGCGGCGCAAAGCCTTGACCTTCGCACGTTGCAAGCCGCCGCATCCCAAATCTCGCCCTCAGCGCAATCGCCCATCTACCTTCTTCTTCTTCTCGGATTCGGCACGCTCATTTCACTCGTGCCGTTTCATACCTGGGCGCCCGAAGCCTACGCCTCCGCCCCTGCGCCCGCCGCCATGTTGCACGCTGGAGTTCTGAAAAAGTTTGGACTCTACGGATTACTCCGCATCGCCCTTCCGATGCTGCCCGACGCCGCCCGCCAATGGTCTCATCTTCTTCTCGCGCTTCTGCTCGCCAATATTATCTACATCGGCCTTGTCACCATCGCGCAGCGTCGCCTCGACTGGATGCTGGGCTACTCCAGCGTGATGCACATGGGTTATATTTTTCTCGGCATCGCCAGCGCCAATCTTCTCGGCGCGACCGGCGCCGCCCTGCTCATGTTCGCGCACGGAATCTCCATCGCTCTTCTCTTCGGCATCACCGGCGAGCTTCGCCAACGCGTTCGGTCGCTTGAGTTCGACGCGCTCGGCGGGCTCGCCAAACAAATGCCCATCGCCGCGTTCGCGTTTGGTCTCGGCGCCTTCGCCGCCATCGGCCTTCCAGGCTTCGCTAATTTCGCTGCCGAAGTCATGATTATCTTTGGCGCCTTCCGCAACGGTTTCGAATTTCAACATTTTCACATCTTCCAGTGGACGACCGTCCTCGCGCTCTGGGGCGTCGTCATCTCCGCCGTTTATATGTTGCGCGCTTACCGTCGCACTTTCTTCGGCGCTCCGAATGCGCTCGGGCTAACCGATATCTCGCTTCCGCTGCGCATTCCCGTGGCGCTCCTTGTCGCCAGCTCGCTCTTTTTCGGCTTCTTCCCGCAGAGGCTCGTCGAAAAAGTCACGCCCGCATTTCAAACCTACTTCATGAAATGATTGCGGCGCCTTATCTGGAAGTCGGCGCCGTCGTGCTCGGCGTGTTTTTGCTCCTGGTCGAATCGTTTAGCACGCGGCTCGATAAACGCCTTCTTGCTTATGCCGGCCTTCTCGGCCTGGCTGCAATCTTCATCGCCACGTTTTTGGTCGCCCCCGACCCGGCTCCGCCACACGCGCCGCTCTGGAATTTCTACGTCGCCGATCCGCTCGCGCTGCTTTTCAAGCGGATCGCCCTTGCCACCACCGCTGGCGTCCTGCTCATGATGATCGATTACGCGCCCAACATTCGCCTCGGGATCGAAGGCGTCACGCCCCAAGCTGGCCTCGGCGAGTTCTTCGCTCTTCCTCTCTTCACCTGCGCCGGTCTCATGTGGATGGCTTCCGCCATCGATTTCGTCATGATCTTTGTCTCGCTCGAGCTGGTGACGATTTCCTTTTATGTCCTCGTCAGCTTTACCCGACGCAATCCGCTCACTCTCGAGGCAGGCGTGAAATATCTTGTCCTCAGCGCGCTTGCCACCGGCTTCCTTGTTTACGGCATCACCTGGGTTTTCGGCGCCACCGGCGAAACGAACCTGCAAAAAATCGCGACTGCCCTGGCCCGACCCGACCTGGAAAAGACCGCCGCGCTTTTCGGCGCCGTCCTCGTCCTCATCGCCCTCGGTTTCAAGATCGCCGCCGTCCCATTTCACATTTGGGTCGCCGACGTCTACCAGGGCGCGCCTACGCCTATCACCGCTTTTCTTTCCGTCGGCTCAAAAGCGGCGGGGTTCGTCGTTCTCCTGCGCGTGCTCGAGCCGTTTCTGATCCTGCCGCAAGTTCGCGCGCTTCTCGTCGCTATCGCCGTTGTCACTTTGCTCTACGGAAACCTGGCCGCCATTCCCCAAAACAACGTTAAACGCCTGCTCGCCTACTCCAGCATCGCGCACGCTGGGTATCTGCTCATTGCCGTGGTTTCGTTTTCTGGCCGCGCCGTCGCCTTTTATCTTGTCGCCTACTCGTTGATGACCTTGTTGAGCTTTGCTGTGCTCGTTCTCGTCAGCCAACGCTCTGGAGAACAGCTCGACAATTTTGCCGGCTTGTCCCAACGCTCGCCTTTCCTTGCCTTCGCCATGCTCATCTCGATGGCTTCCCTCGCCGGCGTGCCGTTTACCGCCGGCTTCCTGGGCAAATTCCTCGTCTTCGATGCCGCCGTCGCGGCCCATCAATTCACGCTTGTCATCGTCGGGATCATCACCGTCGCGGCGGGATTTTACTATTATTTCAAAGTCGTCCGCGCCATGTATTGGGACCCATCGGCATCCGCAGAGGTGATCGCTGTGACTCCCCTCACGCGCGTCGCCATGATCGCGATGATCGCGGGAATCTTCATTCTGGGAGTCTACCCCCAACCGATATTCAACGCGCTGCGCTAACAACCTGTCATCCTGGACGGAGCGAAGCGGAGTCGAAGGATCCCGTGGAACTTACCTAAAGGCCGCGCGTCGGGATCGCTCGACTTCGCTCGGAATGACAGGATTGCTGACACGCCCAGCGCGCCGCTTCGGAACTAGTCGCTCAACTCGACGTTCCAATAAGCCAGATCCACAAAATGCTTCCAGCTTTCGTGCTGCTGAGTGGTGAATGTGACGTGGACGAACGGTCGCCATTTGGGCCGCTTCGGTTTGCGAATGAGCGTCATCTGCGCCTGCCGCGGCAATCGGTTTCCCTTCCGCGTATTGCACGCGATGCACGAGCAGACGACATTTTCCCATGTCGTTAGTCCGCCTTTATCGCGCGGCAGGACGTGATCGAGATTCAGTTCGCTTCGATCGAAGATTTCGCCGCAGTACTGACAAGTGTTCTTGTCACGCTCGAACACATTATGCCGGGTGAATTTCACTTCCTTCTTCGGCAGCCGATCGAATAACAGGAGCACGATCACGCGCGGGACACGGATCTTCCAGGAGATCGTCGTAACCATTTCTGGCTCCGGTTGCTGCTCCGAGAAATCGCGCCAACTCCAGAAGTCGTGCGTGAGGAAATTGTTGTCCGCGTCAGTCGCCACGACCTGCGCATGGCCGGCATAAAGCAACGTAAAAGCACGGCGCGCCGAACAGATGTTCACCGCCTGCCACAGGCGATTAAGAACCAGCACCTGACTGTTGAGCAACATATGCGAAGTATCCGCGACCGCGGCTAAAATTGGGCGACGGTACCACTCGCGTTTTTGGGTGTCAACGTGGGGAGGCCGATCTGTCATCCCGAGCGCAGCGCAGCGAGCTCGAGGGATCCCGTGGTGCTTACCTTCAAGACAACTCAGCGGATTCTCGCTCCGCTCACAATTACGCAGTTTTCTTACCTCGCCTTCGCCAGCCGTTTCACAAAATCTCCCCGCGCCCGCTGCGTGTCGTCCGGCGCTGACCCCGCTGAATTCCCCAGTGCTGCTTCCTCCGCGGGCAAATACGATTTGAACCGGTTTTTGTCGATCGCCTTCATGAACGCTTCGTGGGGGGATACCAGCCCCTTTTGCAACAAGGCAAAGATCGCATCATCCATAAATTGCATTCCCTGCGACCGGCCCGAGACGATGACGTCCTGCAGTTTCTGCGTCGCCCCTTCGCGAATGATCGCCGCCACCGCCGCATTCGCGATCAGGATCTCGTTCACGGCCAGCCGGCCGGAACCATCCGTCTTTTTTAAGAGCAATTGCGCGAGCACACCGCGCAGCGAATTCGCCAGCATCGCTCGCGCCTGCGGCTGTCGGGCGGCCGGGAAAGCATCGATCATGCGATCGACAGTCTTGCGCGCATTGTTCGTGTGCAGTGTTCCGAAAACGAGCAGGCCCGTTTCCGCGGCGGTAAGCGCGAGGGAAATTGTCTCGAGGTCGCGCATCTCGCCTACCAGCACGAGGTCCGAATCTTCACGCAAGGCCGCTTTGAGCGCATCGGGAAAGGAGCGCGAATTCTCCGGCACTTCACGTTGCGTGATGATGCTGCGCTTATTCTCATGCACAAATTCGATCGGTTCTTCCACGGTTACGATATGGCGAGAGAAGTTCAGATTGATGTAATCCACCAGCGCCGCCAGCGTGGTTGATTTTCCCGAACCGGTCGGCCCGGTGACCAGCACAAGACCACCACGCAAATGTCCAAATTCGCGCACCACCGGCGGAATTCCGAGCTGCTCCAGAGTCGCGATCTTCGTCGGGATCAAACGAAACACCGCGCCGTATCCGTTCGCTTGCTTCAGGTAATTGCAGCGAAAACGCGACGCGCGATCCATCTCGTAAGCAAAATCAAAATCGCCGCGCTCCTCGAAAAGCTCCCAGTTCCTGGCGCCCGGCAATTCGCTCAGCATTAGGACCGCTTCCTCGCGCGTGACCGATTCGGACCGCATCGGCATGACATCGCCATGCCGGCGCATCTTCGGCGGCTGCCCTTCGCCGATGTGCAAATCAGAAGCGCCTTGCGCAACGATGACCTGCAAGAACTGATCGAGGTAAGGCATTAGAAAAAGAACCGCCGATTACGCGGATAAGAAATGACTGTCATCCATGCAAATCGACGATCGATGGCGACTCTTCCAACTGGCGCACCACCCTTTCCACTGCAGCCGAGCCGACTTGAAATTTAGAAGCAATGCCAGCTCCAGACGCGTGATGGCCAGATATCCGATCATTTGCGCGATGTGCGCTTCGGTAAAAGCCGAAACAACTTTGGATCAACGACAATCATTCCATCGACAATCAAGTCGGGAGCCAGATTGCCGATAATCTGCTGACGAAAGTAAACGGGAAACGAGTGCTGCGTCTCAACTTCATGACCGTTTCTTCGCAACTCAATGATAAGAGCGCGCTCATAGAGCTTCTCATCCAAGCCGGGTTTCAACTCATTCAGAACGTCCATCGCGAAACCAATGATCTTCCCGCTGAGCTGCTCGTGAATCATCTCCTCTTATTCGCGACATCCGCGTGATCCGCGGTTCTCATTTCCCGCCGTTCAGATGCTGTCGCATGATTTGCTTTTGATCGGCTCGCGCCAATGTTTCTTCCGCTGAGATCAAGCCTTTGGCGTGCAACTCGATGAGGGCGTCGTCCATTAATTGCATGCCCTGCTTGCGTCCGGTCTGAATAATGCCCGGTAGCATATACGTCTTCGATTCGCGGATAACGTTGGATACCGCTGGTGTGTTCGTCAGCGTTTCAAGCGCGAGAACACGCCCCGTCCCATCGGCACGCGGGATCAACTGCTGACTGATGACACCACGCAGCGACTCGCTCACCATGATGCGAATCTGGTCCTGTTGATCGGGAGGGAAAACGTCGAGCAAACGATCAAGCGTGCGCGACGCCGTTCCGGTATGCAGCGTTCCCAAAACAAGGTGCCCGGTTTCCGACGCGGTGATGGCGAGCGAAATCGTCTCCAAGTCGCGCATTTCCCCCACCATGATCACATCCGGATCTTCGCGCAGAGAACCGCGCAAAGCCGCGCCGAAGGAAAGCGTATGCGTGTGCACTTCGCGTTGGGTGATGTGGCAGTTCTTGGAGGTGAAAACGTATTCGATCGGGTCTTCCAGCGTGATGATGTGCTCGCGCCGTTCCATGTTGATCTGCTCCACCAGCGCCGCCAGCGTCGTCGATTTGCCGCTGCCGACGGAGCCCGTCACGAGGATCAAACCGTTGTGGTAGCGTGTCAGCAATTTCAAATGCTCCGGCAATCCCAGCTCGTCCATGGTGCGGACGTGCGTGTTGATAATGCGAAAAACCAGATCGGTGCCGAGCCGATGCCGCGCCACACTCGCGCGGAAGCGGCCAGTGCTATTCGCATAAGCGAAATCGGCGTCTCCCCGCTCCTGCAGTAGCGTGCGCTGCGTTTCGGTCAGAAAGAGGTCGGCCAGGTTTTGCGTTTGTTCTCGCGTGAACCGATCTGCGTCCGGCCATATCGGGCTTAGCGTTCCGTGCAAGCGCCAGATCGGCGGCGCGTTCACCCCAAGATGCACATCGGAGGCGCCAGCCGCCTGACCGAAGGCGAGGTAATCGTCAACGTGACGCAGCAAATGAACGCTCATGAGCAGCGCGCATCATGACGGCCCCGCACTGCCAGGTAAAACTGAAAAAATCAGGTCTTATGCGGGTTGCCCGCGAAGCCGCCGAACTTTTTCGTGATAAAGCGTATTAGGAAAGGCTTGGCAATGTCGCCGAGCAACTTAGCTCCCGCGAGGCCCAAACCTGCTTGAGCCACCCCCTTGCCAGTGTTGTCTTTTTTACCGAAGCGCATCTTCGGCTTTACGTAGACCTTCTTCGTCCGCGCAGGAGCCACCGCCATCAAAATTCCCAACACACCGAGCGCGCTCATCCATATCGCGGGTGAATGCCGGAAGGAATTCTTGAGCTTACGCGGAAAATCCAGTTCGTAGCGGAGGCCACTGAGCTCACGCCCCATCCGATCACGCGAGAGCGCGATATCGCTTTTTAGCGCGGCTCGGTCTTTCCCAGGGATTTCAGCCATTGTTGGTCTCTCTTCAATTCCATGCGCATCTCAGGGTAAAGCCGGCCACGCAGTTTATTTTTCGCCAGAAAAACGCACACCACCGCCAGTGCGATGTGCAGCAAGCCCGCAGCCAGTGCCATCCACGTCCACGAAATGCCCGTGGCGTGTGCAATTCCCACCACGATGCTCGCCACCACGAAAACGTAGCCGAACATCAAAGCGATGAGCGCCCCCAGCCCGAATGCCACCACCATTCCCAGCTGCAAAAGGAGCGCCTTCGACTCCACGGCAAGCAGAGCCGCCCGCGTCTCCACATAAGCGAAGAGCGCGCTGACAAAACCAACCGCATTGTCGATTAACCCAGCGTGTCCGGCCGGATTCCACGACCTCGCGCTTGCGCGAGCCATGGCAGCCTAACGCCGAAAGATCAGACCCAGGACGAATCCGATGCCCAGCGCCGTTGCCACCGCTTTCATCGGGTTTTCGCGGACGTAATCTTCGCCGTCCTCCTGGAGCGTGCGCACCCGCACCCTGGCGTCGTCCCATGCTTGCGTCGCTTTATCGCGGTAATCTTCCGCCATCGACGTCGCCGCCGACTTAAAGTCGTCGGCCGCGCGCCGCGCCTGTGTTTTGCCGCTTTCCAGCTTGCTCTGCGTGCCTGCGCCTGGCCCCATGCCAGTTGATCCGCCTTGATTCATTGTTTCATCAGCCATTTCATTCTCCTGTTTGAGTTCCCCGGAATATCGACGTGACCTCGGGCCGCGCAATACTTCCGAACAAGAAACGAATATGAGCGCCGTCCTGCGCTTGCCGCTGCGAAGTTCTTTAACGAAGCAATGCAGTCATCCCGAGCGAAACGCTGCGGAGCCAAGGGGATCCCCTGGAACAACTTCAAAGGAGCATGAAAGATCGTGTGAGAAGTTCTGCCCCCGGCGCGCTCTTCATATTGCCTCGGCCTGTCATGTCGAGCGAAGCCGAGACATCTCTGATTTTTTTGCCTTGGACAAATTACTGGGCGCGAAAGATGATGCGCGCCTTTGTCAGATCGTAAGGCGAAAGCTCCACCGAGACTTTGTCTCCCGGGACGATGCGAATGAAATGTTTTCGCATTTTACCCGAAATATGCGCCAGGACGTTACGTTGCCCCGGCAATCCACGCGGAACATTGCGCCCGATAGCACCTGCGTCACCGTCCCTTCCGTGATGATCTGCTCCTCTTCCGGCACAGCCGAAACATCATTCACCAACAAACGAACTCACCGTTCCGCGCCGAGGTGCGACTCCGTTCACCGGCTAAAATCGCTCGCGGTAACTTCGGGAAAGTATTCGCCGATCTCACGACGCTTCCACCATGCGCCATTAGCACGGTGTGCGTCAGACGAAGTGAACTCGTATTTATAAAGAATGGCGCGGACGTAACGCGGCGGCCGATCCGGAAAAGGATTGCGCGCTAACAGCCCGGTAACACTCGGCTGGTTCTGGAGCAGGCGCAGCATGAAGCTTTGGAACCACGGTTCCTGGCGCGCGCCGCCAAGCGCCGCGAACCACATTTGCCAATCGAGACGCGGCTGGTGTGGCGCGTTCCAGCGCGGAGCGCGATCAACGGCGCCGGCTTTCCATTTGAATTCGTAGGGCGTCCAGTCGATTCCGTCGGTGCTGCCTTCGACTTGAATTTCCGGGCGCTCTTTGGTCATGACGCGGAATAGGCCGTAACCATTCGCGATGCGAAATGGCTCAATGTGAGCGTAAATAGCAGCGAGTGGGCGGGGCCATTTGGCCTCGGGTTTAATGGCGCTGTAGCAAAGCCAAAGGTTGAGTGGGAAGGTGATGAGGAGGACAATGATTGCCGCGATAGCCTGTGACCCTGGCACGATTTGCGGAGTAGACCCCCGTTGAGCGAAGAATCTTGAAGTCCGCGTTCCGGCGCGTCGCCAGACGTTGTCGTCGATAAGAAGAAGGCAGAGGGCGATGGTGAGGAGATTAAAAAAGCAGTAGTTCCCGGTGATGGCGATCGCGATTTGTAGCGCGATGAGCAATGCCGCCGCAATGAGGCGCAGCCGGCGTGGCGCCCACATGAAGAAGGGCACGATGATTTCTACGACAAGACAAAAGGCGACCGAGAATTTTTTGAACCATTCTGGATGATGGTCGGCGAACCAGGCGAAAACTGTCGGCAGCGGTTGCGTCCAATAGTGATAATCGAGCGCGGTCAAGTCCCACCACGACGCGTCGCCGCTCGTCAGCTTCACCACGGCTGACATGAGCATCAATTTGAAGAGCAGGAAATGGAGCAGGAAAAGCGCGAGACGGGAGAGCGGCGCCGGTTCGTTAGGCCGAATCCGCCAGTGCCAGGGCGCGAGGAAGATGGCGAGGAAACCAGTCTCGAGCAGCAGGATGTCCCATTGGAAACTGAGGAACTCCTGACCGGCAATCGTGAGCGAAAGGTAGGAAACGAAAAGGAGAACGAGACAAAGGATCGGCGCAATCCCGGCGATCAGGACCACGGAGATCACAGCGCCGGCACCGCAGAGAAAATGCAGGGCGGCGTTGCTCGAGTTGAGCCAGCAAAGGGTCGGAAGCACGAGCGCCGCGCGAGCGCCGAGCTGCGCGTGCGCGCTCGCGAGATATTCCGGCAGCGGCGCGATCCCTTTGGCCCCGATCAATCCATCGACCTGCACCCGGAGCGAGAGAAACGCTATCAAATAGACGACGCCGAGCAGGCGGAGGAACCAGTTGCGCGCGCGAAAATAAGTTGGCTTGCGCACATCCCCGCCCCAGATGAGCGAGGTGACTCTGTGCGCGAGCTCCCGGTGGGCGGCAATAAATGTGTAGCTGGCTTCGGTGATCGCGGCGAAGCCGGGAACATGCGCATAACACCACTGCGACAGAGCAAAGCGACGGCCTTCGCCTAACGAGCGAAAAACCGCGTCGGCGCTGCTGAAGACACGGCCGTTCGGTTCGATCAGTTTGACTGCGTGCTCGAATTCCGCGCGTGGCACTTCGGGGAAACGCGCGGCCGCTTCCTGGAGCGGCTCGTAGTCGATGCGGCCGGCGGTAATTTCGCGCCAGCGCGCGATCCAGAGCTTGCAGAATCCGCAGTCGCCATCGTAAACCAGCATCGGCTTCGACGGCGGAGCGGCGATCTGATACGTTAGGCGCGGCATCGATTTCGGCCACAGATTACCACGGATGCCGTAACGGATGCGAAGCAACGGCCGGGCTTTCCAACACGAATAAGGGAGACGAATCGAAGATTCCTGTCCGTGTTAATCCGTGTTAATCTGTGGCTCATCCCGCAAATTCCGCCCAGATCGGCGCGTGATCCGAAGGCTCCTTGCCTTTGCGCATCTCGCGATCGATCCCCGCGCCGGTGCAGCCCGCCGCGAGGGAGCTGCCGGCGAGAATAGCATCGATGCGCAAGCCGCGATTCTTCGGGAATGCGAGCATCCGATAATCCCACCAGCTGAAGAGCCCCGGCTCCGGATGGAGCAGCCGCAGAGTGTCGCTCAGTCCGGCGCCGCAGAGCGCGCGAAAAGCGGCACGCTCTGCTTCCGAACACATGATGGCGCCGCGCCAGAGCGCGGGGTCGTGCACATCGCCGTCGTTAGGCGCGACATTGAAATCGCCGCACACCAGCACCCGTTCAAGCGCACTCTCCTCCTCGCGCAGGCAGCGGGTGAGGCGTTCATACCAATTGAGTTTGTACTCGTAGGGCGGCGAGGCGACTGCCTGTCCGTTAGGCGCATAGATCGAGAAGACGCGCGTGTCGCCGACGCGCGCCGCGATCACCCGCGCTTGCGGATCATCC
>JBBRAF010000044.1:0-16431 GCA_038207045.1 Chthoniobacterales bacterium
GACGAAGATTCTTCGCTGCCTAATAATCCCGGCCCCACTCGTATTTCGTTTCGTTACCCAGTTCGGGCGGAAATTCCGCATAACCGGCGTGTATCCACGGAATGTCGCTTGGCAACAGGGGAAAATAGCTTTGCCGGTAGGCCGGGATGGGCCAGAGCAGGATTTCGAGAAAGCCCGAGATGTGGCGGGCGCCGGCACGACCAAGCCCGCGCACCACTCCGTAGCCGGCAGCAGCAGAGTTGCCTTCGTTGGTGTTGATGGTGGCGATTGTTACCGGAATTTCCGTGGGTGCGAGAAAGAAATTGGAAAGGCCGCGGCCGAGCTTGCGCGTGGGCCCGTAGTCGTTCGATGGCGGATCCTGAATATCAGCGAAGGTGCTGGCGGCAACGACGAGAGTTGCGAAGAGAGCAATAGTTTTCATACGCACGGCGCTTATTGAATCAGACGGGAGAGGAATAAACAATTCAATTTCTCGTGCTCTCCCCTGGCTGATTGCGGGTGGCGAACATGGAAAGCGAGATCGTGGCCGCAAGCACGACCACGATCACCAGCAGCGAAAGGTAATTCGGGATGGGCAGATATTTGGAGATGATCATTTTCGCGCCAACGAAAGCGAGAATGACGGCGAGACCGGTCTTGAGATAAACAAAACGATCGATCAGCTTCGCGACCAGAAAATAGAGCGAGCGCAGGCCAAGAATGGCGCAGATGTTCGAAGTGTAGACGATAAATGTATCGGTGGTAATGGCGAAAACTGCGGGAATGGAATCGACTGCGAAAACCAGGTCCATCACGTCAATCATGATCAAGACGAGCGCGAGCGGCGTGATCATAAATCGACCATTTTCGCGCGCGGTGAAATGTTGGCCGCGGAATTCGTTAGTGACGTGAACCGATCGGCGTGAGAGACGCATCAGCCAGGTGTTGGTGAAATCGCGTTCTTTGTCCTTGACGAAAAACATGCGGAACGCGGTGATAACAAGGAAAACGCCGAAGACGTAAAGGATCCAGTGGAAGCGCGAAACGAGCGCAAGTCCGAGCCAGATCATGATGCCACGCATGACCAGCGCTCCGAGGATTCCCCAGATCAAGACTCGATGCTGAGACTTGGGCGGGACGCCGAAGGAAGTGAAGATGAGAACAAAAACGAAGATGTTGTCGACGCTGAGTGAGTATTCAATGAGATAGCCGGTAAAGAAATCGACGCCGGCGTCGGCGCCGCGCCATCTCCAGACCAGGACGTTGAAGCCAAGGGAAAGTCCGATCCAGATGAGAGTGCGATGGGTGGCCGCGCGCAGGCTCAGTTCGCGGCCGCGCATTTTAAATTGCGCCAGGTCGACCGCGAGGGCGATGAAGACGCCGAGGTGAAAAGCGATCCAAAACCAAATACTGGTGGGCACGGCGCGCAACGGTTTCACGTTGCCGACGCAAGGGCAATGCCAGCACAGCGGATTTTGAGAAATTGAACCGCGGATTACGCGGATAGGGTTTGCCCAAAGGGGTTGCCTTTTATCCGCGTAATCCGCGGTTCAATTTTTTCTCGCGCGCCCAAACGTTTTCCATAGAATGTGCGACTCCCGATGGATTCCGAACTGGAGAAGCTTGTCGAATCAGGCAAGCTGACGACGAGGCAAGCCGAGCAACTGGAAGAACTCCAGCCCGGCACGTTTTGTTTGCACAAAAGCTGGGGCTTTGGCCGCATCGCGGAGTGGAATCTGTTGTTCAATCAAATCCTGATCGATTTCAAAGGGAAACCAAAACACCCGATGCAGCTCGGCTACGCCGCCGATCACCTCGCGCCTATCCCGCCGCAACATTTTCTCGCCCGCAAAGCAAACGAGCCCGATGCAATTCGCGCGCTCCTGAAATCCGACCCGGCCGCGATCGTGCGCAACATTCTCGAAGGGCTGGGTGGAAGAGCGACACTGACGCAGATCAGCGAGATGATGATCGGCGATCTTTTCAACGAAGCGGATTGGAAGCGCTGGTGGCCGAACGCGAAGAAAGCGATGAAGACGAGCGGATACTTTTCCGTGCCGGCAAAAAAATCGGAGCCAATTGCGTTGCGCGAAGTTCCGGTCTCGCGGGCCGACGAACTCATCACATTTTTTAACGCGACGCGTCAGGCGAAAGAGCAGGCCGCAGCGCTGGATCAGATCATCAAATTCCACGGCGAATTCGCTGATCCAGCCACGCAGTTGCAGCCAATCGTGGAGAAAATCGAAAGCACGGCGGCACAAAATCAAAAACTGCACTCTGCGCTCAGCTTTGAGTTATTGCTGGCCCGAGACGATCTGCTCGAGCACGTGCCGGAGCTGAAATTGAGCCGGCCCGATCTTACGCTCGAACGGCTGGTGACGGAGGAAGAGATACGTCTCGTTAACATTTTGCCGGCGTTGCCCTCGGCGAAGGAGCGCCGCGTCCTGCAGGCACTGCCGCGCGCTCTCGGCGACAGATGGGTGGCGCGAGCCTGGCAACTGATGAATTCAAACAACCCGCGGATGGTCGCGCAGATTCCAAAAGTATTTCTCGAAAATGGACGGCGTGACGACCTGCGCGCCCTCATGGAACGCGCCGTGCGCGAGCATTCCGCCACGAGTGAGATGATGATCTGGCTTTGCCGCGACCGCGCGAACTGGCCTGAGCTGATCACGCCCGAGATTTTGCCCGCTGTGCTATCGGCCATCGAGCGCGATCAGCACAACGAAACGTCGCGCTCAACCCGTTTGCGTGATCTCCTGCTGGATGATCGCGAGTTGATCAGCGATCTTTTCGCCGGCGCGGATGCCGGCATCGCGCGTGACGTCATGCGCCGATTGTTGCTCACGCCGGTGTTCGACGACCTGACGAAACGCTCGCTTATGGCGCGCGTGATCAAGTTGTATCCCGAGCTCGAGAGCATGGTCAGCGGCGGCGCAGAGGAGAAGAGCGAAACGCTGGTTGTTTCCTGGAGCAGCCTGGACAAACGCAAGGCTGAATACGAGGAGATTGTGAGCAAGAAGATTCCCGAAAACACGAAGGAGATTGGCGTGGCGCGTTCCTATGGCGATCTCCGGGAAAATTTTGAATTCAAAGCCGCCAAGCAAATGCAGGCCGTGCTGATGCGTCGTAAAGCCGAGCTCGAGATAATGCTGCAAAACGCGCGCGGGACTGATTTCTCAAACCCGGACAGAACACAGGTTTCGATTGGCACGATTGTACGGTTGCGCGACGTCGATTCGGCGCAGGACGAAGTTTACACCATCCTCGGCGCGTGGGACGGAAACCCCGAGCAGCGAATCATTTCTTACCAAACTGCCATCGGTCAGGTGTTACTCGGCAAAAGGAGTGGCGAGCGGGTCACACTCAACAGCGACCACGGCGCCGCTACATTCGAAGTGATCGGGATCGAACCAGCGCCGGTCGACGTGGCGCACGTGACGGAAGATCAGGGCGTGCCGGCGGGGGCGGGGTAATCGGCCGGCGGCGATCGTGGCGTCGATTCCTTTCGGTTCAAGGCGGAAAGAAGCAGCCAAATGAGCGCGAGAGTGAGAAGCGCGAGACCGGCAATGCCAGCAAGCCATTTTACGGGCAGTTGCTGCTGCACTTTTCTCCCGGCGAGAAAGGCGGCGAGAAAAATGAGGATCGCTGCCGCCGTGAAGTAGACGGCGCTGTTGATTTGTTGGGGATCGAAAGCGGCGAGAAGAGGAAGCATCGAGATGCGGACTGAAGCATCGTTTCGTGCAAACGTCATCCTGAGCGAAGCCGAAGCGGAGTCGAAGGTTCCAGTGGCGCTGCCTAAAGGTGACGGGGATCCCTCGACTTCGATCGGGATGACGCAGACTGTTGCCGTCTGGACATCGGCGACGATTGACTCAAAGATGGAGAATTAAATGAGTGAGCCGATCTTGATCGCGAAAGCCGGCAAAGATTTAATCGAACTGCTGCCGCAAATGGCTAACCGCCATGGCCTCATCGCCGGCGCCACCGGCACTGGCAAAACGGTGACGTTGCAAACGCTGGCCGAAAGTTTCAGCGCGCGCGGTGTGCCCGTGTTCATGGCCGACGTGAAAGGCGATCTCGCCGGCATGAGCCAGTCCGGCGGAAATAATCCGAAAATTTTAGCGCGAGCGAAAGAACTGGGACTCTCCGATTTCAAAGGCGAAGCGTGCCCGGTGGTCTTCTGGGACGTGTTTGGCGAGAACGGGCATCCAGTGCGCGCTACAGTTTCGGAAATGGGCCCGCTGCTATTGGGACGTTTGCTCAATCTCAACGATACGCAGGAGGGCGTGCTCAACATCGTTTTCAAGATCGCCGACGAAAGCGGTTGGCTGTTGCTCGATCTCAAGGACCTCCGCTCGATGCTGCAGTACGTGGCGGACAATGCCGAGCAGTTCAAAACACAATATGGCAATGTCTCGGCTGCGAGCGTGGGCGCGATCCAGCGCAACCTGCTCCAGCTCGAAACGCAGGGGGCGGATAAATTTTTCGGTGAACCGGCGCTCGATCTCGATGACTGGATCCAGACGCAGAATGGTCGCGGCGTGGTCAATATTCTGGCGGCAGAAAAACTGATGCAGCAATCGCCCGACGTTTACGCCACGTTCCTGCTTTGGATGCTTTCCGAGTTGTTCGAGCGGTTGCCTGAAATCGGCGATCCGGAAAAACCAAAGCTCGTTTTCTTTTTCGATGAAGCGCATCTGCTTTTTACCGATACCGAGCCCGCAGTGCTACAAAAAATCGAGCAAATGGTGCGGCTGATCCGGTCCAAGGGCGTGGGCGTTTACTTCGTCACCCAGAATCCGCTCGACGTTCCCGACATCGTCCTCGGACAAATGGGCAACCGCGTGCAGCACGCGCTGCGCGCGTTTACGCCGCGGGATCAGAAAGCCGTCCAGGCCGCCGCGCAAACCTTCCGCCAAAACCCCAAGCTCGATACCGTAGCTGTGTTGCAACAGCTCGCCGTGGGCGAAGCACTTGTCTCCTTGCTCGATGAGAACGGCACGCCAGCGATCGTGCAGCGAGCGAAGATCATGCCGCCGCACAGCCAGGTAGGCGCCATCACGGCGCAGCAGCGCCAGCAAATCGTTAATTCATCGATCCTGGCCGGTCATTACGAGAAGACGATCGATCGCGAATCGGCCTATGAGAAGCTTCAAGTGCGCGCCGCCGAAAAAACGGCGGGTGCTCCGGAAGCTACGCCGGGTGCATCGGTGCCCGCGCCCGCAAAGGATTCTTTCTTCAATCAGGTGATTGGCTCGGTTGGCTCGGTATTCAAGCCAACGGTCGGCCCGCGCGGCGGAGTTCACGATTCGATGGCGACATCGATGATGAAGAGCGCAGTACGCGCGGCCGGCTCGCAGGTGGGCCGGCAGATCGTGCGCGGTGTGCTCGGCGGAATCCTCGGCGGCGGGCGACGATAGCAGCAATTGTAGGGCGACCGCTCCCGGTTGCCCAGTGTGAAAATGCTGAAATAGAAACTGGGCAGGCGAAGCGCCCGTCCTCCAATCACAAAACAAAATCGCCGGCTGCACTTTCGCGCCGCCGGCGATGAGTTGTAGACTCCGAAATCTTTCGGGGATCGTTTTAAACCTTACTGCGTTGCTGAAGGACTCGCGCTCGCCGCGGCCTTCATTTCCTTCTTCGCGGCTTTGTCCGCCTTGCCCGCTTTGGCTTCGATGTTGGTCGCTGTCATCGTGTAATGCACCGTCACCTTATCGCCGACCTTCGGCTCGGTATCGGACTTGGTGTTGGAATCGCGCGCGATCTCCCAGCGTTCCTTTTTCGCACCTTTCTCGATCACGATCATGCCGCTGTTTACTTCCAGGATCGGCCCCGTAACCTGATAATCTTTCGCGCTGGCGGCGAAGACCGCACCGCTCAGCGCCAAACTCGCCGCCGCAATCAAACTGCATGCTAATGTTTTCATAGGTTAAGCGATTAGACGCGCCGCCAGGATTCTATTCAAGAATTTTGCGGGGAAGGGAAAAAGAACCGCGGATGACGCGGATGTGGCGAATAAAATAAGTGGCTAAGTCGGACGCGGCCGGCCGGCTGTTCGCTACCCACATCCTACAATTCCCAGTCTCGCGACTTCCCATCTTTTCTATCCGCGCTCCTCCGCGTAATACGCGGTTCGAACTCCTATTTCGCCGGCGGTTCCGGCATCGTCCTCACGCCCACGCGCGCGAGATACTCATCGGCCTGCAGCAGATCCTCGCCCGCGCGTTGCACGATCTTGAGCAAATTATCCATCGAGGAAACTTCCTCGAGCTGCTCTGTCAGGAACCACTGCAGAAAGTTAATGGTAATGTAATCATTCTCCGCCCGCGCCAGTTCGACCAAGGCATTGATCTGGTGCGTTACCTTTACCTCCTGATCATAGGAAAGCTGGATCGCTGCTTCCGCCGTGGTGAAGGTTGCCTGCGGCGCTTCTATCGCCGGGAGCACGACACGCCCGCCCACGTCCACCACGTATTTGATGAAGCGCAGGGCATGATCTTTCTCCTCTTCCGCCTGCTTGAAGAAGTGCGCCGATAGTTGTGGCAACGCCTCGGTCGCGAAGTGGGCGGCGATGGCAAAATATTGCAACGACGCGCTGAACTCGTAACCGATCTGCTCATTAATCGCATCAACAACCTTCTGGCTAGTCAGCATGGCCAAAGCTACCGCGGATTACCCGCCTCCGTCCAGCGACTACGGTGCGGCGGAACGGCGGCGAATGCCGCGCCCGCCGTTTGCAGGCCGCGATGGCGCCTGAGCCTGAGCATCCTTCGTTCTTGGCGCCGCCAGATCCCTCCGCGAGACCCCGCACTCCCTGTATTCGTCTGTCAAAACCCTCCGCGCAACGCCCGAGTCATTTGCGGACTCGCAGACCGCTGCCGGCTCCTGCCCATTGCTTCCCCCCGCTGCTCAGATGGATTAGCCGGGCGGCCAATGGGCCAGAGTGTAGTCATTTGCTCTGGCACGCATCCCGGCCATTTCGCTAAACTGAGACTTCATGGCTCGCGCCCGCTCTAACACCCGAAACGCCAACTCTTCCGCCAACATCGGCTTTGAAGCCAAGCTATGGCTCGCTGCCGACAAGCTTCGCAGCAACATGGACGCGGCTGAGTACAAGCACGTCGTCCTTGGCCTTATCTTTCTTAAATATATTTCGGATTCGTTTGAGGAGCAGCGCGCGAAGCTCGTTGCCAACAAAAGCGCGGGCGCTGATGCCGAAGATCCTGACGAATACAAAGCCGAGAACATTTTCTGGGTCCCGAAGGAAGCTCGTTGGTCGCACCTGCAAGCAAACGCCAAGCAGTCAAATATTGGAAAGATCGTCGACGACGCCATGGTCGCGATTGAACGCGACAACCAGCGACTGAAAGGCGTCCTGCCGAAAGACTACGCGCGGCCCGCGCTGGACAAGAACCGTCTTGGCGAACTCATCGACCTCATCGGAACGATCGTTCTTATTAGGTCTGCGTCTGGTGCGGACGAAGCCAAGGCGGAACTACCCGCCGATGCCGGCCTAGGCGAAGCTAAGGGAAAAGTAGAAACGCCTCCGTTACCTTCCCATCGCTCCGTCGACCTGCTCGGCCGCGTCTACGAATACATCCTCGGCCGCGTTTACGAATACGTCCTCGGCCAATTCTACACCCCGCAGAGCGTTGTCCGCCTCCTCGTCGAGATGCTCGCTCCCTACAAAGGCCGCATCTACGATCCCTGCTGCGGCTCCGGCGGCATGTTCGTGCAATCGGAGAAATTCGTCGAAGCCCACGGCGGCAAGCTCGGCGACATCAGCATCTACGGTCAGGAGAGCAACGCCACCACGCGCCGCCTCGCCATGATGAACCTCGCCATCCGCGGCATCGAAGCCGATCTGGGCGAAGAGCAGGCCGACACCTTCCGGCGCGATCTGCATCCCGATCTCCGCGAGTTCCTTTTTATTTTTTTAAAACGTTTACCGCAAGGCGCGATCAACACCACGAGACAGGCGACGTTTCGCTCGCTTTCAACGAAGCGTGTCGAACCGAATCCCGCTTGCGTATAGTGCATTCGCAAAATGCCGACAATTTTCGATAACATCGAGACCGAGTTTCTCGAGAACGCTGCCCATAATGGTTTACGCGACGCACTCAAAGTTGCGCGTCGCGGCGACTTCTGTGTTGGCTACTTCAATCTCCGCGGTTGGAAGCATATCGATGACGTTGTCGAGGCGTGGCAAAACAACGGCAGCCCTCCATGTCGGCTTCTTGTCGGCATGCAAAGACTTCCGTACGAAGACTTGCCCAAACTGTTTGGTAACGGCCCGGAAGAAGAACGGATCGACAACAAGACGGTCGCGCGATTAAGGCGACAAGCAGCACTGGAATTCCGCCGGCAGCTGACGATCGGCGTCCCAACAGCGCGTGACGAGGCCGGTCTTCGCAAGCTCGCTGAGCAGCTCAAGGACGGGAAGCTCACCGTTAAGCTTTATCTGCGACATACACTTCACGCAAAACTTTACCTCGCACACCGCGACGACACCTTTAGTCCCGTCCTCGCATTTCTCGGGAGCAGCAATCTCACAATGTCAGGGCTTCGCGGTCAGGGCGAGTTAAACATCGACGTAGCGGACAAAGACGCCGGAAAGAAACTTGTCGATTGGTTCGAAGACCGATGGGCGGATGAGCGTTGTCTCGACATCACTCAAGAACTTATTGCCGTTATTGAAGAGAGCTGGGCAGGCGAAGAACTTCGCCCTCCCTATTACATTTACCTAAAGATGGCGTGGCACCTATCGGAGGATGCGCGAGACGGCGTGAAAGAGTTTCGAATTCCACATGATGTCGCCGGCGAACTCATGGCGTTTCAGATCAAAGCCGTGCAACTAGCGTGTCGACACCTCAATAAGCGCGGAGGCGTTTTGGTAGGTGACGTAGTTGGTCTCGGCAAAACGCGCGTAGCCTCTGCGATTGCACGCGTCATGGGTGATGATCAGATGCTCGAAACACTGATTATCTGTCCGAAAAATCTCGTGCCCATGTGGGAAGACTACGCGCACCGATTCGGCCTGCGCGCACCCAATGTCCTTTCGCAGAGTCGCGCTCAAAGAGGCTTAGGCAAACTTCCGCGTTACCGGCTCATCATCATCGACGAATCGCACAACTTTCGTAATCGCGAGGGCAAGATCTATCAGGCGATTCGCGAATACATTGAGCGAAATGACTCTAAGGTCGTCCTCCTATCCGCGACGCCTTACAATAAGACCTATCTCGATTTGGCTAATCAGCTCCGTCTCTTCTTAAATGAACAGACCGACATCGGTATTCGTCCCGAAAACTTGCTTCGCGAAAAAAGCGAGTCGCAGTTCAGCCTGGAGAATCCTAATACTCCGCTCTCCTCACTTGCAGCTTTCGAACAGAGTACCTACGCGGACGACTGGCGTGAGGTAATGCGTCTCTTTCTGGTTCGTCGCACTCGTTCATTCATTATTGAAAACTATGCTGAGCGGGACGAACGCGATGGGCGTTATTTTCTCACTCTGGCAAATGGAGTGCGGGCGTATTTCCCGGATCGAAAACCACACACGGTCAAATTTGACTCCGATCCGAACGACCCAAACGATCCCTGCGCCCGACTATTTCAGAAAGAGATCGTCGATATCATTGATGCGGTTCTTCTGCCGCGCTACGGACTTACCGGCTACACGAAAGATACATTACCGCCTGACCTCACTGCGCCGGAACTGAAAATCCTCGAGGACCTTTCGCGTGCTGGCAGGCGATTGAAAGGTTTCTGTCGGACGAATCTGTTCAAGCGGCTCGAAAGCTCCGGACACGCTTTTCTCCTTTCATTACACCGTCATGTTCTGCGCAATGAGATTTTCATCTATGCGGTAGAAAATGGGAAACCCATACCCATCGGCCAGCAGGACTCAGCTTTGCTTGACACCCGCGTGCAGGATCAAGGCGACGGTGAACTAGACCTTGAAGGGGACACAGAGGAATTGCCGCCACTCCACCAATGGGATCGATCGCATTATCGCGAGGAAGCCATGCGCATCTACAAGGTGCTTTCGAGTACGCAGTCTCGGCGCTATCGATGGCTACGCTCTGACGTGTTCAAAAAGACTTTCGTCCCAGCTCTTGAGAAGGACGCGCGAAGTCTCCAGAGCGTGCTCACAGCGACTGGCAAAATTCCTTACGCGAAAGACAAGAAGCTACAGGCACTCATTGATCTGCTCGGCAAAGACTGCCCGAAGGATAAATTCCTTCTCTTTACTCAGTTTGCAGATACCGCCTCATACCTATGCGACGCGTTGAACGCCGCAGGCCTCGATGCTGTCGACTGCGTTACGGGGTCGTCCGAGAACCCTGCGCGTCAGGCGTGGCAATTCTCGCCGGAATCAAATGACAAGCTCGCCGAGTTTCCGCCCCAATCTCAAACCCGCGTCCTGATTGCCACCGATATTCTTTCCGAAGGTCAGAACCTTCAGGATGCTTCGCGAGTCATTAACTACGACCTGCCGTGGGCGATCATTCGACTAATTCAGCGCGCTGGTCGCGTCGATCGAATCGGGCAAAAAGCAGAGATCATCGACTGCCACTCCTTCATGCCTGCAGACGGTGTCGATAAGATCATCAATCTACGGAATCGCCTTATCCAGCGGCTGCACGAGAATGCGGAAGTCGTCGGCTCCGACGAATCGTTCTTCGAAAATCAGACTGCGAAAGACGAAGACGCGTTGCGCAATCTCTACAACGAAGACTCCGGCGTGCTCGATGATCCTCCAGACGACGAAGTGGATCTCACCTCGGAGGCCTTTGAGATCTGGTCACAGGCCACTAAGAACAACCCCGATCTCAAGAAAGCTATCGAGGCACTTCCGAATGTTGTCTTCTCCACGAAAAGTCATATCCCTGATCCGGAAAGACCTGAATTCACGCCCGCCGGTGTTCTCACTTATATCCGCACCGCGCATGAACAAGACGCGCTTCTTTGGGTCGACGAGAAGAAGCGAGCCGTAACTGAATCACCTGTTCGCATATTGCGGGCGGCCGCTTGCGACAAAGACACGCCCGCGCTTTTGCGCCGCGAAGATCATCATGAACTAGTCGCAGAAGCAACACGCATTGTTCAGGAAGAGCGGCGAGACACTCAGGCAGGCCAGCTTGGAAACAAGCGCGGCGCGCGATATCGCACTTATGAGCGGTTACAGGACTATCTTCGTCATCGCGAAGGCGACATCTTCCTAACGGACCAAGTGCGGGCCGCTATCCAAGCCATCTACGATCATCCATTGACGACAGAAGCCGTTGATAAGCTGAACCGCCAATTGCGGTCCAGCATCTCTGATGACGATCTCGCTCAACTCGTCATGACGCTCCATCGCGACGACCGACTTGTTGTGGCGAATCTCCACGACGACGAAATAAAGCAATTGCACATCGTCTGCTCGATGGGACTTGCAGATGAGCCGTCGCGATGAACCGAGTCACGCGCGACCGAATCCGCGGCTATCTCGAAGCGTTCGACTTCGCGGGGCTTTTCACTGATCCAGAGCTTGGTTGGGATTGGCCAGAGAGCAAAGGCCAGCTGCGCGTACCCACGAAAAACGGGTTCCTTGACATGAATGTCATTGCCGAGAAGCGCGGCGTCAAAGTTCTGCACGTCCCGCCCTCTTCGGATAGTGCGATCTCAGCATCTGACGAACGGAAGGCGATTGAAAAAGCGGTGACGCCGCTTGCGACGGAGCACCTTCTTATCTTCACAGACAAATCCAGAACTCTCCAAGTCTGGTTGTGGACTTCGCGCCTTCCCGCCAAACCGATTAGCTATCGTGAGCTTAGATGGGAGAAGGGAAAATCGAACGAACTCCTGCTCCAAAAACTCGCATCCATCTCGTTCACCATATCGGAAGAGGAGTCGCTCGACATCACCGGCGTTGTCGAGCGGCTCCGCGATTCTCTCGATCGCGACAAGGTTACCAAGCGCTTCTACGAACAGTTCAAGACACAGAAGGATAAGTTCCGCAGCTTTATTAAAGGTCTCTCAGACGGCGGCATTCTCGATTGGTACACGTCGCTCATGCTGAATCGACTGATGTTTTGCTATTTTTTGCAACGTAAAGGCTTTCTCGATGGGGATACTGCCTACCTCCGGAATCGTTTGGATAATGTGCGAGAACGACTTGGCAAGGGACAATTCCACTCCTTCTACAAATCGTTTCTGCGTCGCTTATTTCATGAAGGGTTAGGTCAACCCAAAGATGAACGTCCGCCCGAGATTCGGGAGTTGATCGGTGACATTCCGTACCTCAATGGTGGCATCTTCGAGGAACACAAGATTGAGCGTGAATCGCCCAATCTCAAGATTCCTGACGAAGCGTTTGAGAGGATATTTACCTTTCTCGATGATTATGATTGGCATCTGGACGATCGCCCCATCGCGAAAGGTAACGAAATTAATCCAGAGATACTTGGTTATGTGTTCGAGAAATACACCAACCAGAAGGAGATGGGCGCTTACTACACGAAGGAGGATATCACCGATTACATCGCCAAGAACTGCGTCGTTCCTTTCTTGCTGGATGCAGCTGGAGACAAGCTCGGTGATAACTCATGGAACCTTCTTCGCGTTGATCCCGATCGCTATATCTACCCTGCGGTTGGCCACGGCATCTTCTGCGACTATCCGTCCGGCGAAGGTCTGAAAGCGCCAATTCCGCTGCCGGATTACATCGAGAAAGGCATCGACACCGCGAAGCCAGAGTTGCGTGAACGACGTGCGCGCTGGAATGAATCCGCCACACCTGAGCTAGGTCTGCCCACGGAAATCTGGCGCGAGACCGTCGCCCGACGCCAGCGTTGCCAGGAACTTCAGCGCAGATTGCGCGCCGGAGAAGTCCGCGCCGTTAACGATCTCATCACTCTCAATCTGAATGTCCGCCAATTCGCACAGGACGTTGTGGAAAATGCGAGCGCTGACCTGCTCGTCGCCCTCTTCAAAGCTATCCGCAAAGTCTCCGTGCTCGATCCCACCTGCGGCTCCGGTGCGTTTCTCTTCGCCGCGCTGAACATCCTCGAGCCGCTCTATCGCGCCAGCCTCGAACGCATGCGTGCCCTGGTCGGCGATTGGGAAACGCGCGGTGAGAAACATCCAAACTATCGCAAGGAGTTTACCGCCATTCTCGATCAGGCCGCCCGCCACCCGAATGAGAACTACTTCATCTTCAAATCCATCATCGTCCATAACCTCTACGGCGTGGACATCATGGAAGAGGCCGTCGAAATTTGTAAGCTGCGTCTCTTCCTCAAGCTCGCCGCCCAGCTCGAGCCCGGCCAGGACATCGACCCGCTGCCCGACATCGACTTCAACATCCGCGCCGGCAACACCCTCGTCGGCTACGCCAGTCGCGAGGAGGTGCGCCGCTGCATGACCCAATTCGGTGACGGGCAGATGCGACTCGGAGTTGAAGATGAACTACAAAGCTACGCCGGCTTCGAGGAGCAGGTCGAGATAGTAGACCGGCAATTCCACCGTTTCCAAGACATGCAGGACGACCGGGGTATGGATGCGGAAACGTTTCGCGGTGCCAAGCGAGAATTGACCGAACGTCTAAACGTGATCCGTTCGCGGCTCGATCGCTTCATCGCTAGTGATTTTGATAAACAGAATACATCAAGCGAGGTCGCATTCGCGAGGTGGCGGGTATCTTACCGTCCATTCCACTGGTTCGTAGAATTTTATGGTATTCTGACCGGCGGAGGGTTCGATATTGTCATCGGCAACCCGCCGTATTTAGAGTTAGCGAAGCTTAAAGGTCGATACACAGTTCGCGGATTATCCTCGATTGAGTCAGGTAACCTTTACGGGCTGGTCTTGGAGCAAAGTATTAAGCTGGTCCGAAACGGCGGTGGCATCGGCTTAATTATCCCTATCGGGTTCGTCAGTCTTGATGAGACAAGCGTTCTCCGAACGATGATAACGGACTGTTGCGGACAATCGCACCTAAGCCACTTTGCGATTCGACCCGCGAAATTATTCACCGGAGTCGAACAACGGTTGACTATATTGATAGCCAGGAAAGAACGTGCGGCGCGGTGCCAGCCGCTCACGACTAAATATCACCAATGGAAGGTCGCTGAGCGCCCGTTTCTATTTCAGACACTGGAATACCATGCAGCACCTCCGGCGCATATTGGTAATTTGATTCCAAAATCTGGTTCAAATCTTCCATCCTCCGTACTGGCGAAAGTTAATAAGTGCTCTGCCGATACTGTGGCGAAGCACCTGTCGCCCCGCGGAAAGGCGACACTCTTTTTCCATCGAACGCCTGGCTACTGGGTTCGCATCTTAGATTTCTTGCCGTTCTTTAAATCCCCTTTCGGCGATCGCTCAATCCACCACATACGCGAACTCCAATTTCGTGAGCCCCGAATGGCGAAGGTTCTGGGCGCTGTAGTCAGTAGTTCCACTTACTTTCATTGGCTATTCGCTTCTGGGAACTGCCGCAATCTTACTCGTGCAGATGTTGTCGGTTTTCCATTCGGACAACCAAAGTCGTCAGTGCAGGAGCGGTTGTCAGAACTTTTCGACGCGCTCATGAAAGACTTCAAGAAGAACTCCTTCGTGAGCACCCGAGGAAACGCCGAGTACCAAGAGTTCGATTGGGGCGCCTCCAAACATATTGTCGATAAGATCGATGAGGCACTCGCAATCCACTACGGCCTTGACGAACAGGAGCTGGATTTCATCATTAACTACGACATCAAGATTCGGGTGGGATTGGACGGCGGCTCCGGCGAGGATGAATGATCTGGGGAGCGCAGATCGAGAAGAAGTTCGCGACTGCGAAGAGCCGCGCCGCGACAAGTCGCCGGGAAACTCTAATTGGCCTGAGTTCCCAATCCGGGAAATAAGTTCTTGCCTTGTTCCCCATTTGGGAGTAAATGGCGTGACTGATGCTTTTCGGAGGGAGATCGCGAGATGACGCTGGTCGGACAGGACAAGATCGACCGATTCATCAAGCGGCATGCTCAGGCTCGGAACCCGATGCAGGCCTGGGTCGCCGAAGTGAAGAGCGCATACTGGAAAACAACCCAAGAGATTAAAAACCGATATCGAGCAGCCGATTTTTTGAAGGACAATCGAGTGATTTTTGACGTGAAAGGAAACAGCTATCGAATCGTGGTGAAAGTGGCTTACGCGACCGGAGTGATGCTGGTGGAGCGGGTCGGCACGCACGCGGAATACGACAAATGGAAGCTGTGACAATGAAAACAAAACTGATCAAGACCAAGACTGAGCACGATGCGGCGATGGCGCGCATCGAGGAACTGATGGCGCGTGATCCGGCGCCGGGTACAACGCCAGGCGACGAATTAGAATTGCTTGCCCATCTGGTGGCTGATTACGAGAAGAAGCATCATAATATCGGCCTCCCTGATCCGCTCACGGCAATTCGCTTTCGCATGGAGCAGCATGGACTCCGACCACGAGATCTCGCGCCGCATCTCGGGGGTGCGAACCGCGTGTCTGAAGTGCTTTCCGGCAAGCGGGCACTAACGGTGTCGATGATTCGCAAGCTCCACCATGAACTGGGGATTCCAGCGGAGGCGCTGGTAAACGGAAGCAACCGCGCCAGCGGCGATCAAAGCGACGAATCAGAGCCACAGGTGTCGTCTCCGGTGTTCAAGGAAATGTGGCAGCGGGGATGGTTCGAGCGCTTTCGAGGCTCCCTCGATCAGGCAAAAAAGAAGGCAGACGAGCAGCTCGATCGGTTTTTTTCCTTCGGCAGCACGTTGGACGCGGTGCCCGCACTGGCGCGCCAGAAAGTGCATGATGGCACGACGAAGGATGATTGGGCTTTGCTCGCCTGGAAGACGCGCGTGTTGCAACGCGCGGCGACAGAGAAACTAGAGGCCGAATTTGATGCGGCCGAATTCGCAGCGGCTCTCTTGAAGCAAATCGCGGGAGCGAGCCGGCTGAAGAATGGGCCGACGGTTGCGCTCGAATTGCTAAAGTCCCATGGGATCGCTGTCGTGATCGAGCGACACCTACCCGGCACGTTTCTGGATGGTGCGGCGCTCAAACTGCCCAACGGTCGCCCGGTCATTGGGCTTACCTTACGCTATGATCGACTGGACTATTTTTGGTTCACGCTTTTTCACGAGCTGGGTCACGTGCTGCGACACCTTGCCAAAGGTAAAGCCGAAGGGTTCATCGATGATCTTCAGCTTCCCGCCGAAAACAAATGCGAGCAGGAAGCCGACGAATTTGCGCGAGATACCCTGGTGCCGAAGCGCGATTGGGAAGCGTTCTTTAGAGCGGGCGAGTTCGATCACGAATCGGTTCGGCGCGAAGCGAAGCGGCTGATGATTGACGGCTCGATCCTCGCGGGGCGAGTGCGAATGGAACTCAAGGATTTCCAAATTCTCACGAGCCTGATCGGCAATGGCAAAGTGCGCGAGTTGTTCACAC
>JBBRAF010000045.1:0-15531 GCA_038207045.1 Chthoniobacterales bacterium
GATCGCGTTCCGCCACTAGCACACCGCTCACGCGGTTCTCGATCGCGTCCGGAATGCCGCCGTGCGTCGTGGCAAATACCGGAAGTCCGGTCGCCATTGCTTCGAGCATTGAGTTAGGCACGCCTTCTTGATTTCCATCCGGTCCGGTCTCGCTCGGGTGGAGAAAAATGTGCGAGGCATAGAGAAGATCGCGCAGCTCGGACTGCGAAACAAAGCCTGTGAAACAGACGCGCTCCGCGACACCGAGCTCGAGCGCAATTCGTCGCAGCTTATCTAGCAATGGACCTTCACCTGCGACGGTAAACTGTGCCGCCGGAATTCGCTGTGCGAACGCCGCAAATGCGCGAAGGCTGGTCTCTACGCCCTTCTTGCCGATCAATCGGCACGCGTGCAGGAACCGCCATCCGCCGTCCGCCGGCCAATTGCGCGGCTGAAATGGAAATTCGTCGAGTGGAATTCCGGTGCGCTGGATGCGTATCTTCTCAGGCGCGCAGCCGAGCTGAAGGAGTGCTGCTTGCAGCGATTCCGAACGGACCAGCACCAGACGGACTGCGTCGAGCATGTCCAGAGTCGCGCGACGATACGCCGGTTTGTCCAAGTCAACCATCACATCCGCGCCATGGAACGAGACAACTGTCGGCCCGTTCCATCTGCGGATCAGCGGCAGCAGATGCACACCAATATGGCCGAAGTATATGTGCAACAGACGCACCTCCTTGCTGTCGAGTGCGCGCTGCACTTCCGCTGTTTCGCCGCGCGACATCAACCACGGCGCGTCGCGTAGCTGACGGAACCAGATCCGACGGAGGAAATGTGTCGCCGGCCTCGGTACGATCGTTAAATCGTCAAATGGAAACGAATCTGCGAACTCCCGCTTTCGAGTGATGACAATCGGCTGCACACGACGGAGCGCCGTGATCTGCCGGTAGATGTGAAGCATCTCCGGCTTCAGGAACGTCGCGCAATAGCACGCGACCGCAGGACGCTGAGCTGACGCGCGGCCGCGGTCAGCTCTCTCGGTCAAAACCGCAGTCCGAACAGGATGATTCCAGTAATCCGCGACGGATTGTTCTGGTCGTACGTGACGGTTTCTTGCGGTGTGCCGTAGTACTTCCGCGGCGCGGCTGGATTGATCATCTGCACCGGATTGCCACGAGTCGCGCGCGGCAGCGCCCCTACTGGCGCCCGTGGCGACAGCGGCGTCACAGTCCGTTCAGTTCTTACCCGCGGCGCGCGATCTGCAGGAGCACTGATGCTCTGGGCGTGCGCTGTTCCGGCCGCCACAGCGGCGACCACGAGACCTGCGAGGAGATGTTTTTTCATATGCGTTTGCTATTAGATTCGCGCCGCAATCTCTTGCCGCGTGTTCCCTGTCCGCGCAGAGTTATCCGGCTATGGAGTATCTTGAAAAGGCGAGACGGGTTCTCGACATAGAGATTCTCGAGCTCCAGCGGCTGCGGGAACGGCTCGGCGACGAATTCGGGCGCGCTGTTCAGTTGATCAAACAAGCTGTCGAGGCGCGCGGAAAAGTGGTCGTACTCGGCGTTGGAAAATCCGGTCACATCGGCAGCAAAATCGCGGCAACGCTCACCAGCACCGGCTCGCCCGCGGTCGTCCTGGACTCGTTGAATGCGTTGCACGGCGATCTCGGAATGGTGGCCGATGGCGACGTCGTGCTGGCGCTCAGTGCGAGCGGGGAGACGGAGGAATTGCTGCGCATTCTGCCTGCGCTCGCGCGATTTCAGGTGCGGGTCGTCGCGATCTGCGGAGATCCCGGTTCCACGCTGGCGCAGAACTGTGAAGTCTTTCTCGATGTGAACATCGAGCAGGAGGCGTGTCCCTTAAACCTCGCGCCGACCTCCAGTACCACGGTCATGCTTGCTCTCGGCGACGCGATCGCAATGGTGCTGCTCGAGGCGCGCGGCTTTCAGAAGGAAGATTTTGCGCGTTTCCACCCAGCTGGGATGATCGGGCGAAGCCTTCTCCTGCGCGTGCACCAGATCATGCGGCCGCGGGAAGCTCTGGCGCTGGTAACAGGCGACACGCCGGTGAGAACCGCGTTGAAGACGATGACAGACTTGCGCGCAGGCGCGGCTGTGATCGCGCACGCCGATGGCCAGTTGCTGGGGATCTTCACGCATGGCGATTTCGTGCGCCATTTTCAAAACGATTCGAAGGTCGGCGAGCGGCTCGTTGCTGATCTGATGACATTGAACCCGGTGACGGTGCAACAAGACAGACTCGCCGTGGAAGTTCTCAACCTGCTCGAGCGCCATCGCATCGATGATCTGGTGGTGGTGGACGACGAGAACATGCCGGTGGGGATTGTCGATTCCCAAGACCTGACACGACTGAAACTACTTTAGACAGGATTCACAGGATTTTCGGGATTCTGTTTTCATCCAGTTGAATCCTGTTAATCCTGTCCGATTCTTCCGCTCTTCTTTTCATGGCTGCCGCGAACGATCTCCGCAAAGGAATGGCAATAAAATACAATGGCAACACGGCCATCGTCCTGGAAGTGCATCATCGCACACCGGGAAATTTGCGCGCCTTTGTCCAGGCGATCATTCGCTATATCAATACCGGCAAGAGCGCCGACGTGCGTTTTGGCTCAACCGATAAGGTCGAGCTCGTGGACATCAATCGCACGACGCTCGAGTTCAGCTACAAAGATAACAACGGATACCATTTCATGGATCCGCAGACCTACGAGACGGTGACTTTGCAGGACAACTTTCTCGGTGAAGCCAGAGACTTCCTCGTGGAAAATCTGCCTGTGCAGGTCCTCTACGCCGAAGGCAAGCCGGTGCAGATCGAGCTGCCCGCCTCGGTAAGTCTCAAGGTGATCGAATCAGCCGAAGGTTTGCGCGGCGACACCGCCAGCAACGTGACTAAAGCGGCAAAATTGGAAACCGGTAAGACGATCAACGTTCCGCTCTTCATTAAAGAAGGCGAGACCATTAAGATCGACACGCGCACGAGCGCCTACATGGGCCGGGCGTAACGCTGGTCATCCCAAGCGAAGGTCGCCGCTGCGATCGAAGTCGGAGGGATCCCGTGAAAGCTCTCGCGCAATTCCTCATCTCCGCAGCGCTCGGATGACTAATTTCGCTTTTCAACATCGGCGTCCACCCGCGTAATCTGCGGCTAATCCTCATGCCGCCGAACCGCCGAGCCGCTTCTTCGCAACGCCGCAGCCGCCGCAAACAGCCGCCGCGTGTCAAGATCGTGCCTTCCGTCGTGCCCACGACCCGTCGCCCCCCCGTGCCCTCCATGCCGCTGACGGTACCGACGCGCTGGGTCAAAAATATCGTGGCGCTTTTCCTCCTGCCTTGGTGCGCGATCCTCACCCAGACCTTCTTCACCGCCTTCGCGCGCGCCACAATCCAGCAGAAGCTTTGGGCCGGCGCGGAATTTTGGTTCTTCTCTCTCGGCGCGGTGCTATGGCTCATCGCGTTTCTCGGACTGCCGCGACCGGTCATTGTGTATGTCTTCGGGCACGAACTGACGCATGCGCTCTGGGTCTGGCTGATGGGTGGACGCGTCAGCAAATTCCGCGTGCGCGGTGATGGGGGCCATATCGTCACGAACCGCACCAATTTCTGGATTGCGCTCGCGCCATATTTTTTTCCGCTCTACAGCGTGCTCGCCATCGCGACTTACGGCGTCGCCAGTCTATTCATCAATGTTGCGCCCTACGGCCAGCTTCTCTTCGCCACCATCGGTATTACCTGGGCATTCCATTTCACTTTCACTGCCTGGATGATTCCGAAAAATCAGACGGACCTGAGCGATCACGGCACGTTCTTCTCCCTCGTTTTTATCTATTTGATGAACCTGGCGCTACTTTGCGTATTGCTCATTATCGCCTCACCCCGGATCACCTTCGTCTCTTTCGGTTCCGATCTCGCCGGAAATCTGCGAAGTTTTTCGGAGAAGTCCGGCGATCTGCTAAACCAATTCGCTCGGGGCCGTAACACCCCGGTGACCTTACCGAGGCAGTAACGAACGCTCCGTTTTTACTTCGTTCCAAATGGCGTCGAGTTCTTGCAGCGCGGCCTCGCCCAGTTTTCCGCCGCGCTGACGCAGGCGATCTTCGACTTCATTAAAGCGGGCGACGAATTTGTCCGTCGCCGCTTGCAGCAAACTCTCCGCGTCGAGCTTTTGTTTGCGCGCCAGATTAACCACGGCAAAAAGCAGATCGCCAATTTCGGTAGCGATCGCTTCGTTATCACCCGCGGCCATGGCTTCTTTCGTTTCGCCAATTTCTTCATCCACCTTCGCCATCACATCCGCCAGCTCGCGCCAGTCGAAATTCACGCGGGCCGCTTTCTTCTGCGCCTTTTGCGCGCGCATAAGCGCCGGCAGCGTCGCGGGCAGGCTCGCCAGAAAATGTCCATCCTCTTTCTTCTCCTCGCGCTTGATTGCTTCCCACTGTTTCACGACCGCATCGCTGCCGCGCACTTTGCTCTCGCCAAAGACATGCGGATGGCGGCGCACCAGCTTCTCGCTGATCTCGCGTGTCACATCTTGAATCGTGAAGCGATTGTCTTCCGCCGCGATCTGCGCATGCATGATGATGAGCAACAGCAAATCGCCAAGTTCTTCTCGAAGATTTGCGTCGTCGTTTGCGCGCACCGCGCCTGCGACTTCGTACGCTTCCTCCATCAGCGGCGGGACAAGCGAGGCGTTCGTCTGCTCTCGATCCCATGGACAGCCATCGGGCTGGCGCAGTTTTGCCACGATGTCGCACAATTTTTCAAAGTCCGTCATTCTGAGCGAAGTGGAGGGGAGTCGAAGAATTCCGTGAAAGTTAGCTTAAAGGTTCGCATCGGGATCCCTCGACTTCGGTCGGGAAGACGCCGTCAAATCCGCCACAGCGAGCGGTGCGTGCCGAACTCCGTGATTTCCCCCGACGATTTCTTCCCCACGTAAATGGTAATGCCGATAACGCTGGCAAAGGTGCCGATAAAAATCACCGCCACCATCCAGGAAGGAATGTGTCCGACGCGCAGCGCTCGGTAAAAGCCGCCAACGCCAGTAATAGGCGCGCCGGCATGCAGAAAAATTTTTGTCACCCACGCCACCAGAATGAGGATGAAAATGAAAATGTAATTGCGCTTGAGGCGACGGCCGACGGCTTCCAGTTTCGAAATCTTGAATGACGGTAAAATCAAATCTTCGCAGACGAGATTCTTCCAGTCGCCCTGGAGCATCTGCCGGTTTTCCATCACCATCGGCACAAGGAAGTGCGCTTCGAGCATGCGCACGCGCGCGCGGAACGCGTCATAAAAACGGTAACGGCGCGCTTCGATCCAGAGCATGACCGAGACGATGGCGAGATTAAAAAAGAAAATGATGTGCGGCACTCCGGCGTTGGAAAAGGAGATGGTAATGATAGCGGTGCTGGAGGTGATGGCCCAGTTGGTGGTGGTGTCGAGCCGTTGCCGCCAGACCATAATACGTCCGAGCTCGCCGCGATAAAAATGCGCCATGGCATTGACGTAGCTCGGGTCGTAGGGGCTGCGCGTGGATGTAACGGCGACGTTCGCTTGCTGGTCCGCCGCTTGCGCGCTGTTTTCGGTGGGCACCGCCATCAGATTAATCGGAGAATTGCGAAATAATCCAACGATTCTTCGCTAAACTGGCCGACTTCATCCCGAATGCGGTGAGAGACCTCACACTTGAGAGGCGACATGCCAGTCCGTTTGCGTGAACGAAAACGCGGATGTGAGGTTTTTCGCTCCGCGCAGGATAACGTGGCGGAGCGCTAGCGCGATTCTTTAAGCAGACGATTACGCGCGCGATCAAGCTGGCGCCGCTCATTCGGCGTGAGGCTGCCGATCCCGGATTTTGCGATTTTTTCCAAGATGGGATCAACCGACTCGTAAACATCTTCTTCAGTACGGCGCGGCGCAGCCGGCTTTGGCACGACCTTAAATTTGGGCTTCGGCTGCAGGCGTGCTTTCAAATTCTCCCACCACATTAGCTCCGAACCGACGCCGCGCGCGCGGATGAAAATAAATGCGGATGCAAAAGTGACCGTCAGGATCACCAGCCCCACCCAATCACCGACGGCAAAGGCGCTGAGCACGCCGATTGCGCCAAGGACCAAAGCCACCCATTTGGCGCGAATGCCAAGAAAAAGTTCGGTCTCGGGATAAATCGTCGCGAAGGCGACAAAGACGGCAAAGTGCAGCTGTCCGGAACCCGAAAAACGAATTGGCCGCATCACGCCCCAGAGGGTGACGATGATGGCGGGAGCCAGAAGCAGAAGCGCATACAGAACGATGAAAGCCCGCCGACCGATGAACTTCTCAACTTCGCGTCCGAAGACGTAGAGCATATACATCTCGATCGCGAACCAGAGCAGCTGCGACGGCGGATGGACAAAGGCGTAGGTGACGAGCCGCCATATCTGACCAGACAAAATATCCGAACTATCGAAGTAGAAATAGGTGGCGAGCGACGCCAGCCGTGTGGGCCAAAGCAAACACAAGATGACGGCGAGAACGGAATGAAGACCGACGAGGAGGGTCGTGACATCGACTGGGAATCGGCCAACCCAGGTGACCGGCTTGTAATCATCTGAGGTGGTCACCCCGAACATGGGACAATTAACGGCGGTGCGGTCGTGCGCGCAAGAGGCGCTGTCGCTCTGAATTCTTCTGGCCGCGCAGACCTGTAGCGGCGGTCTGTGACCGCGTTCTTCTCCAGTGCGAGCAAGGCGTCGGCGGTCATAGACCGCCGCTACAATCGAGCATCACGGACGCGCAATCCGAAAATTTCCTTGGAGAAGCGCCCGAACCGTCGAAGATTTCCGAATCGATTACCCATGGAGACCCTTGCCCCTGCCATCGCCCCCCCACCCGGCATCGGGACGGAGCGAACGCAGAACAAGGCGGTGCTGGATTGGGTGCAATCAGTCGCGCGGCTGACCCAGCCGGAAAATATTTTCTGGTGTGACGGCTCGGAGAAGGAGAATGAATTCCTTCTCCGCGAAGCGGAAAAGCAGGGCGTTGTCATAAAGCTGAATCCTGAAAAAGTTCCGCGCTCTTATTTGCACCGGAGCAATCCTAACGACGTGGCGCGCGTCGAGCAGTTCACTTTTATTTGCACGCCGACGAAAGAAGAGGCCGGGCCGACGAATAACTGGAGCGAACCGGCGGAAACTTATCAGAAACTGCATCGGCTGCTGACCGGCGCGATGAAGGGACGCACCATGTTTGTCGTGCCTTACATCATGGGGCCGCCGGATTCGCCGCTAACGAAAGTTGGCTTTGAAATCACCGACTCGATTTATGTCGTCCTCAGCATGCGCATCATGACGCGCATGGGTGAAGTGGCCACGAAAAGGCTGGCCGAAGACACAAAAGCGGAATGGAACCGCGGAGTGCATTCATTGCTCGACGTTAATCCGGAGCGGCGCTTCATTTGTCATTTCCCGCAGGATAACGCCATCATCTCTGTCGGCTCGGGCTACGGCGGAAACGTCTTGCTCTCGAAGAAATGTCTCGCCCTGCGGATCGGTTCTTATCTCGCACGCAAGCAAGGCTGGTTCGCCGAGCACATGCTCATTCTTGGCGTCGAATCACCACAGGGCCGCAAACATTACGTGGCAGCAGCGTTTCCGAGCGCCTGCGGCAAAACGAACTTCGCCATGCTTATTCCACCGAAACATTTCGCCGGCTGGAAAGTGACGACGGTCGGCGACGACATCGCCTGGATGCAAATTCGCGACGGGCGTTTGTGGGCGGTTAATCCGGAAAACGGCTACTTCGGCGTTGTGCCGGGAACGAGTTTCAAATCGAATCCGAACGCGATGAAATCGATCGGGCACGACACGCTCTATACCAATGTCGCCCTCACTGACGACGGCGAGGTTTGGTGGGAGGGCAAGGATGGTTCGCCGCCATCGCACGCGGTTGATTGGCGCGGGAATGACTGGACGCCGCAATCCAAGGAAAAAGCGGCGCATCCGAACTCGCGCTTCGCCACGCCCATGCGGAATAATCCCGTGCTGGATCCCGACGTGGAAAACGGCGCTGGCGTTCCCATCAGCGCCATCATCTTCGGCGGCCGCCGCAGTAACACCATGCCGCTCGTATTCCAGGCGCTTGATTGGGAGCACGGCACTTACGTTGGCTCGACTATGGCATCGGAGACGACCGCGGCGGCGACGGGCGACGTGGGCAAAGTGCGGCGCGATCCCATGGCGATGTTGCCCTTTTGCGGCTACAACATTGGCGATTATTTCCGGCATTGGCTCGAAATCGGAAAACGGCTGACGAATCCTCCCCTCATTTTCCATGTGAACTGGTTTCGCAAAGGCGCGGACGGCAAATTTCTTTGGCCCGGCTTCGGCGACAACATGCGGGTCTTAAAATGGGTCATCGATCGCTGCGAGAATCGCGGCGGCGCGGGCGAATCGCCGATTGGTCATGTGCCGCGGGCAGAGGATCTCGACCTGGATGAACTTGCCGGCGTTTCGCGCGGGCAGATAGATGACTTGCTTACGGTCGAGCCGGATGAGTGGGAGAATGAACTCAGCGGGCAGGCGGAGTTTTTCCATTCGCTGGGCGGCGTCGTTCCAAAGGAATTGCTGAACCAGCGCGATCAGCTGGCCGAACGTCTGGTTAAGGCTTAGCGCGAAAACACGATTGCGGGGAGCGCACGCGCCCTCGCGTGCCGGCGAAGGCGCCCTCGCCCTCGTGAACTTTCTCAACGGCCTCACGAAGAAAAGATCGTTTTCGGCGAGGGCGCCGAAACCAGCACGCGAAGGCGCGTGCGCTCCTCCCGATATTTGCGCGGAGACTCGCCTGAAACGATTGTCTCCAGTGGGTTCGAAAAGCGCCGCTGAAATCGAGGAAAAACCGTGCGTCACCGCGCCGGCTGAGCGAGGCTGCGTGGAGATTCGCGGCGCGCGCCAGAACAACCTCAAAGGCATCGACGTCGATCTCCGGCTGGGAGAACTGACCGTCATAACCGGCCCGAGCGGGAGCGGAAAATCCTCCCTCGCCTTCGATACCATCTACGCGGAAGGACAACGCCGTTACGTCGAGACTTTCAGTCCGTACATGCGGCAATTTCTCGACCGCATGGACAAGCCGCGCGTGGATGAGATCCGCGGCATTCCTCCCGCCATCGCCATCGAACAATCGAACCCGGTCAAATCATCGCGCTCGACTGTGGGCACGATGACGGAGATCAACGATTACCTGAAGTTGCTCTGGCCACGCATCGCACGCGCATTTTGTCCGAGCTGCGGCCGCGAGATCCGACCGGAAACGGCGAAATCGATTGCGGATGAAGTCTTCGCCTTGTTTGGCACATCATCTCGGGGCACATCATTTCGCGAGGCGGTTCCATCCACGTGTCATTCTGAGCGGAGTGAAGCGAAGCGGGATGAAGTCGAAGAATCTCTAACTCATTCTGGTTTTGGGAAAGCGTCGAGAGATCCTTCGACTCCGCTACGCTCCGCTCAGGATGACAGTGAAGAAAGACGCTCTGCTCAGGACAAAAACGTGGCGAAGACTGCGGTTCCCAGCGTCGGAATCAGTAGAGTCGGCGCCACCGTTCTCATCACCTTCTGGGTTTCCGTCCCGCCGGAAACAAAACCGCGCGCGTTCTTCGATTTTCTCCAGCAACAAGGCTACCTGCGTGTCTGGCTAAATAACGAAGTCGTGCGCGTCGATTCCGACGTGAAGGTCGAGCGACTCGGCGCACGCGTGCAGGTCATCCAGGACCGCATCGCGATAACGGAGGAAAATCGCACGCGTGTAACCGAAGCCATCGAGACCGCGCTTCGCTTCGGCAAAGACAAGATCAATGTGATTGCGGAATGCGGAACGCGGAATGCGGAACGACAAGGCAATAAAAATTCCACACTCCGCACTCCCCATTCCGAACTGCCCTTCTCCACCGGCTGGCACTGCGCGCATTGCGATCTCGACATTCGCCCGCCTACGCCGGGGCTCTTCAGTTTCAATAATCCGCTCGGTGCCTGCCCGGAATGCCGCGGCTTCGGTCGCACTATTGCTATCGATCTGAACAAGGCGATCCCTGATCGTTCGCTTTCCATCGCGCAGGGCGCGGTGCGTGTTTTTCGCGGCGAAGAAATGGGTGAATCGCAGAAAGATTTGCTGCGCGCCTGCGCCCGCGAAGAGATCGACGTGCGCATTCCCTTCGAGGAATTGCCGAAAGCCGATCAAGACTTTGTCATCAATGGTGAGAAGCGCGGCGGCGAATATACCGATGAGGATTACGAGAACGATCGCTGGTATGGCGTGCGCGGGTTTTTCAAATGGCTCGAATCGAAAACCTACAAGATGCACGTGCGCGTGTTGCTCAGCCGTTACCGCGCCTACACGCAATGCCCAGGCTGTCATGGCACACGCTTTAAGCCCGACGCGCTCAACTTTTGCGCTGTAGCAGCGTTTGTAGCGGCGGTCTATGACCGCCGACGACGTGATGGTTCGGTCGACGATCTCGGCGGTCACAGACCGCCGCTACAGCTGACGCTGCCCAAGTTTCAGGCGCTCTCGATTTCTGATGCAAGCCGTTTTCTTTCGAGCATCGAGATTGGAGAGAACGACTCCACTGCAGAGATGTTGCGCAAAGAAATCGCCGCGCGCCTCAGTTATCTTTGCCAGGTCGGCGTCGGATATCTCACGCTTGATCGCTCCACCCGCACTCTCAGTGGCGGTGAAGTGCAACGCGTTAATCTCACCACCTGTTTGGGCGCGTCGTTAGTAAACACACTCTTCGTCATGGACGAGCCGAGCGTGGGTTTACATCCGCGCGATGTGGGCAGGCTTGTGCGCGTGATGCACAACCTGCGCGACAAAGGCAACACGCTGCTCGTGGTTGAGCACGAGGAACAGATTATCCGCGCGGCGGACAATTTGCTCGATATCGGTCCTGGACGCGGCGAACGCGGCGGCGAGCTGGTGTTCGCGGGCGCGTTGAACGAATTCCTCATGCGTGGTGCGACTCCGGGGAGCGCACGCGCCCCGCGTGCTGGTTTCGGCGCCTCGTCGAAACGATCTTCAAAAGTTCGCGATGTCGACGGAGCCATCGCCAGCACGCGAGGCGCGTGCGCTCCCCGATCGCTGACGCGCGATTATCTCACCGGCCGCAAAAGCATTCCGCTTCCGAGATCGCGCCGCAAATTTTCCAGCGCAATCAAGATTGCCGGCGCGCGCGAGCACAATCTCAAGGAGATCGATGTCGAAATACCGCTCGCAGTTTTTACCTGTGTTACCGGCGTCTCCGGCTCCGGGAAATCGACGCTCATTCACGACGTCCTCTATCGCAATTTGCTTCGCGCCAAAGGCCAGCCGACCGAGCATGAGCCCGGCGCCTGCAAATCCGTCACCGGCGCGCATCGCATCCGCGAGATCGTGATGGTCGATCAATCGCCGCTCGCCCGCACACCGCGCTCGACGCCCATTCTTTACCTCGGACTTTACGATCGGGTGCGGGAACTCTTCGCCGCGCTGCCGGAAGCGCAGGCGCAGGGACTCACCGCCAGTGCATTCTCATTCAATTCGGGCAGTGGCCGCTGCGAACGTTGTTGCGGCACCGGCTTCGAAAAAATCGAGATGCAATTCCTGAGCGATCTCTTTGTCCGCTGCGCCGAATGCGAGGGCAGGCGTTTCCAGCCACACGTGCTCAGGATCGCCTTGCACGGCAAATCGATTCACGACGTACTCGACCTCACCGTCACGGAAGCGGCGGCGTGGTTCACGCAAATCGGCGAAGCCGAAAGATTATCCGACCCGCTCGAAGTACTGGAAGAAGTGGGGCTCGGTTATTTGCGACTTGGGCAGCCGCTAAACACGTTGAGCGGCGGCGAATCTCAGCGGCTGAAACTCGTCGGTCACCTGACGAAAAAGCACGAGCCGAAGAATGGCGAACGCGAGCGCGGCGGGAACCTGTTCATCTTCGACGAACCGACGACGGGATTGCATTTCGACGACGTGGCAATGCTGCTGCAGTTATTTCAGCGGCTGGTCGAGGCGGGACATTCGATTGTGGTAATCGAGCACAATCTCGAAGTTATCAAATGCGCGGATTGGGTGATCGATCTGGGGCCAGAGGCTGGTGAAGAGGGCGGCGAAGTGGTGGCAATTGGAACGCCCGAGGCTGTCGCGAGAGTAAAGGGTTCGCATACGGGAAAATTTCTCAACACGGTCATCCCGCGCCGCGAAGACGGCGAGGGACCTCGCATGGGTTTAAGACCTTGGGAGAGGTCCCTCGCATCCGCTCGGGATGACAGTGTTGAATTCGAGCGAGCGGCAGAGGATTCGCCTCGCTACAGGGCGAATGGCGACGGCGCCATCGCCGTCCACGGCGCGCGCGAGCATAACCTCAAAGACATCAGCGTTAAGATTCCGCGCGACAAGATGGTCATCATCACCGGACTGAGCGGCTCCGGTAAATCGACGCTCGCTTTCGATATTTTATTTTCGGAAGGCCAGCGCCGTTTTCTCGACAGTTTATCACCTTACGCGCGGCAGTTTGCCGAGCAGCTCGAAAAACCGGACGTCGACCTTGTGGAAGGTTTGCCGCCGAGCGTGGCCATCGAGCAGCGTGTCACGCGTGGCGGTGGAAAATCAACCGTCGCCACCGTGACCGAGGTCTACCATTTCCTGCGATTGCTTTTCGCCAAAACGGGGACGCAATTCTGTCCGGATTGCGATCTGCCCGTGGAAAAGCAAAGCGTCGCCGCCATTGTCAAACAGGTGGAGACGGCCGCGCGCCGCGGTCCGCTCAAGGTGCTGGCGCCGCTGGTGAAAGCGCGCAAGGGATTTCACACCGATGTGGCGCGCTGGGCCGAGCGCAACGGCTTCGACACATTATTCGTCGACGGCCAGCTCATTCCGATCGCGCAATTTCGCAAGCTCGAACGCTTCAAGGAACATACCATCGATGTCGTCGTGGGCGTGATCGATGCCAGGCGCATCAAAAAAGCGCGTAACCTGACCCAGCGCGCTCTCGGTATCGGCCGCGGCACCGCTCATCTTCTCGACGCCCGCCATCGCCTGACGGTGATGAGCACGGAGATGAGCTGCCCCGGTTGCGGGCGCGCTTTCGAAGAACTCGATCCACGCTTGTTCTCGTTCAACTCGCCCCATGGCGCGTGCGAAGAATGCGGCGGCTTCGGGGAGATTTGGAACCAGGCGTTGCAAACCGGCGAATCAGAGGACGGCGATTCCGTTCTCGAAAACGAGCTGGCGGCAGAGCGCGAATCGGAATGGATCGACGAAAGCGAAGCGCAAGAGTGCCCGCGCTGCCACGGTTCGCGCCTGAACGAAGTGGCCCGGCATGTGCGCGTGCAAGGCTTCACCATCGATAAGTTTACCGCGCTTTCCGCGGCGGAGGCGCGCAAGAAAATGGCGAGGCTGAAGTTTCGCGGGAATCAGAAAACGGTCGCGGGCGAATTGCTGCCGGAGATCGAACAGCGTTTGCGCTTCATGGAAAATGTCGGCCTTGGCTATTTATCGTTAGGCCGCTCCGCCAAAACGCTGAGCGGCGGCGAATCGCAACGGATTCGACTGGCCGCCCAGCTCGGCTCAAACCTGCGCGGCGTGCTCTACGTGCTGGACGAGCCGACCATCGGTTTGCATCCGCGCGACAATTTGAGGCTGCTCGAAACGCTCACGGCGTTGCGCGAAAAGGGAAACTCGCTTGTCATTGTCGAGCATGATGAGGAAACGATGCGCCGCGCCGATCACATCATCGATCTCGGTCCGCGCGCGGGAGTTCACGGCGGCGAGGTCGTGGCCACCGGCACCTTGCGCGAGATCGAGCAGTCGAAAAATTCCGAGACCGGCCGGTGTCTGCGCTCCCCGCTTTGCCACCCTATTCGCAAGACGCGGCGCTCATTGCGCAGCCTCGAGAGCTGGATCGAAATTCGCGGCGCGCGCGCGAATAATTTGAAAGACGTCGACGTGAAGTTTCCAGTCGGACGTTTGTCGGTCATCACCGGCATCTCCGGCAGCGGCAAATCAACTTTGATGGGTGAGGTGTTGTTGCCGGCCGTTCGCGAACAGTTGGATCGAAAACGGAAGCGGGCCGGTGAATTGTTCGAGCAGGTCGGCGGCATCGAAGCGATCGACGCCGTTTACGAAGTCGATCAGTCGCCCATCGGAAAAACGTCCCGCTCGACGCCGGCCACTTACATCAAACTTTTCGATGAGATTCGCAATCTTTACGCGCAGCTGCCGGTCTCGCGTGTGCGCGGCTACAGTGCGAGCCGATTCTCTTTCAATGCCGAAGGCGGCCGCTGTGAATCCTGCGCCGGCCAGGGCGTGATCAAGCTGGAGATGAGTTTTCTGCCGAGCAGTTACGTGCCGTGCGAGGACTGCCGCGGGAAGCGTTACAACGCGCAGACGCTCGAAGTTCTCTACAACGATAGGTCCATCGGCGACGTCATGGAGATGACAATCGAGGAAGCGGCGCAATTCTTTAAAGCGAATCCGAAGGTTTCGCGTTCGCTCTCGTTGCTGGCCGATACCGGCCTCGGCTATCTGAAACTTGGACAGCCGAGCCCGACGTTGAGCGGCGGCGAAGCGCAACGGCTCAAGCTCGCGACCGAGCTGACGCGCGGCATCGGCCGGGCGCAGAACGAGCGTCTTCGCAAAATGCGCCAACCAAAATCGACCCTTTATCTCTTGGAAGAACCGACGATCGGATTACACATGGCCGATGTCGAGTTGCTGCTCAACGTGCTGCACCGGCTTGTTGATGATGGGAACACCGTCATCGTCATCGAACACAATGTCACCGTAATGGCCGAAGCCGATTATCTTGTCGATATCGGACCGGAAGCGGGTGCGGAAGGCGGGGAGATCGTCGCTACCGGCACGCCGGAGCAGGTTGCGAAAAGTCGTGTGAGTCGCACCGCGCCGTTCCTGCGGCGGGCGCTGACAAATTCCGCCGCACCGATAACCCTGTCATCCTGAGCGCAGCGAAGCGGAGTCGAAGGATCCCGTCGCGTTAACCTTAAGCTATCGGGATCCCTCGACTCCGCTCGGGATGACTGCGAGTATCGCGCCATCAGATGCCCGCCATGTTCGCTTACTTCGTCGATAACTTCGATCCGTTCATTTTCCGGCTCTGGGATAATGTCGGTCCGCGCTGGTACGGATTTGCCTACGTGCTGGCATTTCTCTGCGGATTTCTGGTGGTGCGCCACCTGTCCCGGCGCGGTTATTGCGATCTGCCGTCGAATCGTGTGGGCGATTTCATCACCTGGACGGCGCTATGCGGGGTGCTCCTCGGCGGTCGGATCGGTTATGTTGTCTTTTACAAGCCGGCGATGCTGCGCGAGCCGCTGTCAATTTTCCGAGTGTGGGAAGGTGGCATGTCCAGTCATGGCGGCATGTTCGGCATTTTCTTTTTCGTCCTTTGGTACGCGCGGCGACATGGGCTTTCCTGGCGCAACCTCGGTGACAATCTGGTGGTGGCGGCGCCTCTTGGTTTGTTCTTCGGCCGCATGGCCAATTTCATCAACGGTGAGCT
>JBBRAF010000046.1:0-15033 GCA_038207045.1 Chthoniobacterales bacterium
GCCGAGGTCGCCATGCATGGCGTTCAGCGAATCGAGCACGACAGCGGGCGAGCCGGTGCTGGTAAGGGTAGCGGCAATCTTGCTGCCGATGTGCCCCGATTTCCCGACCCCGAGCACGACGATCTTCCCGCGGGCGTCGACAGCTTGCCGGAGTAATTCGATCGCTCCGGAGAAACTCGGGCCGAGTCGCGCGCGCAAGCGCTGCAGCTCGAAAATTTCGATGTCGAGCACGCGTCCGGCCTTTTCAAGGTAGTCCATCGAGTGTTAAGTGTGAGCCGGAGCACGAAGCCGGGCAAGAGAGTTGCCCATCAAAGAAGGGATCCCGATGAAAAAACTTTTCGTCACCGCTGCAATTATGCTGCAGGCGGCGGCTGCGTTCGCGCAAACCTTCACCGCACCAATAGAACCACAGCGCCCCATTAAGCCGCGGCCCTCGCCGCCGCCCCTGACGGGGCGTGACGTCCAGGGCGTGGTTCCGCGCGGCCTGCGTGGTGGCAACCCGGCACAGATGCTGAATCCGCGCGCCCCGGCGCGTTACGGCACGGCTGAGCAAAGCGTGGTGCTCAAGCCGGATGGGTCGGGGAAATGGAATGGCATCAAGCTGTTCGAAATCGTTTTCTGAGTAATCTCGAGCTCGAGGCTCAATCGGACGTTGCGCCTCCGGCGTTCGATACGAATAGCTCGCTTCCCGTTGTCGCTTCCTATTGCGCGACGTTTCTCAAACCGGAGATGCTTCACATCTACCGGCAAATCACTTCGCTGCGGCGCGTGCGGACTGTTGTCATCGCGCAGAAGCGCGAGAACGAGCACCAGTTCCCATTCCACGATTTAGTTCTCGTTAGAAAATCGCGCCTGCATTTCCTGCGGCGGTTCTGGCAACGGCAGCTACGCGACGTTCCCTGGCAAATCTCGGATCGCGAAACGGCCACGCTGATTCGTCTCCTGGAAAAGCGCCGCGCCCAATTGCTGCACATTTACTTCGGACATATTGCGGTGCACTTGCTCCCGCTGATCAAAGCCTGGTCGCGGCCATCCGTCGTTTCCTTCCACGGCGCAGACGTGAGCGTTGACCTGCAAAAACCGGCCTATCGCGCCGCGACGAGGAATATGCTCGCGGCCGTTCGCCGTGTGCTCGTTCGCTCCGAATCGCTCCGGCAGGCGATTATTGAAATCGGCTGCGATGCGCAGAAGATCGAAATCCAAAGAACAGGGATTCCGCTGGACGAGTTCCCATTCCGGGAACGCGCCGCGCCCGAAAGTGGCGCGTGGCGACTGCTGCAGGCAGGCCGGCTCATCGAAAAGAAAGGAATGGAAACGACGCTGCGAGCGTTTGCGCTGTTTCTTCGCGAGTTTCCCAAGGCAAGCCTCATCGTGGCGGGCGAAGGCCCGCAGTTGGAGCGCTTGCGCGCGCTCGCCCGTGAGTTGAACGCTGATGCTGCCGTTGGTTTTACCGGTTTCCTGCCGCCGAAGGAATTGCGCGACCTGTTCTACTCGTCGCATGCCTTTCTGCACCCGAGCGAAACTGGTCGCGACGGCAACCAGGAGGGCATTCCCAATTCCATGCTTGAAGCGATGGCGACGGGTTTGCCTGTTTTCGCGACGCGGCATGGTGGAATTCCGGAGGCGATCGAGGACGGCCGGACGGGATTTTTGGTTGGGGAACGCGACTACGAGTCGTTAGCTAACAAGCTACTTGAGAGCGCGAGAAATCCCGGCGCGCTTTTTAGAATCGGTCGCTCCGGATCGGAGAACGTTGAACGCAACTTCGATCAACGCGAACAAACACGAAGGCTCGAGACCATCTATTTGCGCGAGGTCGGCTAGGCGGCTCAGCAATGCGCGCTAGATCGCGCAATGATCTTTGTCATTCCGAGCGGAGCGAAGCGGAGTCGAGGAATCTCTAATCATTTTTCCGCGTGCAATGACTGGAGATGTCTCGACTGCGCTCGACATGACAGAGACGAACGCGCTACAGCTTTGCAAAAACTTGCGCAAGATTCACGCGCGTAACGGCGAAAGACAATTTCTCGAGTGCGATTTTGGTCGCCCTGGCCGCAATGGCGCGCCGTTCGGCATCATCCGTCAAGAGCCGCTGCGCAATTTCGATCAACTCCTCCGTGCTCCGACCCTCTCCGGATGTCTCTGCAAAGGCGATTCTTTCCGTCGCCCCGTCGCCGCCCACGCAGACACTGCGGCAGAGAAGCGCGTCGCCCGCCACTTGTCCCGGAACGCGACTGCGGTCGAGCTGAAAAATAATTTTGTGTCGCGCCACTTCGCCAAGATAGGCGCGGTAATTAGCCCGCTTCTCGTGCACTCGGATCCTCCTGAAACCGATTTGCGCAATCAATTTCGCCCCTCGCCGCCGGTCGAGATTGAAAACCGTGACGGGCTCCTTCGTGGCGTCGCTCAATCGTTTCGCAGCCAGCATCGCAGCGAGGTGATTTCGCGTTGAGACATCGAATTCGCGAGTGCCGACAAAGATTCCCGCGCGATTCTCCGCCGCCCAGTTCCAATCTTCATCTTCGATAGGGCAAGGCATCGGAATGAACGCGACACGTTCACTCCGGACGGAGCGAATCATCTCGGCCGCCTCCGGCGTGCTGGCGATACAACCATCGGCCGCGCGCACGATCTCGAGAAAACGCCCGAGTCGCGTCGACTCACTCAGCTGTTGCGCAATCTGATACAGACCCGTTTCTTTGAACGCGACAACGACTGGGCGTTTGGCTTTTTTCAATTCCGCCAGGGCGCCTTCCGTCGCGCGAAAATCTCCGCGCAGTAGCAGCAATACGGGCCAGCCACTAGCAAGTGCACGCTTTGTCTCGCGGAAGACAGCGCCATAGCTGCAGGCCGCGTAGGCGTGAAAATTTACCGGGGCGTGCACTTTGCCCGACACTCTCGCTCCTTCGGCAAAATGCTGCTCGGGATCGCGGCCCATCGGGTTGAGCACCGCCAGCCGAAAATCCATGCTCAATTGTTATCGTCGTCTTGATCGATTGCCCGCGCGCGACGCACTTCCGGCTCGCTCGGTGCAGGCGTAGCCTGACGCACGGGAATGGCGCGACGCACCTCGATAGGCGTCTCGCTCGGCGCGGCTACCGCTGTTTCACCCGGCGCATTTTGCTCCGCCTCGTCACGCTCCACTGGTTCCGCTTTCAACACCGGCTTCGTCGGATCGGGCATTTGCCCGGACAGGTCCTGCGTTTCCGTTTTCGCAATCGCCGGCTCAGGCGTCGAGTTGGAAATGGGCTTCGGTTTGAGCGTGGCATGCAGCGCGTTGTAAGGATCGTGATCAGCCAGCAGCGTCGGACCCTTCGGCGTTATCGCCGCGACCGTCTTTGTATCTACCGCGAGTGCGGCTCGGGGAAATTCTGAGGGCGGAAGATTCTGCGCGAGCGAGGCCCGGGCTTCGCCGTGCACGTTACAAGGCTCAGTCGGTTTTTGTGCGGCGGTGGCGAACTCATCGTAGGTAGTCTTGACTTCGCCGGTCGCCGTTTTCTCGCTGCATTTATCGGTGCCAAGTAAACCGGATTTCGAACAAATATTCACCCGCTCCAGTCCCTTCGGCGGCGGGATTTCCTGCGCGGGATAATGCTCGACCGCGCTATTCATCACATCCACCCACACCGGCAGCGCGATGTCGTGGCCGAAGGCGCCGCGAAAAATCCGCTGCGGTTTATCGAAACCTGCCCAGACCGCGCACGTGATCGCGCTGTTGTATCCGGCGAAGAGCACGTCGGTGAAATCGTAGGCCGTGCCGGTCTTTCCGCCCGCGTCCATTTTCTTCAGACCGAACTGCGCGCGCGCCCCTTTGCCCGTGCCGTTGTCTAGAACGTCCGCCAGGCACGTGTGCACCTCATACGCGATCTCGGGTGGGATCACCTTTTCCTGCTTGGCGACGCGTTGCGCGTGCCAGATCGTGCCGTCCTTCTCCTCGATGCTTTCTAAAATATGCGGAGGGCTCGAGCGCGAGCCGCCATTTGGAAAAATCGTGTAGGCCAGGGCCAGCTCGGCCAGAGTCACTTCGCTGCTTCCCAAAAATGTCGCCGGATATGGACGCAGCGGCGATTTCATCCCAGCCGCCTGGCAAAGTTGCACCACACTGTCCACTCCGGGATTCATCCCGATGCGCACAGTCGCGCCGTTTTTCGATTTGCTCAGCGCCTCGCGCGCTGTGATCGGCCCTTCGTAGCGATTGTCGGCCGATTCCGGTCCCCATTCTCCGAGAATTCCTGTCGTCCCACCGATCATCACAGCGCGATTATCCAGCGCAGAATCATCCACGATTGAGCCGGGGAACATCCCGTCGGCGAAAGCCGCCGCGAACACAAATGGCGTCATCGCCGTACCCGCGGGACGTCGCGATTGTAAGGCGCGATCGTATTGATTATGCTCAAAATCGCGTCCGCCCACGAGCGCAAGAATGCCGCCCGTGGCGTTATCAAGCGCGATCACCGCGCCCTGCAAGTAATCCGGCACCGCTGCCGTTGCGCTGTGACCTTTACGGAAACTGGCGGCGTATTCGGCGTACGTTTGGTGTTTGTAATCGGGATGTTTCTCCACTGCGTCCAGGTGTGCGCGCAAAGATTCCGCCGCCGCCTTTTGCAGGTCGGCGTCGATGGTCGTGTGAATGCGAAAACCTTCATTCATCGCCCGGTCCCAGCCCACCGCTTCGATCACTTTCTGCCGGATCAAATCAACCGCGTAAGTCTGCCCCTGCGCACTCTGCCGGTCGCCCACCACCAAGTCAGACGATTGCGCGCTTTCGCACCGCTCGCGATCGATGAATCCAAGGTCGCGCATCCGCGCCAGCACAACGTTGCGCGTTTCACGCGCCACTGCGCGGTCGCTCCAGGGCGAAAGCCGGTTCGGGCTCTTGACCAATCCCGCCAGCGTGGCGCATTCCGTCAGCGACATGTCGTGCGCGGGCTTGTCGAAATAGCCACGCGCGGCCGCTTCCGCGCCATAAAGTCCGCCGCCAAAATATATCCGGTTCAAATACAGCTCCATGATCTTCTGTTTACCGAGCTGTTCCTCGATGCGCTTGGCCAGATAGATCTCGAGTAATTTCCGGCGGAAGGTTCGTTCTTTGAGAGAAAAACTGTTACGCGCCAGTTGCTGGGTGATCGTGCTCGCGCCCTGCCGCACGTGACCAGCCGTCAAGTTTTTCAGCGCCGCGCGCACGATGCCCCATTTATCGTAGCCGGCGTGCTGGTAAAACTTGCTGTCTTCTACCGCCACAATGGCGTTGATCAAATCGCGCGGCAGTTGGTCGTAGGGGACCGTCTGCCGATTCTCCACGTAGATCTGGCCAAAAATTTTGCCGTTGCGATCGAGGATCACGCTGGCTGATTCCATTTGATCGAGCTTGCTCAAATCATAGGTCGCCGCCTGGCGTTTCAATTGCGAGGCAACGACCGCGAAATAAATCGCGAGGGAAAACAGAATGAGTGCGGCGATTCCCGCCGGGATGTAGAAGACCGGTCGGACAAACCATTGCCGCCGGTAACGATAAGTGTGCGGCGGAATCAGGAACGAGGTGGGCATTGAGCAGCGAGGAAAACGAACAGATGGTAGGCACAATTGGAGTGAAAAGCGATTCGCGGGAATGCGATTCCGAGCTGGTTCATATTATCCTGCGCGAGATCGGGTCGAGCGGAGGCATAAGCTTCGCCCGCTTCATGGAGCTGGCCCTGTATCACCCGCAGCGCGGCTACTACGCCAGCGGTCGCGCTCGCATCGGTCGCGGCGGAGATTTTTTTACCAACGTCAGTGTCGGACCGATGTTTGGAAAGTTGCTCGCGCTCCAGTTCGCGGAAGTCTGGGAACGACTCGAGCGACCGCGTCAGTTTACGATCGTCGAGCAGGGGGCGCATGACGGCCAGTTCGCTGCCGACGTGCTTGGCGCCTTGAGCGAAAGCGCATGTTTCAATTCGTTAAGTTATGTCATCGTCGAGCCGTTCCCCGTCTGGCGAGATCGCCAGAGGGATAAACTCGCGAACTTTGCCGGGAGAATTTCCTGGGGTGAATCCGTCGATGAGATTGATGTGTTCACCGGCATCCATTTTTCTAACGAGTTGTTCGATGCGTTGCCTGTCCACCTTGTGGCCCGCGACGAAGGCGAGTGGAAGGAGCTGTTCGTTGTGCTGAACGGAGGCGAGCTCCAACTTGAAGAGCGCCGCTGTAGCGGCGGTCTGCGACCGCCGATTGCGACGGTCACTTCGACTCCGCTCAGTGCAGGCTCCGACCGCTGCTACAGCACGGAAGTTCAACTCGTCGGGCCGAAGTTAATACGCGACATCGCCGCCAAACTTTCGCGCGGCGTCATCATCACAGTCGATTACGGATTTTGCCGTGACGAATTCTATTCGGCGGAGCGCGCTACCGGAACGCTCCAGGTTCGGGCGCAGCATAAGAAGCTCTCATCACCATTCGAACGAATCAGCTGTGCGGACATTTCCGCGCACGTCGACTGGACAAGTTTAATTGAAGCAGCCGAAATGGCCGGCGCGCGCCAACTTGGCTTAGCCGACCAACACCATTTCCTCACCGGAATCCTGGAAGGGCTGATGGTACCCGCCGCCCTGATGAAATTATCGCAGGCGGACAGACGCGCTTTGCAAACGCTCCTCCATCCCGAAATGCTCGGTCGCAATTTTCAAGTGCTCGCCCTTGCCAGAAACTTTACCGGGCCATTGAGCGGCTTCAGCTTCGCCCGCGGCGCTGGGATAGATCACGGCGGGACCGCCGCTGCATCTACCTGAACGGGCGCCTCGCCTTCGATTCTGGCCGTGCCGATAATTCGCGCCTGCCTGTTGCTCTGGGTCGATTTCCTGTCCTGATTCTCGTTAGCTGGCGAAGGCGCAGCGACGTAACTGGCTTCGAGCGATAACGATCTCTTTAGCTGATTATTATAGCCGCTTGCTCTAAAATAATACTCGTTAGTAGCTTCATTCTTATCTTTCATTTCCTTTGCCGGCCGGGCCTTCGCCAGCAATCGGCCGCTTTCGCGGGCACTCTGGTTGGTCGACGTTGGTGCTTCGTCTTCCGCCGGGCGCTCCACTTTGCCTGTGTAAGTGGACCCATCGGCGTCGATCAGGCGCACCGTTTCGCCGTCCTGTTCGAAACGAAAGGTATTGAGCGCATTAAATGATTTCAATTTGTTCGAGTTTCCCTGCGCCGAACTCTGGGCAAATTGTTGACCGACATTACGTGCTGCGGCCGCCGGCACGGCAGCGGCCGGCGCTGCTTCCTTCGCCGTGTCCTTTCTGGCCAATCCCAGCGGGGGTTCTGGCCTGTCGCGTGATTCAGCAAACGCGTTGTCAGCAGCCTCGCTCGGCTTCGCAGCGGTTTGATCGGGCGCAGCCGAGGTGGTTCGCGTTGGCGACGTTTGGCGCCACCAAAGCATCGACAGGCTGATGAGCAGTGCCGCTGCCGTTGCGGCCAGGGCAAAACGCGGCCAGGAAAAAATAAAACGCCGCGCTGGTTGTTCCGCGACTCGATTGAGAGAATCGATCTCTCCGTGCAAACGAGCCCGCATGGGGTTGGGCATGGCAGGATCGGTGCCGAACTCCGCCCGCCGCGCTCGCGCTGAAGCGTGCAGCAGTTTTTCAATCGGTTTGTCGGATTCCGGCGTCATGTCTTGCTAGTTAGACGGTAAATGAAAATTCCGGCGGAAAAACTTTCTTCGCTACCGTCTGGAGGCGATCGAGACACTTGCTCAAGCGCGAGCTGACGGTTTTCGCGTTCAGCTTTAACTCTCGTGCAATCTCTTCGTAGCTCAGGTCGCCATAGTAGCGCAGCTCGATGATCTCGCGGCAGGTATCGCCGATCCGATCCAGACTGTCCCTAACAAGGCGAAATGATTCTGCCTGCATGAGCAATGCGTCCGGCCCCGGACGCGGCGAAACCGGATCCAGCGAAGGGTCTTCGCTGTGGTTTGAACCGTGGATGGGAATGTGAATGCTATTCCCGCCACGTTTCACCGCGCGCACCTTCTCGCGAAAATCCATCGCCTTATTCGATGCGATCCGCAGCAGCCAGGTTTGAAACGAGCTTTTCCCCTGGAAAGAACTGAGACTGCGTACGAGCGCGAGAAATGTTTCCTGGCAAATCTCTTCTGTGTCTTCGTGACTAAAATCAGGCGAGAGCTGAAAGACGAAACGCGCGACGACGCCGTAATATTTGTCGAAAAGCGCATCCCACGCGTCAGTGTCGGAGCGGCGGCAACGCGCGATCAGTTCAGCTTCAGTGTCGATGGCGTTTTCTCCTGGTGACGATGCGGTATTCTAAACTGTCATCCTGAGCGTAGCGAAGGATCTCTGACTATTGGTCTTCGGACGGCTGGCCTGAAATGATTAGAGATCCTTCGCATCCGCTCAGGAGGACTCTAAAAAGGCGACCGCTCAACCGCCGGGCGCGGCATCGGAGAAAAAAGCGGGAGCATTCTTTTGCGACTGCCGACTAACTCGGCATGAACGCAAAATCACTCCTCGCCCTGATCGGCTGCTTGTTTGGCCTTTTCTCTCAGGCACGCGGAGATGGTTTTATTATCATCGAACGTCCGATCTTTGTTCCGCCCGGGCATTACCCGTTCGCGCCGCTCGAAGTGTCCAGCCATCACGTGGACGTGAAGATCGATGGTCAGGTCGCGGTCACCTCCATCAATCAGGAGTTTTACAATCCTAACGATTCTCGACTCGAAGGCACCTATATCTTTCCCGTGCCGAAAGGCGCTCATATCGACAAGTTCTCGATGGAGATCGGCGGCAAAATAGTCGATGCCGAGCTTCTTCCCGCGGACAAAGCCCGCCGCATTTACGAAGACATCGTGCGCACCATGCGCGATCCCGCCCTGCTCGAATATGCCGGACGCGATGTTTTCAAGGTCCGCATTTTCCCGATCGAACCGCGCAGCCGCAAGCCGATCAAGATTTCCTACACGGAACTGCTGCGTTCCGACACCGCCGCGGTCACTTATCTCTATGGGCTGAGCACGGAGAAGTTCTCCTCGCGCCCGATCAAGGATCTAAGCGTGACCGTGGAAGTGAAAACGGCGCAGCCGTTGGCATCGATTTATTCACCGAGCCACAAGGTTGAGATCAAGCGCGATGGACCCAATCGCGCCGTCGTCGCATACGAAGCGAAAGAGGAAAAGCCCGAGACAGATTTCCAACTCGTCTTCAGCACGGAAAAGCGCGACGTCGGGTTGACTCTCCTCACGCATAAGTCCGCCAACCGGACTGACTCGTCCTTCGGCGAGCCGGACAACGACGACGGTTACTTCCTCCTCCTGGCCGCGCCCATCGTCGCGTCGGAGGCGAAGCCGGCGCCGAAGGACGTGGTCTTCGTCGTCGATACGTCGGGATCGATGGCGGGACCGAAATTGCAACAGGCCCAGAAGGCGCTCGATTTCTGCGTCGCCAATCTCAACGCGGAAGATCGTTTCGAGATTGTCCGGTTCTCGACCGAAGCCGAACCGCTTTTCCAAAAACTCGTTGATGCCAGTAGCGAGAATCGCAAACGCGCTTCGGAGTTTATTGCCGGACTGAAACCGATCGGCGGCACAGCCATTGCCGATGCGCTCGATCGCGCTTTGAAGACGCGCGCGGAAAAGAGCGAGCGTCCTTACGTCGTCATCTTTCTCACCGATGGCTTGCCCACGGTAGGACCGAAAGATCCCGATGCCATCATGGCGCGGGCAAAGACAGCCGCGGATGCGCGGATTTTTTCCTTCGGCATCGGCTCCGATGTGAATACACAGCTGCTCGATCAAATTGCCGAGAGCACGCGAGCGTTCAGCCAATATGTGCTGCCGAGCGAAGACCTCGAAGTCAAGCTTTCGAGCTTCTTTACCCGCATCAAAGAGCCAGCGTTGACGAATCTTCGGCTGGAGTTCAGTGGCGGCATGCGCACGAGCAAGATGTCTCCAGCACAATTGCCCGACTTGTTCAGGGGCGATCAGCTCGTGCTGACTGGCCGCTACAGCGGATCAGGCGACGTGGAGGCAAAGCTCATCGGCACGTCGGCAGGGCACGAACAGACTTTCACCTACAAAGTTAAGTTCGAGGATCGCAATTCACAAAACGATTTTGTTCCGCGCCTATGGGCGACTCGTCGCGTTGGATTTCTCCTCGATGAAATCCGCATTCACGGCGAGACCAGCGAACTGCGGGATGAAGCGACCGAGCTGGCGCGGCGCTACGGAATCGTCACGCCCTACACCGCTTACCTCATCGTCGAGGACGAAGATCGACGGCGTGTGCCGGTGGCGCAGCGTTCGCTCCAGGAAATGACCGCGGACAGCACGGTGCGGGCAGATGTTTCGAAAGCCTGGACCGGCTTCAAGGATAAGAAGGAAGGTGAAGACGGCGTCGCCAACGCGCGCAGTCAAAATGCTTTCAAATTCGCCGAGCAAGCGCCGGCCTCGATCGCTGCCGGAGCGTCGGAATCGATGCGCGGATATACCGCGTCGGCACCAGCCGAGCCTGAGAATTCGGCCCGCGTCGCGCAGTACACCCAACAATCAAAGTTCGTGAATGGCCGCTCCTTTTTTCAAAACGGCAAGCAATGGGTCGACACCACCGCGCAAAAGCTGAGCAAGCGTCAGCGCGTTCAGTTCAACTCCGAAGATTACTTCACTCTCCTTACTAACCACCCCGAAGCCGCGCCGTGGCTGGCGCTCGGGCAAAACGTCCAGGTGGCGCTTGGCGACACTGTTTATGAAGTCACCGATTAATCGCATCCCAAACATGAAAACAAAAACTGCAATTCTGTTACTACTGACTGTCTGCGCGCCATGGTTGCGCGCGGAAACTAAAGACGCGCCGATGAGACCGCGCATCGAAGTTTGCTTCGTTCTCGACACCACGGCTTCCATGAGCGGACTCATCGAAGGCGCGAAACAGAAGGTCTGGTCTATCGCCAACGACATGATCAGTGCTCGGCCGACGCCGGAGCTGAAGATCGGCCTGGTAGGCTATCGCGATCTCGGCGACGCCTACGTTGTCAGGCCGTACCAGCTCACCGACGACATCGACGCCATGTATGGACATCTGCGCGCGTTCGAAGCCGGCGGTGGCGGTGATACGCCAGAAAGCGTGAATGAGGCGCTCGACGAAGCAATTAACCGGATGAAGTGGAGCGGCGATCGCGACGTGCTCAAAATCGTCTTCCTCGTCGGCGATGCCCCGCCGCACATGGATTACGCCCAAGGCCCGAAGTATCCCGACCTTTGCCGGGCCGCGGCGAAGAAGGACCTCATTATTAATACGGTGCAATGCGGCGAGATCGCTGAGACAGCGCCGATTTGGAAAGAAATCGCGAAGCTTTCGGAAGGCAGCTACGCCGCCATCGCACAATCCGGCAACATGGCGGTCGTCGAGACGCCGATGGACGAGAAGCTAGCCGAATTGAACAAACGCATGGGCGAAACATTGATCCCGTACGGCGATGCCGAAGTCCGCGGCGAAGTAATGAGCAAGCAACGCGCGGCCGAATCCGCGCCGGCCGCTGCTGCCGCCGACCGCCTGAGCTACAACGCGCGCACCATGAAAGCGGTGCAAGGGCGCGGGGAATTGCTGGACGCGCTGGCGAACAACGAGCTGAAGCCGGAAGAAATCGATCAGAAGAAATTGCCGGCAAAACTACAAAAGCTCAGCCGCGGCGAGGTGGCCGAGCACATCGCGAAAGCGCGTGAAGATCGCGCGGGATTGCAGAAAGAAATCGAGCAAGTTTCAAAAAATCGCGCGGCTTACATCGCGGAGGAAACGAAAAAGCTCGCCGCGGCGGGCAAAGCCGACAGCTTCGACGAGAAAGTCGCGGGCACCATTCGCAAGCAAGCCGAGAAGAAGGGCATTCATTATTAGCCATCCGATCCAGCGGAACTCAGCTGTGGCGAAGCGGCGATGGGCGTTCTCTTAGGCGACATCGCGATTGCCTTGGCGTCTGGCTTCGCGCTCAGGCAACTGAACCGCGGTCGCCCTTAAATAGGTGCGGACTTTCGCCTCGCAAAGCGCAGAAACATGGCTGACATTTCTTCGGCCAGTTTTCTTTCATGGGCGAACCGAACAATCCCGATATCACTGCCGTGCAAACGGGCGATCCGGCAAAGGGCGCCATCGTTCACACTCCGGATCGCGCGGACTTGCGGCCGGAAAATATTCAAGACGCAGTAATCCGGCTGGCGGGGAATTCACAGGATGGAATCCAAACCGCGGGTGCCTTTCTCGCGCGACTGGCCGGGCGCAGCGACCAGGACGTCATGACCTACATGACGATTCCCGCGACGATTTCGGGCGGACCCTCCATCTTCCAGGTCCGGATCGGTTCTGGTGAAGTGCTCTCCGCCGGCGATGAAGCGGACTTTCTCGTCGCCTTTTATCAGCACAGCTACCAGGACCACATCGACTTTCTCCGGGAAGGCGGCGTGCTCCTTTACGATTCCGACAACGTCGAGCCGAACCTGGATGACAAGCGTTTCGTTTACGTCGGTGTCCCGATTACCGGCCTTACCGTGGAAGCGCTCGGCGGCACGGCCAAGGACAAGGGCAAAAACATTTTCGTCCTCGGGTTGATCACGAAGATCTTCCACCTCGATGTCGAGAAGCTGGTCGCGATTATCAAAGACAAGTTCGGCGGCAAAGACGAGAGCATCGTCAACACCGCCATCATGGCCTTCACTGCCGGCTACGCCTATCCGGTCGGCAATCTTCTCTCGAAGCTTTATCAGTTCGAAAAGATCGAGAAGACGGGCGGCCGTGCCCAAATCACCATGGATGGCAACCAGGCGCTCGCTTATGGCTTGATCGCCGCCGGCGTGCGCTACGGTGCCGGTTATCCGATTACCCCGTGGTCGTCGATTATGGAAATCCTGCGCCGGGAGCTGCCGAAATACGGCGGTCTCTTCGTCCAGGCCGAAGACGAGCTCGGCGCGGTTTCGATGGCGCTCGGCTTCTCCTATTCTGGTTATCTCGCCGTTACCGGCAGCGCCGGGCCCGGCATTTCGCTGAAAACGGAGGCGATCGGCTGGTCATCGATGGCGGAAATGCCGCTCATTATTTGCAATGTGCAGCGCGGCGGCCCCAGCACGGGATTGCCCACAAACGTCGAGCAAAGTGATCTGCACCAGGCCATCTTCGGCGGCCATGGTGACAGCCCGCGTGTCGTCCTCGCCGCGAAAACGGTCGAAGATTGCTTTTACATCGCCATCGAAGCGGCCCGCATCGCGCGCAAATACAGCACGCCCGTTTTTATTTTGAGCGACACCTCGCTCGCCACCCGTATCGAAGCGTTCGACGAGCCGAACCTGGGCGAGCTCATGCTGGAACCACATCCCGACCTCCGGCCGCGCGAAACATTTAAGCCTTACCCGCTCGACGGCATCACTCAGCACCTCGCGCCCGGCGCGCGCGTTCTCGACGGTAAATATCCGCTCATGTCCGGCCTCGAACACGATGAGATGGGGCACCCCACCGGTAGCCCGAAGATGCACATGGCCATGACGGCCAAACGCCGCGCCAAGTTGCAGAAGCTCGCCGAAGAGCTGCCCGTGCCAGAAGTGTATGGCGATGCCGAAGGCGACACCTTGCTCCTCGGCTGGGGCTCAACCTACGGCCCCATCCACGACGCGGCCAAACGCGCCCGCGAAGCCGGCGAGAAAATCGCGGCGATACATCTGCGTCATCTCCATCCGTTGCCGAACGGCCTGGAAAAAGTCTTTGCCAACTTTAAACGCATCGTCGTTATCGAAATGAACGATCAGGGCGTTTACGGCTTCGGCCAGCTCGCCACCATTCTGCGCGCCCGTTACTGCGAACCGAAGATCGAGAGCCTGACCAAAACTGACGGACTCACGTTTCGTGTGCGCGAGATTTTGGAGCGCACCTTCAAGGGCCGCAACTTTTCCGGCCGCGACGGCGCCCGCGGAAACGGTGCCCCAGTGCAAATTCCCGATCGGCAAACCGCCGCCGCCACCGAATGCGCCGAAGAAAAAATCTCACCCGCAACCGATCGCGCTGGCGACAGCACGCCCACCAAACCTGGCTCTGAAGCGGTTCACGCGTCCTCCGGCAAGGTGGAACATTCCAAACATCCTCCCGGCGAACGCGAAGCTGCCGCCGCGATTTCCGAAGGAACAAAATGAATCAGGAACGCAGGAAAGCAGGAAGCAGGATGAATTTGGAAGCCATGAATCCAGGAGGACGAATCGGCTTTTCATTATCGTGGGCTCCTGGTTTCCAAATTGCTCCTTCTTATTCTTTTTCCTGCGTTCCTAATTAATTCGTTTTATGTCTGTATGTCTTATCCTGGCTTCCTGGTTTCCAGATTAAACTCTTTAGCATGAGCGACACACTAACCGTCCCACCAATCGCCAATCCGACAGATGCCAGTGCGGCCTCGCACCCAAGAGAGAAACTGACCAAGAAGGCCATCACCGCGGATCACCCCACCTGGTGTCCTGGCTGTGGCGATTTCGCCGTCCTCGCCGCCTATTACAAAGTCCTCGAGAAACGCCAGATCGATCACGAAAAAATCGTCACCCTCGCCGGCATCGGCTGCTCTTCGCGCTTTCCGTATTTCGTCAATGGCCACGGCGCCCACTTCATTCATGGCCGCGCCGTCCCACTTGCCTCCGGCGTCAGCCTGGCCCGGCCCGACCTGCACGTCTTCCTCTTCGGTGGCGATGGCGACGGCTTCAGCATCGGCGGCAACCACCTCGACCACGGCGCGCGCAAGAACATCAACATGACCTACGTCATCATGGACAACTTCGTCTATGGCCTGACCAAAAAGCAGACCTCGCCCACCTCGCCCATCGGCTTCAAGAGCAAGACCGATCCCACCGGCGCGATCGACCAGCCGGTCAACCCGATGAAAAAACTCATCTGCGGCGGAGCCACCTTCATCGCGCGCACCCACGCCAGCCAGGTCAACCACATGATCCAGATGATCGAGCGCGCCATGGATCACCAGGGCTTTAGCGTCATCGAATGCCTCAGTGAGTGTGTGGAATTCTTCCCCGGTGCCTTCGAT
>JBBRAF010000047.1:0-14659 GCA_038207045.1 Chthoniobacterales bacterium
TCGTTCGATGATGGACCACCGCCTGCACCCACGTAACGAGGGCGGGAAATAGAAGGCCTGCCAAAAACGACGTCGGAAACATGAGCGCGATTGAGAGCGGCACGATCTCCCTCCATCTATCCAGGAAGAAGGGTTCTGAACCTTGGGAGGCAAGGATGGGAAAGACCATGTAAGAGACCAGAACAGCTATGCCTGTCACAACAAGCCCGGCAGAAGCGAGGGTTCGCAGGCGCACGATGGAGCGCGGCATGAGACTACCGGCCAGACTACCGAGGCCGATTCCGGCGAGGACGATCGCGAGCATCAACACAAACGCGGTAGGTGACGACGCCAGATACAATCGCAAGAACCGAAACCAGACTAATTCGAGGCAAAGGAATAACATTCCGGAGCCAAAGCTAACGAGAATTAGACGCCAGTTGTTGAAGCAGATATCTGAGAAGCGCCCGGAAGAGACTTCTTTGCTCGCCTCTGCCGCCCGTATCTCTTCCTCGCGCTTTGGAAAAGGAACGAAGTGAGAACTATCGATCGCGCGCGCGTCGATCAAGGCTATTTCATCTACGAGCCAGGCTCTGGCCAGCAGCCACGCCAGAGCAGAAGCCAGGCAGTTCAGGAGCCCGGCTACCAGGCCGGTTCCTGTTATTCCATAGGCACGGACAAGGTATGTCTCGCCTGCAATCGCGCCGACCACCGCGCCTAGAGTGTTACACCCATAAAGGAGACACATGGCTCGGCCGAAATGCTGGCGGCGCAGTAAAGGATCATCGATTAGCACGGGCAAGGTCAGTCCCATTGCCGTGGTTGGGACGAGAAGAATGATGAAGGCAAGGACTAGTCGCAGTCCGAGGAGCGGTCCCTGATACTGCCAGAGAGTCTGGAAGAGTGGTCGCAACCAGATGCCCACGCGCGGTAGCGCAATGACGATAAAGCACCCAAACAGGGCGACGCCAAGTTCAAGTAGGGCATAGACACGAAGCGGCCGCCTTCCTCGACGTTTCCAGCCTGCCGCCAGGGTGTTGCCCAAAGCCAGCCCGCCCATAAATCCGGAGAGAATCAAGGTGGCCGACCACACCGAATTTCCGAAAACAAGGCCGCTGAGTCGAAGCCAAATGGTTTCGAACAGGAGCGCGCTGATACCTGAGAGAAAAACCAAAACTAGGATTAGCGCAGTCGGCACGACGACACCTATGGACGCGCGGCATTCGAGCGCAAGTCACTCGGTTGAGCTAAAGTGCCCCTGTAGCCTACATGCCCGTGCTTCAGACATAGCTGCAAAACCTAAGCTGCGCAGCCCAACATAAGGGCGGCGAGACGTTCTCGCTTGGCGCCTGGTGGCAATGTTCTCGCAGCGGCAGACAAGCGAGCCCGACGTTGCATCCCGTGCGCCGCCAGCAGACGGGAGCTATCAAACCGCGAGTTAGGTTTTGTTTGCCTGACCCGCAGCAGCTCCCGGCTGGTTGGTGCCATCGCGCAGAGGCTCACCGGCGCGGTAGCTGGCGATATTCATCTCGAAGTCGCGTATCAACGCGGTATTGCGGTGGGTAATGGCAAGGAGCAATCCCTTTTCAGCCGATTGCGATGCTTCGCTGAAGCGCCCGTTCTCCGCGTAAGCGGCGCCCAAAGTGCGAAAGATCATTGCATTCGTGCCGCCGGAAAGCTGAAGGGCGCGCTGGGCGAGGTCAAGCGCGCGCCGTCCGTTACGAAGCTCGGCGTGGGGTGAAGTGGCAAGAACCCAGGCGAGGTTTGCCTGCGCGTTACCGTTATCAGGATGTTCCGCCAGCACGCGCTCCCATTCAGCTATGGCTGCTCCCGCCTGTCCCCGCCGAATGAGTGCCGCGCCAAGGGTATTTCTCGCCTCGACATTCTCAGGCTGCATTTCCAAAGTGCGGCGCAATTGGTCTGTCGCTTCGTCCAGCCGCCCCTGGTAGAGAAGTGCGTTCGCCAGATTAGTCCGAGCCTCGGTATTTGTTGGCCGCAACGCGATGGCTTTTTCATATCGGCTTATCGCCTCGCTGACCTGACCACGCGCAAGGAGAAGGACACCAAGGTTGTTCTCGGCAACGTCGTTGTTGTTTGTGACAGTGAGCGCACGAGTCCAAAGCGCTTCGCTATTCCGCCAGTACCCTGTTTGTTTCCACGTGACAACAGATAGTGCGGCAATAACCATTCCAGCGGTGGCCGCGAATAAGCGCACCCGCAAACGAGCTGGGGTGGGCAAACTACCTGCGCCCCAGGTCAGCGCGATCAGCAGGCCGATAGATGGCAGATATGTGTAACGATCGGCGTGTTCTTGCCATCCTACCTGAACTAACCCGATTACCGGAACCAACATAACGAGATACCACAGCCAGCCCACAAGAAGATACGGCTGCCTACGCCGGGCGATAAAAACGGCGAAGGTGATACCGGCTATGACAAGGACGCTGGCTACTCCTTTCCAGCTCGGCACGCTTTCGCCTTGGAGTGGGTAGAAGGCTGTCAGGCGTGTCGGCCAGATCGTTTGGCCGATGTAGGTGAGATAACTGATGCAAGCGTTACCGAGTCGCGACGTAAGCGGGAGCACGTCACTCGAACTGATGTATTGGCCCTGGGCTTTGAGCGTGGCCACACATGATGCACCGGACAGGAGCAGGAGCGGGATCTTTTCCAAGAACAACCGTCTCACTCCGGCCTTACGCTCTTCGGCAGTTCGATCCTTACGCGTCGAAGGCTCCGTAAATCGTTGCGACGGCCAAAAATCCAGTAACAGCAAAATGAGCGGCACCGTCACCAGCATAGGTTTCGTTAGCAATCCAATTGCAAACACGATGACGACGACCCCGTAACGCCATAAGGAGGGCGCTCTGCGCGCATAGTTAGCGTAGCACGCTAGAGTCAGCATAAAGAAGACACCGCTGAGGACGTCTTTGCGTTCCGATATCCAGGCGACGGATTCCGATCGAAGGGGATGAATTGCGAAGACAGTGGCAACGAATGCGCTTCGCCAAAGCGCGCCTGTCGTTTGTCGCAGGATGTTGAACAAGAGGATGACTGTTATGGTGTGAAGCACAACATTGGTCGCGTGATGCCAGCCAGCTCGCACACCCCACAACTGGCAGTCGAGCATGTGCGAGATAGTCGTCAGCGGATGCCAGTTCTGTGAGTGAATATGGGTGAAAGCCCAGGCGATACCGTGAAAGCTCAGTCCTCTCGTGATCTCAGGGTTTTGATAGACGTAGTTCTGGTCGTCGTAGTTAACGAATTCAAAACGCAGAGTCTGGCCAAAGACGAGCCAGACGAGAGCGCCAACAGCGGTAGCTAGGAGTACGCACCTGGTCCTGCTGCGGCCTGGGGACCGTTGATCACTAGAAGCAGAAGACCTCTTCTCATAAGAGAATCGTCGATGACGGGAAGGTTTGTGCGTTCTGCTCAGGACGTAGCTTTACGGTCACCGTGGGAGGCAGCAACTGGAAATTAGTCGATCGGGAGCAATCGACGCAGCCAAAGCGATACGCCTCAGCCCCGCCCCGAAGACGAGAAGCTACAACGGGACGTCGTGGCATCTAAGCACGCGCGAGGCAGCACCGCGATATCGGATGCGAAGCAAAGCGAACTCGTAACAAGCCACTCAGAAATGTCCCCGAGACATGGCATCCCGTCCGAAGACGAGGGAATCCGCTATCTCGCCTTTAAGGTAGCGCCGCAGGATTCTTCGACTCCGCTTCGCTGCGCCCAGAATGACAATTGTAATTTATAAGATGGTTTGGAAGGAAGTTACCCGTAGCAAACGCGAAAGCCTAAAAACCAAGCGGCCGGACTCGTTTCCAAGTCCGGCCGCCGGAGATAACTAAACCTTGTTAGTTTAGAAGCGCTTCTTCAGCGAGACGTACCAGAACCGGCCTTTGATATCGGCAACTGATTCGTCGTAGCCGTTTTCGAAGGTGTTGACGGCGAAGGGCGGGTCCTGGTCGAACACGTTGTTCATGCCAAGCGTAATGGTGGTGCCATTAAGCCATGATCTCCAGCCGCACTCACTGTAGGTCGCGGTGCTGACAGGCATGACGTTCTTATCCTTGCCGTCCTTCCCTCTCACATTCTTGCCACCATCCTTGGAGTAGCCGGCAACCTGCTGTTGCTCGGGAACTTCCTGCGGGAGGTTGAAGGTGTAGGACGCCAGGATGTCGAGAGTGGTCCACTCCCGGATCTTGCGCGCGCCGCCGTCGTTCAACGTGCCGGGGGCATCGTCATACTGTCCGATGTAGTGAACTGTGGCACCGGCGTCGAAGCCAGCGATATCATAGAATACACTGACATAAGCGCGAGTGTGCGGGAGCGAACCGAAGCTGAGGATCGATCCGGTGAGATCGAATTCCTTTGCTCCAGGAGTGGTGGCAAACTCGAAGCGCGAGAGATAGGTCCCGTTTAGAGTAAACGTGACCGTCCCATAGTTCCCGGCACCGAACATCGCCGTATCCAACTGATAGATAGCCTCGTAGTCCAACCCCTCCACGATAACGCGGCCCAGGTTGAAGGTCTGGTTATTCACCTGCAGAACCTCTCCGGTTGCCGGATCGCGGATAATGTTGCCTTGGAACTGGCCATTGAGTGGTGCGCCAATCGCATCAAACTGCGTTGCCGTCCTGAAGTTGATATTGAGCAGGTCGCTCACACTAAGCGGAGAGACGGCATCTCTCAGATCGATGTGGAAGAAGTCCGCGCTAAGAGTCAAGCCCTTGACCCACTTGGGCGAAAAGACCGCGCCGAAACTATATTCGTAGGCGTTTTCTGGTTTCAGATTAGGATTGCCTCCAACCAGCGCGCGCGTCTGCTGTTCCTGGGATAAGCCTGTTGGATCGATGAAAGCCGGAAACGTTTCGGCAATTCCCGGGCTAAGCTCGTTAAGGAACGGCGCGTGAAACGCCTCGTTATAAGTGGCACGCAGCGTCAAGGATGCGTCGAGCGGCTGATAGCGCACAGAGAACTTTGGTTTCTCAGTCTCACCAAGATCGCTGAAGTTTTCATAGCGCTCCGCCACATCGAACTCGAGGCTATAGGCGCCGGGGAAGTTCCAGCTCGGGCTGGTTATCGGAACGCGAAGCTCGCCGTAGAGCGAGAAAACATCGCGATTACCCTTGGATGCTTCCAAGTCAGTAGACCCAATTGTGCTGAAGGTTGTATTCAGCGAGTCGGGGGTATTCTTGTAGCGCTCTGTCCGATGTTCGGCGCCAAGGGCGAAGGAGACAGGTCCGGCCGGGATGTTGAATAGATCGCCATACAACTTGGTGTCTTCCAAAGTGAGGGAATTGATCGATGTGTTATGCAGGTCGACATAAACACGGCTCTGAGCCGCCGCGGTATTTGTCCCGCCAAAACCGAAGAACGGGTTGAAGGCCGTTAGCGGGTTGGTGTCGCGCAGAGCGTCGCGCAAGCCGGGCTTGCTCACGTTTCCGAAAGCAATCGACTCCTCCTCGTTGTAATTGTAGCGGAAGCCGACCTCATACCCCCAGGTTTTCAGGATGTCGTTGGTGGTGAGATCGGAAAACTGGCCCCGAAGTCCGCCAGTGAAAACATAGTCGTTAACGGTGGTTTTGGTTTGCCGCGGCCCTTCCTCCAGACCGCGAAAGCGAACGCCGGTCACGACCGGCGTGCCATCAGGAAGAATTGTCGGAGTTCCATCAGGGTTGGTTGAAGGCGCGGTGAAGGGATTGAACGGATTGCTCAACGGAACGCTGATACCAACGCCCGAGAACGCCGTGATTCCGTTCGCGGATAAGAACGGATCCGGCGTAAAGGGCACAGGTGCCGCGCCGGCGTCAAAGAATGATCGCGTATATTTGAAGTCCGCGAAAACCTGCAGCCATTTGTCGCAGAGGTCACGCATGAAGGAGCCATAGAAGTACTGGCGATCCGCCGCGGGAATTGATGGCGTCAATGACGCGAAATTAAAGAGAACAAAGTTCGAATCGAAATCAACGTTACCGCGCGGGACGTATTGTGGGTCGCTAGCCGGATCTACGGCCGCACGCGGCGTTGGCGCCAAGCCATTGCCGTGCCGCCCCGGGATGAAAACAAAACCCTGGACGCGGCCGGGGTAGTTACCACTGCGCGCATCGGGAATATCGTCGTCGGCAAAATTGCGGAATCGCCCGTTGGACGAGAGGTCGCGATCGCGGCTGTAGATGGCAGCGCGATCGTAATATTCGGCGTAAACGACAATGTCCGTCTTATCGTCACCGGTACCGGCAAGGAGGTAACCTTGAATTTCCCGAGCGTCGTTGGAGGCGCCGAGATTGGTGTTGCCATAGCTGCCGTAGATCTCAAGACCGCGGAATTTGTGCTTGAGATAGACGTTGAAAACGCCGGCAACGGCATCAGAGCCGTAAATGGCGGAGGCGCCATCCTTGAGGATGTCAATGTGGTCAATCAGCCCCAAGGGAAAGAGGTTGATGTTAACGGACTGAGATCCCAGCGCTGAACCGGCGAGCTGCGGAGAAAGGCGGCGGCCATCCTGCAATACGAGAGTTTCCTTCGGGAAAATACCGCGCAGGTTGATTTCGGTGCGACCGTCACCGCCATTGGCGATGTTCTCAGTGATCGAGCCGCCGCTGACTGCGGGCAATCTCTGGGTCAGATCGGTGGCAGTACGCACGCCGAGTTTCTGGAGGTCTTCGGCGCGATAGGTATCGACCGGGTTCGGCCCGACCTCTTCTGCCGTCGGGATGTTAGAACCGGTAACGATGACGCGCTCAGCCGTGGCTTCCGTGTTGGTGCCGGCGGTGGCGCCGATAGCGTTTTGGGTCGGACCGCCCGTTACTGGTGTAGCGGTCGAACCCGTCGGGCCTGTCGGTGCAGGTTGTTGCCCTGCAGGTGACGCCCCTTGGGCAGGCGCTTGAGCGAAAGCGCTCGAAGCTACGAGTAAAGGCAGGGAAATCGCAAAGGCGATCCGCGACGCCGATTTCTTCAGCACAGTTCTAAACATGAGTTTCTCCATGGGTTTTGGTTAGGTTGGGCAACGCATTAATGAAGAATCCAGAGCCTGACAAGAATTTTTTTCACTTTTTTGAAAATAATTTGAACGGCCAGGCTGGGGACTTGTCACAATGCGGTTCCTCCTGTAGCCAGTCCCGGACCTTTTGCGAGAAAAATTTTGCCGACCTCTCCGCTTCCAGGTGATGCCGAGCAATTCCGGTTTGCCCGTCCCGCCTACGCGTAAAAAGTGTGAACGCGATCCCTCGACTGCGTTTCGCTTCGCTCGGGATGGCGTGAGGAGTGAACCGCCCGCTTTGAGCAGACTACTTCGGAGGATGGAAGCCGAAGTCGGCGCGCAATTTCTCCCAGAGCCAATCGGCGAACCAATCTTTTTTGATGAGCGCGGCATTGCCTGCAACCAGCTCTTCCGCCTTCGCGGTCTCGCCATTCAAACAATAGATGTATGCGAGAAGAAAAAGGTCGTTCGATCCGCAGGGGCCCAGCGTGCACTGTGTTTCGAGCAGCTGGATCGCGCTTGCGAAATCGCGCCGGGCCAGAGCTCCCGCGAAGAGGTCTGGAATAGTGTCGACCGAGGGCGCCTGGGAGTTCCCCGCAGCGTTTTCCGCAAGCGCGACGCGAAACTCGTCGCTGTGTAGCACTTCGAGGACAGGCGTTCGGAGTCGAGAGCGGCGCAGATAAAGGTCGAGTTCGGCCAAGCCATTGCTCCCAATAATTCCGGAGAGATAACGCGCTTCGCGTACGATGAAGTACGATTCGAGCGATTTGGTCAAAGGCTGCGGCCATATCGTTCGATTTATCTCGGAGCGGAGAAAGCGTGGCAGCGCGTTTTCTGGCCGCATGTAGGGAGCGGTGAAATGGCGGACGGCTTGTTCATCCGGTCGTGCTTCGGAAAGGCGCTTCGGGTAACTGTCTGTGAGGGGAGCGGTCGCGCGGGTCATCTCCGTAATCTCTTCGCCATCGAAAAGGAAAAACGAAGCCATCTGCTGCGGCACCTCGATTCCGATGCGCTTCAAGTCCGCACCGGTGGATTGCGCGCTCCAGAGTTGGCGGACCTGTTCTTCGGTCACGCTGTGGCCGGACCCTTTTATGCCCATAAGAATCCATTGTTCATCGCTGCTCGCCCAGACGGAACAATTCGCGAAGGCGTTATGAAACGCGCGCAGAATTGCTTTCGCTTCGTCGATTCTCAGCTGATTCATGGGCAGCCAGTAGGTGGCGATCCCGCCCTCCTTGAGCCGGCCGTACATTTGCGAGAAGAACTCCTCGGTGTAGAGATTGACCGCACCCGCCACTTTCGGCGGCGGCGGTTCTCCGGTGATGATGTCGTATTGCTTCGGGCTGGCCTGGAGAAAGAAGCGGCCATCCTGCACAAAAGTCGTCACGCGCGGATCGCGCAGGGGATTTGAGCAAAACAAACCGGTATAGGCCGGAGCCAACGCCAGTACCTCTTTCGAAATATCGACGATGTCGATGTGCTTGAGGCGCGCCTCGCGGCTGAAGGCGTCGGCGGTATTGCCGCAGCCGTAGCAGATAAGCAGCACGTCTTCGGATTCTGGTCGCAGCGCGAGCGGGAGGTAAGCGAACAGTCTCATGTAGCGCTGGCTGCGCGGGATGGTAGCCGACATGGAAATCGCATTCGTTACCAACCGGTAATAATATGGTTGACCGAAAAGATCGCGTCGCCGCAGCTGCAATGTGTCCGACGTGCCCTCCACTCTGGTCACCAGGTGTTCCATTCCTTCGGGTTGGTAAGGAGCGCTGGCGTGGGCGAAATGAATCTCGTCGCGATGACGGGGAAAAAAGATGATGATCAGTGCGAGCGCGGCGGAGAGAGCCATCGCGGCGATACCAGCAGGCCGCCTGATCGACCAATCGTGGCGTTGGCTCGCAATCACGGCCACTAAGCCGTAGGCCACGGCACAGGCCAGAAGGCTCCACTGGAATCCGATCGCAGGCAGCAGAACGAAGCTGGCCAGTAGAGGACCGGCCATCGCGCCGATGGTGTTGCTTAACGTCGTGATTCCGGTGCTGTTCATTCTATCTCCCATGCGGGACTGCACCCGCGTCACGACGCACGGAAAAATCATTCCCGAGAGGAACGCCACCGGAAACATCAAGGCGAGCGAGAGGAGCGCGATCTCGCTCCACGCGTCTGAATTGAACGAGCCTTTGCGCCCTTCCATTGCCGGCCCTGGGAACAGGATGTAACACAACAGCGTCGCGATGGCGGCGAGCAGGAGCAGGAGCGGCAGCAGGTCATTGAGCCGTTTGAAACGTCCCTGGAGTACTCCTGAGATGATGCTGCCCAACGCAATCGCGGCGAGCACCACGGCGAGCATGACGGAGAATGCCAGGGTGTAGGAGGCGACGTAGAGCCGGAGAAAACGAAACCAGACGACCTCGAGACAAAGAAGGATTCCACCGGTTGCAAAGCTAACGAGTAGCAGGCGCCACGGAATGGCGTGCACCGCGTGCAGACGAGGCCGGAACGCCAACCGCGCGCGCGGCGCGGCGGCGCCGTCGAACTTCGCTACCGCCAGCGCGATGATGGCGGCAATGCAATTACACGAGCCTGCACTCAACGCCGTCCCTCTCACACCGACCGCGGCGACCAGCCACATTTCCCCCACCAATGCGCCAGCTACCGCCCCCAGAGTATTGAAGCCGTAGAGTAGACCGATGGCTCGGCCGAAATCGGTCTTCCGTAGCGTCCGGTCTTCCATCAGCACCGGCAGAGTCAAACCCATTGCTGTGGCCGGAAGCACAAGAACAGCGAAGGAAAGAAAAACGCGCAGCGCCATGAGGGTGGGCTGATGATTCCACAGCGTCTGGAACACCGGACGCAACCAGGTGCCGAGCACGGGAAGAACCCAAACAATCGCACAGCCCAGCAGCGCGACCATTCCTTCGAGCACAGCGTAGAGACGGAGCGGGTGCCAGCGGCGCACACGCGACGCGGAAGCGAGCGCATTTCCCAGTCCGAGCCCGGCCATGAAACTGGAAAGAATCACCGCGGCCGACCAAACGGAGTTTCCCAACGTCAAACCACTGATCCGCAACCAGAGCGTCTCGAAAATAAGTGAGCCAATTCCCGACAGGAACAGAATGCCCGACAGAATGGCGGTGCGCATGGTGAAGGGTTGAGTGGTTGAGAAGGAGAGAGATTGAGAGGAGCGCGAAAGAACGCTCTGCGCAACAACCACTCGAACCTCTCTTCTACGCTTTCGCTTGACCGGACACCCGCGTCACTGGCTTTTTAGCCAGACGATGTGTCTGGCAGTCATTGCGCCCCACCCCGCGTTGCTCGCCCCATTTGCGATGCTGCTCGGCACGATCGCCACTTTTCCTCTTCTCTTCCCGCGCTACTGGGAAACTAACTACCAGAAAATATGCGCGGTTCTGGCAGTGATCGTTTGCGGCTATTACGTTGTCTCGCTCCATGCTGGCACTCGCGTTTTTCACGCGGCGGAGGAATACGCCAGCTTCATTATTGTTGTCGGCACATTTTTCGTCGTGGCCGGCGGAATCCATCTGCACATTCCACGTCCGGCGACGCCGCTGATAAATGTCGCCCTGCTTTTGTGCGGCAGTCTGCTCGCCAATCTCATCGGCACCATCGGCGCCTCGATGCTGCTTATTCGTCCCTTTCTTCACATGAATCGCGAACGCTGCCGGCCGCTGCACATCGCCTTTTTTATTTTTATCATCGGCAATCTGGGGGGCGCTCTGCTGCCGGTGGGTCCGCCCCTATTTCTCGGGTACATCAAAGGCGTGCCGTTTGGATGGACGGCGGTGAATTGCTGGCCGCATTGGCTCACTGCGACGTCGGCGTTGCTCATCATCTTTTTCGCGGCCGACAAAGTGCTGGTTCCGCAAAGTACCGCCCCACCAAGCAGCGCCCATTTTCATTGTTACGGAGGGTGGAACTTCGCCGTGTTGCTGGCGCTGCTGATCTCTCTCGTCTTTCTTCCCAATGGCATACGCGAAGTCATCATGATCGCGCTGGCCGGACTTTCCTATTACTTGACTCCCCGTCGCGTCTTCGAAGCGAATGAGTTTCGCTGGCATCCGTTGATCGAGGTGGGATGGATTTTCCTTGGAATCTTCGGCACGATGATTCCCGTTTTGGATTTCATGGAAGCGCACGCCGCCGATCTTCACCTCAGCAGCGATGGACGTTTTTACTGGAGCACCGGTTTTCTCTCCGGCATTCTCGATAACGCACCGACATATCTCACATTTCTCACGGCGGCGCTCGGGCTTGACCATCTTGACATCAACAATGCCTCCGACGTCGCGCGATTTGCCGCGGCCCATCCCAGGCGCCTCGCCGCCATTTCTGTCGCCGCTACTTTTTTCGGCGGCCTCACCTACATCGGAAACAGCCCCAACCTTATCATTCGCGCCATCGCCCAATCGCGCGGCGCACCTACCTCCGACTTCCTCTCGTATATAATAAGATACGCCTTGCCGATCTTGCTCCCGGTGCTCGCGCTCGTGATGCTTCTTTTTTTTCGCGGGTGAACATTTGCCCGAGCAGGAGCGCAGTCTCACTGTGGAATTGAAATGTTCACCGGCCTGATTGAAGAAATCGGCAATGTCCTGTCGATTCGCGCAAGTGACCGCGGCACTCAGTTGCAGATTTCTGCGCCGCGCATCGCGAGCGATGTCCACACTGGCGACAGCATTGCGGTCAATGGCTGCTGTCTCACCGTCGCCTCTCGCCGGCGCGAGCGGATCACCTTTGATTTGCTCAGCGAAACTGTCTCGCGCACCAATCTGGGCGCGCTCCGCCGCGACAGCCTGGTAAACATCGAGCGCGCACTCGCCGCCGACGCGCGCCTGGGCGGACACTTCGTCCAAGGCCACATTGATTGCACCGCGCCCGTGCTCGCCTTGGAAGAAACGCCGGCCGGTTTCCGTCTCGAGACCGCGCTGCCGGAGGCATACGCGCGCTATGTGGCGGAGAAAGGATCTGTCGCGCTCAACGGCATCAGTCTCACTGTCGCGAAAGTGAATCGCGAAAGCTTCATCAGCTGGATCATCCCGCTCACGCGCCGCTCCACTAATTTGAAAGCCGCGCAGACAGGCGACCTAATGAACCTCGAATTCGATCTGCTCGCGAAATACACCGAGAGCATCCTGGCATCCCGGCAAGGATCGTAGTCGGCTCATCAACCCGAGCGAGGATCAGGATCGGCCCGAAAGGTGTCCAATTCCTGTTTCCGCGCGGACATTTTGGCGGATTGTAGAATATGGCAGCGGTGGGCGGGATCAATATTCCAGCGGTGGTCGGCGTCATCGCGTCAAGCGAGGAATTGCGTTTCGCGTCGCGCATGCGTGCGCTGCCGGATTTGTTCGAGCTGAGATTGGATCATTTGCCAACGCTCGATCCTGAAATGCTCTCAAAGCTGCGCCGCCCACTCATCATCACGGCGCGGCATCCGGCGGAAGGCGGTAAAAAAGTTCGCATTAATCGCCGCGACCTGCTCCTGAGATTTTTGGCGCGGGCGCAGTTTCTGGATGTTGAGCTGCGTTCCCTGCCGGAGTTGCGCGAAGTTTGGGAGAAGGCCGCGCGCTTGCAGATCAGGCGCATCTGTTCCCTCCACGATTTTGCGCGCACGCCCAGCCTGGCGCAGCTGCAAAAACAATTTCAACGCGCCCAAAACGCCGGCGCCGATATTTTCAAGCTCGTCACTCGCGCCGACACTTCCAACGATCTGTTCACACTTCTGCAATTTCTGCGTGGTACGCGCCGGCGATGCTCCGTCATGGCGATGGGAAAGTTTGGCGGCTTGTCGCGCCTCCTTTTTCCCGAGTGCGGCTCTGTGTTCGTTTACACGGCACTGCGTCGCCCGCTCCACTCTGGCCAGCTCACCTTCGAACAACTGCGCCGCCTGCGCGATTCCTACACGAAAAACTAGCGGCGCCCGCGAAATCGTTGCGGAACAATGGCGCGAATTTTGCGCGGGCAACCGAAGAGATGGAAGAGATCGAAATTTTGCCCGAACAGGCGCCCGTGATGCCGTTGCCCGGCGGGCTGCTCTTTCCGCATGCGCTTCTCCCGCTCTATATTTTTGAGCCACGCTACCGCGAGATGCTCGCACACGCGCTCGCCCGCGAGCGCATGTTTTGTGTGGCGCTCGTCCGCCCCGATGAATCGCAATGGCAGAGCGAAAAAGATTTCTTTGAAGTCGCCACCATCGGGCTTATACGCGCCTGCGTCGGTCGAGCCGACGGCACTTCGAATTTAATCCTGCAAGGTTTGCAACGCGTCCGCTTGGCTGGTTTCGCGCAGCTTCAGCCATTTCCGATCGCCGAGCTGGAGACGTTGCGCTCCGAGGTGGAAATCACGGTCGAGACGGAAGCGCTCGGCGCGAAGGTGCTCGAGCTTTATGGCCGTTTCAAAACACTCGGTCGGAAGTTGCCGGACAACCTTGATAAATACGTCACCGGCATGACCGATCTCGCCATCCTCGCCGATCTGATGGCTTCGACTTTCATTGTCGACCCGCTTCGACGGCAAGACATCCTCGAAGAGCTCGACCTCAATACGCGCCTGCGTCTGGTCATCCAGTACCTGAGCGAAGAAAGCGGGACTGCGGCGGCTTAGCTTCTGTCATGTCGAGTGAAGTCGAGACATCTCTGATCATTGGCTTTGGACGAAGAGTCAGAGATTCCTCGACTCCGCGGCGCTACGCTCGGAATGACAGGACTTGATTTCCTCTACTCCCATTCACCGCACTGCTTCACCCCGTCCCTGAATGCCCTCATATTCCTCTATCAAGTAGCGATCAGTCATTCCCGCCAAATAGTCGCAAACCGTGCGCGGCAATCCATCCGTCTCAATCCGCCGCGCCGCGCCTTCGCCCAGCCGTTCAGGATCGCGTAGGTACTCTTGAAACACCTCGCGCAACATTTCGCAGGCCCGCTGATTCACCTCTTCCACGCGCGGATGATAATAGACAGTCGCGTACAAAAATTTCCGCAGCTCCTGATTTGCCGAGCCCAGCTCTTCGCTGTAACAAATCAGGTTGGTGGGAGGAAGAGGCACTTTCCGATCTCCGAGATTGGCCGCGCTCGTCGCAATCACATCGCGCACTTGTCGATCGATGATTTCGCGGATCACCAGTTTGTGCAGGTCTGGCTCATGCAATTGCGGAAACCGGGAACGGACCGCCGCGGCCGCGTCTCGCCAGACGGCAACGTCCTCCAATTGGACGAGACTCAGAACTTCGAAATCAATCGCGTCGTCCAGATCGTGGCTGTAATAGGTGATCTCGTCGGCCAGGTCGGCGATTTGCGCCTCAAATGAACTCAGCTGGCTTTTGTCCAATCCTTCGCGCACTTCTGCCGTCAGATTAAGTCCGCTAAAGCTTGGGTAAGGATTTTCCAGTAGCTCGACCACGCGCAAACTCTGCCGGTTATGTTCGAACCCGCCGTGCTCGCGCATGCATTCGGCCAGCATTTCTTCGCCGGAATGCCCGAAGGGAGAATGCCCAAGGTCATGCGCCAGCGCGATGGCTTCCGCCAAATCCTCATTCAACCGCAGGGCCCGGGCGATAGTCCGGCCGACCGATGCCACTTCGATGGTGTGCGTCAGGCGAGTGCGCAGATGGTCGCCCGTGCCATTGAGGAAAACCTGCGTCTTGTATTCCAGGCGACGAAATGCGCGCGAGTGAATGATGCG
>JBBRAF010000048.1:0-14578 GCA_038207045.1 Chthoniobacterales bacterium
CCAGTGAGGCTCAACCTTGTGTGGCTTCGATCCCCTTCTCTGCTGGCAGATGGAATAGTGAAAAGTGATTAGTGACTGATGAAGAGCCGCCGTCCAACACTCCAATGTCGCGGACAGAGACAGAACGCAAGTGTGGCCGGCTTCTCCGGAACCTCGCTGCCGCGCCGTTCGCCTTCTACGAAGTTTGTGAAGTAAGCGCGACTATTTAATCTCGACTTTCGCTCCGGCCGCTTCGATTTTCTTTTTCATCTCTTCAGCTTCGGCTTTGGTCACGCCTTCCTTCACCGTCTTGGGCGCGCCTTCCACCAGGGCTTTCGCTTCGGCCAGTCCGAGGCCCGGCACCGCGGCACGCACTTCCTTGATCACGCCGATCTTGTTTGCGCCCATCTCCTTGAGAATGACGTCGAACGTCGTTTTCTCCTCAGCCGCCGGAGCCGCTGCGCCGCCACCAGCCGCAGGCGCGGCCGCCATCGCCACCGGCGCCGCTGCGCTCACGCCCCATTTCTCTTCCAGCTGCTTCACCAACCCAGCAATCTCCAGCACCGTCAGGCCGCTGAGTTGCTCCACAATTGCATTCGTATCTGCCATTTTGTTTCTCCATTTTCGCCGCTCCCGAAAGCCTCCGGAAGATTAACGCGGGCGGCCGCCAGCTCGGACAGTTCTTGTTAGCTCGCCGCGCTTGCGCGCAACGAAATTCTCATGCACCTGCCTCCGCGGGTTTGCCTTCCTTTTCCGCTTTGGCATTCAACAATCTTGCCAGCGACGCGCCGGGCTCACTGAGCAGACGCGCCAGCTGTGTCATCGGCGACAAAAGCAGCCCGAGCAACTGGCCCAGTAAAACTTCGCGCGATGCCAGTTCCGCCAGCGTCTCGATCTCCTGCGTGGAAAGAACCGATTTGTCGACCACGCCGATTTTAAAAGCCGCGATCTTGAACTCCGCGGCGAAGCTTTTCAAAATCTTCGCCACCGGCGCGACATCCTTCTCTCCCACCACGATCGCCGTTTGCCCGCCGAGTTTATCCGCCACATCGGGCAGACCGGAGTCGCTCATGGCCCGTTTCAAAAAGCTGTTCTTCACTACCCGCATTTCCGCGCCCGCCGGCGCCAGACGGTTCCGCAGCTCGCCGAACTGGTCGACCTTCATGCGCTGATAGTCGGTCACGAGAAGGAAGGGCGAACGATTCAGCTTCTCGGCAAGATCGGAAACAATATTGGCTTTCTCAGGTCTCATATTTGTAAAGTCGAGAGTCGTTAAATTGAGGGTTGAGAGACCGGATTAGACACTGAGATAGGGACTGGGATCAATATGAACGCCGGGCGACATCGTCGCGCTCAACGTCATCGCTTCGAGATAACGCCCCTTGGCCGTCGCTGGGCGGGCGCGCACGACAGCTTCGATAACGGCGTTCCCGTTCTCCACCAGTGCGTTTTCCGCAAATGAAAATTTCCCCACCGGCACGGCCACATTCCCGTTCTTATCGAGCTTGAATTCCACTCGACCGGCCTTGACTTCCTGCACGGCCTTGGCCGTATCATCCGTCACCGTGCCCGTTTTCGGATTAGGCATTAGTCCGCGTGGGCCAAGCACCTTGCCGAGTTTGCGCACCTCGGCCATCGCCGCCGGCGTCGCCACCGCGACATCGAAATCCTGAAATCCTTCCTGCACTTTTTGAATCAAATCCTTGAAACCGACGAATTCGGCGCCAGCACTCTTCGCCGCTGTCGCCCCCGCTCCTTCAGCGAAAACGAGCACGCGCACCTGTTTGCCACTGCCATGCGGAAGCGGGCAAGTGCCACGCACCATTTGGTCCGATTGCTTCGGATCGACCCCGAGCCGAAACGAAACCGTGACGGTCTGGTCGAACTTCGTCGGCTGAAATTTCTTCAACGTCGCGACCGCATCATTCAAGGTATAAGCCTTTTTCCGATCCAGCTGCTCGGCAGAAGCGCGATATCTTTTCGACCGGTTATGTTGCATAATCGGTCTTTCTCCGAGCCTGTCCTGAGCGAAGTCGAAAGGATTTGCTGCGATTTTGTTGCATGGTCATATGCAGTCCTAGCGCGCCATTGTCACGACGCTCCTGCTTTCGGGACGCAGAGGTTGATGCAACCTCGCCCCTTTGTCAAACGCCGGCAGCACGTTCATGCGCCAGAAGCTCAAGAGCGAATGCTCTGCTTTGTCCAGCATTCGATCCGAAGCGATCGGGCAACTTTGTTCGTGCCAAACCGCCTGCGGAATTGCTATAAATAAAAGCATGCAACCCCATAAACTACAAAGCATCGCCGCCATGGTGCTCACCCTTCTCACCGCCGCCTCAGCCTTGGCGCGGCCCATCGAATTCAGCGAACTCTCCCTCCTCGTCCGCGCGCACGAACCGGAACCCTCCATTATTTCCATTGCGTCGCAGCGCAAACTTGTCCGTCAACTCACGCCGCAACAGGAGGCCACTTTGCGCGGCCAGGGAGCAGCCGACTCGCTCATCCGCTCACTCCACAATTCCAACCTTCAGCTCTCGCCCTCAGAAGCTATCGCCTACGAAGCCGCCACCGCCCCTGTGGCCGCGACGCGAAGCGGGTCCGCTTCGCCCTCGGCCCCACGCGACAACATTCACATCATCGACGTCGCTGTCGAGCAACCGGTAAACCTCAGCGCCTGGGGAGGACCGGACCTTGAGCTCGTCTTCCGCGCGCGCGAAATTGTCGACACCGGGCGCGAGGACGTGGAGCTAATCGATCCCATCGGCACCGGCGTGCATATCGCTACATATCATGGGTACCGCGTGCCGCGCTGGGAGCCAGTCGATCCCGAATACACATCCATCGTGGAGCACACACGGACCCGCCCGCTTTACATCAGCTGGAATAATCCCATCCGGATGGATGACGTGCCATACCTGTTATATCCGATCTACGCGGTTCGCGGTGTCTCGCTCTACTACGTCGGGCGAATGAGCGACGACTTCGTGCGCCTGGCGGTGATTTCGGGCTAGCACCTGAATCTCCCGACAATCCCTTCAGCTTCTCGTTTTCAAACGGGCCACCTCATGGCATCTTCGATGCTATCGAGGTAGTCCACCGGTGAAACCGAGATGCCAGGACGAGCAAAAGCCATTTCCGCGGACGGATTATTTTTTTCGTTCGAATGCCGGAAACTGGCCTAACAATTGGTCCACGTCGGGCGGCGAAGGCGAATGGGAGCGGCGCAAGTTCTACAACTTTACTCGCGAATTCCTGCTCGAGTCGGCGCGTGAGCGCATGAAAGAGATGATCGTCTTCGGCCTGGTTGTCCTCACCGCGGCCTGGCCTGTCGGTTACATGATTTTCACCGTGGTTAAACTCCTTCTTCGCGGACACCCGCTCGATCGATAGACCCTCACGGGGCGAGTCAGAAATCGGCGCCCGCAAGGGCCTCGCTCTGCGCGCTGGAAAAATTCGCCAGCGGCGCCGGCGCCGCGCCATTCCTGATGATCTTCCCTTCTTTCATCACGAACGATACCCGCTCCGTCGCCGTGATGTCCTGTGTCGCATCGCCCGGCACCGCAATCACGTCGGCGATCTTGCCCTTTTCCAGCGTGCCGAGTTTTTGCGCGATCCCAAACAGCTCGGCGTTGTTTGCCGTCGCGCTTCTGAGGGCATCGAGCGGCGCCATTCCCAAGTCCACCATTAGCTTAAATTCCCTGGCATTTTCACCATGCAAAAAGACGCCCGCGTCTGTGCCGAAGGAAATCTTTACTCCGATCTTGAGCGCGTTTCGGAACATTTCGGCGCGCGCGTTGTAAGCGGCCAGTGCCTTGGCTTGGAGCGCCGGCGGATAATTTCCAAGCCTGCCCTTGATGTATTCCGCAGCCATCAATGTTGGCGTGAGGAAAACGCCTTTGCTTTTCATGAGTGTGAGTGTTTCCGGCTTCAAAAACGAACCGTGCTCGATGGAATCAACGCCCGCTTCTATGGCCTCGCGCGCGGCCTGATCGCCATGGCAATGCACCGCCACCTTCTTGCGCAGGCGATGTGATTCATCCACCAGCGCCGCCATCTCCGGTGCCGTAAATTGCGGTGTGTCCACTTCATCGACCAGCGATAAGACGCCGCCGGAGACCGCCGCCTTGATCACGTCCGCCCCGTTCTTCACTTCAAGGCGCACCGCCTTGCGCACCTCGTCCGGGCCATCCGCGATTCCTTCGCTTGCGTCCGGCTCGTGCCCGAACAGCAGATCGCGGAATTGGCTGGTCGGATCGAAGTGGCCGCCGGTGGCGCCAATTCCCTTTGTCGCCACCAGCATGCGTGGGCCCATGATTATGCCTTTGTTAATCGAATTGCGCAGCGCGACGTCGACGCATTCGCGGCTGCCGATGAAGCGACTTCCAAGATCACGCACGGTGGTGAAACCGGCCTCGACCGTGGCACGGGCGAAGCGTGTTGCCCGAATGGCGTGCTCGGAGACGTTGAGGTCGAGTTCCTGTAAACGACGCTCATTAAAATTTCCGGAGTAGTCGAGAGTGAGGTGCGTATGCGCATCCATGAAAGCGGGCGCGAGCGTCGCATCGCCGAGATCGATTACTTGCGCGTCTTCGGGCACTGCGATATTCGCACCGGCGTCTGCGATTTTGCCATCCTGGACAATGACGACGGCGTTCTGCACCAGAGCCCGCGATTTGCCATCGAACATTCGCGCCGCTTTCAGGGCAACAACGTTCTCGGCAGCGGCGGCGGACTCGAGAGCGACATAGCAAATGAAAATTAAACGGACAAAGTTCATGCTCGCGATTACCAGAAAGCGGGACATGGCTCAAGCGACGTGTCATCTCTCATGTCATGTCGAGCGCAGCCGAGACATCTCTGGCCATTCGGTCTCGGCCGCTGGGGATCCCTCGACTTCGCTCGGGATGACAAGAAGCAAATCGCGTCGCATAATTTCTCAATGGTCAATGTTTCCATCAAATACACCGGCAACCTCCACTGCGACGCGACGCACGGCCCATCGCAATCGCGCATTGCCACCGATGCGCCGACGGATAACCAGGGAAAAGGCGAAGCATTTTCACCGACCGATCTCGTCGCCACCGCGCTTGGCACCTGCATGAGCACGATCATGGGGATGCGCGCCAATGAGCTTGGCCTCGATCTGCGCGGCATGACCGTGTCGGTGCAAAAGGAGATGTCGAAGGAAGCGCCACGGCGAATTGTTGGGCTTCCCTCAGAAGTGCGGATCCCGCTGCCGGCCGACTGTCCGCACCGCGATAAACTTGAGCAGGCCGCCCTCAATTGCCCCGTGCACAAAAGTCTCCCGGCCGAAATTAAACGCCCGACGAAGTTCTTCTGGGAAGGTTGACCGCAATCCGTTGCCCTGGCGCGAAGCTGGCGGTCCTATTCGCCACCGTCTGTTCCGCCGCGCCTATCGCGCCGCCGCCATCAGGCAAGTTGTATCACGGGTGCTACTACGGCGGGGTTGGCACTGACACTCATGACCCGACGGAACACGACGTCACGCGCGCAGATGTTGAGCATTACGAGCAGACCGTGGGGGCGAAAACCACCTGGATTTACTTCTCCGATAACTGGTTTGAATCGCGCGCGTTTCCACAAGCGACCTGCCGCTGGATTCGCGAGGCCGGCAAAATACCGTATCTGCGGTTGATGCTGCGCTCGAGCGTGGACCAACTTCGCGCAGAAAAGGTCTTTACCCTAACGAGAATTATCGAGGGAAAGTTTGACGACGATTTGCGCAAATGGGCCCGCGCGGCAAAGGAATTCAACACGCCTATTCTTATCGAATGGGGAACTGAACCTAACGGGAAATGGTTCAGCTGGAATGGCAAATGGAATGGTGGCGCCGCACGCGGCCCCGCGACCTACATCGCGGCATATCGCCACATCGTCGATATCGCGCGCGGTGAAGGCGCGACCAACCTGCAGTGGGTCTGGCACGTCAACTGGTTCGATGAGCCGGAGCAGAAATGGAACGCGTTCGAAAATTATTTTCCCGGAAGCGGCTATTGCGACTGGGTCGCGCTTAGCATTTACGGGCCGCTTACCCCACAAACCAGAGACGGCGCAGAAAGCTTCCGCGCTAAACTGAAAGAAGCCTATCCACGTCTGACGAACATTGCCGTGGGCAAGCCGGTAATCATCGCCGAGTTCGGGTGCGATGTTCATAATCAACACTGCGACGCGGCCAAGTGGGCGGGCGGTGCGCTCGAAGAAATCTTTTCCGGCCACTGGCCAGCTCTAATCGGCTTCTGCTGGTGGAACGAAGGCTGGCAAAACGACGATACGAGAAAACACGATACCGATGTGATTATTTGGCACGACACCGGGTTGACACGCGTTTTCCAGGAAGAGCTGAGGAGGAACTCTGGACGAATCCAGGAAGCCGCGCTCCTCAATATTCAGCCGAAATAAAATTAGCCTTTTCAAAGCTCCCGTCCTGTCGCGAAACTCGGCCCCGTATGAAGTCTCTATCGTTCGTTGCTCTGTGTCTTTTAACGTCCCTGACTTCGAGCGCGCAGTCGCCGGCAACTACTTTGCAAAAACTCGCCGACGACTTCTGGAGCTGGCGCGCGCAACAAGCACCCTTCACCGGCGATGACGTCAACCGATTGGAGCGGCCCAGTGGAAAACGCGACTGGTCAGCCGCGGCCGTGGCGAAGCGGCGCGAGGATTTGACGAGTTTTGAAGCGCGTTGGAAAAAGATCGGCGTAAGCGGTTGGCCGGTCGCGCAACAGGTCGATTATCAGCTCGTCGGCGCGGCTCTCGCCCGTGTCCGATGGGAACTGGAAATTAATCCGCGATGGAAGCGCGATCCCACATTTTACATCGAGCAAACTCTCACCGCTTTAGTCGAAGCTTTGACGGTCCCTGCACCTTACGATGCGCGGCGCAGCGAGGAGATTCTCACTCGCATCGAGAACATCCCTGCGATTCTGAATAGCGGGCTCGAAAACCTGGAAAGTCCGCCGGCGCCTTTTTGCACCGTCGCCGTCGAAGCGCTGAAGGACATCCGTTCGCACCTGGCCGAAATGGCCGAAGCGTTGCGACCGAATACAACTCTGCAAGCAACGGCGTTGAACGGCGCGGTGGAGCGCGCGGTCGAGGCTCTGGAAAAGTTTCGCGGCTCTTTGCAGGAACGCCTGCCCACGCTTCCACAACAGACTGCACTCGGTCGCGACGCCTATCTCTTCTTTCTCAAGAACGTCGCCTTCTATCCCTACACGCCGGAGGAGATTCTCGCCCTGGGCCGGCAGGAATGGAACCGCGCCGTTGCCTTTGAGACCTATGAGGTTCAACGCAATCGCGAGGTGCCACCGCTGAATCTCGCCCGGGATATGGAATCCTGGAGCAAAGATGCCGCGGCTACTGAGACTGCTATCCGCGATTTTTTAGAAAAGCGCGGCATCCTTAGCGTGCCCTCCTGGATGCAGCACTATACCCTTCAGCCGATGCCGAAATATTTGCGGGCGCTCCAAGGCTACGGTGAGATGGACGATTTCACGTCAGCCTCGCGGCTCAAGGATAACTGCGTTCGCTACATCACAGAGCCATCAGGCAACCTCGGTTACTTCTGGCGCGCCACAGCCCAGGACCCGCGACCAATTACTGTACACGAAGGAATTCCCGGCCACTACTTTCAACTGTGCACGTCCTGGAAGCAGGAGGATCCCATCAGGCGACATTATTACGATTCAGGCGCGAACGAAGGTATCGGCTTTTATGCAGAAGAGATGATGCTGCAGATGGGGCTTTTCGACGATAGCCCGCACACGCGCGAGATCATTTACAATTTCATGCGTCTGCGCGCGCTGCGGGTGGAAGTAGACGTGAAACTTACCCTCGGCCAGTTTTCGTTAGAACAAGCCGCCAAATATCTGGAAGAGAAGGTTCCGATGGATCGCGACACCGCCCGCCAGGAAGCCATCGCTTTCTCCACCGGGCCGGGCCAGGCCATTTCCTACCAGATCGGGAAGCTCCAGATCATAAAATTCCTTGCCAAGGCGAGGCTGCAGCAGGGCGACAAGTTCAACCTTCGCGCTTTTCATGATTTCGTCTGGAAGAATGGCAATGTGCCAATCTCCCTTCAGCAATGGGAGTATCTCGGAGTCAGCGACACGCCGGATGCGCGCGCTCAGTAGTCGCGCCTCAGCGCGTTCGTCTACACTCCGATTGCGAGGCGTTGTGCTCGACGCGCAGGCGTTGAACGCTGGGAATTGCAAAAAGCGACACTAACGCGATGGTATGGGCGAGACAGCTACCGATTCTCATCTGCAGATCGGTCATCTGCTGTTTGTAGACATCGTCGGCTACTCCAAACTGCTAACCGACGAGCAGCGGAGCGGGTTGAAGAACTTAACGCGGTCGTGCGTTCGACCGATCAATCCGCTCGGCTAACGTTGCGGGCAAGCTCCTGCGTTTCCCTCCCGGTCGGTCTCATTGCGCCGGCTGAAATAGACGGCCCGCGACGTAGCGGCCAACAGCTCGTCCGGTGTTCGCCCCTTCCTGGCAGGAGTTGTGGAAATGGAACCCGACAAGAACGCGTGCCTGTTCAACGTCTTGGACTATGTCGCGGAAATTGTGGTAGGTGCGCGGCGGTGACGCTCCGGGAACGCGGCTATCCAGGGTCATAGCGACGTTGTTCGTGCCGAAGAACGCTTCCAGGGCTCTGGTTCCGCCACCGCTGTAAGAAGCGTGTGCCGATGGGTACTCAGGATGGTTCGGTGTCGGGCGCAGCGGCAGCCAGCTGGCGTCCGCCAGAGTATTCGGGTTGCCATCCGTGTCGGCTCTTGGGATCGCCACATAGGGGCGCCAGAACCAGTAGTGATATTTGGCCTCGAAGCAGGTAATCATCGCGTCGGCTGATGCGACGTGCGCCATCGCCAGCATGCGCGCCGCCTGCACGAGGTCGAGTTTCTGGTCGCTGACCAGCCGCAACAAGCCGTCGTTCCATTGTCTGATGTCATGGTCGGTCCAGAAGAGCGCCTGCGCAGTCTGGTCTGCGGTGCGGGACGCGCTGGTGTCACGACCCAATTGCTTCGTCTGGCGAAAGTCGTGGGTGTATTCATTGCTGGTCAGTTCACTCGGGCCGTCCGGGCGGAACTGCAACGCACTCTTGAGCGCGAGCGGCGTGATTCCCGGCAGCCGAAGTCCAACCACCGGCGGCGGCGGGTTGCCCGGATTCGGTTCCCAAACGCCGGGTCCGGGCGGCGGCGGATTCAAAGGCGGGTTGGCGTCCCGGCCGTCGTTCTGGCGCAACGTCACAATCGCCTGCGCCACGCGCTCGCCAATCCTCCTGCCGTGTCTCTTTGCTTCGCCGTCAGGGATAGCATCCATATACGTCTGGTAAATGCCGTTCAGGTAGTTCACTTGGTCCGGTGTCAGCCCGAGCGCAGGCTGCAGGCCCGTGTTCGGCGGTCCGACAAGGGTGTGGTGCGCCGCCGTTGCGATCGCCGCTGCGGAGGACGTCTCGTCCTGGGCAGTGAGCGGCGGATCGTAATGTGCGTAGAACTTGTAGCCGCCCTCGATCGCGTTCGCCGCATCGTAAATCGCCACATGAACGATTCCCATGTAAACGGCTCCCTCGGCCGGGCCTTTGTTTCCGTAGTTCTCCGTGCCCGCGGTGGACGGAACGATGGCACGCCGCGCCTGGTCACTCCAGTAAATTACCGGAGCCGCAGACAAATTGCTCGCGTGCGCGGCCGGCGCGCGCGAGATGATGACAAAAAGTAGAAGAATCTGTTTGGCATGAGTTAGCGCATTCATTGTGTTCTCTGGTTGAATTGATGAGGTTGTTTCCCTGTACAAAGGGTTTTCCGGTCGCGCGCTGCACGGAATCTGCGGTTGGCGTCGCTTCTTTCTGTCGCGGTGATAACAATGCCCTGAGGTGAACACGCCCGCCGGGAATGGAGGTCCCCAGGGAAATTTGGCTCCTCTCCCGCGGTGAACCATCATCGTGCTTGCTGCCGCGCACGAGGAAGACGCGAAGGCAGCGAACTCTGCCTTGTCACGAGCTGCCAAACCTATTGGGGCAAGAGCGGAGTCGTTTCAGGGCGGACAATTAGCTGGCGCGTCCGCGTCGATTTTTCGCTCTGCCCCGGCCGGCAGCAGCTGCGTTGCGATCGTCCGTGCCGGCATACTAGTCGTGTTCACAAGCATATGGACATGATGGGTGCCGCCGCGATCGACGAAACCCTCCCCGGTGTGGTAAACATGGGACTGGCAGTTCGGAGCATCGCTTTCATAAGCGGTAATCTCGCCCATAGTCACCGTGACCAGGCTGGGACCAGGATGTGTATGCCAGCCGGTCGTTCCTCCGGAGGCAAAGTCATTCTGCACGACATATACATCCGACTCTTCGTTGGTCTCGATCCGGCCCTTCCAGTACTCGCTAGGTTCGGTAATCAAGGCTGATCTGACGGCAACGTCGATTTCATCGAAGCGGATGGGACCGGCAAGGATGGTCGTCGTCACACCTACTGACGGCGTGGCCTGGACCGGCACGACTAATAACGCGGCAGCGGCGGCAACGAGTGCCGCTGCGATAAAAAACGACAGAATTCGTATTTTTCTAAACTGAGTTGGTTGATTCATCGTTCTTCCTTTCGTTTGCTTGCTTTCCCTGTACACAGGGATTCTCGGCGTCGCGCTGCAGTGAATTTTAACTTTCCTGCGGATTGCTTTTCTTCCGCGATTCTTGATACAAATTACCAAGGTGAAGACTGCTGCGGGGGACGGGTCTGGGCGGAGCGACCTATTTCCTTCCACGCACTGGAGCGTGGTGCTCGCTGCCGCGAGGAGCCAGGCCGAGCCGGAGATTGCGGAAGCGGCGCTGGCCGAGCTTTATCAAACCTATTGGGCGCCGCTTTACAGTGTGGTGCGCAGCCGCGGCTACACGGTGCATGATGCGCAAGATCTTACCCAGAGCTTTTTTGCCCACCTCATCGAACACAAAACCTACGCGCGGACCGACCGGCAGAAGGGCAGGTTCCGTTCATTTCTGCTCGCTTCGCTGCGAAACTTTCTCGCCGACGCTCGGGATCGCGAACGGACGCTAAAGCGCGGCGGCGGATGCGCTTTTCTGCCCCTGCATGAGGAGCAGGTCGAAAATGCGGAATCGGGTTTTCAGGCCCGCAGCGTTGCACCTAACGAAGACTGGCTTTTTGACCACAGTTGGGCGGAAGCTGTGCTCGGCGCCGGACTTGAACGGCTGGCGGCAGATTACAAAAGCGAGTCCAGGGAGAAGCTTTTCAACGAGTTGAGAATTTTTCTCGCGGGCGGGACTGGGCCGTTGCCGCCTTACTCTGAGCTCGCAGTGCGTTTGGGGATGACGGAATCAACCATTCGCAGCCACGTCACTCGCCTGCGCCAACGCTACCGCGAAGCGTTGCGTGCTGAGGTGCGTCGAACAGTGGATACGGAGGCGGAAGTGGACGAAGAGTTACAGGACCTTTTTCGTGTGCTAACCGCACGTTAGAGTAAACGCGGTATGGCAAAATCGGTGGCACCCGGCATCACCAGCTGCTCGGTATGCGGGCAGCAGTTGAATGCGAAAGACGAGTGTCTGGGTTGCCTGGTCCGTGCGGCCCTCGACAAGTCAATAACTGAGGGTGGCGGGCAGTCGTTGGGTTTCGGCGATTTCGAAGTTGTGCGCCGCGAAGACGGCTCGTTATGCGAGCTCGGTCACGGCGGCATGGGAGTGACTTATCTGGCGGCGGACAGTGTGCTGCGCCGCAAAGTCGCGTTGAAGGTGATCGAGTTACCGAAGGCCGCCCGTACTTCAGATGCGGTACGCGAACGTTTTTTGCGTGAAGCGCGCGCGGCCGCTTCCCTGCGGCATCCAAACGTGGCTACCGTGTTCCAATTCGGCGCGTCGCCGAATGGGCGTCACTGCTACTACGCAATGGAGTTAATCGAGGGCGAGACCCTCCAGGAACGCGTGCACAGAGAGGGTCCGCTCAACGCAAAACTGGTTCTCGAGATTGCAATCCAAACTGCGCGCGCGTTAACGGCTGCCACAGCTCACGGCTTAATCCATCGTGACCTCAAGCCGGGCAACATCATGCTGACGCGCGGCGACAGCGACGCGGCGGAGGTGGAAGTAAAGATCATCGACTTCGGCCTGGCCAAGGCCATCGCTGAGGCCGGGAGTGAGATGGACCTGACGCGCGGAGGCTTCGTGGGCACGCCGAACTTCGCGAGCCCCGAGCAATTCGAGAGCGGGCCGGTCGATGTGCGCACCGACATTTATTCCCTTGGAGTCACCCTCTGGTTTGCGCTCACTGGAAAGGCGCCATTCGCCGGCCGCACGATTGAGGAAATTCGCAGCGCGCAGAAATCCAACGCGCTTCCCGTCGAACAACTGGAGGCAGCGCGTGTTCCCTCCGGCCTGACGTCGCTGCTCAAGTCGATGCTGGCATTCGAGCCGGCGGCGCGGCCTGGCATCCAGGAGCTGGCGGCAGCGCTGCGACGTTGTTCGGCGAAAGAGATCGCGCTGGAGATAGCGCACGTTTTGTTCATCGACATTGTCGGTTATTCCAAGCTCTCCATTAACGAGCAACAGGCGAGCGTGGATGAACTGACCCAGATCGTTCGCTCAACCGAGCAGTTTCAAAAAGCCGAGGCGGCAGATCGTTTGATTAAGATCGCGACCGGCGACGGCATGGCGCTGGCCTTTTACAGCAGTCCTGAAGCGCCGGTTCGCTGTGCCATCGAGATCAGTCGCGCGCTCAAGCAGCATTCGTCTTTGCAGATCCGCACCGGCATTCACAGCGGGCCGGTCAGCGGCGTGGTCGATGTTACCGGTCGCGCCAATCTCACCGGCGCCGGGTTGAACATGGCCAGCCGAGTGATGGAGTGCGGCGACGCCGGCCACATTCTCCTCTCCAAACACACGGCTGAAGACCTGGGAGAATTCGAGCAATGGCGGCCACTGCTGCATGACCTTGGCACCATCGAGGTGAAGCACGGCGTCAGGATTGATATCGTCAATCTTTACAACGAGGGCGTAGGCAACGCGGCCGTTCCGAAAAGAATTGCTGAGGCAAAGAGGAACACTGCTCGCCGAACCAAAGTTCGTGGCTTATTCGCAGTGTTGGCGTTGGGGATCCTGATCGCTGGCGTTGCGCTTCTCTTACTTCCACGCGCGAAATCAACCAAGATCGGCGCGGGAGCTCCAGAGAAATCCATCGCGGTGCTTCCGTTTATGGACCTGAGCCAGGCAAAGGACCAGGAATATTTCTGCGACGGCATGAGCGAGGAAATTCTCGACGCCCTGGCAAAGGTCGAGGGGTTGCGGGTCGTTGCCCGCACCTCATCGTTTTCATTCAAAGGGAAGAGCGCGGACGCAAGCGAGATTGGGAAGACGCTAAACGTCGAAAATGTCCTTGAAGGAAGTGTCCGGCGCGAGGGTAACCGTGTTCGAATAACCACGCAGTTGATCAACGCGCACAACGGTTTTCAGCTTTGGTCGGAAACTTACGAGCGCGAACTTCAAGGAGTATTTGCGCTCCAAGATGAAATTACTCGAGCAGTAGTTGATGCACTCAAGCTAAAGCTCGCGATTTCGCTTCCGGTTCATGAACAACGAAACACCGAAGCGTACGATCTTTATCTGCAAGGCCTGTATCTCTCGAACAAAGGCAGCGAAAAGGAACTGCGAGAAGCACTCAGCTTCTTTCAGCGCGCGCTCGACAAAGATCCGAAATTAGCCCGCGCCTGGACCGGCATCTCGAAGGTGTGGTTTTACCTGGCAGATGTTTACGTCAAACCGCTCGAGGCCTATCCAGCATCGAGAGCAGCAGCGTTGAAGGCGATTGAGCTCGACGACAAAGATGCCGAGGCGCACTGCTATCTCGGCGAAGCAAAACGGGTCCTGGATTGGGACTTGCCGGGCGAAGAGGCCGAGTTGAAAAGGGCAATGGAACTGGATCCCAATTCAGCGCCAGTTCGGTTTTTTCTCGCGCTACTGCCTCTTTTCCAGGGCGACTTCAAAGAAGGGCTTCGGCTCGTGCTGGAAGCTGAGCAACTAGATCCACTCTCGCCAATCATTAGCTATGTTACCACCGCCGCATACCTCGCTGACAACCAGCTCGACGAGGCACTGAACGAAGGACAGCGGACGCAACAGCTCGATCCACATTATTTCTATCTGGATTCGAATCTTGCCGCGGCCTACCGCGAGAAGGGCAACTTTGCACAAGCGATCGCTCTCTATTCCAAAGCCCAGGAAGAAACGCATCTCCCAAGTAGCGGCCTGGCCATTACCTACGCTCGGATGGGCCAGCAAGATGATGCCCGCAAAATCCTCGATCAACTCGTGCAACGAAGGCAAACACGCTACGTCTCCGCACAAATCATCGCGGCAATTAACGTCGGTTTCGGCAATAAAAATGAAGCATTCCGCTGGCTCGAGACTGCAGCCAGCGAGCACTCCGGGATACTACAGTGGATCGCATTCCTTCCTGACTTTCGTCCGCTCCGTAGCGAGACACGTTTTACAAACCTTCTGCGGCGAATCGGCGTTCCCCACGACTCGAGCGTGTCTATTACCGAGACGAGTCTATCAGAGATCAAAGACCCGAACGCACAAACT
>JBBRAF010000049.1:0-14469 GCA_038207045.1 Chthoniobacterales bacterium
GAGCGATTCGTGCAGCATCGCGCTGTAGCTAACGATTGTTAAATCGCGACCGGCGCGCGCGATTCGCGCCTGGCCGACCGGCAATCCATCGCTTGGGAGAGCGTCGGCCTTGAGGTGGTAATAGAGATACTTGTGCTCGCAGTAAACGACGGGGTCGTCGATGGCGATGGCGTCGATGAGCATGGTGTAGGCATCTTCCACCGTGGCGGGCGTCATCACGATCAGCCCAGGGTAGTGGGCATAGAGCGATTCCATCGATTGGGAATGGAAGGGTCCGCTGCCTTTCGTCCCGCCGCTGGGCAAGCGTACCGTGATTGGCACCGGCACGTTCGTGCGCCAGTAATGCGTGCCGGCGTTATTGAGAATCTGATTGAGGGCGATGCTGGAGAAATCGGCGAACTGCATCTCGACGATTGGCCGCATTCCTTCGAGCGCCGCGCCGATAGCGGTGCCGACCATGGCGTCTTCGCTGATGGGCGCATTCAAAACGCGACCGGGAAATTCCTTGGCCAGACCCTTGGTCGCTTTGAAGGCGCCGCCGAAATTTCCCCCGACATCCTGTCCGTAAATAAAAACGCGCGGATCATCGCGCAAAAGCTTCGCCTGCGCTTCGCGAATGGCTTCCAGGTAAGTGAGACTCATTCGACTTTGTCGTAGAACTCGCGCATTGAGAGCGCGCACCAGTCTTCTCCATCGGCGTCCGGGGCCGCTTCGGATTGCGCCGTGGCGACAGCTTCGTCCACCTCACCCGCGGCCTGCTCGCGCAAACTTTGCAGGGTGGCGGTGTCGGCAAGCTCGTATTTTCTGATGAACGCTTCCGTCCGCGCCAGACAATCCTGCGCGAATGGCTCCTTACGAAGATCCTCAGTGACGTAGCTGAAATCGTCGTGCTCGCCATGACCGGCAAGCCGCAAAATGGAAGCGATAACCAACTGCGGTGGACGACCGGCGCGGGCGCGTTTCACCGCGGTGCCGATGACGTCGAGACAGGCCGAAAGATCGGTGCCGTCGACCTCATAACCTTCGAAGCCGTAGCCGCGCGCGCGATCTACCAAATTTGCGCAGGCGAACTCGCGATCGTTCGGAGTTGAGTAAGCAAAGTGATTGTTGGTCGCGACGACGACGAGCGGAACATGCTCCACCGCGGCGATGTTCAAACCTTCATGCGTCGCACCCGTTTGCATGCCGCCTTCGCCGATGGTGGTGAGGCCGACGAAGTCCTTCTCGCCGCGCCATCGTTTGGCGACAAGTGAGCCCACGACCACAGAGATCATTGCCCCGAGGTGACTGATCATGGCGAGCTGACCTTCGCGTGGCTTGCCGCGATGAATATTGCCGTCGCGTCCCCGCATCGGGCCGAGCCGCGAGCCAAGATAGGTGCGCGCGACATCGACAAGCGGCTCGCCAAAAGCGGAGCGCCCAGCCTGATCGCGAATGAGGGGGGCGAAGATGTCGCCTTTGCGCAGAAACATGCCGCAGGCGGCGCTGACTGCTTCCTGCCCTTTGCCGACGTAGACGCCGCCGCTGATCATGCCGCCGCGATACATGCTGGCTAATTTTTCCTCGAACAAACGTGTCAGCAGCATCCAGCGATACGCTTCAAGGTAGCGCTCGTGCGCCGGGATTTCCTTCGGCGCCTTGGTTTCCGATTTCTTTCTTCCACGTCGCGCCGTTTGCAGCATCGGACGATTTTCCGCTGCAAGAGTCGTGCGCGCAAAATGAATTTTTATGCGAACGAGGGGGGCGGTGAGTGAACACAGGCTCAAAGTCTGTGTTCCCGCCAAGCGTGGGTGCTAAAGCAGATCGAGTTGCGCGCGGTCGGAAGGGGCGTCAGCCAGTTCAGTTGCCGCCGGCAGCGGAAGCTCAAACCCCAGTCTTTCGGCCAGGCGCTGGCAGGTTTCGGGCGCGAAGCCTTCGAAATGATTGTTCACGTAAATGTAAAGCGCGCGAATATCGGGGAGTTGCCGTTCGATTCTTAGCACCCAACTCTCCAGCGCGACTTCACGTTTCCAGAGCAGCTTGCCGTAACGGTGCATGTGTTTTCCGTCGCCATCGTATTTCGTGGTGTAATCGCCGAGCAACCGAACGTAAAGAAAGTCAGCCGTGCGCGGCTGAAACTCGAACGGTGCCAGATTGCGCTCATCTAATGGCGACGTGTCGGCCCAGACCCAGCTGACGCGATGTTTCTCCAGGAGCCGAATGATCTCAGGCCGATGCCAAGCGGGCTGGCGAAATTCAATCGCAAAGCGAAAATCGCCCGGCAGTTGCGTGAGAAAGGAACGCAGGGCGACTTTGCCATCCTTCGGGGAAAACGCGGGCGGCAATTGCACGAGAATAACGCGAAGCTTGGGCGCAAGCGGCTCGATCGCGCGGAGGAAGGAAGCGAGCTCTTCCTGGCAATCACGCAGCCGGCGTTTGTGGGTGATTTCGCGCGGGAGCTTGCAGGAGAAACGGAAGTGCGCCGGGGTGGATTCAAGCCAGCGAGCAACCGAGTTCGCCGGAGGTGAGCCATAGAATGTGGAATCGATCTCCACCGTCGGGAGAAAGCGCGCATACCAGTCCAGCCACTGCGAATTCGGCAGATCGGTCGGATAGAAAACGTCACGCCATTCCTCAAAGCTCCAGGCGCACGAGCCGATGCGGATTTTCTGCTGGTGGTTAAGATTCAATAGACATGGAAGCTACTGCAACCAACGACAAAGCTTCAATATTGTCTAAGGCGGCGGGAAAACGCCGAGCCGGTAACTTGACGGAACGACAGAGGCAACTACCCTGCGACTGAATGCGAAGCAGGCTGATTCTCGTGCTGACCGTGGGCGCACTTTGCCATAGTGTGCCAGCGTCAATTATATTTCGACCGGGGGAAAAGGCTAAAATCCTCGCGCCCGGTGAGGAAGAGATCAACGGCAACGCGCAGCAGCTTTTCTCCGTCGCGCAGGAAGCGGAGCGCAAGCGGAATATCACGCGCGCCATCAAGGCCTATAATACGATCTGGCGGAAGTATCCCAAGGATACGCTCGCGCCGGGCGCGGCTTACAGCGCGGCGCAGCTGCTCGAACAGGAGGGGGATTTCACAAAATCGGCCAACACTTACCGCATCGTCGTCGAGCGTTATCCCGGGAGCCCGCATTTCGATGAAGCGATCGAGGCGCAGTTCCGTATCGGCGAGATGTATCTCGCGGGCAAAAAAGTAAAGGTGCTCGGCCTGCCTATCGCCACGTCGATGGATCGCGCGGTGGAGATTTTTGCGGCGGTCGTCCGCACCGCGCCCTACGGAAGGTATACCGCGCGCGCGCAATTCGATATTGGCCTGGCGCGACAGAAACAGGGAGCAAATGATGCGGCCGTGCAGGCATATCAGGCGGTGATCGACAAGTTTCCGAATGATCCCATCGCGGCCAACGCCCAATACCAACTTGGTTACATTTGGTTTGAAGCGGCGCGGCTGGGCACAAACGATCAATCGGCGACGCAAAACGCCAAGACTGGTTTTCAGGATTTTCTCTTCCGTTATCCCAAGAGCGAGAAAGCGTCGCAAGCGCGGGAGAACCTGGCCATGCTTGAGCAGAAAGCGACCGGCGATTCATTTAAGATTGCGAAGTTTTATGACAAGGCAAAGTCCTATCGTGCCGCCGTTATCTATTACGGCGAAGTCATTAGGGAACAGCCCGGTTCGACCGCGAGCGAACAAGCCAAGCGGCGCATCGACCAGATTCGCGCCAAGGTGGGTGAAGCGGCCCTGCAACCTGCCATCGCAGTGAACGACAGGAAAAAGAACGTTGCCTTGCGCGGCCCAGCGGGTGGAACGGGTAAGCCTCAGTTGCGCGGTGGCGATGCGGAAGTAGCGCCATTGCCGCCGCCGGAACAAGATAGCGCGCTGCCGCCGCCCGCCTCCTTATTGCCGCCGACGACGACCGCGCCGGAAACTTCGCCCACGCCCGCTCCGGAAGCATCACCGGACGCTTCGCCTGCTGAACCAGCCGCATCGCCGGCGCCGTGAAATATCTTTTCGGGGCGATTTGTCTGTTTTTCAGCGGTTGCCTTGGCTACCAGGTCGGTCCGGTAAAACCGAGTGTTTTGCGCGATGTACATGTCATCGCGGTGCCGACGTTTGATAACAAGACCTTATTGCCGCGCATCGAAGTGCTTGTGACCAACACCGTCATCAAGCAATTGCATCAGGACGGCACGTTTCGAATCGCCGAGGGCGATAATGTCGATGCCATCCTGCAGGCACAAATTACCGACGTCACCCGCGCAGCGGCACGATCTGTGCGGGGAAATGTGCTGGCGACGACGGAATTCAATCTCAGCATGCATGTGAAATACAGTTTGGTCACTCCCAGCGGCACTGTGCTTATGCCCGTGGCTGACGTGCTTGGCACCACCAGTTTTTTTGTGGGCACTGATGTGACAACGGATGAGCGTCAGGCGTTGCCGCTGGCGGCGGAAGAGCTAGCGATTCATCTCGTCACGCAACTGAGCGAGGGCTGGTAGGTGCCGCGTGACAGGCGATCGACATCTTTGGTCGGTTCTCAACGACAAGCTGGAAATGCTGCGCACGAGCAACCACTTGCCCGAAGCCATTCGTGTTGGTGAAAGCGCGCTCGAGCTGGCACAGCGGAGTTTTACGGCGGGGGATGATGAACTGGCGGCGAGCTACGAGAAGCTTGGTTCGTTGCACGAACTGAATGGCGATCGCACCGCGGCGAGGCAGTACTTCGCCGAGGCGCATCGGTTGCTGGAGGAAGTGACCCCGCCGGATGCTCACGCTATTTTTGTATCGGCGCGGCGGCTCGCGCGGGTTTGCGATGACATGGGACAAAGCGAAGACGCGATTGCGTTTTACGAACAGGCGATTGCGGCTGCATCCGAACTGCCAGACCTGGCGCATGAAAAGCTCGGCACGCTTCTGAACAACGTCGCGCTCATGTTTCGCAAAGTCGGTCGTACCCGTGCGGCCGAACCCTACTATGCTCGCGCTCTCGAGCTTTACGAGCGACAGCTGGGCCCGGATCATCCCGACGTCGCTGCCGTCCTGAACAATCTTGGCGTGTTCTACACTAACGAGAAGCGGTTTACGGAAGCGGAAAAAACGCACCTGCGCGCCCTCTCCATTCGGGAGAATTCCTACGCCTCGAGTCATCCCGATATTGCGCAATCAAAATGCAATCTCGCCGTGGTCTATCACTCGCGCGGCGATTACGAGCGTGCCTCCGAGCTTTATCGCGCCTCGCTCGCCGAATGGGAAGCGGCCGTGGAAAAACCGCCGGCCGACTACGAAATCGTCGCAGCCAATTACGCCGACCTCCTCCGCGCGCTCGGGCACGCCCGCAAAGCGCAGGCGCTGCAGGAGCGTGCACGAAAGAAGCGACAGGGATAGGCGTTCGGCCCAGCCGAAGTTGCGCCGGACATCCTCATGCAGCAGCTTTTGCGGCTTCAGCTCACGTGGCGGAACTGGCAGACGCGTACGGCTCAGGACCGTATGGGGCGACCCGTGGAGGTTCGAGTCCTCTCGTGAGCAATCTGGATCGGACCGAAGATACCGGGCTTCGGCGAAACGAGAGTTCTTCCCCGAAATACCAGGAGGCTTTTCAAGAAGAGCTCGATGCGCGGATTTCGTTAGACTGGCCAACCGCAGCGGTCGGCCTACAGCGCGCGCTTGCACGCGAGATGTAGGGCGGGCGCTCCTGCCTGCCCGGTCTGCCCGACCACGTTTCCTCTGTTCGCGAGAACCTTACTTGCGGGGTTCTCGATCATGAGCGAACGGCGGCCGTTGAGCTCTTCTGGTGAAACTGTGCCACCGCGCGATCCTGATCGCGTTCGGGAAATGTTCAGCCGCATTTCCCCGCGCTACGATCTGGCCAATCACGTTCTCAGCGCCGGCTGCGATTTTTTCTGGCGTCAACGCGCTGCGGCGATCGTTGCGCAGTGGAATCCGCCCTGCGTTCTCGACCTTGCCAGCGGCAGCGGCGATCTCGCGCTCGCTCTCCAGCGAAAATTACCGCGCTCGAAAATCACTGGCGCCGATTTTTCACCCGAAATGCTTGCCCTCGCCCGCGGCAAAGGCGTTCGCGAAACAATCGTGGTGGACGCGCTCGCGTTATCCTTCGCCGATCAATCCTTCGACGCCATCACGGTCGCCTTTGGTTTGCGCAATATGCGCGATTGGGCCGCGGCATTGCGAGAAATGCGCCGCGTTCTCACTCCCAGCGGACGGTTGCTCGTACTCGATTTTTCACTCCCGTCGCAATCCGGGTTGCGCCTTTTTTACCGTTTTTACCTGCACAGAATTCTGCCGCGCCTCTGCACAATGATCACGAGTGATCGAGCAGCCTACGAATACCTGGGTGCGTCAATCGAAACGTTCCCGAACGGTCAGGAAATGTGTGGCTTGATCAACGCGAGTGGTTTCGAGGACGCACAAGCCAAACCACTCACCGGCGGCGTTGTCACGATTTACACGGCGCTCGCTCGCCGGTCTTCGACTTCGCTTCGCTACGCGCAGGATGGTGGAAACTAGGGCGCCGGCGGGAGCGAAGGGGTCGCGCTCGGCGACACTGTCCCCGCTGCCGACGCAGTCGGTAACGGCTTCGCGGTCTGCACAAGGGCAAGCCGCAGCGCATTCATATCCGGATTACTCACAACGAAAGTTCCCTCTCGTTCGTCCGTTCGCGCCAGCCACATTCCGTCCCCGGCGGCGCCACCGATCGTCAGTTTGTGCAGGGTCTTATCATCCGGGGAAGTCGTGAAGGTGATCACCAACTGTGGTTTCTCAAAAGCCTGCGCCGGCACATTCACCACCCAGCGCACCGCGCGCAAGGATGTCAGGGTGTTCAGGAGCGATTGCACATTGGTCGTGTTGATCGCGCCGCTGCCTGCCACCCATTGCCATTGATTGTTTGCGCCGCGCGTGATGCTTTGCTCGCGCTCCGTCACGATCGAGAGCCGGTGAACCTGGTCTGGCTTGAATTTTAAAATCGTTAGCTCCTGCCATTGCACCGGATCGGCAAACAGGTCATCGAGCAGCGTCCGCCGCACCGCTACCACAAAAGGTTCGTCGCCCACGCGCGCGAAAACGTTTTCGCCTTCGATTTTCCCAAAGGCCACGCTCGCCAGTGGATGCTCGCCCGCGGAGGTCTCGGCCGTATTCTCCGAGGCAAATGAGCTGAGTGTGACGACGAGCTGCGGCTTATCGAGGCCGTATTTCGGCAGGTCCGAGCTCACATCTTCCACGAATTTCGCGACCTGCTCATTGCTCAAAGTGTCGAGCAATCGGCGCGCTTCCGCCGCGTTCGCCGGGTCGTCTTTGTGGTTGGCGATGGTCCAACTCTCATTTTTGCGCGCCAGTACCGCCTTCGTTCTTCCTGGCGCATCAATCGTCATCCGATCTAACTGGTTCTGATCGAACCGCACGAGGTGACGGTCCCGTAAGTCATTCGGCTTGGTGTTGAGCACTTCCTCAATCTTCTTCGGCACGGTGAAGACAAAGCTGCGCGGCGCGAACCGCACGTAGACCTGTTCTTTCTCCTTCTCCGGCATGCTGCCGATTTGCAGCAGTTGTCCTTGTTTATTCTCGTTAGTGAAAATAGTTACCGTTCCGCGCGGCTCGGCCAGGCCGTAAGGATGAAGATCCCCCCGGTCGTCTCCGACAAATTGTGCAATACGGCTGGTCGTGATCTGCGCCAGCAAATCGTTCGCTTTCTGATCGTCCGCCCGCGCCCGGAGCGGCTTTACGATCTGCCAATGCTCTCCCTGCTTTTGCAACTCCATCTCGCCCGCCGGCGTCTTCAACGCCACCCGCATCACTTGCGCCGCGATCGCGTCGGTCAACCTGCGATCGCGAAATTCCTCCGCCTTTTTCGAAATTGCATTCTTGATTGATTGCGGCGCGAGAAAAACATCCTTCGAATTCTCCAGCCGCACGTACGTTCTGCCTTCCATAGCGGCATTGTTTCCGAACAGGATTTCCGGCGGCGCATCTTTCCCCAGCAGCTTTAACCGAAGCTTTGCCTTGGCCACGCCGAACTCGGCCATTTTGTTTTTATCTGTCTCGATTTCCTTGCCGCTGATCGTGGCCTCCTTTTGCCAGTCTTCCAGATCGAAGAGCAGGCTATCGATCGTGGTGCCGTCGGCGGAATCTTTCACCGGCGATTCCATTTGCCATTTCTTGTCCGTGCGTTTCAGCGCGATGCGCTCGTCTCCATTTTGAATGGCGATGCCCTCGATCTTATCGCGCTCGAAGTTGACGACATTCTTCGCGCGCCGAGCCGACTCTTCTGTATTTGGCCGTTTGCTTTCGAAAAATTTAATGAACAGACCGATGGCGAGAACAATCGCCAGGAGGATGAGCGTGGTCCGCGTTCGCATCAGGAGATTACGCGCGCCGCTTCCACCAAATCGCGGAGCCGATCAACGCCGGCACCAGCGGCATGAGCACGAGCACGATCCAGCGCAGATTCCGCAGCGCTTTGGGATCGAGCGTAAAGGTCAGCGTCTTTGGCACCTTCGGCGCGATGCCGATCAGTTGCTCGCGGCTCATCAGCCAGTTGATGCTGGCGGAAACAAAATCGAGCGCCTGCTGGTCCTGGGTCAGCGCCTGATCCTGCACGAAGAGTGCATTGCTCACCACCACCATTCGCGACGAATTCACCTGCACGCGTTCGTCGCCGCTCCCGCCTTTCTCGATCGAGACCGCGATGTTCAACGGCGGGCCGTGATCGCGATTGGCATCAAATTGCAACTTTGCCGGATCGTCCGAATTGTAATCCACTTCGCCCCAATATCCTTTTTCCGCCTGGGCCAACGGTTGCAGTTGAATGCCCGCGCCGCGCACCCGATCCGGTTCCAGCGTTAACGAACACGTCCCGCCCAGAAACGGCGCACGCACATCACCGAGCCGCTTCGTGATCGCGGTATCGGGAAGAAAGCGCCCGATGACATCGCGCACCCGCGCCATTTCTTCAATGCCAGTGCGCATAACCGCCATGAGCCGGTCGTCATTCACGTGCACCCCAAGCTCGTTCAGAAATGCACCGAGCTTCGGTGTCTTGGCGGAAGGATCGAGGAGCGCGAGAATGCGTCCCTGTTTGTTCCAAAAATTCCGCAGCAACTGCATCTCGCGATCGGAAAAGTCATACTGTGGCCCGACGATCATCACGGTCTTCACTTCGCCCGGCACGGCCTCGACGTTGAACAAATTTAACTCCTCAAACTTTACATTCTCGTTTTCGATGAATGTCTTCAGCACCGAGATCGGGCTGGTCTCCGCCGGCTGTTGCATCATGGGCGCTCGCGGCGCCTGATCGGAAATCGGCGGCTCCTTGTGCCCAAGCACGTAGCCGATGGTGTTCTTCTTTCCCTCGGTCAGATCGATGATTGCGCCCGTTACCGCCTGCTCGCCTTTGAACGCCGTCACGCGCGGACCTTCGCCCATTCCCATCCCGCTTTGATCGACATCCGCCATTTCTGAAGCCTTCACCGTCTTATTGCGACCGTCGTAATCGAGCACGAGCAGGTTTTCGTCACTTACCACTTTGTATTTGTCGAAAAGCTCCTTTGCGCGTGAAAAATTGCGCTCTGGGTCGATGTGCTCTACGTCCACTCTCCCCTTCGCCGCATATTGATATTCCGTGAGCAAACTTTGCACGTCGGGGGAGATAGGCGTGTTGGGCGAGAAGAAAACTGTAATGCGCAATTTGCCCTTGAGTGACTCGAGCACGCGCCTGGTCTTGTCGGAAAGGGCGTACTTATGCTCGCGCGAGAAATCCCAGCGCTTGTAATGCTCGAAGCCGAGGTAATTCACCATCGCGACGAGCATAAAAAGCAGCGCGACCTGCACGATCACGTTCACACCGATCTGGAGACGGTGAATCCGCCTCGGCTTCTCCGGCGGCGCGGTTACAGTCTCCATTTTCGCGATTGGAAGATCTGGTAGGTGAGGCCGAGCGCGAGAGCCGTCATGCTCCCATAAAAGACGAGCGGTCGCGTGTCGAACTCACCGCGCGAGAACGTGCCCATGTGCTCGATGGCGGAGAAATAGCCGAGCAGCTGGCGAGTAGTCGAGCTGACATCGAGCAGGATGAACGAAATCAGCCCGAGAAAGAATAGCAGTGTAATTGCACAGAAGGAAATGACCGCGGCGATGATTTGATTTCTCGTTAGCACGGAAGCGAGACAACCCACGCTGATGTAGAACATTCCGATCAGCAGCAGCATCCCATACGAACCCCAATATGCCCCGGGCGATCCTGCGGCCGGCTGGCGCGTGATGTATTGGAAAATGGCGAAATAAAGAGCCGTCGGAATCCAGAGCACGATATAAAAAAGAAACGCGCCGAAGAACTTGGCCAGCACCACCTGCCAGTCCCGCACCGGTGCTGTCATGAGCGGTTCGATGGTGCCAAGTTTAAATTCTTCGGCGAACAATCGCATGGTGATAAGTGGAAAGATGAGCACGAACGCGAACCAGAAGAAGACAGAATTAAAGAACGCTTCCTGAACCGTGTAAGCCACCGCCCGCTGGTTCATGAACGAGATCTGGAAGTAGAAGTCCGCTCCACTCACTAACAAGAAAAAGACAAGTACGATGTAAGCGATGGGCGAGTAGAAGTAGCTCGACACTTCGCGGGAAAGAAGGGTGAAAAACTTACGCATACCTTGGCCTCTCGCTTTTGCCCTCTGGCACCCCGAGTCGCGTAGACGGCGAGGGACCTCCCGCTGCGTCTAAAATCACACAGCCGAAATATGCTCGATCGAAACTGAGCTCGGGAGATCCTTCGCTGCGCTCAGGATGACCGCCTGGGAATGGAGATCGCTCGCTGCTAGTCATCATTCCTCGTCCGAATGCGTGATTTCCACGAAAACATCCTCCAGCGTCGCCCGCCGCGCGCTTAGCTCGCGCACGTCCCATCTCCGATCCCGCGCCAGTCGAAAAACCTCTTCGCGCACATCGCTACCCGATTCCACTCGCATGGAAAAAATCTCCCAGCCATCTTCATCCTTCACGCTTACCTCGCGCACGGCTGCGATTCTTTTCAACTCCTCCGCGCCGTTATCGTTCCCTGTCTTCGCCTCCAGCGTCACGCCTCCGGCGGTGCGAATTCTGCCCAGCAAATTCTCCGGCGTATCGCACGCTTCGATTCGCCCTTTGTGAATAATGATGACGCGGCTGCACGTCATCTCCACCTCCGGCAGAATGTGGGTGGAAAGCAAAATCGTGTGCTGTTTACCCAGATTCCTGATCAGCTCACGCACCTGCCGAATTTGATTGGGATCAAGCCCACTCGTCGGCTCATCCAGAATAAGGAGATCAGGCTCGTGCACGAGCGCATCGGCCAGACCGACGCGCTGCCGATATCCTTTTGAAAGTGCGCCGATGATCTTGTTCTCCACTTCTTTTAAACCGCAGAGCTCCTTCACATCGCCTACGCGTTCGGTCATGCGCCGATGCGGAATACCTTTTAACGCCCCGCGATAATTCAGATACTCGGTCACCCGCATATCGTTATAGAGCGGCACATTTTCCGGCATGTAGCCAAGGTGCGCGCGGGCCTGGAGCGATTGCTCAAAAATGTCGAAGCCGGCGATGGAGGCACGTCCGGAAGTGGGCGGCATGAAGCTCGCCAGAATGCGCATGGTCGTGGTCTTGCCCGCGCCATTCGGCCCAAGAAAGCCCATGATCTCGCCGCGCCCGACCTCGAAATTTAAGTCGCGAATAGCGGTTTGCCCGGCGTACTTTTTTGTCAGGTTTTCAACTTTGATCATGCAGGTGAATTCAATGAGACAACTTCCGCGGCGCGATGTTGTCGAAAAATTTTAGCGCGCTGTCAATGACACCGTTTGAATTTGCCGCTCTCCATCACTGCGCGCGAGGCCAACTGTGAAGTCCACGGTCGATCCGCTTCGTGCCCGTGTCAGCCAGGCCTCCAATGCGCGCACCGAATTCACATCGTGACGGCCCACCCGATAAATTACCAGTCCGCGCTCGACGCCCGCCTCCTCGGCCGGGCTGTTTGGTTCCACTGCGCTAATGAGCACTCCACGACGCGGGATGAGCCCGAGCGCATCGGTCAGTTCTTCGCTTAAATCCTGCAACTGCATTCCAAATAATCGCTCGGCATTGGGGGCCGACGTTTGCGTGGGCGGTGCGCGCTCGGGCTGCGGTGAGGGTTGCTTTTGCGCGACGGCTTTGAATTGTTTCACCGTCTCGCGGACAGTTTCTGCCGGAATGGCGAACCCCACACCTTGCGTCGGCACGCCCTGAGGCGTGAACGCCATTTTGGCCGAGCTCACTCCCACAAGACGGCCGGCGATATCCACCACCGGGCCGCCGGAGTTTCCCGGGTTTATGGCCGCGTCCGTTTGCAGGAGGTTCTTATACTCGAAATTATCGATCGTGATGTCGCGTTTCGCTCCGCTCAACACGCCGCGGCTAATCGAGCTACCGTAGCCGACGGAGTTACCAAGGACGATGACCGTCTGGCCCAGCAGATTAGGCGAGAGATTGTCGAGGTTGAGAAACGGAAACCCTGTCTTGCCGTCGATCTTGATAAACGCCAGGTCCTGCTTCGGATCGCCGGTGATGTAATGCGCGTTGTAGACCTTCCCGTCGCTCGTCGTCACCTCGATCTTCAAGTCCGCCGCGCGCTGCACCACGTGCTCGTTTGTGACGATGTAACCTGCGGGATCGACGATGAAACCCGAGCCAAGACTTTGTAGCCGCTGCCGGATCTCGCGCGGCTCGCTGCGGTAGCTTCCGAAGAACTGCGCGGCAAAATCTTCAAACGGATCGCGCACTTGCCGCCGAACGACACGCTCGGCATTGATGTTAACCACTGCCGGCATCACCTTTGCCACCGCCAGCACCGTTGGTTCCGAAGCGGGATCGTTCGGCGTCGCCGAGGGAGTGGGGAGGGGCGCCTGCGCTCCGGCCAATCTCGCCAGGAGAAGAAAGGCCAAAGGGGCGCACTTCGACCGGTATGCCTCAGCAACTGTCATTATCCCGTGAAAATCGGCGATCACAGCCCGGGGCTGCAGCCGCGCGCGAGCAAGTAACGAGCACACTTTACCCTGTCAACTTGGCTGGTGTTCTATTTGATGTGCGGTTTCGACATTGAATAAGGACTTGCTGAGCCCAATCTGCACCGCATAAGAGACAAACTTCTTCGACTCTTTGACGAACAAAACCGATCACATCGATAGACCTGAACCTCGCTGGCAGGCTTTGCTCGCTTGTGTAGCGGTGGGCGGCGTTTACCTGGCGTTGCCAGCTTCGCTTGTAATCGGGCCGCCGTGGTTGTTGCCGACTGTGATTTTTGTCTTGCTGGTGCCAACGGTCGTGAGCCACCGCACCGGGCGGCGTTCACTCAATCGCGTCCTGGGCATTCTTATCAACTCGCTCATTACCCTGGCACTCATCGGATCGGTCATTCTGCTGGTGCGGGCCTTGCCTTCGCATAAGGGAGATGCCTTGTCGCTCCTGCGCTCCGGCGGCGAGCTTTGGCTAACTAATGTGCTCGTCTTCGCGCTTTGGTATTGGCGGCTCGATGGCGGCGGGTCGACAGTGCGCCGCGAGCGCAGGGAGTTTGGCAGCCGCAGTTTTTTATTTCCTCAGATGCAGCTCGAGAAAACGGAGCGCGGGCGTTTTGCTTGCGCAGGATGGCGGCCGCATTTCGCCGATTACCTGTTTGTCGCCTTCACCCAAAGCTCGACTTTCGGTCCCACTGATGCGCCGGTGCTGGCGCGTTGGGCCAAGATTCTGGCGATGATACAAATCGCCATTTCACTGTGCATCGTGATTCTGCTCATCTCCCGCGCCGTCGGTGTGTTGTAGCGGGCGATTACGGCGGAGTAGTCGCAAGGTCGCCGAAATTTTCCCGGCCTCTCAGATCCCATGGCATGTCGCTATCGCGATCAATATCACAATAACGGCGACTATAGCCCACACCGCGCGAGGCGGAATGCGTGTGCTCGCTTTCGCGAGGCGCGGTGCAACCTCCCGCTGCGCGGCTCGCACCGATTCGGGCGTTGGTGTGGCTGGCAATGCAACGCTGGGGCGATATTCGTAGACCGGTCGCCACTCCGCCATCCCTTCGACGAAGTAATAATCGGTCGAGCGGATTTCAATGCGTCGCACCCTGCTAGCAAACTCGGCCTCCTCAAACTGACCGATTACCTCGCCATCGCGCGCCACGTGGAAGATCACGGATGACGAGTTTAGCACGCCAGCCCTCACGCGGTCGAGCGCTGATCAAGCGAAAGCGTCGAAACCCAGGAACGCCCAATCGCCAGGTGGATTTCAAAAAAGAGGACGAGTGAACGGGAAGTAAATGCACCGCGTTGGAATCGAACCAACAACCCAGTGATTAAGAGTCACTTGCTCTGCCAATTGAGCTAGCGGTGCAAACTGTTTTTCCCCAGGTAAATGCTGTTGACACGTGTCCGTTCGTGCTGCCAAAATCGGTAGCA
>JBBRAF010000050.1:0-13090 GCA_038207045.1 Chthoniobacterales bacterium
CCGCAAGAGGGAGCCAAGACCGCGCACTTCTGCTCAATGTGTGGCCCGCACTTTTGTTCGATGAAGATAACCGAAGACGTCCGCAAGTATGCTGCGGAGCAGGGAATCTCAGAGGAAGCGGCTCTTGAATCAGGAATGCAGGAAAAGAGGAAAGAATTCGCCGAGCAAGGTTCTGAACTTTACGCAAAAGCGTGATTCCTGTCTGGGGAGCACAGGCTGCCAGCCTGTTGGTTTCGGCTGCTAGCCGAAACCAACTTTATTGCTTTCAATGAGCGACGAACCATCAGCCATTCCCCTCGCAGAAGTTCTTCGCGCCGCCAACGACCTTGTCGCCGCCGGCCTGATTGAAGACTACGCGCTCGGTGGCGCACTGGCCGCGATCTACTACGTCGAGCCCTTCACCACCTACGACGCCGACATCATCTTCGTTGCCGCGGAGAAAGGACTCACCGCCGGAATTCCCGCCATCTACCAGCACCTTCAGGAACGCGGCTGGCGTGTCGAACGCGAACACCTCCTCGTCAAAGGTTTCCCGGTTCAATTTCTCGCCGCGGCCGGACTTACTGAAGAAGCCGTTCGCGAAGCGCGCACCATCACCTACGAAGGAGTTTCCTCGAAGGTCTTCCGTTCCGAGCACATCATTGCCATTGCCGCCAGCGTCGGACGGCACAAGGACCTCGTGCGGATCGAGCAGATGCTGGAACAAACCGAGATCGACAGAACGCTCTTGGACGAAATCCTGCGCCGGCATAGGCTGATTCTTCCGAAGCTATGAAGACCGAAATGCGCCGCGCTCTCGCGCACGAATCCTTTGAGGAAAAAATCCGCAAGGTCGCGCAACTACTCGAACTTTCTGCCAAGCTAACTCCGCGGCGGAAAGGCCGGACTTTCCAGAAGACGAAGGAATCTGAGGGGCAAGGCGCCGAGGCTTACGGGAAGACGTAGCTGTAGCCGCCTCGCTGTGTCGAGGTGTTCCTCACGGTTGCGAACTGCAATCGATGCCCGCCCCGAAACCAACCATCTACCTCATCGCCGGTTGCAACGGCGCGGGTCGCAGATTCGCCGTGGCGGACAAAACCACCTTTGCGAAAGAACTCCACCCGGGGAGCGCACGCGACTCGCGTGCTGGTTTCGGCGACTCGCCGAAACGAACTTTGAATTCGCGATTCGTGCGCGTTCGCGCTGGGGGACACGACATCCCAGTGGCGGATGTTCGTCGCCGATTCAAACGCAGCCGCATTCACCTGATCGACGACTACCTTCCGCTTGCGACGCGATGGGCGATCTGGGACAGCCGCGGCTCCCCGCAACCTGCCCGCCGGGGCGGGAAACGCCTCGCCATTTCGGAGACGGATGATGTAGATTCCGTCCGCGAGTTGATTGAATCATGAAAGCGAAGCCAAAGACGAATGGTGACAAGCAGGTTCCCGACTTCGTGGCCCGCGCCGAACGAGCATTCCGGCGTGTTGCTCGAAAACTGCGGGCCGAGAGTCGTCGTTCGGGTTTGCCCGCAGTTGTTTTTGCAAATAAAAGTCGGAGTTCAGCGAGGAGTGTCGGTAGTAAGCTCTAACCCAACACAACCAGCCTTTTCGCAACGCTCGAGTACCCGCGGCGCTTCCATTCGATCCGCCCAGGCCGCGAATCCGGGCGTCGCACCGCGCCAGCGCAGCGTCTCGACCTTCTTAAAGAGCGGCGCATCGGTGCGCAGGGTCGCGAGATTCTTGAAGAGCAGTGCGAGATCGCGCTGTTTGCCGAGAACGTTTGACGGGAAGTTTTCGATCCCACCATGGCGGTTCAAAAGCTGGGCGGCGGTCCTGGCGCCGATCCCGGCAATGCCGGGGTAGCCGTCGGCGGCATCGCCCACGAGCGCGAGCAGGTCCGGAATGAGCAGCGGATCGACGCCAAACTTCTCACGTATCCCGGCCGCATCGCGAATCGTTTTGCGCCGGCCGGCGATCTGCACCACGCGCGTCCCGCGCACGCATTGTGCCAGATCCTTGTCAGGCGTCCAGATGGCGACTTTCTCGACCTTCTTGTCCTTCGACGCGAGATGCGCGGCCGAAGCGAGTGCATCATCGGCTTCGAGCTCGATCATCGGCCAGACGACCACGCCCATCGCCGCGAGCGCCTCCTCGAGGGGATGGAATTGCGCGAGCAGCGCGGGTTCGATGCCAGCGCCGGTCTTATAGCCGGCCCAGAGCCGATTGCGAAACGACTCGATCACGTGATCGGTGGCGATGCCGAGGTAAGTGTCGCCGTTCTCGATCATTTGGAGAACGGTCTGCAGCACGCCGACGACGGCGCCGTAGGGGCGATCCACGCCTTTGTTGAATCGGCGCAAGCCGTAGAAGTGACGTAAGAGTTCGTAAGTGCCGTCGACGAGGTGAATGATCATTGCCCAAGCAAATCTACCCAATTGTTCAGCGCAGACGCGGATAAAGTTTTCTAGGAGCTCGTGGACGAATTGTATCGATTATCAATATTTGACTTGACGATAATCGATAAAGAGTTTATCGATATTCAATGAATAAATTATCCGCCGCGCTGCCCATCGCGCACGTCGTACTACGAATCCTCATTGTCCTGAACTGGCTGGGCGGGGCAGCGATCCTCGCCCTGCTGGTGGTCATGCCGAACGAGCAATGGATCATGAGCGCGTTCCACCTGTCTCCGTCGCCAGACACAGAGCGGCTGGTCATGGGCCTGCGCGTAGTCGCCGTGCTCGGCCTCGCCACAATCCCGCTGAACTACGTCGTCCTCAAACGGCTGCTCGCGATCGTTGGGACCGTTCGTGAGGGCGACCCGTTCGTCGCCGCCAACGCGTCCCGCTTGCAGACGATCGCCTGGTCGCTGCTCGCGCTGCAGCTTTTCAGCCTCGTCATCGGTGCGATCGGCAAGGCCGTTTCGACTCCGGCGCACCCCGTCCATCTCGATGCCGGCTTTTCGCTCAACGGTTGGCTCGCCGTTCTCCTCACGTTCCTGCTGGCTCGCGTGTTCGCGGAAGGCACGCTCCTGCGCGAAGACCTCAAAGGGACTGTGTAATATGGCGATCTCCATCAAGCTTGACGACCTGCTTCACGATCGGCGGATGACGCTGACCGACCTCGCGGATCGGATCGGAATGACGCTGGCCAACCTCTCGATCCTCAAGACCGGCAAGGCGCGCGCGATCCGCTTTTCGACGCTCAATGCGATCTGCGGAGCGCTCTCGTGCCAGCCTGGCGACATTCTGCGGTTTGACGCAGAACGCGAGCCCGCGACAAAAAAATAAATCCAAAATAACCATTGACAATTTTGTCCTAGTAGTGCATATACACACAATGCCTAAAGAACTGGATCTGTCGGCGGCGGAAAACTGCGTGTGCTTCAACTTGCGTTGGGTAACGCGGGCGGTGACGCAGTTTTATGACGCGGACATGCGGCGACATGGAATCCGCCCCACTCAGGGAACAATCCTGGCATCATTGAGGACGAGGGACAGTTGGAACATGGCGGAACTGAGTGATTGGCTGGGGATGGAGCGCACGACTCTCGTGCGGAATCTCCGGCCATTACAGCGGGATGGTTTGGTGCGGATCAGTGGCGGCGGGCGCGGCCGGCTTGTGGAACTGGCCATTACGGCCAAAGGCCGAAAACAGATTGAGAAACTCACGCCGGCGTGGAAGTCCGCTCAACGCGCCGCGGTTAAAACTCTCGGTGAAAAGCGTTGGTCCACCATTTTGTCCGATCTCGAAACTGCGGCGTTGGCTCTGAGCAAATAAACTCTGAATCCTCGCAAGGGCGATAAACTAAACTCAATAGTGTATATGCACAGCACATCAACAAACAAAGGCTGGGTTCTGATTACAGGCGCATCGAGTGGTTTCGGCGAGGAGTTCGCCCGCCAATATGCCGAGCAAGGCCATCCGCTAGTCCTGGTGGCCCGCCGGCTCGACCGGTTGCAAAAACTCGCTGAAGCACTCCGCCAGCAGCACGGCACTGAGATCGTCGTGGAGCAGGTTGATCTTTCCGATGTCGCGGCGATCGTCCGACTGCAACAGCGTCTGCGCGAGCGCGGCATTGCAATCGACATTCTGATCAACAACGCCGGCCATGGACTGCAAGGCCCATTTGCGGCCGCTCCGCTCGACTCGGTGCTATCGATGGTGCAGTTGGACGTCGCGAGCCTGACCGCCGTCACCCACGTTTTCGCGCAGGACATGCGGACGCGGCGGCGCGGGAAAATTCTACTCGTTGCCAGTCTACTGGCCTATTAAGGCGTGGAGAACTTGGCCGTCTATTCAGCCGCGAAGGCCTATGTATTACGCATGGCTGAAGCTCTTCATCGCGAGCTCAAGCGCGATGGCATCACGGTCACGGCGCTGTGTCCGGGCATGTCGGACACCGGATTCGCCACCGCGGCACAACAGAAGATCACGCCCGCGTTGAAGCTGTTAATGATGCAGCCCGCACCCGTGGTGCGCGCAGGCATTCGCGCCCTGCACGCTGGGCGCATGAGTGTCGTGCCGGGTTTCGCCAATAAGGCCATGGTGATCTTTACCTGGGCAACGCCACGCTGGTTGCACCAGGCCATTCTCTCTCATGCCATGAATACATGAACCGCGAGGACTTATGAACACACCGCTTAAGAAGTATCCAATTGTCAAAGCGCATCAGCAATGGCCGATGCCACAGAAAGCATCCGAACCTGCAGACGCAGTATGGTTATGCCGATCATCTGTTGGAGCGGGCGCTGATGAAGTCCATGGCTTATGCGCTGATCGGAGGCACTGCCGTCGGCACGGTGTTGACGCTCGCCTTCCTTCCCGCGCTCTACGCCATCTGGTTCCGCGTGAGCTATGTCGAACGGAATCATACCGGACATCGACAGTCGGACGACCCCCATTAGCAAAGGCCGGTGCTTTAGCGATTTGTTAGGCGCCCGGCTCTTCCCTCCCGAGCAGTGTAAAATAAAACTTGGAGCCGGATCCTTCTTTGCTTTCGACGCGCACGCGTCCGCCGTGAGCTTCAACAAAGGTCTTAACAATCGCCAAACCAAGACCCAATCCGCCCGCCTCTGCGGCGCCGGGTTCCAGTTCGTCGAACACTCTTTCGAGCTGGGCTTCCGGGAATCCTACACCAGTGTCACTCACCCAACATTCAACGCCGTCTTCCGTATCCTGTGCCCGCGCCCCGATGATTACCTTTCCGCGCGGGGTATGTTTGATCGCGTTGGCAATCAAGTTCTGAAAGACGCGCCGCATTAGACTGGCGTCTGCGAAGATCATGAGGTGATGAGGCACTTTGTTGATCAACTGAGTGCTACCAGTGCCTGCGACAGGGCGAAGATCGTGAATTAGCGCTTCAACCAGGGGCCATAAGTCAAAATGGCGGCGCTCCAGTTTGACACCAGCTTCGGTGCGAAGATTCGTATTCTCCTCAATAATCTTTTCGACCAGCAGGTGAAGCTGCTGGACATTCCGGCCCAAGGTTTTCAACATTTTGGCAGTTTCAGCACGGGCGGTTCGTTCCTCAAACGTCAGTTCCAGGACTCTTGTCGCTAGGGAGATGGCGTTCAAAGGAGTGCGAAGATCGTGCGCCACGAAAGCGAGATACTCTTCCCGGCGCTTCTGCACTTCCAGCGCTTGTTGCGTTGCATATGTCTGTAAGGCCAGACCGATCGCCTGATCAAAGACGCGATTTAGAACGTGGAAAGATTCGCCTTGCAAATTTAAGCCGTTTTTCTCGGCCAGATCGTGAATGCAGCCGCGCAGGATGTTGTACTCAGCAACGACCTCTTGAATGTCGAATGCTTCCTCGAGACGTTGCAATCCGTGAGCTGGCGGACTGGCTTCGACCAGCGCTTCCGGGATCGTTTGGCGAGAGTCAGTTCGAAGCGCGGCGACCAATTCATCCAAAAGTAACGGAATGTGATCGTTGAGCACCGGGACGTCGAGATTGCGAGCCGAAGGAAGTTCCCGAACTTGTTGCCGCCAGCTAAAGAGCAAAGCGTCACGTTCCTGCCCGATGAGCGCTGCCAGTCTATCGAGAGTGTCGATGTTCATCTGCACCGACTTGTTCAGCGCTTTTCGGGGCCTGGCAATATGCAAAACCCGCTAACAACGAAAAGTTCTGCCTCAAAATTCAATCCGATCAATTTGCAATCGCCTTTTCGTGAGTGCAATCAGAAAGAACTTGAGGTCCAGGGCTGAGACGATTTCGGCCTGGCGCCGGCAAGCTCTGCACGTTAGAAACTCATTGTTCCAGTCCGTACTCTTTAAGCTTTGCATAGAGAAGTTGACGATTGATTCCAAGGCGGCGCGCCGCTTCTGCGCGATTGTCGGCACTCTGCGCAAGTGCGCGTTGCAGCAACATTTTTTCCAGCTTGGCGATTGCCGGATAAAATTCGAGATCGAGCAAATCTGTACCGTCAGCGTGGACGTTGTACTAGACACGCTGGCCGGCGAGGTGCAGCATCGGCTCGCAATTCCTCGTCAGGCCGTAGTTTTAACGAAGGCTGATGTTCAATGTGCGGTCCTCATTTCTGCAGTATGAAAATAACGGAGGACGTCAGAAAGTTTGCCGCGCAGCAAAACCTTTCCGACGACGAGGCGTTGAAAGCCGGAATGGAACAGAAAGCTCGCGCGAGTTCGCCAAAGCGGGCGCCGAGATTTATTCGAAAGTCTGAGCTGTAGCGGCGGCCGTATCGGCCGCAGTATCCAATACCTGACGAATTCGGCGCGATCCCGCTTGCTGACGTCCTTCGCGCCGCGAATGAACTTGTTATTGCTGAAACAAGCCAAGATCGACAAGTCGTTGCTGGACGACATCCTCCGGAGGCATAACTTGAAACTGCCAACGAAATGAAACAACTGCGGTATCCAAACGAAAGCAGAGAGTATCGCGCCGCGCGCGAATCATTGCTCAAAGAGGAACAAGAGCTGGTCGACAAGACAAAGTCCGTGGCAGCGAAACGCCGCCAGCTTCCACGCGGTGGGGAATTGAAAGAGGACTATGTCTTCCAATGGGCTAACGATGGGAAAGTGAGACAACGCGTAAAATTTTCCGAGCTCTTTGGAGACAAAAACACGCTGCTGCTTTACTCATTCATGTACGGGCCGAACTGGGACAATCCCTGTCCTTCCTGCACGTCGCTGGTCGATGGGTTTGATCGCACCTGGTATCAGGTATCTCGCGACGCAGCCTTTGTCGCCATTGCCAAAGCCCCACCCGAAAAGATCAATGCGTGGGCCAAAGAACGCGGATGGTCACAGATTCCGCTGGTTTCCGGATTCGAGTCTTCCTATCAGGCCGATTACAAATGCCAGGAAGACTCTGATGATATGCAATTACCCGTGATGCATGTCTTCCGGAAGCAGGATGGAAAGATTCTTCATTTCTGGGGAACAGAGGGGATGATGAATCATGTCGACACGGTGTGGCCGTATTGGAATCTGATGGACTTTACTCCAGAGGGCCGGCCAGACATTCCTACTCCGCCACAAAAGTTCAGATCCGAATTCCTCGAAAAAAATTATCTGAACAAGGAGTAGCGTGGCTGCCTTGGAAAGGGGGCGGCACTATCCCGTGAGCAGTTGGAATCCCGCGCCTGACCAATTCGCGTGAACAAAGGATTGCGACGCGTGAAGTCCGTCGGAAGCAGCAGCAACCGGCAACCTCTCGGATTCGTTGTCGCGAACCGGGCCCACGGGTACGAAGCCAAAAGGCGGAGCGGAATTCTATTCCAAACCATGACGAACGGAACGGATGGGAATCGAACGAGATAGACAGGGTCGACGTTAGCGTCTTGAAGCTGGGTCCCGGCGCTAATAGCCCATCGTCATCGGCCCGCAGCCTTTTCGCAACGCTCGAGCAGACGCGGCGCTTCCATCCGCTCCGCCCAAGCCGCGAATGCCGGCGTCGCACCGCGCCAGCGCCACGTAAAAGCGTTCGCTCACGTGGCTCGTTAGTGGAACGTCGGGTCATCATAATTGGAGCCGCGTGAGGCGGAGCCTTTTACGCGGAGATAGTGACGTAATTGGGCGCGCAGGAAACGCCGTCCGGCCCCGCTCTTCAGGAATTTCTCTCGTCCTTCGGCGTCTTCGCGCTCGGTGTAAGCCTCGTAATAAATAAGCTTCCACGGACCTCGTGATTTCGTGGCGAACGAGGCGCCTCGTATATGCTCCGATAACCGCCTCTTCAAGTCCGTCGAAAAGCCGATGTAGAACCCATTGTCTTTGTCGGAATGCAATAGGTAAACGTAGAACATCCGCTCGTGTTTTACCCGCAGAGCCGCGTGAGGCGAAGCCTTTTACGCGGCAACACATACACATAGAACATCGCGTCAGAATAGACCAATGAGACCGCGTGGGGCGAAGCCTTTTACGCGGTAGAAATGACGGAACAGCTCGTAAGTACCGTCAATGAGATGGACTACCACAGCCCATCAGGATAAGCCGACGAGACCGCGTGAGGCGAAGCCTTTTACGCGGTGACGGAAGAGCTCATAGGTGCCGTCGACGAGGTGAACGATCATATTGGGTCAATATTAGATCTCGTGGCGGCGCCTCAAAGGCCGTCGACAGGGTCAAATGTCACATGTATAGACACGACACCGCTCACGCACACGACCCCGCCCACGTCCCCCCTGAGGTTTACGCGAAGGCCGACTAATGCTGGCGAAGCGCAGCCACAACGACGATACTCGCGAATGCTCGGCGACGACGTGACTATCGATCCGAAGTTTTCGCGCAACGCGAGAGCCGTCGTTTTGCCGGAGACTGTTTGGAGCTGCTAGCCACCATCCCCGATGAAACGGTCCAGCTCGTCCCGGTCTGAGTGACTCGATCCCCAACTGATGCCGCACGAGACAAAAAACCGGCTGTTGGAGTATCTGAATAAGCGGTTTGCGCCAGTTCGGAAGCTGGCAAATAGCCAGTCACTTTTCGAAGTGGGCGGCGGCGCGCGCATTTACGTACGCTACTCGAAGTTACATCCGGATGGCCGCACCTTCTATGGTCTGCGAAAGGACGACATCCAACAGCTGCAAGCTCACGATGCGTTACTATGCTTTCTGTGGGACACCCAGCCTGAGCCGCTACTAATTCCATTCCGCAACTTCGAAGACGTTTTCGAGCGCCTCACTCCTGCGAGCGACGGTCAGTTTAAAGCGCAGGTTTATCCCGCTGCGGCTGGAACCGAGTTGTACATCGCCAATGCGGGTCGATTCAACGTCGAAAGTTACTTTGGCTGGAATGAGACAAACACCTTCACCAAGATAACCGGGCCTGACGATCTCAATCGCGATCTCACCCATTCGCAAATTCAGACGTTGCTTGGCGCAATTGGGACGCGTAAGGGATTCGAAGTTTGGCTGCCGCGGAGTGACCGCTCGCGCATGGATTGGACGGTGACCGATCAGTTTCAGCTCGGTCAATACAGCTTCGGCACGCGCGAATTAGAAGAAGTCGCGTCGGAGATTGACGTCATTTGGGCGAGACGAGGTTCAAGCGACATTACCGCGCTGTTCGAGATTGAGCACTCCACTCCGATTTACTCTGGGTTGTTGCGGCTGAATGACGTGCGGTTACTGATGACCGCCACGACGCCTCGCTTCGCGATCGTTGCCAACGATCTTCGTCGGTCTCGCTTCTCCGCACAGATCAACAGGCCCACCTTCAAGACGAGCGGACTCTCCGAACAGTGCACGTTTCTTGATTACGCGAACGTGTTCGAGTGGCACAAAAGAATTGCGAAAGGAGTAAGTTGATGAAGATCAGAGCGAAAAAAGTTTGGATTGCGGTGCGATCGCAACGCGGGCTGATTACCGACGCGGAGATACACCTGACCAGGAAAGCGGCGACCGAGCGTGAGCGCCAATGGAATCAGTCGCTAAACCGCGACTACGATGAAACCGCAGTGATCGCGGGCGAATTGCCGCACTGATTCTAGGTTCGCGAGCGACGTTAAGCTCATCCGCCAGACGCTAACAAAGCAGCCAGACGAACAGCGCGCCGACATCGCGAGTGCCGGTCACACGCCCATCTCGAGCTACAACCAGACCGACTTCGTTAAGAACCGCGTCGCGATAGAAGTGCAGCTGGAAAGTATGCGTTCGTCGCCTACGATCTATTCGTGAAACACCTCGCGTTTTACGTGCGCGATGAAATCGATGTCGGGATCGAGATACTTCCGACAAAAGCCATGCAGACGCTGATGTCTTCGGGCATCGCCTACTACGAAGGCGAGCTGTACAACGTGATTCGCAACGGTCGCGGTGTTCCCGCTGTTCCGCTGGTTATTCTCGGCATCGAGCCTTAATGCGCGATCTTTTACCGGCTACGCGCTCGCCAAAATTGAGCGGTTCGCGGCAAGGAGGATCGCGAGATCAAGCCGCTTACCGTTCGTGAGATTCTAAATGAAGAAGTGGATAGGATCCCCCGATGAATAGAGGTCGGCGATCGCGGCGAGCCAAGGAAAGCAGGGACGTTTCGCCTCATCTACTCATCGAGAAATCGAATGACAACGCTTCCGAAGCAACGCAGACAGTCTGGACGAGAGAAGACCTTTTCCGGATCGCACTCGATCAAATCTCTGCTGAGCGGACCGCGGGAGCGACAGACCGTCTACGCACGTCAATTAAGGCGCTGTCGCGGCTGCGGATTCCGGGCAACAAAGAAGCGATTCTTCGAATTCCCTCTTCTATAGCGGCAGACATCGCGAAAGGAACATTAAACCGAACAGGCGGCGTCATACGGGACGCACAAGGCGCAATAGTCGGGCATTTGAAAGATGCTCAGAAACTAAAGCAGGCGCTCAAAGGGCCGGTGCTGCCGTTGATGCTTTTCGATTTTGCGGAGGGAGCGCTGCTGAACCGCAAGCTCGACGAAATCCAACACGAATTGTCGCTGCTGTCGCGGAAAGTCGACCAACTCCAGAACGCTCAGATTGCATTGCCGTTCGAGAAACTAGCGAGACTCGCTCACCTAGATTCTAGCGCTGATCGCGAACTCGAGATGCGGCAGATTTACGAAGCGATAGACGCAGCTTTAGCACTCCTGCGGAGGCGGTTGGCTGACGAGTGGCATGCTGTCGACGCAGCCGTTGCGGATTACCGCAATCGTTCACACCGATTTCCGGGGAGCCACGGGAAGGCGCGAGATAAAATTTTCAATCATGCTACGGCCTTGTGTGGCGACGCTCACGTCGCCGTTGCGCTCTCGGTCCTGCGTGGCCGCCTACATCAAGAGCTTCGGCAGACGCGTGCGGCAGCGGCAAGTTCGCGCGAAGCGGTCGAACTCGCGACAGATACACTGCATCGACTTAATCGAACGCTTGGCAAAGACTCAGAAACGAGACGAGTCGACCACATAAAGACCCTCTTCGCGCGCAAGGCTCAGATAACTAGCAGTGTCATCGATCGTTCGAATGCGCTGCTACGGAACTTAGGGAACCTCGTATCAACTTCGTTGCTTCAGTTCGTCCTGCCTGACACCTCGGATGGCACTGCTTCTCCGCAGATCCGAAGGCTCGAGTAAAACGACGTGAGTACCGCTTCTCAAATCCTCGACGAAACAGACGGGGAAGACGTCGGGATGCTCGTGATTGGCTGCATGGCATTCACGATCTGCCCTGAATGTGGGCACGTTGATGAAGAAGAAGAAACTCTGATGAACTGCCCGTGCCAGAAGTGCGGGCTCAATGTCGAAACGCGGCAAATTCTTTTCTCGAGCGAGCAGAGGATCGTCGAAATGATTTTTGATTGTTACCGCAGCTCGAATTCCAAAGAACTGTGCGTCCTCCTGTTCTGCACATTAATTGAGCACCAACTCCGCGATCTGATCGTAGCTAGATGCCGTCGCGTCGGCGTTGGCTGGCTTATCATTGATCTTCTGCTCGAGAAATATTGGCGTGTCGATGAACGATTGAAGCTCTTTGAGCGGCTAACAGGAACCAGCATGAAGAAAGCTGTCGACGGATCGGCAGGTAAGAATTTGTTCGACGCGTATTCCAATTTGCGGAAGAAGCGCGATGGGCTCGCGCACGGGCTCCCAGCAGCGTCGTATGCCGTGAGTGCTCAAGACATCCAGATCGCCGTAGATGAGGCGGCGAATTCGTTTTCTACATTCGCGAGGCTCCATCACACGTTCTGCGCGATCGATTCACCGCCGTTACCGGCTGCGTAACGCGATCTTATCCAGTCTCCGACTTCCTCGTGGACAGCCGAATGTTGCGCCGGGGGAGCACTTGTCATGATCGAGTGATGCACGCCGACTCGTCGTGAACCGCAGCGGAAACCGTGGCCTGTCTCTACCGCCGGGAAAGGCACTCCGCGGTGGCCGGTTTTGCCTAAAGGAAGAAACGGTCAACCTACAAATGCGCGTCCAGGGTCACTTCTTTGGTTTCGCCTTCTTCACCGCGGACTTCCTGGCACCCTTCTTTGCGCTGTTCTTTCCCTTGCCCATGAGCGCCCTGGCCGCTTGGTAATTGGCCATGTGCTCCTTCGCGGACACGCGCGCAACGGTGCCGCCGACCACGTCGAGAGCTAGGTCCTCCAACGAGTTGAAGCGGACGCAACCTTTACCCATGTCGAGCTTCTTGCCGCTCTTCTGGTATTCGCTGGTGAACCAGGCGGAGAGAGTGGGATGACCGTAGAAGCACAGGAAATGCAGCACCATGCCCGACTTCTGCGATGCGAGCGCAACTAATGGCAGCGGCACTTTGGGATTCTCGCCATAGCCCGCCGGATACACGGACAGCGGGACGTACCAGCCGATCATCCCGAACTGCATGCCCTCCTCATATCCGTCCGGCAGGTTCTCATTGATCGCCTTGCGCACGGCGCTGAGCGCGGCGCGGCGATCCGCGGGGAGCGCGGCGAGGTATTGGGCCACGGTGGAAGTTGCCATGTTGGCGACGATACCCGCTGCGGTTCGCGGGTGCGAACTTTACGGCGGGAGGCTGTGAGCTGCGAATCAGCCTTGGGAAGCCGGCGACTCGGTTTTGGGAGACCGAACTGTGCGGCGGACAAGCCTCATGCACCGCAGATGCCGTTCTACCTCCCTTCAAGGGTCCTTCGTTGTTATACGTGAGTCACGTATAGCACTTTGGT
>JBBRAF010000051.1:0-12200 GCA_038207045.1 Chthoniobacterales bacterium
GCCGAGATTGGCCACGTGCTCTGTGTCGACATCGTGGGTTACTCGAAGTTGCTCATCGATGAGCAGAGTGAGCTTCTCCGACATTTGAAGGAGATGGTGCGCGGATCAGAGCAAGTCCGCCGGGCCGATGCGGAAGGGAAACTAATCCGGCTTCCCACGGGCGATGGGATGGCGCTGGTCTTTCGCAACAACCATGAATCGCCGGCGCGGTGTGCACTCGAACTCAGTCGCGCGGATAAAGAGCATCCCGAACTGCGGCTACGGATGGGGATTCATAGCGGGCCAATCAATGAAGTTACCGACGTAAACGAACGCGCCAATATCACGGGCGCGGGAATCAACATTGCGCAGCGGGTGATGGATTGCGGCGACGCCGGGCATATTCTCTTATCGAAGCGGGCGGCTGAGGATTTAGCGCAATACCGGCATTGGCAGGCGCTGCTACACGACCTTGGCGAATGCGAGGTCAAACACGGCGTCCGCCTTGCGCTCGTCAATCTCTACACCGACACCGACGGTAACCCTGAATTACCGGATAAGCTCAAGCGCACTCATGAGCAGCGTGCGGCTCAAGATCACAACGCTTCCTCTCGACGTCGGAGGCTGGGCGCCGTCGCTTTGTCCGCTGCCGCCAGCGTGCTGGCTGTTGTGGCCTTGCTCGCCTATCAGTTCGTCTCCCACCGCGATCCCAGAGCTACGGAGCTGGAAAAAGCGATCGCGGTGCTCCCGCTGGTCAACGACACCGGCGACCCGAACAACGAATATTTTTCCGATGGACTCTCCGAGGAATTGATCAGCGCGCTGGCCCAGATCAAGGCGCTCAAGGTCATCGGGCGCACCTCGTCGTTTCACTTCAAGAACACGAACGAGGAGAGCAAGGTCATCGGCGCCGCGCTCGGCGTCGGCTATCTCCTCGAAGGCAGCGTGCGTAAGTCCGCCGGGCGCGCGCGCATCGCCGTCAACCTCGTTCGGGCCGCGGATGGTGTGAGCGCCTGGTCGCAGATATTCGACCGAGCCCTGCCAGATATCTTCGCTGTGCAGGCGGAGATCGCGCACTCGGTCGCCGGCGCGCTTAAGGTCGCGCTGCTGGGCGATGCCGAGAAAAATCCGGACGCGCCCTCAAACCAGAACGTCGATGCCTACACCGCCTACCTGCAAGGTCGCTACTACGAAAGGCTCTACACGGCGACCGATTTGCGCAAGGCGATTGGGTTCTACGATGCGGCCATCCAGAGCGACCCGCACTATGCCCTGGCTTACTCGGCTTTGTCGAAAAGCTGGTGGGCTCTGGGCGACATAACAGGCAAGGATGTGGCCGAGGCCAATCGCAAGGCGCGAGCTGCCGCAGAACGCGCGGTGAGCGAGGACCCAAACCTGGCGGAGGGCTATGCCGCTCTCGGTCAAATACTCGTCAGCGTCGATCGAAATGCAAAAGGCGCTGAGGCTGAATACCGGCGAGCCGCGGCACTCGCTCCGACCTCGGCGGAGCCGAAGATCGGCCTTTCGACGATTCTCGCGAATCTCGGCCAGATCGAGGAAGCGGTGGAGCTTTTGCAGCAAGCGGTTCGGCTAGACCCGTTGAGCACCAACTCTCACTTCGACCTCGCCAGACTGCTCACCTCCCTTGGTCGCTACGATGAAGCAGCGGAATCAGCACGCAAGGCTATCGCGCTTCAGCCAGGTGGCGCGGGAACGTGGCAGATGCTGGCTCTGGTTGAAGCGAAACGAGGAGACGGTGAGGCCGCTCTGAAGGCCGCCACACAGGAAGCGGATCCGGACTGGCGCGCCTACGCGATGGCCTTGGCGCAGCAGGCTCGAGGCGACCGCGCCGCCGCCGATGCGGCTCTCGACGCATTGATCGTCGGGCACAGCGACGATATGTCATTTCAAATCGCAACCGTGTATGCATTCCGCGGCGATGCCGACAAGACCTTCGAGTGGCTCGATCGCGCCTATGAGAAGCAAGACCCGGGAGTCATGGCGATCAACGACAATCCGTTTACGCGCGAGCTGCGATCGGACCCGCGTTTCGTTGCATTTCGCAAGAAAGTCGGCCTGCCTTGAGCTACGTGAGGAGGAGCACAGGGTCGGGTCTTGTAAGCAAAGCGCTGAGTCACTGCCACCGGACACCAAGGGACCGAAATCGTCCGGGACAACGATCTCAATCGTCAACGAAGCCCACCATCCCGCGTATAACCCATCGCGATTACTTCCCGTCGAAAGCCCGCTGCAAGGTCGCCAGATTGAGCTTCTTCATATCCATCACCGCATGCATCACCCGCTGGCTCGCTCGCCCGCTCGCGTATTTTCGTCGGCACCACCTGCCAGAAGAGACCGAACTTGTCCGTCAGCCAGCCGCACTGCATTTCGGCCGTCCGGTGAGTCGAGGGTTGGCGAACGGCGAGGACGGCGTCGGCGGGACGCGGGCGCAAAATTACGCGGTTTTTTGCGGCCTCGCCCGCAGCCGGGCGGCCACCAGATTCTCGGCGCCGCCCGCCACGATTAACTCTTGAGCCGCGGGACTCAGCGCCGGAAAAACGAATGATTTTTCATCGATGGTGAGCCTCGATTTCCCGTAATCAATGGTGATCTCCGGCGCCACTGTTGTGGGCGCGCGATTTGCGAGCGTGGTCCGCAAATGCGTCACCAACTCGGGGCATTCAAACACCACGAAGCCGTTGTTGAAGGCGTTGCGCTTGTAGGTTTCGGAAAAGCTGCTCGCGATGACGCAGGGAATGCCTTTGAACTTCAGCGCTGTCGCAGCTTGCTCGCGGCTGCAGCCGGTTCCGAAGTTCAATCCGCCGACCACGACATCGCCCTTTTGATAGAGCGAATTAAAATTCGGATCGTAATTTTCAAACGTCACTTCCGCCATCTGCTCCGGCGTCCTGTCATCGCGATAAGTGTGCTCACCGGCATAAATGCCGTCGGTGTTCAGGTTGTCCTTATCCACGAAGAGAACACGGCCCGTCACGCTAGGAGGAAAGCCGTCGATAATCTCCACCGAAACGTCGGCCTGCGGTTTGCTTGGGGCACGTCGAATTGCAGTGCCCGCGGCGCGCTCGGCAAAGGTTTGCGGCGCGCAAATGAAACCAGCCAGAGCGCTCCCAGCGACGACGGTCGCGCGTCACACGACGCACGCGGATTGAAACGTTGCGCGAACGCGAACACGCAAACCGCGAGTCGTGTCGCGCGTCACACGATGCGCGCGGATTGAAACGCGGGGTCGGCCTTCGACTCCGCTTCGCTCCGCTCAGGATGACCAAAGCGTGATGCGGCTGCGCTACGGTTGACCAACCCTCGTGCTCCAGCTACGATCAACGGATGAGTATGCATTCCATGCTCACCGAGCCGGCGCGCTCCTCCTCGCGACGCTCGACTGAGTCAAAAAAATCGCGCCACCAAATTGATGCTCCGCACGTGTTGCAGGAGCTCGAACAGCACATCCTCATGGATGGCTTTAAGATCGTGATCGATCTGGAAAAATCTCGCGCATCCCGCATGGCCAACGCTGCGACCGGGAAATCGTTGATCGATCTTTATGGCTTTTTCGGTTCGCTCCCGATCGGGTTCAATCATCCCTATTTCGACGAGCCGGAAGTGAAGGCCGATCTGGCGCGCGCGGCCAAAATCAAAATCGCGAACTCCGACGTCTATTCCGAAGAATACGCCGATTTCGTCGAAACCTTTGCCCGGGTGATGCCACTGTCGCCACTTAGCCGTTATCTGTTTATCGAGGGGGGTGCCCTCGCGATCGAGAACTGCCTGAAGGCGGCGATGGATTGGAAGGTGCGCAAAAATATGGCAGCCGGCCGCGGTGAACGCGGGACCGAGATTTTACATTTCCGCCGCGCGTTTCACGGACGTTCCGGTTATACCATGAGTCTGACCAATACGGATCCGTGCAAGACCGATTTGTTTGCGAAGTTTACCTGGCCACGCGTCTCGACGCCATCGATCGATTTCTCGTTGGCGGAAGCTGAACGCGAGCGCGACGTGATTGAGCGGGAGAAGAAATCGGAAGCGGAAATTCGCAAGTTAATCGACGAACGCGGCCACGATATTGCGGCCATCATCATCGAGCCGATCCAGGGTGAAGGTGGCGATAACCATTTCCGCGGCGAATGGCTGAAGAAGTTGCGGGCGATTTGCGATGAATCGGACGTGCTTCTCATCTTCGACGAAGTGCAATGCGGTGGCGGTGTCACCGGCAAAGCCTGGTGTTGCCAGCATTTCGACGTCGTCCCTGATCTTGCCGCGTTTGGCAAAAAGGTCCAGGTCTGCGGCGTGATCGCCGGCCCGCGTCTCGATGAAGTGAAAGACAACGCCTTCCGCCTTCCCTCGCGTTTGAATTCGACGTGGGGCGGAAATTTCACCGACATGGTGCGCTCGATGCATTTCCTGCGCGTGATCGCTAAAGAAAATCTGGTCGAGAACGCCGGAAAAGTGGGCGCGTATTTTCTGGAGCAACTGCGCGAGTGGCAGAAAGAGTGCGACATGGTCTCGGCTGTTCGCGGCCGCGGCTTGTTTATCGCTTTCGATCTGTCCGATGCGAAAACGCGCGACGAAGTTTGGCGCAAACTTTTCGATAACGGCCTGCTCGTTTTGAAATCAGGCGAGCGCTCCATCCGTTTTCGCCCTGTACTCGATATCCCCCCCGGGGTGGTGGACGAGGCGATGGAGATTTTGCGACGGCAATGCACTGGGGCCGTTACGTAATGCGCGAGCTGTTGTGTCTGGGGAGCACGCGCCCTCGCGTGCACGTTTTGGCGCCCTCGCCGAAACATCTTCCCAAGTTCGCGATGGCGAGGGCGCGTGCGCTCCCCAGACTCTAATGCGTAACGTCCTCGAGAAGCTCGGGATCGCTGAAGAAAACGCGGGCGTCTTCAACGGCGATTGGGGCAAAGGCGGCGGCGCGGTAATTGAGAAGGTTTCGCCGGTCGATGGCCGCATTCTGGGGCGAGTGAGAAGCGCGTCGGATGAAGATTATGAGCGGACGATCTCGCGCGCGCAGGAAGCGTTTTTAAAATGGCGAATGACTCCGGCGCCAGTTCGCGGCGAAACCGTGCGGCGATTGGGCGAGGCGCTCAGAAAGCTTAAGCGCGAACTCGGCACGCTCGTCACTCTCGAGGCCGGAAAGATTCTGGCCGAAGGCGAAGGCGAAGTGCAGGAAATGATCGACATCTGCGATTTCGCCGTTGGCCAATCGCGCATGCTCTATGGCCGCACGATTCAGTCCGAGCGCGCTCAGCATCGCCTGATGGAGCAGTGGCATCCGCTGGGAATTGTCGGCGTCATCAGCGCCTTCAATTTTCCCGTCGCAGTCTGGTCGTGGAATGCGGCCCTCGCCGCGGTCTGCGGCGACGCGGTCGTTTGGAAACCAAGTGAGAAAACTCCCTTGACTGCGATCGCAGTGACGAAAATCGCGGAGCGCGTTTGCAAAGAAACCGGCGCCGATCCGGCAATTTTTTCCCTCGTGATTGGCGATGGTCCCAATATGGGGCAAAAACTTTCCGCGGATAAACGCGTTCCGCTCGTTTCTGCGACCGGCTCGACGCGAATGGGTTTGCACGTTGGGCCGACCGTGAGCAAGCGACTTGGAAAAGCGCTGCTGGAACTCGGCGGCAATAACGCGTTGATCGTCACGCCCACGGCTGACCTCAAAATGGCCACGAGCTCCATTTTTTTCGGCGCGGTCGGCACCGCCGGCCAGCGTTGCACGTCAACCCGGCGGGTAATTTTGCACGAAAGCGTGGCGGAAAAAGTGCGCACGAAATTACTCGCGGCCTACCAGAGCGTTTGCATCGGCAATCCGCTGGAGAAGGAAACGTTGATGGGCCCGCTGATCGATCGCGACGCGGTGGAAAATGTGCAGACCTCGATCGGAAAAGCGCGCGAGCAAGGCGGCGAAGTTCTTTACGGCGGTGACGAGCTAGACGGTAAAGAGTTTTCCGGAGGCTGCTATATGAAGCCGTGTTTGGTCAACGCTTCGGCCGATATGGAAATCGTGCAGCACGAAACTTTCGGGCCGCTGCTCTACCTGATGACGTATGGCGATCTTGATGAAGCGCTCACGATTCACAATGGCGTCGCGCAGGGCTTGAGCTCGTCGATTTTCACGAGCGACATGCGTGAAGCGGAGAAATTTGTCAGCGCGGTCGGAAGCGATTGTGGAATCGCAAATGTAAATACCGGAACGAGCGGCGCTGAAATCGGCGGCGCGTTTGGCGGAGAGAAAGACACCGGCGGCGGACGCGAGAGCGGAAGCGACTCCTGGAAGAGCTATATGCGCCGGCAAACGAACACGATCAATTTTTCGACCGAGCTTCCACTGGCGCAGGGAATCCAGTTCGGCGCGGACGACGAAGGCAGCGCGACCGCGTAGCGTTTACGCGGCGGATTTGTAGGGAAGCTGTTAGCTTCCCGGGCGGCTAACAGCCGCCCCTACAGACCTCTGGTTCGGTGCTCGATTCTGAGACAGCATGTCCGCGGAAATCGAATTTGTTGGTCTCGCCTCGGCAACCGCGGTATAAGGAGCAAGCTTCGACTCTCTCACGCGGATGGACTTCCAAAATTTCGTTGGAGAGCTGAAACGACGTAATGTCTACAAGGTGGCGGTCGCGTATGCCATCATCGCCTGGCTCTTGATTCAGGTCGCGACGCAGGTTTTTCCTTTTTTCGGCATCCCAAACTGGGCCGTCCAACTGGTCGTCCTCGCAGCCATGGTCGGCTTCCCGATTGCCCTGGCGGTTTCCTGGGCGTTTGAAATCACACCGGAAGGAATCAAACGCGAAGAAAATGTCGATCGCCGTAAATCGATCGTTCGCCAGACCGGTCGCAAGGTCACAGCTCTGGCTATCGCCTCCGGCGCGATTGCGGCTGGATTGATGGTTTTTCGCATGGTGCATTTGCAGCCAGCGGCTGATACCCGCAAAAGTGAGTCGGCCTCTGCCCAAGTCTCAAGCAAATCAATCGCGGTTCTTCCCTTTGAAAACCTGAGCGAAGAAAAAGCGAACGCCTACTTCGCCGAGGGAATTCAGGATGAGATTCTGACACGCCTATCCAAGATCGCCGAACTCAAGGTGATCTCACGAACTTCGACGCAACATTACCGAAGCGCTCCCGATAACCTGCCCGAGATTGCCCGGCAATTGGGCGTTGCCAACGTTTTGGAAGGAAATGTGCAGAAGCAGCACGATCGCGTGCGAGTAAACGTGCAGCTTATCAGAGCGGCAGACGATTCACATCTTTGGGCGCAAATCTTTGATCGTGAGTTGACCGATGTCTTTTCGGTTGAGAGCGAAGTGGCCAAAGCGATTGCCGATCAGTTGCGCGTGCATCTGACGGGGCAGGAAAAGCAGCTTATGGCTGCCAAACCGACGGAGGATCCGGATGCTTATGACGCCTATCTGCGCGGGCTCGCTTACACATTAAAGACGCAAAACACGCCCGCCAACTACCTCGGCGCGCAAAAGTACCTTCGGGAAGCGGTGAGATTAGACGCTAACTTCGCGCAGGCCTGGGCGCTGCTTTCCTACATCGACTCGCGCGGTTATCGCACGACGAATCTCCAGCAAACGCCGGCCCTGCGGGAAGAAGCGCGGCAGGCGGCGGAGACGGCGCTCACTCTTCAACCTGACCTCGGCGAAGGCTGGCTGGCCAAAGGCTACTATAATTACGGTTGCGTGGCCGACTTCGAGGAAGCGGTCCGTTGCTACGAACAGGCTCGACGGTTCCTGCCAAACAGCAGCCGAATCTACGAGTCGTTAGCTTTTGTTGCGCGTAATCGCGGCGAATGGGAAAAAAGTGAAACTTACTTTAAGGAAGCGGAGCGACTCGATCCGCGAGACGTGAGTCTGCTCCATCAGCATGGTCAATTCTATCTTCTCCTGCGTCGTTTGCCCGAAGCGTCGCAGAAGTTTGACCAGATCCTGGAGATCGTCCCGGGCGATGTTGATGCGCTCGTGGAAAAGGGTGCGATTGCGCAGGCCGAAGGTGATCTGCCAAAAGCCGCGGCGTTGCTCGCTTCGATTCAGCCCACTGCGAGCGATCCGACGGCGTGGGAAACACTGGCTTATCAGGCCATTCTGGAGCGACGCTCCGCCGAAATCGTCCCGCGGCTGCGGGAAACATTGGCGAAGTCCGATCCCGCACTGGGTTATCTCAACGGCGAGCTGCGTTTTTGGCTCGGCTGGGCCCAGGAAATCGCGGGCGATAATGCTGGCGCCCGGGAAACCTGGCAAGAAGCTCGGAGCGAGTTGGAAGCCTTGCTTAAAAGAGAACCGGAAAATTGGTCCCTTTCGGGTGATCTCGCGTTGATCGAGATGGGTCTTGAAGACAAAGCCGCCGCCTTTCGCTTCGCTGAAAGCGCGATTGCCGCAAATCCGCGCGAGAAAGATGCGGCAAATAGCCCACAATCAATTGACATTCTTGCCCGAGTCGCCGCACGTCTTGGCGAAACGGATCGCGCGATCGCCGCGCTGGAAGAAATTACTTCCGCACCAGGTAATGGAGGGATGGCGACGGGTATGCCGCTCACCCCCGCGCTCCTCCGACTTGATCCGATGTTCGACTCGCTGCGAAGCGATCCGCGTTTTCAAAAACTCCTCGACGCGAAACCGTGAATCTTAGCTCCTTTCTGACGGAGCTGAAACGGCGTCGTGTTTACAGCGTTGCCGTCGCTTACATCGTCACGAGTTGGTTGCTTATCCAAGTCGCAACCCAGGTCTTCCCGTTTTTCGCTGTCCCAGATTGGATCGTCCGGCTCATCATCTGGCTCCTAATCGTCGGTCTTCCCGTTTCGGTCACCTGCGCATGGGCATTCGAAATCACGCCGGAAGGAATCAGGCGCGACGAAGCTGTCGATCCGCGCCGGCGGCTCGTCCGCCGGACAGGGCGCAAACTAACCGCACTCGTCGTACTCCTCGCGGCGGCGGCGGCGACGTTAACCATCTTTCGCCAGGTGCGCTCACATCAGGCAGACGAGAAAAATATATCGGCCCTGCCCGCCCCCGACAGTGCAAGCAAATCGATTGCCGTCCTGCCCTTCGAGAATCTGAGCGAGGATAAAGCCAACGCTTATTTCGTCAGTGGGATCCGTGATGAAATTCTCACCAGTCTCGCCCAGCTGCGCACGTTGAATGTCAGGTCACGCATTTCGGCCGACAAGTACAAGACGAACCCGGAAAATCTGGCGGGGACGGCCCGTGAGTTAGGTGTGGCGAATGTAATCGCAGGCAGTGTGCAGAAAGACGGCGACAATGTTCTGATCAATGTTCAACTCATCGACGCGCAAAGCGGTGCGCATCTTTGGGCGCAAAGTTATCGGCGCCGTGTCCAAGACCTTTTCGGCGTGCAAGGCGAAATCGCACAAAATGTCGCTGATGCCTTGAGGATCAAACTTGCCCCGGCGCAGAAAGAACGACTGCTAGTGCCGCCGACCACCAGCGTGCGTGCTCACGATCTTTTTCTCCGCGCTCACGCCTTCGGCGCGCATGCGGATGAGCAAAGTCTTGAGCAAAAAATCACGTTACTGCAGCAAGCTGTGGGGGAGGATCCGAATTACGCCATCGCATGGGGTGATCTGGCAGGCGCGTATCTGACCATTGCCGATGCCTATCGTGCGCCGCGAGAGGTTCTGGATCCGATGCGGCGCTCCGCACTCAGGGCAGTGCAGGCGGATGCAGACCTTGGCGTTGGTCATATCTGGTTAGGCGCAGTTTCGATGCTGTATGACCGCGATTTCCCTTTGGCGAAACGAGAGCTGGAACGAGCTGTGGCGCTCAATCCAAATTCGGCCGACGCGCACCGCTGGTTGGGTTGGTATCTCGCCCGAGTCGAACGCAATTTCACTTCCGGCCGCGAAGAATTGCAACGCGCCCGCTTGCTCGACCCGCTTTATACCTGGCCGATCCTGTTTGAGTGCCTGATCGAGCTCGCGCGCGAGAAATATGAATCCGCCGCTCGCCTCGCCGAGCAGGTCCTGGAAGTCGATCCTCATTTTTTCTACGACGTGGACCCCATCGCCAATGTTTCCTGCGCGGAAGGCTGCTGGCAGGATGCGATCAAGCGTTACGAGTCTTTGCCACCCGCGTTACTCGTGCGGCCGAATTTCCAACTTGCCATTTGTTATGCGCATATTGGCGAATTGGATCGCGCGCAACGTATCCTGGCTGATCTGGAAGCTCTTTCCCAAACGCGTTACGTCGACCAGGTGCACCTCGCTGCGATTTACGCTGCGCTTGGTGACAAGGACAAGGCATTTGCCGCGCTTGATCGGGCGTGCGACGATCGCTCCGCCCGGGTTAGCACGCCGCGATTTTATTCCTGGCTATCGCCGCTCTTCGACGATCCGCGTTTCTCTGCTTTGGAACACAAAGTGGCGCACTCCGCGCTCTCATCATCTCGCGAGGCAGAGCCATAAATTCCAACCAGGATTTTTCGATCCAGGCCAGCTCGTTCAATTCTCAACGCGCGACCTTTTGGAATCGGGCGGACTACTCCTTATCGTAAAAGGCTTTGCCTTTGAACTTCTTTCCATCCGCGTCCGTGCCGTTGATCGTGACCGTGCGCGATTTGCCATCCGCCGCGACTTCGATCTTGCCTGACCAAAGCATCTTGCCATCCTTCATCGCCGTGATGTCGTTAGTCCGGTCGTTTACCATTTTGTAGGAAACGGAGTTATAAGCCAGGTTCCCCTTCACCGGGTAAGCTTTCCCATCGAACTGGCCGACCCAAACGCTATGCGTCGGCTTCCCATCCTTGTCCACGCCATCAACGGTCACTTTAATTTTGTCCTTCTGCTCCGTGTAAACGACCATCGTGTTCTTGCCCATTCCTTCCGGCAACTTCGACTTCGCCTCATTGAGCTTCCATGTCCCCATTTGAGGGTTGGCAGCAAAACAGGCTGCTGCAAACGAAAGCGCCACAGCCACAACTGCAATTCGGGTGTTCATCATGCCGCGATTTCGGCAGAAGTAACCTTATGCGTCAATAGCAATTCCAATGCGACATTACGGCGTAACAAATTCGGATGTGACGCTCGTCGTCATTCCGCTGGAAGCGCCACGAAGGGGATAAACGTCCAGCAAGCGCAAAAAAATTTCTAAAAAGAGCTTGCTTGCGTAGTAGTGATATAGTTAACTATATCACCATAATGAGCGACCAACGCCAGGGCCACAGTGTGCCAGAGAGGGCGCGGCTGATGCCTTCGGGAGCACGGGATGAATCGTGAGTGGAACGATAGCCAGCCGATATATCGACAGCTGCGCAATCGTGTCGTCGCCATGATCCTCGACGGCGTCCTCAAAGAAGGCGATCCACTGCCGTCCGTGCGCAATGTCGCGGCCGAATTCCGGGTCAATCCGCTCACAGTCCTCAAGGCTTATCAGGGATTGGTGGACGAGGAGTTGGTCGAGACGAAGCGCGGTCTCGGCATGTTCATCAATGCCGGGGCGCACAATTTGTTGCTGAAGGGCGAGCGGCAGAAATTTCTCACCGAACACTGGCCCGGCATTGCGGCAACGATTGAGCGCCTCGGTCTGACACAGAGAGAACTGGAGGCCGCCGCAAACCGCCGATCATCATCCAAGACAGCAAAGGAGAAGCGTTGAACCCATGGCAACAATAGAAGCACGCGGTCTCCGCAAAACCTTTGGCGCAACCATCGCGCTGGACGGCATCGATTTGCGTGTCGAAGAGGGCCGTATCCTCGGTCTCGTTGGTCCGAACGGCGCGGGAAAGACCACCGCGCTCAACGCCATTCTCGGTCTTACGCCGTATCAGGGAGAACTGAAAGTGCTCGGACACGATCCCTGGGCGGCTCGTGATAAACTCATGCGCGATGTCTCTTTCATTGCCGATGTTGCCGTGTTGCCACGCTGGATCCGCATCACGGACTTGCTCGACTACGCCGCCGGCGTGCATCCGCGGTTCGATCGCGCGAAGGCAGAGGGTTTTCTCACGAAGACCACTATTAAGCGCACGAGCAAGGTGAGGCAATTGTCGAAGGGGATGGTGGCCCAGTTACATCTCGCGCTGGTTATGGCGATTGACGCGAAGTTGCTGGTGCTGGACGAACCGACGCTTGGCCTCGACATTCTGTTTCGCAAGCAGTTCTACGATTCACTGCTGAACGACTACTTCGACAGCAGCCGCACCATCGTGGTGACGACGCATCAGGTGGAGGAGATCCAGGATGT
>JBBRAF010000052.1:0-11026 GCA_038207045.1 Chthoniobacterales bacterium
GAATTGGGGGTCAGTGTGCAAATGTTGACAGAAGGCGGACGGCGGAAGTAGTGCTGAAGGATGGCGCGGAGTGTGCGGATCGAATATGCGGGGGCGTTCTATCACGTGATGGCGCGAGGCAATTGTCGGCAGCCTATTTTCAAGGATGAAGAAGATCGGGGACGGTTTGTGCAGACCTTGGGCGAGGCCTGCGCGATGACCGGGTGGCGGGTGCATGCCTGGGTGCTTCTGAGTAATCATTATCATCTGATGATCGAGACGCCGGAGGCGAACCTGGTCGCAGGCATGCAATGGATGCAGAATACGCTGACGCGGCGGTTCAACGTGCGGCATCGGGCCTGGGGTCGAGTCTTCGGCGATCGCTACAAGGCGGTGTTGGTGGAAGGCGGGCAGCGATATTATTACGAGACGCTGATGGACTATATCCATCTCAATCCGGTCAGAGCGCCGCTCGTGCGCGTGGCCAAAGGGGAAAGCATTTTGGATTATCGGTGGAGCAGCCTGGCCATGGGCTACGCTCTGCCGCCGAGGAAGCGAGCGCCGTGGCTGGCTGTGAGCGACGGGCTGGACGTCTTCGGATTCGCTGACACGACGGCAGGCCGCCGGCGGATGGTGGAACGTCTGGAGCGACGCGCGCTGGAAGAGGGGAACTCGCGCGCTGGCGTGGTGGCGGTAAGCGGGGAGGTGGATGCGCGTTGCAGCCACTTGCGACGGGGCTGGTACTGGGGCGGCCAGAATTTTGCCGAGAAACTGCTGAAGCTGGCCGGGAAGACGTTGGGTCGCACCAAAGCGCGAGCTTATCGCGGGGTGGCGATCAGACGGGCGCACGGGTTGGAGCGGGCCGAGCAGTGGCTGCGAGAGGGATTGGCGGCAGCGGGGTTGGACGAGAAAGAGCTCGCGGCTATTCCCGGGAGCGACCCGAGGAAAATCGCTCTGGCCCGGCTCTTATGGCGAGGCACGACGGTTTCGCAAGGATGGTTGGCGGAACGTCTGGCCATGCGCAGTGCGGCCAACGTTAGTCAGCAACTGAGGCGCGTTGGGACGGAACCACTCAAAGGGACAGTGCCCAAGCGATTGGCGTCTTTCGTGGAGCAAGCGACGAATCGGAGCTAGAGGCAGTCAAGATTTGCACACTGACCCCAATTGCTCCGCCCCCCGAGAGCGTCATTTCACCGCGCCGGAATTACTCCGCTCCGATCGGAGCGCTTTGATCAACAAAGTGCCGTCTTGGAGTTCGATATAACTTCCGGTAACCCTCTCGCCAACGGGAAGGTCGCGCAACGTCGCCTGACGTCCGGCGATTGTGACTTCCGCGTCGTCGGGGACGTTGAACACCTTCATGAACGGCCCTCCCGGCCCGGACGGTGAATAGTTCGTAAATTTGGCCCAGAATGTTTTTCTTGATCGATCAAAATGGGCGACCGTTGCACGAAATCGAATTGCCCGTACGGCTTTCGCCGGAGCCAGCGAAGTGACGGTGTAATTTGCGGGATCGTTCGGATCGACCCACGTGTAACCAAGTTCCGGTCCCCATGTCCCTTCTTCTGGACCAGCAATGAGATGTGCGCTCGGATCCCGGTCCCCCGGGGTCCAGCGCACGCGATAATCATTCGACGCGCTGCTTACCCAGTCATATCCGACTTCGGGCGCCCATTGCCTTTCGCGCAAGGATGCTACCAGGTGTGGGTTGTCGGGATCGTGACTGCCGGGTATCCATTTGACATTCAAGTCGTCAGAATCGTCTGAATCGACCCAGTTATAACCGCTTTCGGGGTGCAACTTACGGCCGGCAGCCGTGGACTTGACACCTGTCTTTTGGATCAGGTCGTACATCTGCGTTCCCGTGCCGATGAACGTGACATAAATCGCTGGTGCGATCGTGCCGACGCTGGTAAGCGGGTTCATGTCGAAGTAAAACGCCAGGTGGTCGTGAAGAAGTGCCATCGCGTTCATCGCAGGAACGCGTGATACCGCGGTCATCGCGGCGGATCGTTCGGACACAATGCTGACATTGTTTAATCCGGACTGGCGGCCAACGTGTGGAACGAGCGGGTTGGTCTTTCGTACGTCTACGAGGGGGTTATTATCTTTATCGAGGAGAACTGTCCCATCGCTGTCGCGTATATAGGCTTCTTCCGGGGGGGCAAACGGCTCTCCGGGCATGCTTTGCATCGCATATGCTTCCCCTTCAGATGACCTGGCATCGAGCGGATGCTTAGTCACGGTCTGGTAGAAGTCTTGGACGAGTATGGTCCCACCCGAATAGAGGAAGCCGTCTCGAAGCGCCTTTTTGTCTCCGCCGCTCGCCGCGACCGCAAGGCCGCCGATGGCGCCGGCGATTACTGCTTTGCGAGTGACGGCAGTTGCAGAGATCACCGCTTTCCCGGTGAGCGCGTCGATTTCTGTCGATGGGATCTTATTGACTTCGCCGAACGCGAAACTTGTTGCGCCGGTTATTATTCCGACGCGTAGCGCTAACTCGGGGTCTTTGGTCTGGCTGTAAGTATACCAAGCAGCGAATGCCGCGGCCCCGGGAGCCCCGCCATAAGCAGTCGCAGCGACTTGGCCGATCGCCCGAACGATTGAACTCTCTTGCGCGAGCCTTCCCGCGTTCTTTTCCGTATGCCTCAGAGGATCAACGGCGAGGTGCCAGATAGCGTCCGCGAACTTGCCTTGGCGGACACGGCGCTCAGCATCGGTGAGGGTATCACCTAATCCTTGAGTTTCACGGTAAGCGTATCTTTGCAGAGCAAGGCGGGCTCGGTCCAAGTTTTTTGGTGTGCGTATGACCTCATCGACAGTGTCTTTGCGCGCCTTGGTGAACGCATCACCGGTCCGGCGTCGGCCACGGTCCCATTCTACCCCGATATCTTGAACACCTTGGTGGCCGGCGTTCGCCATGTCGGCCCCGGCTTGTCGTTTCGTGTTTTGGATGTTTTCAACAACTCGGCCCGCGCGATCCGTGACTTTGTCGGCATCGCCGCCAAACCGCACCTTCAAGGGGCCAATGCGGACTCCACTGAATGCGGGTTGAATCGACAGCAGGAGCAGAAAAGCTAAAACACTGACTTTGGTGCGCATAGTTGCTACGAGCGATTCGAGATACCGATAGCGTGAGGTGGAGATGGGTTAGCGCCACAGCAGCAACTTCCCCTAATGGTATACGGCGGACATCGCCGAAGTTCGGTCAATTTAGATCTAACCGCAAATATTTAGCAGGCGTGCCATGCCGCCGCGTCGGGGATGCGGATGGGGGTCAGGGTGCAAATCTTGACAGAACGAATGCGGACTTTGGGCTCGCGAAATGGCGCACAGCATTCGGATCGAATTCCGGGAACGTTATATCACATCGCGAAGCTCGTCGGGTTGGCGGGCGCACGTGCTTCTGGCGAGCCTTGTCATGCTCACTTTTCGCTGAAGGCAGTCGCCAGGGTTACTTCTTTGGTTTCGCCTTTTTCACCGAAGACTTCTTTGCGCGGCTCGATCCCTTGCCCATGAGCGCCCTCGCCGCCTGGTAATTGGCCATGTGCTCTTCCGCGGACACGCGCGCAACGGTGCGGCCGACCACGTCGAGAGCCAGGTCCTGCAACGATTTGAAGCGGACGCAACCTTTACCCATGTCGAGCTTCTTGCCGCTCTTCTGGTATTCGCTGGTGAACCAGGTGGAGAGGGTGGGATGACCGTAGAAGCAGAGGAAATGCAGCACCATGCCCGACTTCTGCGATCCGAGCGCAACAAATGGCAGCGGCACTTTGGGATTCTCGCCATAGCCCGTCGAATAGAGGGACAGCTGGACGTACCAGCCGATCATCCCGAACTGCATGCCCTCCTCATATCCGTCCGGCAGGTTCTCATTGATCGCCTTGCGCACGGCGCTGAGCGCGGCGCGGCGATCCGCGGGGAGTGCGGCGAGGTATTGGGCCACGGTGGAAGCGGTCATGTTGGCGACGATACCCGCTACGGTTCGCGGGCGCGAACTTTACGGCGGGAGGCTGTGAGCTGCGAATGGAGCGCGTGGGATGCGCGACATAGAAGGTAAAGCGACGAGGGTAGGAGCGAGTGAGTGTGGGCAACGAACGAGTTTCAATCAGCCTAGGGAAGCCGGCGGCTCGGTTTGGGAGACCGAGAACGTGCGGCGGACAAGCACGCACCGCCGCTCCGCCTCTCTTCACGACGATGCTGGACCGCGCCATCGTCGGTTCTTTAGAAATGCGCACCCACGTACTCCAACATCTGGTGATGTCCGATTTATCGTCGCTGCTCTTCACCTCCGCGTGGTATGAAGGTGGAGCATGGGAGAAAGTGAATTTCGAGAGATCGCGCTGAGTCTGCCGGAGGCGTTCGAGAAATCGCACGTGGGGCATCCGGATTTCCGTGTGAAAGGCGGGAAGATTTTCGCGACGCTCGGTTATCCGGACGAAGTCTCCGCAGTGTTGATCTTAACCGCGGAGCAGCAGGGCGAGCTGATCGGTCGTTACCCGGAATTGTTTGAGCCGGTCAAAGGCAAATGGGGGAAAGGTGGCAGCACTCAAGTACTACTGAAAACAGCCAGACGGAACGTTATCGAGTCAGCGATGAAGATGGCTTGGAGCAACGCAGCGCCTGCCAAATTAAAACATCAGCTTGCGCATTAACAAAACCAAACCGGCGCTGGCCATCTTCTTCCCGCTGACCTCCGAATCGTCGTGCCGTTGGGTAACTTGTGTTGCTCTTTTCTCGCGAGCAACGACCGCAAAATTTTCGAAGTGCCCGGCGTAATCCTGCTATCTTACGGAGTCGGCGTGGGTGTTGCGGTCGCCGACGCGTTGTTTGCGGCATCTTCCAGCTTGTTCAAGGCTTTTTCCCCAGCGTTCTTGGTCGCCTCCGCGGCATTGCCCGCCGCCTCCTTCGCTTTCTCCGCCATCCGATCCATTGCTTCCTTGGCGTCCGGCGCTTTTTCCCTTGCTTCCTTCGAGGCCTGATCGATTTTATTCTCCGCGACGACCTTGGCTTCGTTCGCTTTCTTCTCGACCGTCTCTTTGGCGCCTTTGGCCTGTTCTTTAAGCGAGTCGGCCGTTTTCTGGTCGCAGGCTGCGATCATTAATGCGGCGCTTCCGATCGAGACTGCCGTGATCAACTTTTTCATAAGCTAATTTTTCCCAAATTCAGTTTTTCTACCAAGCCCTCTTTAACGACTTGTCGACCCACTCTGGCGCAGGCACGTGAAAAAAGTCAACGCTCGGCCATGTCAGCGCAAATCTCTGCAACCGATTGGTGTCAGTGCTCCTTTTTGCACTTCTCTTAGGACGGATGCCGTCAGTCCTATCCGTGATCGGGATGTCTCCCTAAGAGCTGGCGTTCGTTGCCGGCGGCAAAGCTTCGCCTTTGCGGATCCACTGGCCGTTTTCGCGTGCGAAAGGACCGCTGTCGAGGTGCCAGCCCACGTCCACCCAGTGTCCATCGCGGCGGACGAAAATTTCGGTGCCGCGGCCGGCCTCGACGCTCGATTTCCCGGCGACGCTATGTTCCATGAGGTAGGTGTAGTAAAGAATGGCGGTCTCGCCGAAGCTGGATCTCCGTACCCGAGGCGGAGTAATTTGATTCCCTGTTTTTTCCATCGCGCCGGCCATGGCGATTAAATGCGTGCGGTTATCCCAGGCGACATCGCTTTCCTGAATCGCGATCACTTCCGGCCCAAGCGCTTTCTCGACTTCGGCGCCGGCGTTTTGGCCAAAGAACGACCGCCACGCGTTCTCACGCGCCGCCAGCAGATCGCGTCGCGTTTGCTCGGGGATCGAGGCGCCGCGCTCATCCGCCGCGACGAGGCCGCTCGCGAAGGTGATGAAGGAAAAAATCAGCGCTAGCCGGACGAGCCGATGGGAGTTCATCACTCACCGTGGAACTGCCGGCTAACGTGTCAATTTCTAGCGGTCAGGGCATGGAGGAACTCTTCGACCAGGGTGACGAAAATAGCGGGGAGGAATGCGCGACTCACAAGGCCCCAGAATCGTAGGCCTGTTCCCCGTGCAGCGACGCGTCCAGCCCCAGGTCTTCGTCCGCTTCGGAAACTTTCACCGTCGCGAATACGTTGATCAACGCCAGCATCACGTAGGTGAAGAGGAAGGCATAGAGTGACGCGCCGATAACCGCGACGCATTGCACAACGAAAAAATGCGTTCCGCCGGCCAGGAGCCCGTCAGCGCCCGCGGCATTCATCGCTTTCGAGGCAAAGACTCCGAGCAGAATCACTCCGAGGGCTCCACCGATTCCGTGCACGCCCCAGACATCGAGCGCGTCATCCCAGCCGATCTTGTTCTTCAAATGCACCGCGAGATAGCAAACCAATCCCGCCGCAATCCCGATGATTGCAGCCGAGGGTAACGAGACAAAACCCGCTGCCGGCGTGATCGTGGCCAGACCGGCCACCGCGCCCGTCAGCAGTCCTACGAACTTTGGCTTACGTTGCACTGACCATTCGACCACCAGCCAGGCGATGGCGGCGAACGACGCAGCGACATCCGTATTCAGGAACGCCAGGCCGGTAATGGCATTCACATCCAATTCGCTGCCGGCGTTAAAACCATACCATCCAAACCAGAGCAGGCCGGTGCCGATGGCAATAAGCGGAATGCTGTTCGGTGGCGATTGCCTGTCCCGGCGGCGTCCGACATAAATGACCGAAGCGAGCGCGGCAAAACCGGCGATGGCATGGACAACGATGCCGCCGGCGAAATCGAGGACGCCCAAGTGCGCGAGCAATCCTCCGCCCCAGACCATGTGCGCGAACGGATAATAGACCAGCAACTGCCAGAGAATGAGAAAGGCGAGGTAGGCTTTGAAAGTGACCCGATTCACAAACGCGCCGGTGATCAGCGCCGGCGTAATGATGGCGAACATCATCTGGTAAGCCATGAAGACGAACTCCGGCAGCTTATGATTCCCGGGGAAAGGAGAATTCAAATCGACCCCGTGCATAAAGGCCTTGTCGAGGTTGCCGATAAGGCCTCCCATGGCATCGCCGCTAAAGGAGAGCGAGTAACCGCAGATGAACCACATGATAGTGGTGATGCCCATGGAAACGAAACTCTGAATCATGATTCCGAGAATGTTTCGTTTGCCGGCGAGCCCGCCGTAGAAGAAAGCCAGGCCGGGCGTCATCAACATGACGAGGCTTGTGGCGAGTAACATGAAACCGGTCGTTCCTGTGTCGAACATAAGTGTGGTATTTTGGAGTTCGACGTTTATAAGGTTTGCAATTTTATTCCAAGCACCATTTGTCGTTGAGCAATGCCGTTTGAATTCTGGGTGAGCACCACCCGATCGACATTAGTTGAGTCAGTAAAGCGAAGGCTATGCTGTTTCGTACCTCTTACCCTCGCGTTCAGCGCCTACGCCGGTGAACCCGCGCCACAAGACACTGTCGCGCCCGATTCGCGCTTCAAATGGTACGGCTGGATCGAGAGCGGCATTACCGTCAATCCCGACGAACCGTCCGACCGGCAGAACTTCGGGCATCTCTTTACGGATCGGTCTAACGAGTTGTTGCTCAATCAGGCCGTTATCACGGCAGAGCGCACGCTCAGTGCTTCCGGCGATGCATTCGACTGGGGATTTAAAGCGCAGTTCCTTTACGGGAGCGACGCCCGTTATATCCATTCCGTCGGTCTTTTCGATAACACCGAGCACGACATCGTGCAGCCGGATCTGGTCGAGGCGTGGATGCTACTTCATCTGCCGATTCCAAATACCTCCGGCGGTCTCGACATCAAAATCGGCAAGTTCATTACACTTGAAGGCGCGGAAACGATCGACCCGCGCACGAACGTTTTCTATTCCCACAGTTACATCTTTAACTTCGGCATTCCGTTCAATCACACCGGCGTTCTGATCACACTGCATCCCATCAAAGGGCTTGATCTTTACGCCGGGGTGACACGCGGCGTGAATACAAGCATCACCGATAACAACGGCTCCCTTGCCTTCGACGGTGGAGTTGGCCTTACTCTTCTCGACGGCAAGTTGACCGCGCTCGCCACCACGCACATCGGGCCGGAGAACCCGCACAACAATCACGACCCGCGTTATCTCAACGACCTCGTCGTGACCTGGAAACCGACTGACAAGCTGACGGCGATCCTCGACGCCAACTTCGCCGAGGACGAAAGCGTTCCCGGCACCGCGAAAGCATACGGAGCGGCCGGTTATCTCACCTACTCGGTAAATGATTGGCTGACGCTCGGCATCCGCGAGGAAGTGTTCCGGGACGAGAAAGGATTTTTCGTGGGCAGCTTCGCCGCCAATGACAACTTCATCGACCTCGAGCGCGGGAAGACGAACAACATCGACCCGCAAACATTCTTCGCCAGCGGCACCTTTAATGAAGTAACGATCGGCGCCACGATCAAGGTTCCGGTGCCCAAGCCACTTGCCGGCCTGATAATTAGACCGGAGCTCCGCTACGACGCCGCCCTATCGTCTGGCACCGCCGCTTTCAGCGACCAAGATTCACGCCATCAATTTACCGCGGGCGTCGATGCGATTTTCACATTCTGAATCAACTGCGCGAGGTTCAGTTAATCTAAGTGACTCCGCTGGCGGCGAGTCGTTCGGCAAAGCGATTTTTCGGCTCCGTTTCCCACGCGCGAATTGGATTTACCGCATCAGCGATAGGTGGGGGCAATTTCGCCGTCGATCTTTTCGGATTCGCCTTTGGCGACCATGGGATTTTTTGCCGGCGTGAACACTTCGACGCCCTGGGAGGATTGTGCCGTTAATGGAGGAAGGGGAATTCTGTCGCGCGCTCAAGAAGTTCGGGCGAATGCGTCAAGTTCGCCTGGAAATTCAAACGAGCCCGCGACGCTATGAGCGTCTCGGCGCGTTGCGCACGACGTTGAACTATTTGTTGATCCTGGCTTTGTATCTTTGCCACGTCGGAGCTCGCCACGGCGAGCCCGTCCGAAGGCGACATGGAGCTAGGAGCTAGAAGCTAGGAGGAACGAGCTAATAGAAGATGGGAGATAGGACGTCGAAGATGGAAATCAAGAGAATGAAAGGAAAAGCATGAGCACAAATGCAACGAAGGCGGGAAATCGGCGGCGGGAACGCAAGGTCGTATCGCGACAGGAATGGATTGCGGCCCGGAAGGATTGCTCGTGGCAAACTGGGAGTAGGGAGCAGGTGGCAGGGAGCAAAGCGCTAAGCGCTAAGAGCTAAGAGCTAAGAGCTAAGAGCTAAGAGCAAGGCGGAAGTGGCGTACAAGATAAGGAGCCGCCAACAGCGCAAAGCGCGCAGTGGCGGCCCTTTTGTCTGGTTCTTTCAGATCTTATTTTGGCAGCGGATCCGCCCCGAAGTTTGCGTGGACCAACACCCATTTGTTGTCCTTTTTCACAAAAACACGCGTCGATTTTGCGCGGGCCGGTTCCGTCTTTCCGTCCTTGTCCTGTGTAACGCCGACATAGTTGTAAGTCAGGATGGCAACAGTCCCGTTGTATACCTGGACTTTGGGATTGGCCATGTCCGCCGCGATCGTTTTGCCAGAGGCTTTTCCCGCAGCCTCCGTCAGCCGTACACTCATCGCCTTGCCATCGAGACGGGTGGCATAATCGGCATTGAACTCGGTGTATTCATCCGCCGTGTCCTTAGTCTGCTCGGCGGCATTGGTCGGATCTTTGATTTCCGCCGCCCATTGCGCTTTTACCATGGCAATGACTGCATCAGTTGTTGCCTGGTCGGCTTGCTGAGCCGATGCGTTCAACGCGAAACCCGTGCAACAGGCCGACGCGATTAGTACCAACATTAGTTTCTTCATTTCTATTTTCCTCCGGGGAAACTCCCCATGTGTTTGAGTTGACCAAGCTCAATGTTCATACTGCTGCGGACAACGGTCTTTTCCACGGATTGCCGCCGAACCGGTTAAACCGGATACTCGCTTTTTTGGGATAGTAAGCCGCCACTGCTAAGTCAATCCATTTCGCCGGACCGATCTGACGCAGGGGAACGCGATGTTAGCATCGGCCATCGGGAGAAGTTTATATTGAGTGTTGACTGTTGAGAGTTGATCCGCCTTCGCGCGCGGCTACGGCGCGATTCGTCCGTTGGCGAAGGAGGACGGAGGGAGGAAGCGGCTCGATGTGCTCCGTCAAAAAGAGATGGGCAGCGCGCTTCCGCCCAGCTAGAAATGGATGGTGCCCCCGGAATCCGACGACAATCTTCACCTGGAGATCGGGCATGTCCTGTTCATCGACATTGTCGGTTACTCGAAGCTCTTGATCGAGGAACAGAAGGAGCGGCTTAACCAACTCACTGAGATCGTGCTGGCCACGGCGCAGGTCCGCGAGGCCGCGGAGGAACAACTCGTCCGGCTGCCGACCGGCGACGGGATGGCGCTGGTCTTCCACCACAGCGCGGAGGAACCGGCCCGCTGCGCGCTGGAGATTGCCGAAGCGCTCCGGAAGCACCCGGAACTTCCCGTGCGGATGGGCATTCATAGCGGACCGGTGAGCGAGGTGACCGACGTGAGCGGGCGGACCAACATCGCCGGCGCTGGCATCAACATGGCGCAACGGGTGATGGATTGCGGCGACGCGGGGCACATCCTTCTTTCGCAGCACGTGGCGGATGATCTGATGCAATATCGGCAATGGGCCCCGCGTCTGCATGACCTGGGTGATTGCGAAGTCAAGCACGGCGTCCGGCTGCATTTGGTTAATCTCTACGCTGAGCCACTGGGCAACGCCGCGCCTCCGCAGAAGTTCGAGCAGGGAAGCGCTAAGCCAGCGCGCCGTCCCAACGTTGGGCTGATTGCCGCAGTGGCCGCAATCGCGATTCTCGCCGCGGGAGCTGTTTATTATTTCAGTTCCCATCGAATGTCGCCGAGCGCCGCTAGTCCGGAAGCGCCGAAGAGCGCCCCTATTCCTGAAAAATCGATCGCGGTGCTGCCGCTGGTGAACTCCAGTGGCGATCCAGCGAACGAGTACTTCGCCGACGGCCTGTCGGAAGAATTTATCTCCACGCTCTCGCGGTTACCGGACCTCAAGGTCATCGGGCG
>JBBRAF010000053.1:0-10904 GCA_038207045.1 Chthoniobacterales bacterium
AGATCAGTCCAGCGCTATGGAATGACGCGGCGAGCTCTCCCCCGCCCACGAGCCAGGCGCGGCGCACACCGCGAGCGCGAAGCACCTCGACCAGCTCGGCGGGGCTCTATGACGTGAGCGTAATGCTCGGATCAAGAACACGGAGGGAACGATGCGTGAAGACCCACGACGGTTTGTCCCGACCTGGCCAATGGCCAAGCCTCAACGCAAACTCGTAAGTGTGGCTGCCCAATAGGAGCGCATCGACTGACGATAGCAGCTTACCTGCGCCGTGCTCTTCACCGGCGGTATCGAACCGCGCGAGCCAGTCGACGCTTCCATCAGCCGCGGCGATGTACCCGTCGACGCTGGCGGCTACGTGGTAAACGATCTCAGGCATAGCGTGGCATTCAGACGCCTAACGAGAACAAGATCAGCTACGGCTGGCCCGCCGCGGCGGGTAAATGTGGCGCGCGTGGCGGCTGGTTGAATGTGGAAGTCATCGAAAGTGGGAACGCGGCGCGGCCAGCGGTTCGCTGCATCGCTTGGTTAGGCATTTTCGTCTCGGCTGCGTGAAAAAGCGCGGCGCGTCGGATCAAGTTGGACCCATGGAAGTTTGTCTTCAGTCCATATGGCCACTTGTGGCGGAAAGGATTTCGGATCATCAAGAGAGGCGACTGTAATGTCAATCCACCAAGAGCTTGCGTCATCCCGGATAAACAAAGGCGTTCCGCAACAGCTCGCAAAGAAGCGCAGTCTGCTTGCATGTGGCACCTGGCGTGACTTTTGCCCGACAGGAGTTCTACCGCGTCACTGGGAAAGGAGCACCACGTCACATAAGGAGCGGCGCTCGCGCGTCGGCAATCCTCACAATGGCAGTCGCTCCCTTTCTTTCCAGTGCCGTGAAGACGATATCGAACGCCTCCACATAAGCATCCGCCTTCAACGCTCGCCGTCATCGGTCTAACGAGAATAAGATCAGCGACGCCTACCGGGAGCGAGCGTGGCTCGGAGATGAAATGGTTTGATCATGAAAAGTGTGGGGCGAACAACGGGTGGGCGTTAGCCGCATCGTCTGGTTAGACCTAGTGAGCTTTTCGCGAAAACGTGAACGAGAGAATCGCGAATGTTACGGCGGAAATGCCTGTAACGGCCAAGAATGTCCAGTGAATACGCGTGGGGGCCTGGAGGCCGAGCGTGTAACCGAGAAGAGTCGAAAAGAGAGAGAGGAAAACCTCGAAAAGCACACGAAAAATATTTGCCGTAGCTGAGGTTGGCAGAGCCCACAACGTCAATGCAGTGAAGTTAGCCAACCGTGCGAATGCCGAGATTGAAAAAGCCGACCTAGAAAGTGCGCGACGAGATCTCGAAGCGGCCATTCGGCTTGCGCCCGAGTACTGGCCCGCCCTCTACACCCGCGGGACGCTATTCCTCAAACAAGGAAAATACGACCTCGCCCTCCAGGATGCCAATCACGTGCTGCGGCAGGATTCCACTGTAGTGGAAGCGGCGTTGTTGCGAGGGCAGGTGAACATCAAGCTGCGTAAATACGCAGCGACCCTGCACGACCCGGACAACATCATTCACATCCAGCCGCGCCGGATTACGTGGGCGGTCGCATTCCAGCAGCGGGCGATGGTTTTTGCGATTTGTCAGGGTTCTTCGATCAGAAATCTGCCGCTCCCGCTCAGGGATGCGACCACAGCCTGCAAGATGACTGGCTGGAAGGACGCGAGCATGATTGATACACTGGCATTCGTTCACGGGGAACTCGGCGATTTCGATTCAGCGATTCGTTATGAGCAACAGGCGATCAGGTTCGGCAACGGGACACCCAGGGAATCGCAGAGTTTTCGAAAGCAGTTGGGGCGCCTCACGCAGCATCGGCCGTCTCAAGAGAGGTAGCCGTGTTTCATGATTTCAGACGTAGACCACGCGGGATAAGGACGCGATCGAGACCGTCGAACAGAAGTTGCACGAGCAACGCCAGAACCGCGGCGGGAATGGCGCCCTGCAAAATGGTGGCGTGATCGTTGAGATTGAGGCCGCTGATGATTGGTTCCCCCAGTCCGCCGGCGCCGATGAGGGCAGCGAGGGTGGCGGTGCCGATGTTGATGACGGCGCTGGTTTTGATGCCGGCAAGAATGGAACGAGAGGCGAGCGGGAGATAAATTTTGCGCAAGCGCTCGCCGGGGGAGAGGCCAAGGACGACGGCGGATTCGCGCAATGGGCGCGCGATGTCCTGCAAGCCGGTGGCAGTGTTGCGCACAATCGGCAGGAGACCGTAAAGGAATAGCGCGACGATGGCGGTGCGGGCGCTGATTCCAAAGAATGGGAGCGGCACGAGCAGGGCGAGGAGTGCTAGTGAAGGAATTGTCTGAACGACGCCGGTGATGGCGAGGATTGCCTGACCGATGGCGCCGCCGCGGCTGGCGACGATGCCGAGCGGCACGCCGACGATCACGGCGAGGAGAAGAGAAATGCCGGCGAGCTCGAGATGGCGCGAGGTCCAGCGCCAGAGTTTGTGGATAAATGATTCTGCCGGAACGCCGCCGCTTCCGCCGTAGTAGAGCTGCGCCGCGCGCGCGTAATTTTTCGTTCTTTCCGCCTCCGCATTCAGGCGGGTCATTCGCGTTTCGTCGATCGATCCCGCGATTTGATTTAAGGCTTTCAACGCAGGCGCGGGCAGGTTTTTGCGAAAGAGAAACACGGCTTTGTATTGCGGGAAAAACTGCCAGTCGTCGTGCAGAGTGACGAGGTCGTTCTCGGCAATCTTTGCATCGGTGGAATAGGCGTCTTTTACGTCGATCTCGCCGCTGGCCAGACCAGCGTAACCGAGGGCGTGCTCGATGCCGAGAATGTGGGTGGTGGCAATTCCGTAGCGCGCGCTAAGGGGACGCCAGCCATCATGACGATCGAGAAACTCGTGCGTGAGACCGAATTTGAGTTCGGGATGCGCGCGCAGATCGCTGATTGATTTAATGCCGAGACGTGCGGCGGTGTCGCGCCGCATCACGAGCGCGTAGGTGTTGTTGAACCCGAGATCGGCGGTCATGCCGATGCCGAATGAGTCGAGCGCGCGGCGAATCTCCTCGGCAGAAGCACCGGGCTTTTTCAAAATTTCTTCGGCGATGGTGCCGGTGTATTCGGGATAAACGTTGATGCCGCCGCCGCGCAACGCCTCCCACAAGATGATGGTGCCGCCCATCCCCTCGCGGTGTTCGGCTTTGATGCCGGCGTTTTCGAAAGCGCGTTTCGCGATCTCGGCGAGCACGTACGATTCGGTAAACTTTTTCGAGCCGATGGTGATGGAATCAGCGCGTAGCGAAGAGGAAGAAAAAATAAGGAAAGCAGGAACGCAGGAAAAAACCCAAAGAAGCAGTTCCTGTTTTCGTGTTTTCCTTATTCTCATCTTATGTCAGCACAGTGCTGCGTTGCGCGTTGATGAACTCGGTGACGAACTTGTCGCTGGCATTTCGTTCAAATCGCAGAATGTGCCGGCTTGAGCAATGCGTCCGTCCTTCGATGGAATTGGCGCGCAGCAAAGAGGGATAAAAAATAAGGAAAGCAGGAACGCAGGAAAGGAACCAAAAAATTACTTCCTGCTTTCCTGCTCTCCTTATTCTCATCCTCATGTGAGCACGGTGCTGCGTTGCGCGTTGATGAACTCGGTGACGAATTTCGTGGCCGGCATTTCGTTCAGGTCGCGGAAGGTGCCGGCTTGCACAATGCGTCCGTCTTTCATCAAAACGATCTGGTCGCCCAGACGCGCGGCTTCGGCCAGATCATGTGTGACGAAGACGGCGGTTTGATGGAGCTGGCGGAAGATCGACTTCAGTTCGCTTTGCAAACTGGCGCGCACGAGAGGGTCGAGGGCGGCGAACGGTTCGTCGAGCAGAAGCAGTTCGGGTGAAAGCATGAGCGCGCGCATGAGGCTGACGCGCTGGCGTTGGCCACCGGAAAGCTCGAGCGGGAAACGATCAAGCGCGTTTTTTGGAAAGCGGCTCAGCTCGGAGAGTTCGTCGATGCGATTGTTAATTTCATCACGCGATTTTCTGAGCAACCGTGCCTTAAGCGCGACATTGTCCCGGGCGGTCAGATGGGGGAACAAGCCGCCGTCCTGAATAACGTAACCGAGCCGGCGCCGTACGGCCGTGAGCGTGCCGGATGTGATCGGCTCTCCGTCGAACTGGATTTGGCCGGAATCAGGCTGAAGTAAACCTGCGATCAGGCGCAGGACAGTCGATTTTCCGCACCCGCTCGGGCCGATGAGCACAGTGATGCGGCCGCGCTCAATTTTTAGATCAATGCTGTCGAGCGCAGCGTTCTGATCGAATTGTTTGCGGGCGCCCGAAAACTCGACGAGCGCGCTCACGCCCGATCTTTAACGGCAAAAAGGAACAAGCCAAACCATTGCGAGTCGTCGGTCCAAAGCTTTTCGAACCGCATACCGGCGCTATCCGCCATGGCGATGAATTCAGACGGGGAATACTTGTAGGAAAATTCGGTGATAATGTGCTCGCCGCGTTCGAAGGCGAAGTTTTGCTCGCCGACGCGCGCGGCTTGCTTCGCCTCGCTCACCAAGTGCATTTCAATACGTCCTGCCGCGTCGTTGTAAAAAGCGTGATGGTGCCAGCGGGCGAGATCGAAGCCGGCCTTCAGCTCGCGGTTGGCGCGGGCCAGCAAGTTCAAATTGAACTTTGCCGTGACGCCGGCTTCGTCGTCATAAGCGTGTTCGAGAATCGCTTTCTCTTTTTTTAGATCGACGCCGATAAGGAGACGGCCATCTGTTTCCGCCATCGTGGTAATTTTTTCCAGGAACGCCTGCGCCTCTTGCGGCTCGAGGTTGCCGATGGTCGAGCCGGGAAAGTAGACGACTTTCTCCGTGGGCGTGCGCAACGGCGTGGGCAAATCGAACGGCTCAAGATAATCGGCGCAGACGGGAAGGATTTGGAGTGATGGGAATTCGCGACTGAAAGCGGACGTCGACTGCGCGAGTTGCTCCCTGGAAATGTCCACCGGCAGGTAGGCCACCGGTGCATCCAGGTGGTCGAGCAGAAGACGCGTTTTTGTCCCGGCGCCAGTTCCGAGTCCGATCAGCTCAATGCCGCGCCCGAGGGTCCGCGCGATCTCCGGGCCGCGCGCGCGCAGAATGCTCATCTCGGTGCGGGTGACGTAATACTCCGGCAGCTCGCATATTTTTAGAAAAAGAGCCGAGCCAATCTCATCGTAGAAAAACTTCGACGGCAGCATGCGTGGCGTTTGCGAAAGGCCCGCCACGACCTGCTCCTGAAAATCTTCGTGCGCGGGCGCGAGATCGAGCACCGCGATTTTCTCTTCACTCATGCAGCGTCGCGCGCGAGACGAATGCCGGTGAATTGCCAGCGTTTCTCCGCCTGAAAGAAATTGCGATAAGTCAGGCGAATATGTGAGCGCGAGGTGGCGCAGGAGCCGCCCCGCAGCACGTATTGATTACACATGAATTTGCCGTTGTATTCACCGAGCGCGCCGGGCGCGGCGCGATAACCGGGGTAGGGGGAGTAGGAGCTGCGGGTCCATTCCCAAGCGTCGCCGAAGAGTTGACGTTTCCCTCCGGCAGGCGCGGGATGGAAACGCTCCGAATCGACGAAATTTCCTTCGATCGGTTCGGTTGCCGCGGCGTGCTCCCATTCGAATTCAGTGGGCAATCGCGCGCCGCTCCAGTTGGCGAATGCGTCCGCTTCGAAATAACTCACGTGCGTGACGGGCTCGTTTTCATCGACACGCCGGAAACCGGAAAGCGTGAACTGCCACCATTCGCCGTCGCGTTTTTCCCAATAAAGGGGGGCTTCCCTGCGCTGCTCGTTCACGGTCATCCAGCCGAGCGACAACCAATATTCCGGTCCCTGATAGGCCCCGCTCTCGATGAACTCAAGATATTCGCCGCAGGTGACGAGACGATTCGCCAGCGAAAACGATGGCACGAGCGCGCGATGTCGAGGCGCTTCATTGTCGTAGGAAAAACTGCGACCGTCGTGGCCGATGTTTGCGATCGTCCCGTCGAAGTCGATGAAGCCGACCGGCGCGGGCGTCGGGGTTTTCTCCGGTGTTCGCTTGCGAAAGACCGGTCGCAAAGGATTTTGCGCGAGGACATGCTTGATGTCGGTGACGAGCAATTCCTGATGTTGTTGCTCGTGGTGCAGGCCAAGGGTTATGAGCAATTCGATTTCGGCGAGCAATTCCTCCGAGGCAGAACCGACGAGTTCTTCAACGTGACGATTCACGCTTTCGCGATAACGAAATGACTCCGCCACAGTAGGACGCGAGATCAGGCCGCGAAGATCACGCCGATGCATGGTGCCAGCAGCGTTGTAATAAGAGTTGAAGAGAAAAGCGTACTCAGGAACGGCCGAGACATACGCATCAACAAATTTCTTCAGCACGAAGGTCTCGAAAAACCAGCTCGTGTGGGCAAGATGCCATTTCGTGGGGCTGACGTCCGGCATCGATTGCACGACGCAATCTTCCGGCTCGAGATCGCGCGTGAGCAGTTTGGAAAAATCGCGCACGTCGCGGTAATGCGCGAGCAATCGCTCTGCACGCGAAGGGCCGGAGATCGCTGTGTCGCTCGTCTCTGTGACGGCAGTATGCATTGTCAGATACCGCCTTCCTGCTCCAATTCCTCGTGGCGTGCTTCGAGCATCTGATCGTGCGCCGCTTCTTCCAGGCCGCCGCTGACCAAATGCTCGCCCAAGGTCTCGTCGTCCTCGAAACCAGTGCGGGGGGCGCGATGACCCGGGCTCGCCGGCACGATCTCATGTTCGTCCTCGACATCGGTCGAAGCGGGAACATCCTCGGGGGCGCCGTTGGTCTGCACGCCGAGCAGCTCGCGCTCGGCCTGGTCCCAATCGGCATCCGTAAATTCTTCCGGGTCACGTTCGTCGATCAGTGCAATCTCGCGTGCACGCCGCTCGACCAGCTCCGGTGTCGGCGCGCCCATGCCTTCACTGTGCACAGAAATCTTCCCGAAACCCGGCTGTGAATTCTCGTTCATACCAATACATCGCATGGCGACGGGGGATTGCACGCACCGGCCGAGATTCGCTGCGATGCTCTCGTGGCGGTCAATCCAAGGAAGAAAACGACGGTTTTCGATGGAGCTGCCTGTGCGGCCCGCCGCGGCTAAGGTGAAGCATGGCAGCTTTGCGTGAGAACGTGCTCGTTCGTTCCAACGGCGATCGCGTCGCTTTCAATGAATATGGCGATGCGAACGGGGAACCGGTCATCTTTTGCCATGGCTGGCCCAGTTCGCGCATCATGGCGGAGCTGACGGAGGAGGCGGCGCGCGCTTTGCGGGTGCGCATCATTTCACCGGATCGGCCGGGAATCGCCGGCTCCACTTTTGCGCGCAATCGCACGCTGCTCGATTGGCCGCCGCTGGTGAGCGAGCTGGCCGGTTATTTGCAACTGGAGGACTTCAGAATGCTGGCGATTTCCGGCGGTGCGCCCTACGCCTATGCAACCGCGTGGGCCATGCCCGATCGTGTGCGCGCGATTGCCGTCGCCAGTGGCGTGCCTCACATCGCAGAGCTGGACGATCACGCCGGTTTGCTCGCGCTCTACCGCTGGCTGCTCCTAGCCAATGCAAAGCTGCCGCCGCGTATTTCGCGGTGGGGCTTCCGCGCGGCCCGCCCATTTCTTTCTTTGCGGCCCCCACGACGGAGCAGGCCTTTGCTCTTGCGATTACTTCAGCCCTGCGATGCCGATGTGCTGCGCGACGAACGCGCCTTTGAAGCATGTTTCGAAAGTCAGCGGATCGCCTGGGAAACTTCGGCCGAAGGCGTGCTGGCCGATGCCGAACTTTACGCGCGACCGTGGGGATTTCCGTTGCGCGAGTTGCGTGTGCCGGTTCGCCTTTGGCATGGCGATAGGGATCGGAGCTTCTCCGCTGCGGTGGCGAAAGCGACCGCCGCGCAGATTCCCGGTTGCGCGCTTCGGGTTATCGAGAACGCGGGACATTATTCCACTCCGATCCGGTATATGCGCGAGATCCTGGAGGACCTGGTCTCGTCATCCCGAGCGAAGTCGAGGGATGCCGCTGCGGAAGCTTAGAGGTAACTTCAACGGATGCCTCGGCTTCGCTCTGGATGGCGAGAAGGGGGCTAAAAGTTTTTCCATGCGCGCGGCATAAGTCGCGCTAGCTGTTTGCCCGTGGAAGATTTTACCGCCGGCACCATTAGCAGCCAGCCGGCGCGGCGTTTGTCTACGCTCGGAGGCGAGTGGGACGCCCGCGTGCGTGAACTGGTGCAGAAGTTTGGTGGCGGGCGCGCGCCGGAGTTAGTCGAGGAAATGATCGTGACAGCGCTGAAAATGGCGCGCGACGAGATGGCCGTGGCGGACCTGAAACTGATCTCGCGTTCGATGAAGGAGATGCGCTATGCCGCGCGCGTCTTCAGCGATTACCGCGCCTTGCGCAAAGTGGCTGTGTTCGGCTCCGCCCGTGTCGCGCTGAATTCGCCGGAAGCCAAAGTGGCGGAGGAATTCGCGCGGCAGATGGTCGCGCAACAATTCATGATCATCACCGGCGGGGGCGACGGGATCATGGGCGCGGCCCAGCGCGGAGCGGGGCGCGACATGAGTTTCGGTCTCAACATTCGGCTGCCGTTCGAGCAACGCGCCAACGAAACAATCGATGGCGACAAAAAGCTGATCAACTTCAACTACTTCTTCACCCGCAAACTCAATTTCGTGAAGGAGACACACGCCTTCGCGCTTTTCCCCGGCGGCTTCGGCACCATGGACGAATCGTTCGAGGTCCTGACGCTGATGCAAACCGGCAAAGCGCGCATCATCCCGGTGGTGCTGCTGGACAAACCGGAAGGTGGTTACTGGGAAACGTGGATGAAATTTGTTACCGAGCATCTCTTCAAACTCGGTTTCGTTTCGCCGGAGGATTTCTATTTTTTCAAGATCACGCACAGCGTGGAGGAAGCGGTGAGCGAGATCACCGGGTTTTATCGTGTCTACCAATCGGCGCGTTGGGTGGGTGAGCAATTGGTGGTGCGACTGGCACGTCCACTGAGCGAAGGAGCGCTGGCGCGATTGAACGAACACTTCGCGGACATTTTGCGGCGCGGCGCCATCGTGCAGGGGCGCGCTTTGCCGCCGGAGAAAAACGAGCCGGAAATTTTCGATCTCCCCCGACTGATATTCACGCCGGTGCGTCGCAGCTTTGGCCGGCTGCGGCAATTGATCGACGAGATTAACGCGTCGTAACTTAATGGGCGATGTAATCGCTCGCGGGAGCGAACGGCGCAGCCAGGGCAAGAATTGCGGCAATCACTAAGTTCCCGCGGCCAGGCTGAAGCAACTCGGCATCGACGCGCAACTTTTTCTGCATCATCCCATCGAAACAGAATCGTTCGCGCGCAAGCTCGAGACCTTTGCGCGCACAACGCGCCGCTAATTCCCGGTCACCGATCATTCGGAGAATAGCGTTCGCCATTTCCTCCGGCGCACCGGGCGCGACAATCAGGCCATGTTCGCCGTGCTCAATAACTTCCTCCACGTCGCCGACGCGAGTAGCCACGAGCGATCGACCGCTGGCGAGCGCCTCGCGCAGGACGATCGGTGACGCTTCCGTGCGAAGCGATGCGATGACGACAAGGTCCGACGCGGCGAGGATTTCTGGAACATCCCACCGATAACCGAGCATGAGAATGCGATGCTCCAGACCTGCGCGCGCAATAGCCTCACGCACGCGCAAACCTTGTTTACGCAGGCCGGTGCCTTCGCCGACAAAAACAAAACGGGCGTCGGGCCGTTGCTGCAAAACGATTGAGGCCGCTGCCACCAAAGCCAGCTGCCCCTTATCCGGCCGGATCATCCCCACGTTGATGATGAGAGGGGCCTCCCGCGGAATGCCGAGCTCGGCGCGCAACTTCGCGCCATCACGTTCCGGATGAAATCGCGAGAGATCAACAGCGGAGCCGATAACTTCGATCTTGTCTGGCGAGATGCCATTTTCCGCCACCAGTTGTCTCTTGATGACGGGCGCATCGGCCACGATGCAGGAGCAGCCATAGCGGTAAATGAACGCGCGTTTCGCTCCGTTGATGGGATCGGTGATGCAGCGGGCGCGGGTGAGCGGAATGCCCAGCCAATACAGCGGCAGCGCCAGCCAATGGTCTTTCGAGCTGAACGTCTTGACCACGTCGATGCGGCGGCGGCGACAAAATTTCCAGAGCCGGAGCGACACGAGCGGGTCGATTCGTTTGCGCAAAAGAAACGGAACTGTGCGCGTGCCAAGCTCGGTCGCCTTGGCGAAAACTTCTCCCGCCGGATCGCACCCGAGCCAGGCATCGTGGCCATGCGCGTTAAGCCAGTTGACCTCGAGGCAGGTACGATATTCCTGTCCGCCCCAGCTGCGGCTGCTCTCGAGAAAAAGCGATCTCACGGCGACGGCTGATCTTGTGCAGATTTGCCGCCTTTTTCGAGAATGTAATCGTGGATGGTATCGACGCTGCGCAAAACCTGAGCCGCCACCTCCGAGTTAGGAACGCTGACGCCGAAGTTTTTTTCCATCGCTACAGCCAGTTCGAGTGCGTCGATGGAATCCAGGCCAATGCCGTTCGGACCAAACAACGGCGCGTCGTCGCCGATCTGATCGGGCGTGATCTGGAGCATGAGATTTTTCACCATCATCTCTTTAATTTGTGTGCGCAGATCGGAGGGAGGCATAGGGAAGGCGGGCGGATATTCCCGCAGGAGACGGGTAGCGTCAACTGCTCATACAGCCGTGTGACAGGCGAGGACGCCTGTGCGACGGAGTGCCCGTCCTAGACCTGCTCGGCGCGATCGCCGACTGGCTTAGTCTGGTTAGGATCGGGCTGTGTTGCGGGCGAGCCCGGTTCGATTCTTGGCACGCTCGCCTGCGCCGGACGAAC
>JBBRAF010000054.1:0-9834 GCA_038207045.1 Chthoniobacterales bacterium
GTCGATCTCAACCGTAAAATTTTTCCAGCGTACTTCATACCGAGTCTTACGTAACCGTCTCCCCACCGTGGCCGGCCACACGATGGCAAATTGTTTCGCGCTCAGCCGGATTTCGCGCTCCTCCCGCGCGGAGCCGCGGCCGGCTTTGAACGTCAATGACGCTATCTTTCCCCGCTTCCGCAGACGCACGTGACGGCTGCCAGGCTCATTGGCGAGATAACCCTGCGCGATTTTGAAATGGCGCGCACGCAATATCTCGAGCGGCAGCTGTTTGATGAGAAACTTTCGCTCGATCTCGCGCGAGGAAACGTGATGGGGCCGGCGCATCCCTGTGAGTCAAGCGTTTCGCGCACAATTGCCAAGTCCATTATCATCCCAGCCATGGGACACTACGCTCATTTATGAAGATGCTGTTCTACACGCATGCGCTGGGATGATTCGACAAGTCGCTCGAAGAACGTAGGCGGGACAACTTGCTGATCCTTTGGCGGAATAAGGCGCAACGCTTCATCACCGCTACATCGGATTCGACTCTTAGCGTCACGGAATTGACATTTCCCCACTCTCATTTACCCGTTTCGAGCTGCGCATGCGGTTGTTGCAAAACAGAATTCTGCTAACGCTCGCGTCTCTGTTGGCGCTGCTTGTCTTCGCCGGCGACGTTCTGGACGATGTGTGGATCCCGTCGGGATCAATTGCGGCGGCGCATTCATCTTCGCCCGACCAGCAGAAGGGTGGCGCGAAGACGAGCTCAGCCAGCCATGACGACACAGTCGTCATGAGCACTCCGCTCGACTCGCTAAGTCCGGCGGTTCCGTCCGAGATCGCATATTTTGATGTCGATGAAGAGGCTCCCCCCGGAGCACCGCCTGCCATCGACCATCCGCCTCAGTTAACCTAACGACCTGACTCGCATCCTCGCGCCCTGATGGCGCGAGCACCGCTGCGTTCAGGTTCCCTTCTCGTTTCGGCACGACGCTTCTCGTCGTGTTGTTTCGGTCCCATGCGCTTGTCGGAGTGCGCTTGAACTCCGTCACCACTGGCAGATCACCACGGCGACACTTACGTGCAAATGAAAATAAACCGTTTGGCTTCGACATTGGTAGCGGTTTCAGCCTGTACCGGAACAGCTCTGTCGTGGCCATTCCATCACCGCATCCACTCCGCCGCGCGATCGCAAAATCTCGGGGTCGCAGGACATGGCGACAAACATGGTGTTTCACAACCTGGCGCAAACGCCTTGCTGCCCGTTGCGGCGTCGCACCGCGACATTGAAGCGGTGCGCTCTTCGCTTACTGCCGGCGCGGACATTAACGCAGCCGACGCGCGAGGCATGACTCCGCTGATGCTCGCCGCAAAGGAGGGCGACGCCAAGATCGTAAAGCTACTCCTTCGCAACCATGCGAATACGACGTTGCGCGATGCGCGAGGTTGGACAGCCCTGAAGTGGGCAAAGAAAACTCACAATTACGAGAGCGCGATCATGATCGCTTTGGCCGCATCGCAGCAATGAAAAGCGGTTCTTCCTATTTCGTGTGGCCGATCTCTTGCCCGGTGGTGAGATTAATTTTTGCGGCTGTCCTCACCGTCACTTCGATTGCGCACGCCGAGACGCTGCCGCAACTCACGGCCGAGGCGCTCCGCAATAATCCCGAACTGCGGGTAGTCGAGCAGAGCATTGCATCCGCCAAGGGAGGCGTCGTGTCGGCGCGAACGTTCTCCAATCCAGAGTTAACCGTCGCGCCAGGTGTGCTGAGGTCGCGCGGCGCAGGACAGTCTGGAACTGAATTTCACGGGGATTTTTCACTGAGCCAGCTCTTCAAATTCCCCGGCAAGCGCGCTCTCGAAATCGCAATCGCCGAGCATAGTGTCCGATCTACCGAGGTTGCCTTGGAAGCATTTCGGTTCCAAACCGCGGCCAAGGTCCGAAAGGCTTTTTACGATCTCCTGGCGAGCAAGAGAATCATTGAGGCGCGTCGCGAACAGGTCGCGTCGGCGCAGGTATTCGTGGAGTCGGCGAAGAAGCGCGCCGCGAGCGGTTTCGCCGGCGATTTTGAAACGATCAAGAGCGAGGCCGAACTAATCGGCGCGAGCAAAGCGTTACACGACGCCGAAGGACGCGCTGTCGCCGCTCGCGTGACTCTGAACACGCTGCTCGGGCGTCGGCCGGACGGTGCGCTGGAGACCACTGGCGTGTTGGAAAACGTCGCACCGCGCGGAGGGACCGCCGAGTTTCTTGCACTCGCACTCGCGCGCAACCCTGGCTTGCGTACGCAGCTTCTCCTGGCGGAAAAAGCGGGACTCACTCTTCGCTCGACTCGCTTCGGAACACGTCCCGATTTTGCAATCGGGCCATCTCTCGAATACACCCAGAATGAGCAAATTTACGGTCTTGGGGTCACCATCGCGCTCCCGTTTTGGGACCAAAAGAAAGGCGAAATCCAAACCGCGACGGCCGAGCAGCAGAAGGCGTTGGCCGAGATCGAAAAGGTGCGCGTAGAACTGCGCGGTGAAGTGACGAAATCCGCCGAGGCGCTGCGGATCGCGAGGGAGCAACTTGCGCTCTACTCCCCGGCCTTCCTCGACAGGCTCAAAGCATTCGTCGCTCAGGCCGAACAAGGCTACGCGCAAAATGCCACGACCTTGCTGATCTACCTCGACGCGAAGCGCACCTACTTCGACACGCTCACCAACTACTACGAAACCCTCGGTCGCGTGACCGAAGCGCGAAGCGACCTCGAATCGGCCGTCGGTGTCCCGTTGGAACTCAAGCCATGAACAACAAGAAGTCTCACAGGGAACGCCGGTTCCTGATCGCTGTGTCTCGTTTGCAAAGAGCCATCGGCTGCGTCGTCGCATTGATTATTATCCTCGCGCTCACCGGGTGTGGAAAAAAGGAATCGTCCGAGAAACCGACGACTGACGCCGCCGCCGCACAAGCCAATCAGAATGTCATCATCCTCACGAAGGAAAACCTGCAAAACGTCAGCCTGAAAATCGAGCCAGTCACCCGCGGCGCGATTGAAACGACGCTCAAAGCTGCGGGCACAGTGAGCACCAACGTTAACAAGACCGCAAAAATCGTCACGACGCTCGAAGGCCGGCTCGTGAAGATGAATTTCGATCTCAACGACCGGGTCAAAACCGGCGACGTCCTCGCGCTGATTGAAACGCCGGAACTCTTGGGAAGGCCGTTGGAGCTCAAAGCGCCAATCGATGGCGCGATCATCGATCGCAAAGTCACCGTGGGAGAACTCGTCAGCAAAGATAAGGAAATCTACACCATCAGCGATCCGACGGATTTGTGGGTCATCGCTGAAATCAAAGAGCGCGACATCGGCGCGGTGAAGGTCGGCCAGGATGCGACTTTTTCGGTGCTGGCCTTCCCGGGTGAGATCTTTCGTGGCCAGGTGGTGCGCATCGGCAATCAAGTCCAGCCCGAGTCGCGCACGCTCGAAGTGCGGCTTCAAGTGGGCAACGCCGACGGACGACTCAAACCGGGAATGTTCGCGGATGTCGAAATCACGACCAGCTTGTTGCAGAATGTGATCGTCATTCCGGAAGCGGCGTTCCAGAGCATCAAAGACGCGCCGATCGTTTTCGTCGCGCTCGACGGAGACAAGTTCGAGAAGCGGGTCGTAAAACTCGGTCTGCAGCGGCCCGATCGCGCGCAGATTCTCGAAGGCGTCAAGGAAGGCGAGCGGGTCGTCACCGACGGAAGCTTCATTCTGAAAAGCGAGATGCTTAAAGGCCAGCTTCAAGACAAAGACTGAGCCGATGATCAACGCAATTCTTAATTTCTCCGTCCGCCAGCGCATGCTGGTGATTCTCGGCACGGCACTTCTGATCGGCTTCGGGATTCTCGCGCTCAAACAAATCCCGATCGACGCATTCCCGGATGTGACCAACGTGCAGGTGCAAGTGCTCGCGACCGCGGGCGGATTGTCGCCGCCAGAGGTCGAAAAACTCGTCACGCGTCCGATCGAAATTCAGATGGCGGGCCTGCCGCGGCTGACCGAGATCCGCTCCGTTTCGAAGATCGGGATCGCGGTGGTGACGATCGTGTTCGAAGACGGCGTGAACGATTATTTCGCACGCCAGCTCGTCTCCGAACGTCTGCCAGGCGTGCGCGAGTCGCTGCCGGACAAGGTGGAGCTTTCGCTTGGTCCAATTACCACCGGGCTGGGCGAAATTTTTCAGTACACGCTCGTCAGCAAAGACGGCAAGCAAAACGCGACCGAACTGCGCACGATCCAGGACTACATCGTCAAACCAATCGTGCGCACGGTGCCAGGCGTGACGGAGGTCAATTCCTTCGGCGGCCTGGTGAAACAATATCAGGTCATCATCAAACCCGATCGGCTCACTTCATACAAAATCACTTTGGAGCAGGTCTTCGCCGCGTTGGAGAAGAACAACTCCAACGCGAGCGGCAACTTTATCCGGCACGGTTCCGAGCAATACGTTGTGCGCGGTCTGGGATTGGTGAAGGACGTGCGCGACATCGAAAATATTATCGTCGCCACGCATGAGCACGCGCCGATTTACGTGCGCGATCTCGCGGAGGTGAAAATCGGCGCGGAGTTGCGGCAAGGCGCCGTCACCATCAACGGCCAGGGTGAGACCGTCCTCGGCATCGTCCTGATGCTCAAAGGCGCGAGCGGGCGCGACGTTGTAAATGCGGTCAAAGCAAAATTGCCCGACGTGGAAAAGGCGCTGCCGAAAGGCGTAGAACTCGTGCCGTTTTACGATCGGACCGATCTCGTGAAAAAGGCGATCCAGACCGTCACGAAAGCGCTTGAGGAAGGCGCGGTTTTCGTGCTCGTCATTCTGGTTGTGCTGCTGGCGGATGTGCGCAGCGCCATCATCGTTACCTTGGTCCTCCCGCTGGCCGCGCTCTTCGCCTTCATCATGATGCGGTGGTGGGGTCTGACCGCCAATTTGATGTCGTTAGGCGGCCTCGCTATCGGCATCGGGATGATGGTCGATGGCGCGGTCGTGATGGTGGAAAATATCCACCGGCACCTGACTGAGAAAGGCGATCCGTCGGAGCATCATCGCCAGAACAAGATCGAGACTGTCCTCTACTCAGCCAAGGAAGTCGGCCGTCCAATCGTCTTCGGTATTTTCATCATCATTATCGTTTTCCTGCCGCTCTTCACGCTCCAAGGCTTTGAGGGAAAAATGTTCAGCCCACTCGCGTTCACGATTTCTTTCGGGCTGCTCGGCTCACTCATTCTCTCGCTCACACTCGTGCCGATGCTCTGCACGTTCTTCTTGAAACAAACACCGCACGCGCAAGAACCGTTTCATATCCGCTGGCTCAAGCACATTTATCTGGTCGGTCTAAAACCATGCGTCCGGCATCCCTGGCGGGTGGTAATTCCCGCGGTCATCGCGCTGGCTGCTTCTTTTGCGCTGGTCCCGCTGATCGGCACGGAGTTTCTGCCGACGCTCGATGAGGGCGCGATCACGATTCAGGTCGCGCGTTTACCGAGCATCTCACTCGAGGAATCGCTCGATCTGGAAACGCGCATTGAAAAGATCGTGAAAGGATTCCCCGAGGTGATCGACATGGTTTCCAAAACCGGCCGTGCCGACATCGCGTCCGACCCCGATCCGGTAAGTGTCAGTGATACGATCGTCACGCTGAAACCGCGCGAGGAATGGACGACCGCGCGAACGAAAGAAGAGCTCGTGGACAAGATGCGCGAAAAATTGGAAAAGGTGCCGGGTGTCAGTATCAGCTTTACGCAACCGATCGCGATGCGGGTGGATGAGTTGGTCAGCGGGATCAAGTCCGTCATCGGGATCAAAATCTTCGGCGATGACCTGAACGTCCTCGCGACGAAAGCCGACGCGGTTGCCAGCGCCCTGAGCACCGTGCGCGGGGCGGCGGACGTGAACGTCGAGAAGGTCGGTGGCTTGGCCTATCTCCAAATCGAAATCGATCGCGAGAAGATCGCGCGCTACGGTATCAATGTCGCCGATGTCCAGAACATCATCGAGACCGCGATCGGCGGGAAGGAAGCGACCAGAGTTTACGAAGGCTTGAAAGTATTTGGACTCGCGGTGCGCTTCCCCGAAGCCGCGCGCAACGACGTGGAACCGATCCGGCAAATCCTCGTTCCCTCCTCGACGGGCGCACTCATTCCCCTGGGCCAGCTCGCGAAGGTGAACGTGGTCGAAGGCCCCGCCCAAATCAGCCGGGAAAGCGGGCAGCGCCGGATCGTCATTCTCTGCAATGTCACTGGGCGCGACATCGGCAGCTTCGTGCGGGAAGCGCAGCAGAAGATCGATGCGGCCGTAAAACTGCCGGCAGGCTATCTCATGACCTGGGGCGGACAGTTCGAAAATCAGCAACGCGCGATGAAGCGCTTTTCCATCGTCGTGCCGATCACGATCGCGGGAATTTTCCTGCTGCTTTTCGGCTCGTTCAATTCCGTCAAGCAAGCGCTCCTCATCATCCTGAACATTCCTTTCGCGATGATCGGCGGAATTCTCGCGCTGCTTCTTGGCCAGTTCAATTTGAGCGTCAGCGCAAGCGTTGGGTTTGTCGCCCTCTTTGGCGTCGCCGTGCTCAACGGTGTCGTCATGGTCAGCTATTTCAACGAGCTGCGTCGGGAAGGATTGAACGTGGAATTCGCGGTCGTCAAAGGCGCTGTAGTCCGTCTGCGGCCGGTGCTCATCACAGCGAGCGTTGCTGCGCTCGGCTTAATTCCGATGCTCTTCGCTACCGGACCGGGAAGCGAAATCCAGAAGCCGCTGGCTGCGGTCGTGATCGGTGGCCTGATTAGTTCTACTTTGCTCACGCTCTTCATCTTGCCCACGCTTTACAACGTATTTGAGCGCAAGAGCCGACCGGCATCGCACCCGTTGCCGGATCCGCCGTCGGCGAAAGAGCTGGAATTGGCCTAGGGGCCGGTCACCGATGCGATACGGAATTCTTCTCATTCTCGCGACGTGCGGATTTGTCACGTCATTCGGCGCTCACATTGTGGCGACGAATTTGCCACCCTACGCGCAGGCAATCGGTGTCGGCGCGTTTGTCATTGGACTCCTCATCGCGGTTTACGATTTCGCTGAGCTCTTCGCGAAACCGCTGGCCGGCTTTATCGCAGATCGTCGCGGAATGAAGCTCACACTCCGAGTGGGCCTCGGCATCTTCGTCCTCGGTTCGCTTCTTTTCCTGGTCATCAATCCGGAGCTCTTACTTCTCGTTAGGTTCATCCAAGGCTTGGGCGCAGCGGCGCTTTCGACTGTCTCGATCACGCTCGTCGCGAAGTATTTTGAGACGGGCCGCGGAAAGGCCTTTGGAATTTACAACGCAATCAAAGGCGCAGGATATGTCATCGCTCCCGCGCTCGGAGGATTTCTTATCAACGGCTACGGCTTTGCGATGATTTTCATCGTCTCGGCGGGCGTCGGTGTCCTGGCTTTGCTGCTAAGCCTACTGCTGCCGCGCGACCCGAACAAAGGCGACGGTTTGGACGATGATGATAACGACATCACGCTCCGGCAGTTCTTCCTCATCTTCAAAGAACCGCGCTTGCTGCCGACTTACGCCGTCATTGTGGTCAACATGTTCATGGTCGGAATCCTATTCGGATTTCTGCCCGTCTATCTGCATGGCATCGGTTATACGCCGCTGCAATCGGGCACAGCAGTCAGCGCGGCGACTCTGAGTTACCTGCTCGTGCAGCCACTCGCTGGTTATTTGGCGGATAGGATTTCTATCAGCGTGACTGTCATCGCTGGCCTAACACTCGCGGCGTTCTCGATTATCGTCACAACTTTTACCACGGGAATTTTGCTCCTCGCAGTGATCGTCTGCGCCGGTCTCGGAGTCGGAACAGTCTGGACCAATTGCGATGCGCTCGTAGGTGCGCTAGCCGAAAAGAACAAACTCGGAGCAAGCATGGGCGCCGCACAATCATTCAAGGAATTCGGCGACATGGTTGGGCCGTTGCTTGTCGGATTGATTACGCAATTCTGCGGCGTGCGCGTTGGCTTTGTGAGTTGCGGCGGGATGGCGCTAGCTTGCCTTCTTCTGCTTGTTCGCCCGGCGCATTTCATCCCGACCCCGTCGCCGGAATGAGGTCGTCCAGCGATTTCAGGGAAATCAACACGTGCATGCCGATGTGGACTTGATCGTACAACGCGATGATGTCGCGCGAGCGCATGCGGATGCAACCAAAGCTGGCCCGCTGGCCAATGCGCCGTTCCTCCGGCGTGCCGTGAATGTAAATGCAACGTTCGTGCGCGGCCGAGTTTTGCGTTTCCATCCCGCGCAGCCAGATCACGCGCGAGACGATGGCGTCGCGGCTCAGGGCATCCACGGCAATCACTTCACCGGTCGAGGCGCGGTTCTTGATCACGGCGCCAGCGGGCAGATGGTCGCCGAATTTTCCGGAAACGAACAGCGTCCCCAGTGGTGTGCGATAGCTTCCAACGTTGTCGCCCGCGCCGAACTTCGAGGTTGAAACTCGATAGCGCGCGATCGTTCTGTTTGGAGTGATCAACGCCAGTGCCTGATCTGGAATGCTGACCACTAGATCCTGGGCTAGAGCAGCGCCGAGGCTCCCCCAGCCCGCCAGTGCAATCAAACCAAGGCCAAAAAATATCTTAATCGTCACCAGCCAGAGGCAAAAGCTCGCAAATCAGGCTGTCGATCTTGCGCAGATCCTTGCGCCGCCCTTTCTCCGGACGGAGGCGACGCTGGCGCACCATGATGGAGAAGTCGCGAATGCGATGAAGCTCTTCGCGACTTAGTTCTTCCGCCGGTGCAAGACGGTCGAGCGCGGCGGTGGCGGCGAGAAGATCGCGTTCGAGTCGCTGAGCATAAACACGCGCCGTGGTGCGAAGCTGTCGCCTGAGCTGGTGCAGTTCCAGCTCGAGCTGTCGAACCGGCGACGAGTCTGTTTTTTTCTTTTTCATGACATCGCCTCGGCATCGATGGGAGCAAGGAAACGAGGCTTCGCTGTCTCGCGCGCTGGGCGCTGGTGAACAACTTCAATCCGTCCGTCGTACTGCTCGACCAGGGCGGAGCAGGTCTCGACCCAGTCTCCGCAATTGTAATAGGTGATCTTGCCAAAGCGCCTGATGGCGGCGCTGTGAATATGCCCGCACAGGACGGCATCGACGCCATAGCGCTCGGCATATTTCACCACCGCCGCTTCGAACTTGCCGATGAAGCTGACGGCATTTTTCACACGCGCCTTGGCGTAAGCGCTGAGCGACCAGTAGCCGAGCCCGAACCATCGCCGGATGAAATTGATCAGCGGGTTGAGGGAAAGAAGAAACTCGTAGGCCACATCTCCGAAATACGCCAGCCACTTCGCGTTTTGCACCACCGTATCGAGCTCGTGCCCGTGGAAGATTAAAATGCGCTGACCGGTAGCGGTGCGATGAATGGCGTGCTTCTGGATGGAAATGTTGCCATAATCGCCAAGAAACGAACTGATCATCTCGTCATGGTTGCCCGGGATATAGATGATGCGGGTGTCTTTGCGCGCTTTGCGCAGGATTTTTTGAATGACATCATTGTGCTGCTGCGGCCAGTAAGCGCCCCGCCGCATCGCCCAGATATCGATAAGATCGCCCACGATGTAGAGCGTCTCGCAATCATACTTGCGCAGAAAATCGAGCAGCATGGCTGCGCCACTCGCGCGCGTGCCCAGGTGCACATCTGAAATCCACGCCGTGCGAACGCGGAGAGTTTCGTCAGTCCCAAGATCGGGGCCAAACTCAAAGCGGGGCGTGTAAGCCAAACTGCTGGGTTCCAAGATAGTCTCCCCAGAGCTCGAGGAATATGATGCGGCCGGTGGCTTGGCC
>JBBRAF010000055.1:0-9293 GCA_038207045.1 Chthoniobacterales bacterium
TCAATTCCCCGACCAGGCCGGTCGCGATATAGTAGAGCGGCGAAGTGCCGCGGGGAATGTTCGGCGAGCTCGAGATCCAGCGCAGACCGGTATCGTCCCAGGTCATGCTCCGCCGCCAGCCGTGCATCTGCACGACGGTGAGATCGCATGGGGTCGAGGTCCAATGGCATCCATTCACCATCCGCGCCAGTTCCCCGACCGTCAGCCCGTGCACGTACGGAATCGGGAACTCGCTCACGAAAGAGCGCCAGCGTGGCTCGACCGACGGCCCTTCCACGCGCAAACCACCGACCGGGTTCGGCCGGTCGAGAACGACGAAGGGAATTTTGTTTTCCCCCGCCGCCTCCATGCAGCGGCCCATTGTGCTGATGTAGGTGTAACTGCGGCAGCCGATGTCCTGCAGATCGAACACGAGCGCGTCGATACCGCGCAACATGGCCGGCGTCGGCTTCCGTGTCGGGCCGTAAAGTGAATGCGCGACGAGACCGGTGAGCGGGTCGCGCCGGGAAGAAACATAGCGGCCGGCTTTTTCCGTGCCGTCGAGTCCGTGCTCGGGGGTGTAAAGCGCAACCAGGTTCGTATGCTTCTTTAGCAGCACGCGCGTGCGCACGCCGCGCGAATCGACGCCGGTCTGATTGGTAATGAGGCCGAGACGTTTTCCTTGCAGCAGCCCGTAACCGTTTCCCTCCAGCACGTCGATGCCGAGCTCGATGGCGGCGTGCGCGTTCGCCGCCATCACAGCAAATCCCAGCAGACCAAAAAATATATTTCGCGCGCGAGGCATTAAATTTAGCGTCGACGTTATGAAGCACACTTCCGCCGGTCAACTGCTGCTTGTCGGCGTCCGCGGCGCCGAACTCGGCCGGGAGGAAGCGGCCCTGCTGCGGCGCGTGCAGCCGGGGGGATTCATTCTTTTCGGTCGCAATATTAAAACGCCGACACAATTGCGGAAGCTGATCGACGCTCTGCGCGAGCTGAGTGAAATCGAACCCATCATCACTATCGATCAGGAAGGCGGGCGGGTTTCGCGGCTGCGACTAATCGGAAACGAGCCGCCCAACGCGCAACAACTGCGCGAAAAAGGCGACCTTTCTCTAATCAGAAAGCACGGCGATATCACCGGTCGACTCCTCCGTCTATTCGGATTCAACCTCGATTTATGCCCGGTTCTCGACATTTCGTTCGATGACGAGGCCAATAATTCGCTCCGTGGGCGATGTTATGGAAAAAGTGTGGACGAGGTAATCGCGAAGGCGGGCGCCTTCAACGATGCTCTGCGCGGCGCCGGCATCGCGAGTTGTGGGAAACATTTTCCCGGCTACTCCGCCGCCACCCTCGATGCGCATCACGATCTGCCCAAAATTGCGCGCACTCGCGCGGAGTTGGAGGAAAATGAGCTCGCGGTCTTTCGCCCGCTCGCGGGACAGGTCGATAGCATGATGATCTGTCATGGCTGGTACCCCGTTTTCGAGCGCAGAAAAAAGCCGGCTTCCTTGAGCCGACGTGTGATAAAGGATTTGTTGCGCAAAGAATTGCGGTTCGATGGGCTCGTTATGACCGACGATCTCGATATGGGTGCGATCCTAAACGAATACCCTTTCGATGAAATGCTGCGGCTCGCGCTGGGCGCCGGCAACGATCTGGCCATGATTTGTCATCGCGTAGAGAAGATCGAGGAGGCTCGGGCAGTGATCGAAAAACTGCCGACCCGGCAGATTGATCGCGCCCAGGAAAGTGTGGAGCGTTTCAAAACCAAGTTGATGCCTCCCGGGGTATACTCGGAAGAAATGTTCCGGCAAATCGACCAGGAGATTTGGGAATTACGTGTTGCGGTCCTTGGGATGGAGAGCGCAGCGCAACGCAGCCCGGAAGACGGCGCGCGTTCCCCAGTCGAGTTATACTAGCTTGCCAGAGCGACAGCTGGAGGTAAGTCCTAAGGCCTAATCCCGTGAGTCGATAATCGTGTAAGTAGCGATCACTGGTACTCCAGCTATCCCACTAGCTTGCTGGCCGCTGTACGGAGTTGCCACTAAAGTATGCCGGCCTAAGCTCGGCTCCCATCGGAAGTAGTCACCATTGCTATCACCGCCCACGACAAAGGGCGGGACGTTTTCGAGCTGTAGCAACTCGCCGTCGTCATCCCTGAAAGTCACGCTTGATACGTTCGCGTTGGCGTTGACCCGAATACTAACATGATCCCGCAGGTCAATCGTCATTCCTTCGACAAATGGAGCAAGATCGGTGTTGGTAGTGATATCCACGAGCGTGAGTCCAGCCAGCGCGGGCGTGGGAAGAGGTAAAGGCGTCGGTTTGGGCGTCGGCGTATTCTTCGGCGTAGGCGTGGTAATAGGGGTGGGACTAACGGTCGCCGTCGGCACAGGAGTGATCGTGGGTTCCGGAGTAATGCTGGGCGTGGGTGTTGGTTCAGGTGTGGGCGTAGGTGTAGGAGTGGGATTAGGTGTTACGGAAGGAGTAGCGCTCGGACTTGGAGTTGGGGTAGCGGACGGCGTCGGCGTCGCTGATGGCGAAGGCGTCGGAGTCGGACTATTACTTGTTAGGAGTAACTCGAGTTTGTCGGGAGTAGCACCCTCGTCCCCAGTCAACGCAAAGTAAGCGAGGCCCGCGTCCGAGCAGTCGAAGGTTGATTTGGCGGCCGCCAGACCCCGCTGCCAAAGGAAAACGAGCCGCGTGTCTGTGGAATCGCGCAACCAGAAGAACTGGTCGTATGGTTTGTTCAGTCCAGCATTTTGGTCGCGAATGTGAACCAGATGGGCGCCGAGTTGGCCCAGATCATTGAAGTTATAAGTCGGTCCGGTCAGGCCTTCCGACGGCCCGTCGCTCGTGGCGTGGTTATCGTTCCAGAACGAGTGCGAAACGACGGTGACAAATTGTCTGTGAGCTGAATCAGATGCGTCCAGAGCCAGCCCAATCAGCTGCATCGGGCCAGCGGCGAGAATGGTAAGTGGATCTGCGCTGGAAGATTTGTTGATTTCTGCGGTCAAAGCGGCGACCGCGGCCGAAGTCTGGCGCGTCGCATTGTAGAAGGCGTCGAAGTTGTAACCACCCCAGATTTGCGCCGTGGTGACGACGCTCTGTCGCATCAGTTCTTCCCGGGCGGGAATGGTCAGCCAATAGTGATCGGCATATCCATAGAAAACGACTCGCGACGCGCTCCCGCTTTTTGCCAGCTCGGCCACGATCATCGCGCCTGCGCAAATGTCGTCAGGATCATGGTAATTCCCGTCTTCGCTTACGGCGATGCGACCGGCGGCGGCGAGTGGCGTTTGCGCAGGCAAGGTCGACAAGGACAAGGCGAACGACAACAGTGGTATAATACAAATAGATTTCATTGGTAGATAAGGCGTGGCCGGTGCGAATTTTTGGCCAGACCCTAAAAACGCGAGCTTCGTTTAAATCCACCCGCTTCGACGGACTCCGTGCTCCAACCTCTCGCAACCCCTTAGCGTGATTCGATTGTCTTGCAAGCCGCGAGCGTGTCTGATCCCAAATTTATAAAATTTCTTCTTCGCCGCGTTATGGGATTTACAATGCTTCTGGTTCCCGCCGACGACGCCGTTGACGCACTTCGCCCCAGCCGATAGCGTTCGCGCGTGCAAGTGGAGCTGGAAAAATTGCTGATCCTGCAGGACCGCGATCAGAGAATTCGCCAGATTCAGATCGAGATCAAAACGTCGCCACAGCAACGGAAAAATCTCGAGGCGCAGCTTGCCGCCACCGCCGCCAGTCTCGAGTCGCTCAAACATCGCGCGAGGCAGCTCGAAGTGGACCGCAAAAAGCTCGAGCTCGATGTGGGCACACGGCAAGGCAGCATCACCAGACTCAAGACGCAGCAATATGAAACGCGCAAGAATGACGAGTTCCAGGCCATGGGGCACGAGATCGAGCGGTATGAGAAGGAGATCGTTCACCTCGAAGACCAGGAGCTGGATTTAATGGAGCAGGCGGACAAACTGCGCGTGGAAATCTCAGCCCAAGAGAAAACAGCCGCGGCGGCGAGGGATTCTGTCAATCGGCAATTGAATAATCTGGAGGAGAAAGGCAAAACGCTACAACGACAATTGGACGACCTGACGAAGGAGCGCGTCGAGCTCGCCGGCGGTATCGACGAGGAGGTCATCGAGCGCTATGAGCGTCTATTCGCGAGCAAAGGCGATGCAGCTGTGGTCGCGGTCGAGCACGGAGTGTGCACCGGGTGCCACATGAAGGTCACCACGCAGACGGCTGTGCGCGCCAAGAGCGGCAACGAAATCGTCAGTTGCGAACAATGCGGCCGCATTCTCTACGCGGCCGATTAAGCCAGGTAAGCCAGGTCGTCCCGATCGAAGCGCAGCGGATCGATCCCGTTGAAAAACCGTTGAGCTAGCTTGGCGGGATTCCGACTCCGCTTCCCTACTCTCGGAATGACTACACGTTAAATCTGAACTCGACCACGTCCCCATCCTTCACCACATATTCCTTGCCTTCGACCCGCAGCTTTCCCGTCTCGCGAGCCTTGGCGAATGATCCAAGCGCGACAAGATCATCGTAAGCGATCACTTCTGCTGCGATAAATCCCCGCTCAAAGTCGGAGTGAATAACACCAGCTGCCTGTGGCGCCTTGTCCCCCGCGTGGATAGTCCAGGCGCGCGTCTCCTTTTCGCCAGTGGTAAGGTAGGTGCGCAGACCTAACAAATGATAGACCGCGCGAATGAGTGCACCAGCGCCGCTCTCCCCTACTCCCAAACCGTGCAAGTATTCCTTTGCTTCCGCTTCGTCGAGATCAGCCAGCTCGCTTTCAATTTGCGCGCTAATGACAATAGCTTCAGTGGCAAAATGATTCTGCGCATACTGTTGCACCGCTCGAACGTATGGTCGAGCGTCGGAACCGCGGTCGGTGCTCGCGGCTGCCGGCGCCACTTCTGACTCGCCCCGGCCAACGACCGCGGCGACCGACGAAAGGTCGCTTTCGGCCACGTTGCAGGCAAAGAGCGTTGGCTTCGAGGTCAGCAGAAAAAAATCGCGGGCGGTCGCTTTCTCTTCTTCCGTCAACGACAGCGTGACCGCCGGATTTCCCGCGTCGAGGTGCGGCAATAATTTCTCCAGGACGGCGTTCTCCGCTTTTGCACTTTTTGATCCCGCCCGCACTTCCTTCTGCAATCGGTCGCGCCTTTTCTGCAGGGACGCCAGATCGGCCAGCACCAGCTCGGTGTTGATCACTTCGATGTCGCGAACGGGATCAATCGTCCCGCTGACATGGTGCACATCGGCGTTTTCGAAACACCGTACCACCTGAACAATGGCATCGACTTCGCGGATGTGGCTCAGGAATTGGTTCCCGAGCCCTTCGCCCGCGCTGGCCCCTTTAACAAGGCCCGCGATGTCGACGAACTCGATCGCCGCTGGGACAATTTTTTGCGAACGCGAAAGTTTCGCCAGCACCTCAAGCCGCGTATCCGGAACCGTGACGACACCGAGGTTGGGATCGATCGTGCAAAACGGGTAGTTTGCAGCCTGCGCTTTTCGCGTCCGCGTAACGGCGTTGAAGAGGGTCGACTTACCTACATTAGGCAATCCGACAATTCCGGCGCTGAGCATAAGCGCGCACGATACGCGAACAGTCGCGGCCGGTCTATGACTGCCGACATGGAAGCGTTGCTACGGCTTTGCGTAACACAAACTCGGGCCGGCGGGATTTGAACCCGCGACCTCTTGAACCCCATTCAAGCGCACTACCAAGCTGTGCTACGGCCCGATCTGGTTTGCGATTATGGACTAAGTGCGACAAAAGACCAACGGTTGCAACATCCGGGGGAAGGCGCCCTGCCGCCGCGGCAACCGCACGACCAAGCTCCCCACAGCCAGTCCGCCCGACGGCGGACTGTGCCCGATCGCGGCGCAAGTATCGCCGGCCTCCATCCGGTTGCCAGCGAACTTTTCGCACGTTAACTCCCCAATGAATTATCGGCGCCTCGGCAAATCCGGCCTTCAGGTCAGCGAGCTTTCTTTCGGCGCATGGGTCACCTTCGCACAGCAAATCAGCACCGAGACAGCAGAGCGATTGATGACTCTGGCCTACGACGCCGGTGTAAATTTCTTCGATAACGCTGAAGCTTATGCCGATGGTCAAGCCGAAATCGTGATGGGCAGCATCCTGAAAAAGAAAGCGTGGCCACGCGACACCTTCGTCGTCTCGAGCAAAGTTTTTTGGGGCGGCGATCTCCCCAATCAGGAAGGCTTGAGCCGCAAACACGTTTTCGAAGCGTGCCATGCCGCGCTCCGCCGCCTGCAAGTCGAGTATCTGGATCTGTACTTTTGCCATCGGCCCGATCCGAACACGCCCATCGAGGAAACGGTCCGCGCCATGAGCGATCTCGTCCGGCAGGGCAAGGTTCTGTATTGGGGAACGTCGGAATGGTCGGCTGATAGTATCGCTCAGGCGCATGGCATCGCGCGCGAGCTAATGCTTGTGCCGCCGACCATGGAACAACCGCAATACAACATGTTTCATCGCGACAAAGTCGAACGCGAGTTTGCGCCGCTTTACGAAAAGTTTGGCCTCGGCACCACGGTCTGGTCGCCGCTCGCCTCCGGTCTTCTCACAGGCAAATATAATGACGGAGATCCCGGCGACACTCGCATATCCATGCCGATGTATTCCTGGATGCGCGAGCAATTCCATAACGACGAAGCGCGAAACCGTCTCGCTAAAGTGAAGAAGCTCGCGACAGTGGCGAACGACCTCGAGGCGACGCTGCCGCGGCTCGCGCTCGCCTGGTGCTTAAAAAATCCTCACGTCAGCACCGTCATAACCGGCGCCTCCAAGCCGGAGCAAGTGCGCGAGAACATGAAAGCAGGAGAGCTTGTCGCAAAATTGACCGGGGAAGTTATGCAGCAGATCGAACGGATCTTGCAAAACAAACCGGAAGCCAGTCTCGGATAGAAACGAAGGACAGGATTTCAAAGATTATTCAGGATTAAGAAAATGGGTCTCGTTAGAATCGGGCTTAAATCTTTCTAGTTTCACTTATCCTCCTTCTCCCAGCTTGATAAGAAGACATCAATCAACTCCGGTAGCGCATCGCTGTAGCCTCCTTCCAGCATCGCCGCGGTCGGAACATCAATTTCGTGCAGCCACTTCCCGAAGGTAGCGAAATCTTCGCCCTCCAGCATCATCTGCGTGATCGGATCGCCGGCATAAGCGTCGAAACCGGCCGAGATTAGTAGAAGTTGTGGCTTGGATTCTAGCAGACCTTCGAGCGCGCGTTCCGCCGCATCCACGTGCTCGGCTCGGGGCGAGTAGGGTGCGATGGGATAGTTGTGAACGTTGGCAAATGACATCGTCCCCGTTCCCGGCCACCCTGGATATTGATGAATGGAAGCGAATTCAATCTGCTTCTCGTTAGCGACGAGCGCTTCCGTGCCGTTGCCGTGATGGGCATCGAAGTCCCAGATTGCCACGCGCTCGATCCCGCGCGCCAGCGCATCGAAGGCCGCCATTGCCACATTACCGAAATAGCAGAACCCCATCGCCTCATCGCGCAGCGCATGATGTCCCGGCGGCCGCATCAAGCTAAACGCCCGCTCCCCCGCCCCCGCTTTTCGCGCGGCAGCGATGGCAGAACCCGCCGCTCTCGCCGCGTGATCGAAAACGTGTGGGTAAGCAGGACAATCAGAATCAAAGTCCTCCTTTGCTCGCACGATCCTCTCGATATACGCAGCGGAGTGCTCACGCAGCAGTTCCTCCTCGGTAGCCATCTTCGGTTCTCCCCATTGCCAAACCGGATGTTCCTTTTTCAGGAACGGCACGCTTGTCATGATCCGCTGTGGGCATTCCGGGTGACCCGGTCGGCCGTAGTCGGCGCAACGTGGATCGTGAAAAATAAACATGCGACCACGTTAGCTTAAACGGGAATTAGTCTGACCCCAGCCGCTTTATTTGCTGTCTTGCCAGCGCCGCGCGCCCGATAAACCTTCAATGCGCCCGATAAATCCTGGGCGAGCGACTATTTATCCGCTTGGCCCACCCGCATTCTTTTTAGCCGACGGCACGGAGGTCGCCATCCGTCGCTTGCGAATTTCCTTGTCTTTCGCCGATGCGCTCCTTAAACGTGCAACCATTCCCCCGAGGCTACACGAACGGCAGTTTACGCCGCAATCGAATTATGCGTCATTTTGACGTTGAATTTTGCGTCATTTTGCAGTCTACTACTCGTTAGACCTAATGCGTGTTGCGGGGATCTACATTTGTTTGCTTGCATTGTGCGCGTCTGCGCTTGGTCAGCAGTCGGCTCGCCACCGTCTGCAGGCAAAGCCAGCGAGGCATACGAGAAGCGAGTCTTCGACGCGATCCTGAAACCGACAGCAGCAGCACTCGACGGCCGACGCGGCCATGCCGGCGCGATTGTTCACTTTTGGTTCCGCGTCGATTCGGCAGGACATCCATCGCGCATTCGGGTTATCGCAGAGAGAGCCAAGGACCGCCCCATTCAAGACACGCTGGCGCAGGTTATCACCCATTTGCAGTTCCCGCCTCCACCACCGGAGGTTTTCGGTGAGCAGCGGCATCGCTGGTATGACGTTCTCGACCGTGTTATGGTGGTCGGAGGTCATTAGGTCTAACCAGGCGATGCAGCTAACCGCTGGCCGCGCCGGTACCCCGCTCAACGTGACTTCCACATCGCTATTGCAAACAAAGCTCGCTCTCGCCAGCGGTAGCTGATCTTGTTCTCGTTAGACCTTTTCCCGAAATGTCACAGCAACGAAGCATCCTCGCATATGAACACGGACGAGACGCATCGCAGCGCTTCGAATACTTCATCCTGGGGATCTCAGCTGGCCTTTGTGCATATATCGGCCAGACCCTTGCGCCGCAGAAGCTGGGATTTTCACCTTACACATTCGAGGTTGTTTCCCTAGTATCGATCGTTGCTTCGGTCATTGCCGGTTTCAAGCGCATAGAGAAGCTCATCATGTGCTACCGCTTAAACTCTAAATTCCTTCGTTTGGCAGAAGAGCGTGGCGAGTTAGTTTCTAACTTTGGCGGGAAACCGCTTCTGAATAGGGAAACGGGTAACATAAGGACGCCAGAGCAGGTCGAACAGCGTGTCAAAGCTCTTGGAGAGGCGATTCCCAAATGCCATCGGCAATTCGAGGAGACATCAGAAAGCGCGAACAGGTATTACAAACTGCGTAATTGGTTGCTCGGCCTTGGATTTGTTGACCTCCTAGCGTCAAAAATCGTCGCGCCATACTTTCCGTGATTGCGAATCTGAGGTCTAACCAGGCGCTGCAGC
>JBBRAF010000056.1:0-8791 GCA_038207045.1 Chthoniobacterales bacterium
AGGCGAGGACGCCTGTGCGACGGAGTGCCCGTCCTAGACCTGCTCGGCGCGATCGCCGACTGGCTTAGTCTGGTTAGGATCGGGCTGTGTTGCGGGCGAGCCCGGTTCGATTCTTGGCACGCTCGCCTGCGCCGGACGAACCGTCGGCTCGTCTGTCTTACCGGCCTTGTGCAACTCGTCGCCGAAGTCGTCTTTCGCTTTCTGAAATTCGCGCATGGCCTGTCCCATTCCCTTCGCCAGCTCCGGTAGTTTCTTAGCTCCAAACAGCACCAGAACGATCAAAAGAATGATGATCAAATCCGGACCACCGAAATTCGAAAGCAGAGCGAGGGAACTCATATGCGAAAGTGTACCATCGCGTGAGGCAGGAAAGTTGCAAGGGAATTCGGGGGCGCCGGACTCCGAAATAAGATTGACCTTTGCAGAGTAGCGCTATTCCATCGGGCCGGATACCCGCTCATGAAGAACTTCCGATGCGTTATTGCCGCAGTCTTTCTCGCTATCCTCACCTCATCAGTTTGCGCGCAGACGCTTTGGCGGCAGTATGGCTTTAACCCGGCTCACACCAGCTATAACGACGCCGAAATGGCACTGAGTCCGTTGACCGTCGGCCGTCTCACCCTGTTCTGGACGAGCGATACCTTCCGCGGCATCGCTACTTCGCCGGTCCTGGGGTACCAGGCGGTTTTTGTGGCGAGTGATGGCCGCGTCCGTTCGCTCGATAAACAGGACGGTCACCGGCATTGGGCCCGGTTTTCCTGTTCCGGTGAAAACACAGTCCAGCCGGCGTTAGGCCGCCGAATCCTCATGGTGGGCGATGGCGGCGGAGACCTGGCCGGATACGACCCGGCGACCGGGAACCAGATTGTTTGCGACGATAAAGGCGGCTCCATCGTTTCCGCTTTGGCGGTAGCGGACGATACCGTCTTCTATTCTAATACCGGCGAGATCGTCGCGACCGACCAGTTCACCTCACGTGATCATTGGCGAGCCGATACTGGCTCGACGATCATGCCGACGACCTCGCCCGCCGTCGCTGACGGAGTCGTGTACGCCGCGGCCGGGGATTTTGTTTTCGCGTTTGATGGAATTACGGGCAGAAGATTGTGGCGTCACCACATCGGCGAAGAGCAGGTCAATATCTCCTCGCCATCAGTCGCGAACGGGCTCGTTTATGTGGGCGGCGTGCATCTTTACGCCTTGAGCGCCATCGATGGCCATCTTGTCTGGAGAAACCGGTTCGTCGGCACCAATGTGAGCACTCCGGCGATCGCTGAAGGCAGAGTCTTTGTTAACTCGGAGGATCCGGAGTTTGGCCTCTGGGCCTTCGACGCTGCGAGTGGCGCCTTGCTCTGGAAGACAAGAAAGCCGGGCGAATCTCTCGCGACTGTCACCGTCGCTAACGGCGTCGTTTACGACATTACCGAGTTCGGCGAGCTGATGATGTTCGACGCAGCCAGCGGCAATTTGCTGGCGACCATCCATGATCCCGATGGCAAACCGTTCAATGCCGATTTCGGGTCGCAGCCGATTGTCGCGGATGGAGTCGTTTATGTTTCCACCGGCGATTTCGCTTCGCCAAACCGGGTGGACGCTTTTCGCCTCGGTCCCTGAAGCCTTCAATTTGGTCGCACAGTCCGTCTCGGCTGGAGGATGTCTGTGCCGACTTTTGAACCCGTTCGACACGCTCGTGAATCCCTAGGGCGGAAGAAGCCTGTGCTACGGTGAGCGCTTCTTGGTGCTCGGGGAAGTCGCAGCCTGTCAATAAACGTGGCGCGCCGGCTTTGGCACGAACGCTTTCCCATGATCGCTGACCTGTGAAGGAGTTGATGTTTCTCAACGAAGAAGACGTGCGCGAACTTCTCTCCATCGAGCAGTTGATCCCCGCCATGGAGGAAACGCTGCGGCAGTTATCAGCCGGTGAGATCTTGCAGCCTTTGCGGACGGTCTTGCCGGTGTCGAAACATCACGGTTTCTTCGCCGTGATGCCGGCGCGGACGAGCGCGCTCGGGGCCAAGTTGGTCACATTTTATCCCCGGAACAAAAGCATCCACACTCATCACGCCGTCATCATGCTTTTTCGCCCTAAGACTGGCGAACCGCTGGCGGTGATGGACGGCCGACTCATCACCGAAATGCGTACCGCCGCGGTCTCGGCGGTGGCGACAAAATGGCTGGCGCGAGAAGACGCTCACGTGCTTGCTATTCTCGGCTCGGGCGTGCAGGCGCGGAGCCATCTCGAAGCGTTGCGGCTGGTGCGCGATTTTCGCGAAGTGCGGGTTTGGAGCCCGCGCAATGCCGGAGAATTTGCGAAGAAGTTTGCGGTGCGACCGGCTAGCTCAGCCGAAGAAGCGGTGCGCGGCGCCGACGTGGTGGTAGTCGCGACCGCGGCGACGACGCCGGTCTTGCACGGCGAATGGCTCCAGCCCGGTACGCACACCAATGCTGTCGGGGCGACGCGACCCGATTGGCGCGAGCTCGATGACGAACTCCTGCGCCGGGCGACGATTTATGTGGAGTCTCGCGAAGCGGCCTCGAAGGAATCGGGTGACGTCATCGCCGCGAAAAAGTCGGTCGTTGAAATCGGCGAGATAATTGCAGGAAACAAACACGGGCGGCAATCGGCGGGGGAGTTCACTTTGTTCAAATCAGTGGGAGTCGCGGTGGAGGATATTGCCGCGGCCGAGCTGGTGCTAAAGCAAAAGCTGGAACGCGGAAATCCTGAAAGCCGAAAGCGGAGGGGCGCTGATCGCGAACTTACTTAGCTGGTCATTAGCTCGATCAACTCGCCCGGCTGGCAACGAATGCTCAGCGTAATTGGCCGGCAGCAAACACTGCAATCTTCGATCAAGGTTTGCTCCGATTGCGAGCTATCGATCGAGAGTGGAAAGGTTTCTCCGCAATGCGGGCATTCCACGTTGGCGGTGACAGCTAATTCCATGGCCTGGACAAGTCCAGGTAGTCTACTCGGGTTGCGGAGAACGCCAGTGCCGCAGTATCCGATGCTTAGGGACGGCGGTCAGGTTATTCGTTGTTGTCTTAATCAATTGCCGGCGGCGCAATAGTCTCAGCGCGGTTTGCACAGCGCTCTTGGATAGTCCGGTCGCTTCTCCCAGATTCCGCAAGCTTGCGGCAACTGGCTTCCATTTCGCGCGCGCAGCCTGGCCATAAAGATACAGATAAATGAGATAGGCGGCCGGTTGACGGTCGTGGCCGACGATGTCGCGCATGAGAACATCGAGGATGTAGTCGTCGACGGGAATGGTTTGGCGGAACCGGGGCATGAGGAAAGAAAGAAGTAAGAAGGATAAAAGATGAAACTAATCGTCTGAACAACTCCTATATCGATAAACGGACAGCACTTTCTTTCAACCTAGGCAGCTACTCTCTCGACGATCGGAAGCTGATGCTTCTACCTTGGTTGCGCTATGATCAGACAAATCAAGTTCGTCAGTATCCCCGTTGCAGACCAGAACCGGGCGCTGGATTTTTATACGGAGAAGCTTGGCTTCACTATCATGACCGATCAGCCATTCGATGAGAAACAACGCTGGATCGAGCTGCGTATCCCCAAGGCGGAAACGCGTGTCGTCCTTTTTACGGCTGAAGGCGAAGAGAAACGCATCGGTTCATTCATGCCGATGTCGTATGCCTGTGACGATATGGGCAATACCTACAAAGAATTGAGCGAGCGCGGAGTTAACTTCGAAGGGCCACCGCAAAAACAACCCTGGGGCACATATGCCATGTTCAAAGACAGCGAGGGGAATCGCTTTGTTCTTTCGCAGGATAAATGATGGTCGGTTACGATCCGACAAACGCCGCGGGACTCGCTGCAGCCTCGGTTTCGCCGCTGCAGTGAACCAGAGAAGAGTCGAACCGCTAGAGGGCGACGTCTGACTTTTCTTTCTCGCTCGGCTGCTGGGCGAGTTTGCGAAAGTGCAGCTGGTTGATGCGACGCCCATCGCTTTGCGCGACAGTGACGAGGTAATTCTCGATCTGAATCTGCTCGCCTTGTTTCGGCAAATGACCGAGAAGATGCGTAACGTAGCCGCCGATGGTGCTGACATCGGCACTCTCGAGCTCGATGCCAGCGAGATCGCGCAGCTCGTACAAGGCCAGCGCACCTTCGACCGAAAACTCGCTTTCGCTGATCTGGCGGAACTCTTCCTTCTCCGCGTCGAACTCATCCTGGATGTCCCCCACCAGTTCCTCGAGAATGTTCTCCAGCGTGACCATGCCGACAGTGCCGCCGAATTCATCCACGACGATGGCCAGATGGGTATGCTTGCCCAGGAAAAGGGTGAGCAGTTTTTCCAGCGGCATCATTTCGGGCACCGGTGTCAGCTCGCGACGGATGCGCAACAGGTCGGGGTGAGGATCGCGCATCATGGGCACGAGTTCTTTGATGTGAATGAGGCCGATGGTGTTGTCGCGATGGCCGCGGCAAAGGGGGAATCGGGTGTGACGTGAGGCGAGCGCTTTCTTCACGTTCTCCTCGAAGGTTTCTTCAACGTCGAGGAAGACGATCTGGCCGCGCGGCGTCATGATGTCGCGCACGACCCGGCGGCGCAGGTCGAGCGCGTTAACGAGAAGATCGCGCCCGAGCTCGGAGACTTCGTCGGACTTTTCGCTTTCGTCCAAAATGAGACGCAACTCCTCTTCGCTATGGGCCAGTTCGGTGCCGGCGACAGGCGCGATACGGAGGACGCGATGCAGGAGCAGGTTGGATGACTTATGCAGGAGCCAGATGATCGGGCGAAAGAGAATGTAGAAACCGCCGAGCGGACGCACCAGAACCAGCGCGACGCGGAGCGGATTGCCGATGGCGATGTACTTCGGCGCCAGCTCCCCGAAGACGATGTGCAGGAAGGTGATGCCGATGAAAGCGAGCGCGATGGAGATAGAATGGATTACAGCATGGGAATGAATGCCGCCGAGAGCGAAGAACGGCTCGAGCATCTCGGCGAGAAATTTTTCGCCGATATATCCCAGGGCAAGGCTGGCGAGCGTGACACCGAGCTGAGTGGCGGAGAGGTAGGCGTCGAGGTGAGCGCGGACATGTTTCACAAAGGAAGCGCGCCGATTCCCTTCGTCACTCAGCGCGTCGAGCTGGCTGGAGCGCACTTTGACGATGGCGAATTCGCAGCAAACGAAAAATCCGTTCAAGGCTACAAGCAGGGCGATCGCCAGCAGCTTTAGCAGAATGGATTCGGTCGATCCCCAGCCGAGCTGGATGGCAGGAATGACCGCCAGCGTAGTGTCAGGAAGTGAAAAACAAATACTCATCGATCGGATGCAACCCGGCATCCGAACCCGCGCATGCAGGCTTCTACCAGCTCGATTTGGTGACGCCCGGAATCAGGCCGCTGGAGGCTAGCTCGCGAAAGGTGAGTCGCGAAATCTTGAATCGCCGAATGAAGGCACGACGGCGGCCGGTGACCTGGCAGCGATTAACGATGCGCGTGGGGCTGGCGTCACGCGGCAATTGGGTGAGGCCGGCGTAGTCCTTTTTTTCTTTCAGCTCCGCGCGCACCGCCGCGTATTTCTTGACCGTGGCGCGTTTGCGTTCGTTGCGATTGATCCAGGAGGTTTTCGCCATAAAGGAAACGCGGAACGTAGCGGAAAAGAGGGCGGTGGCAACCGGTTTTGTGAGGCGGGGGAGAGAACGAGCGCCGCGAAATCCCGTGGCGCGAGCTTAGGGTAGCTTCCGCGGGATCCCTCGACTTCGCTTCGCTCGCTCGGGATGACGGCTTTTTCAACCATCCCGCACGAATCGGAAGCGTGTTTCTGCTGTCCCGTCCTGATTTGCCAGAGCAGCCGGATGAACTGGCCAAAGCGATGGAAGATGGGTTGCGTGTAATCGTCTCGAAGACGCAGGCAATGGTGAGCGTGCGTGGTGAGGATGTTCGCGCGCTCGATGCCATTGCCGTAGATCTTTCCGGCGGTAACATTGACTCCGTGCGGCGCCTAACCAAGCCGCAACTTACGGGCACGGAGCCGGCGTTATCGGCTGGCGAATTGTCCGTCCTGGCCAACCCACTTTCGATTTCCGGGGGCGAAGTCAGCTTCGAGCTTTACGCGTCCGGGGTCGAGCTCGCCCAGGCTCGGCAGCCGGACAATAAGCTCTTGCTGATGGTGCATCGGGCTGCTTCCGGCAGCGTCCGTCTTGAAACCGCCAGGGCGGATCTGGAGCGATGGATTTTGCGCGCCGCGGAAAAATTGGCGCAGAAGCAAGGTGTCACCATTGAGAACGTGAAGCTTGATCTTGCGCAGTCGCAACCGCGTGTGCTTGACGCGAAGGTCACCGTCGCCGCGCGCAAGTTGCTCTTTCGTCCCATCCTGAATCTTTCCGGCACAATCGCGATCAGCGACGATCTCGTGGCGACGATTTCCAATCTTAAATGCGGTGGGGAAGGACCTATCGCGGCGCTGGCGTGCGCGGCGATTACCCCGCAGTTCCGACGCGTCGAACAACGCCCGTTTCCATTATCAGCGCTACCCTTGGGTGAGGTGCAACTGCGCGACGTCGCGCTCGAGCTGGCGAACGATCGCATCACGATCGCGGCGAATTTCGGCGACCGGCCGGCGCGGACGTGAAGCCTGCCGGCATAAAGACCTGGATTTGAAAAATGCTTATCCGCATCGGTTACGACATTGCTTTCGAGCTCGCCAATGCCACGCCCATGATCGCGATGCTTTACGTGCATCCATCGCGCCGAGCGGATCTTGTTACACCGGAAGTGATGATAGTGAGCCCGCGCGTCGCGGTGCAGATTTACAACGACAGTTTCGGTAATACTTGTGGCCGGTTGCTGGCACCGGCAGGGACCGTGCGTTTCACGCTCGACACGACCATTCGCGATAGTGGTGTGCCCGATCCGGAAGCGGCGAACGCGGTCCAGCACGCAATTGAAGATCTGCCGGACGAGGCGCTCCTTTTTCTTCTACCGAGCCGTTACTGCGAAGTGGATAAAATGGGCGACATCGCGTGGAAACTTTTTGGTGGCACCGAGCCCGGTTGGGCGCGCGCGCAAAGCATCTGCGATTGGGTGCATGACCGCATTACGTTCGGCTATCACTTTGCCGACTCGCAAAAGAGCGCGCTCGAAGTTTACCACGATGGCAAAGGCGTCTGCCGGGATTTCATGCATCTGGCCGTTACGTTTTGCCGGTGCATGAATATTCCGGCACGCTACGTCACTGGTTATCTCGGCGATATCGGCGTTCCGCCCGCACCTTACCCGATGGACTTCAGCGCCTGGTTTGAAGTTTTTCTCGGCGGGAAATGGCACATTTTCGACGCGCGTCATAATGAACGACGCATTGGGAGAGTATTAATGGCGATCGGGCGTGACGCGGCGGATGTCGCACTGACGACGAATTTCGGCCGCGCGAAATTAACGAAATTTCACGTGGTGACGGACGAGGTGAAATGAGTGACGAGTGAGAGCGCCATCCTAGTCATGTCGAGCGAAGGCGGGACATCTCTATTCGTTCGGGCATGAGATTCTCGACTCCGCTCCGCTGCGCTCGAAATGACAAGAAGTATTTATGCCGCTGCCGGCTGCGCGGGCTCGATCTGTGCAAGAACGCCGCGCAACTGGGCAAAATCAACGGGCTTCGTGAGATGGAAATCGAAACCAGCCTCGCGTCCGCGTTGCACGTCGTCGCTGTCTCCGCGTGCGGTCAACGCCACCCCGGTCAGCTGCTGCCAGCGCTTCGCCTCTCGGATGACATCGTTGCCGCTACCATCGGGCAGTTCAAGGTCGCTGACGACGGCATCGAAGCGTTTCGCTCTCAGGAACGCCATCGCGCTTTTCACCGTATCGGCCGCCGAGATGGAGTGGCCGAAGTGTCCGAGCAGCCCCGTCAGAACACGGCGCGTATCGCCATGATCTTCGACCACCAGGATTTGCAGAGTCATTGTAATATTGAAGTCTGCGCCGAAAACTCCTCGTTCACCGGCTGAACGTTAGAAAATTCGTAAAAACCCCTGTAAGTGGTTGCGTCGCTTGCGAGAAATTGTGGAAAATAGGCTCTCTGGCAGTTTTCGCGGCGACGAATTTCAGGGTCGCCAAACCAATTTGCCAGGCGATGGAGCGCTTCGAAAGTCGCACTTATCCGACGCGGGGATCGAGACGCGAAACTGAAGGCGATTGTTTCTATTTCGCTCGCAAAGCGCGCGGGGGCCCCCTAAATAAGACGCCGCATGCCAGCTTCCGCCCTGCCTGTTTCTGTTGTCACCGGCGGTGCCGGTTTTCTTGGGTCCCATCTCACCGATCGGCTGCTGGCGGAAGGGCATCGCGTCATCGCCATCGACAACCTCATCACGGGCAATCTGGCGAACATTGCCCATCTATCCGGGAACGAGAATTACCGATTCATCCGCCATAACGTTTCCAATTTCATCTTTCTGCCGGAGCCGAAGCTCGATTTTGTTTTTCATTTCGCTTCACCGGCGAGCCCGATTGATTACCTCGAATTGCCCATCCCTACGCTCAAGGTGGGCGCGCTCGGCACACATAACAGCCTTGGCCTGGCCAAGGACAAAGGCGCCACCTTCATCCTGGCTTCCACAAGCGAGTGTTATGGCGATCCGCTCGTTCATCCACAGACGGAGGATTACTGGGGCAACGTGAACCCGATTGGGCCGCGTGGCGTTTACGATGAAGCCAAGCGTTTCGCCGAAGCGATGACGATGGCGTATCACCGCTATCACAAGGTCGATACCAAAATTGTGCGTATTTTTAATACCTACGGTCCGCGCATGAGGCTGCACGATGGGCGA
>JBBRAF010000057.1:0-8647 GCA_038207045.1 Chthoniobacterales bacterium
GCCGGGAAATTCATCTTCGCGATGAGCGTTTTGTAGCGCGGATCATCGCGCAAGCTGTTCAATAACGGATCGACCAGAAGGGCCAGCATTCCCGTGTCGTGGTGATCAAACGCAATTTGTAACCAGTCGAACGCTTTCTCTTTCTCGCCGCGCACGGCGTAAACCTGCGCAACCTGATAGTCCAAACCTCGGTTGTTGGCGATCAGGTCGGCGAGAGCCGCATCGGCGGCGTTGCGATCTCCTCGGGCATATTGCGCAACCGCAAGTTCGAAGCGGCGGTAGCTGGGGTCGGGTTCAAGCTGCGCTTCGTGCAACGCCGTTTCATTGTCGCCTCGTTTAATTGCGATCAGGACCTGCCAGCGACGACTTGAAGCGGAATTTGGCTGCAACTCTGCTCCCTTGCGCGCAACCGCATCGGCTTCGTCGAGTTTGCCCTCGTACCAAAGGACGCGACCGAGATTGTTTTGTGGCGGAAACGCCAACGGATCCGTTTCCACCGCCTGCCGGGCCTGCTTTTCCGCGTCTTCGAGTTTTCCAAGATAACCAATCACTCGCGCCAGCAGATCGTTGGTCGTCGGATTCGCAGGAGCGAGCTCTTTGGCGCGCGTCAGTTCGCCCAAACCTTCGGCAAATCTCCATTCCGCAAAAAAGCGAACCCAACCAAGGGCGGCGTGTGCCTCAGCCAGAAGTGGCGCGATAGCGACCGCTTTCTCGGCATCACTGCGCGCTTTCGGCCACGCCGTCTTACCTTCGCCCGTGAGGTCCCCGATCAAGGTCCATGTTTCGGAACGCTCTGCGTAAGCGAGGGCGTAGTCCGGATCGAGACGAACCGCTTCGTCATAGTGATCAACCGCTTTCCGATAATCCCCGAGATTGCGCCGCTGAAAATAATAATGGCCTCGGAGATACGCGTTGTGCGCCTCAACAGTTTTTGGATTCGCTGACGATCGTTGATCCGCTCCAAGCAGTGTAGCCTTTAATGATGAAGCCACTGCGGCGGCGATTTCCTGTTGCACGGCGAAGATGTCCTTTAATTCGCGATCGAACGTTCGCGTCCACAGTTCGATGCCGTCGGCGGCATTGATCAATTCAGCAACAATTCGGACCCGCTCACCTTGTTTCCGAACCGTGCCCTCCAGTAGCGTAGCCACGCCTAATTTCTCACCGATCGTTTTCGTTTCCTCTTCTCGATCCTTGAAACGGAACGAAGAACTACGGCCGATTACCTTTAGTTCTGTGATTTGAGCCAGAGCTGCGATCAATTCCTCAGAAAGGCCATCCGAAAAGTATTCGTCCTTCGGATCACCGCTTTCGTTGAGCAGTGGCAGGACGGCGATCGACTTCTGCGGCGCCGCTCTCTCCGAGGCGGTCGCGGACTCGGGCATTGGCTTGTGGCGAAGAATGTTTAAGGCCAGCAGGGCGACCGCGGCCAACGCGATAACAGTAATGAAGGCGGCAAACTTCCGTGCGCTCCACGTCGGAAGCCTCGCCGCTACGTCGCCCGAAACATCTCGGGTCCGTTTCAATCCTTCGGGCGTCGCTTCAAACGCCCAGAAAACGAAGACGGCCAGGATAAAACCAAGCGCCAAAAAGACGACAAAGACTTTCATAACCCACGACGGCGCCTCGAAAGTCGGGAGGAGGATCGACGCCGCCTGTATCAGCAGCCAGGAGATGACGGCGTAAGCGACCGCAACCTTGTAGACATTGCGCCGCTTTAACTCGGCGAAAAGACTTCCCTCCTCCATGCAATCGGGACAGTTTAACGGCGCACCAAGTTTGGAAAAGCTCGGACTTCACGGACGCGCGATGATCCTGGCGGCCGATGGAGCCCGGTCTCTTTTACAATGTCAGCTCCTGCCGGTCGGCGCGCCCGACCCCGAGATCATTTGGTGTCCACTCGATCCGAAACCGCTCCCTTTGAACTACCGGCACGAAGAAGAGACCGGCTTGGATTTCGCGGGCGACTATAACCGGCTCGGCCTCACCACCAAGGCCGATGTCGATGTTTGCATCACGGCAACATCGCCGTCTCCCGAGTGAAATTGCTCTAGGGAGAAGGCGGATCACGACTGCAAGATTCACGGACTGACCCCGGCTCTCCGCAAGGCTAAATCAAAGAGCAGTTCGTCGTGGGCCTAGAACTGCGCGAGGGGCAGGTGGGCGCTGGAGTCAAAACTTTTCACCGACAATAACGTCCGCCGTTAAGACTCAGAGTCGGCGTCACTTCCCAGGCGCGAGCGAGGCGACGATCTTCTCGAAGCGCGGGTCACCGCGGAGCCGGTCCCATCGCGGACTTAATTTCAGGTCACCGTAAGCCGGCACACCGTTTGGCGTTTGCGCAGATGCCCCCAACTGTTCAAGGGCCAGTTCGTTCTCGCCTACCCAGGCATAGATGACTGCGAGGTTGATGACATACGCCGGGCCAATCCACGCATCCTTAGACACGGGCAGCAGCTCACAAGCGCGCCGGCCTTCCCGTATCGCGTCTTCCTTTCGGCCGAGGGCAGCGTCGATGCGTCCGAGAAGGCTCCAGGCGGGCGCGTAATCGGGTTGTTCGCGCAGGAGTTTTTCCATAATCCCGCGAGCGGCGGTGAAAGCGGTGTGCGCCGTAGCGGTATCGTCAAAGGTATGGGCGGCAATGCCAACAAACCATTCGCGCGGGAAAGAGAAGTTGGCCTCGGTCGCAATTCCCTCTGGCGGAATCACAGCCAGCGCGCGGTTGGCCGCAGCGGGATCGCGTTCCAGTAGCGCGCAATCGAAAAGAGCCTCGGCAATTTCTTTCGCCGCCTGCGGTTCTTCGTTTAAGATCTTGGAAAGCTCCGCCCGCAGCGGCCGGATCTCTGCCCGCTCGGCGAACGCCAGCTCGGAGCGCAGCCTCCGCGCGTCGTAGTTGCGAGGCGCGAGTGCAATCACCCGCGCAAACAGCCGATCAGCCTCGGCGATGCGATGCAGGCCTTGATAGGTAAAGGCCGTGTTCATAAGAAAGAAGATGTTGCGTGGGTCCAATTCGACTGCGCGGTCCCAATTGCGCATTGATTCCGTCCAGCGCGCCTGACGCCGGTCGATCGCGCCGGAGAGTGCGTAAATCACCGAATCATTCGGGAGGGTAGCTCTGGCAAGTTCCAATTCAGCGCGGGCGCGATCATAGTCTCGGAAACCTTGGTACGCATAATACGCCAGGGCGAGGTGGACTTCGCCGGCGTTGGGTTCGAGGCGCGCCGCAGCCTGGACGGCGGCATTGGCCAACTCACGCCGGCCGGGAGTGTGGTCAACGCCTCCAAAGTAGATGGCGAGATGCACCCGAGCGAGAAGGCAATAAGCGAGTAGGAAATGGGGATCGCGCGCGACCGCTTCATCGAGCAGTCGAGCCGCTTGCGGCAGCGACTGCGTGGTATCCGAGGACCCGGATTCCAATTGCTTCGCCTGCACGTAGAGTGCGTTCGCGGCGAGATCGGTGGTAGGCGGTTGTGCGATGGCCGCTTTCTCGCCCGCTGAAAGCTTGGCCTGAAGCTGCTCTGCGATAGCTTTAGCGATATCGCTCTGGATGGCGAAGACATTCGCAAGATCGCCGTCATAGGTCTGTGCCCAAAGATGCGCGTCGTTACGGGCATCAATCAGCTGAGCGTTGACTCGCACCCGATTTGCGGAGCGCTGCACGCTACCCTCCAATACGTGGGCGACACCGAGTTGTTGCGCAATGTCCCGCAGGTTCCTCTTCGCGGTACCCTTGTATTGCATCACGCTGGTGCGGCTAATCACTTTCAAGTCCGCTACGCGCGAGAGACTGGTGAGAATCTCATCCTGCACCCCGGCCACGAAGTAGCCGTTTTGGGTGTCGCTGCTGAGATTATCAAACGGGAGGACAGCGATGCTCTTCTCGGGCAATGCTGCGGAAGCGGTCGCGACGCTCGTAAGCGGAATAACAGCTTGTTTTGTCCGAACGCGAATCAGTAGCAGGACTGTCGCTAAGGCAACGACAATCACACCAGCGAAAGCGATGGGCAGGAAGCGACGCGGTTGCGAAGAGGTGCTGATTTCTCCTGGCGCAGGCGAAATCAGCGCTTCTGCGGGAGCCGGTGCGATGGGTGCCTGAGCTTCTGATCCGTCCGCGAACTGGCCGTTCGCCTGGCGCGTTTTCACATCAGCGACGAAGCGATAGCCGCGGCCCGGCACCGTCACGATGAAGCGGTGTGCGCCTGGTCTTTCGCCGAAGAGGTGGCGCAGACTCGAGATGCTCTGGCTCAGATTGTTGTCTTCCACCAGAGAATCAGGCCAGACCGCTGCCATCAGCCGCTCTTTATCCGCCACGCTTCCGTGGTGCTCGACGAGAAAGAGGAGCGTATCGAAGACCCGTGGCGGGAGCGAAACCGATGTGCCGTCGAGCTGACGCAACCGACGCCTGACCGGATCGAGCACGTAACCGCCGAACTCGTAAAGCTGCGCGACGGGCGGGCTGGCGGTGGATTCAGAACTTTTCACAACGATTCACCCGCGAGCTAAAGACTTTCAGAGCCGGTTGAAGCAAAGCTGGTGAAACAGAAGTCAATTTTTCTCCCGAATGGGCCAGACACAGAAGATCACAAACAAGACCCGCTAGAAAGAGAAAAAGTGAACTCGAACCCGATGGTTTCGCCATTCGGGGAACACGCAAAACCAAACAAAACCAAACAAAACAGCAGAAACAAAATGAAAAAAACAATACTAAAATCAATCCTGCCAATATTGGGAATGGCGCTGCTCGCGCTGGCCATGCTGCCAGAACGGGTCTCGGGTCAGCAAGCCGCGGCCTCGGCCTTTCCGCCGCAACCGGCCGCACCATTGGAAGGGGTATGGGATTCGCATCTGACAGCGACAGATTGTAACGGCCATACTCTCTTTACTGCTCGCGCCTTCGAGATGTTCATTCGCGGCGGCACACTCACCAGTGTCGACAATGCCCCTCCAACCGCGCACGGTCCCGGTCTTGGACGGTGGCAACAGGTAGGTGGCCAGAAGTACCGTGCGCCCTTCCAGTTCTTCAGGTTTAATCCGGACGGCAGCTTCGCCGGAGTCCAGAAGATCCACCGCACGATCGTGCTGGATAGCGATGCAGATAGCTATACCTCCACGGTCACGTTCGAAAGCTTGGACCCGAACGGCAACGTGGTTTTCAGCGGTTGCGGCACCGAGTCCGCAGTTCGTCTGCAATAACGGAGAACCTACGTTGCACGCTCTATGGTCTTAGTTAGCTCCTTCAGCGTCAACGGACGCTCGATCCCAACGGCGATACCTGGAGCGACGTGCAGACATTCCCGAATTCGCGCAGCGTCGAATTCAGCGGTCGGCCCCGGGGCAAGGATGTGTGGGTGCCGGTGCGCGCGCGACTCAGTCGCCTTCGGTCCCTGGAGCGATCCCGCCACCATCATGGGGATATGACTGTTCTCGTTAGAACAAAACATCAGCGCCGGAGGAGAAATCTTCCGGCGCTTTTTGTTTTGGGCGAATCAGATCGGCCGCGAGCCCAAATCACACTTTCTTAACCCGCCCCTTCGATCTTCTTCCATTCCTCCGGCGCGAGCTGGATCTTCGCGGCGGCCATGTTTTCTTCCAGATGGGCGATGTTGGCTGTTCCCGGGATAGGCAGCATCACCGGGGATTTCTGCAGTAGCCAGGCCAGGGCAAGTTGCACCGGATTGTAGTTGCGACGCTTTGCTTCCGCTTCTAACGAGTTGTCGGATTTGCTCAACGCGCCTCGCCCGCTTCCGCCAATCGGCGCCCAGGGCAGGAATCCCATCTTTTCCTTCTCGCAATAATCGAGCACGTCCTGCGAGTCGCGGTCGGTCAGGTTGTAGCGGTTCTGGACGCTGACGATGGGCACAATTTTCTTCGCCCGCTCGATCTCCTTCACCGAGAAGTTGGACAGTCCCACGTGCCGGATTTTCCCGGCGTCCTGCGCCTTCTTCAGCGCGCCCACGGAATCTTCGATCGGCACTTTGCGATCGACGGTGTGCAATTGATAGAGATCGATCCGTTCCAGCTTCAATCGCTTCAGACTTTTATCCACGCATTGCGACAAGTATTCCGGACGACAATTCGGCACCCAGTCACCCGGGCCCGGTCGAGTGAGACCGCCCTTGGTCGCGATGACCAAATCTTGCGGGTAAGGATGCAACGCTTCCGCAATCAGCAGCTCGCTCGTCTCCGGCCCATAGGCATCGGCGGTATCGAGCAAATTCACTCCGAGCTCGATTGCGCGCCGCAAAACATTCTTCGCGTTCTCGCGATCGGAAGGCCAACCCCAGATGCCCGCGCCCGTGATGCGCATGGCGCCGAAGCCGAGTCGATTGACCATAAGATCTCCACCTATCGAAAACATCTTATTCACCCTCGTCTCCGTGCTCGATCCCGCCGCTGCCATCGCCAGCTTCGGTAAACCTCCCGCCAAAGCGATCGCGCCGCCAGTCGTCGTTGTGCTCAGAAATTTCCGCCGTGTCATGGTCGGAAATTAGGCCGTTGTCGATTTGCCTCAACCTTTGCCTTTCACCGATTGGAGTGACCCCGCGCAAACGATGGCAACCCCGAAATTTTAGGGCAAGCAATCCTGCTTGCCGGGAGCCGGCAACGAGGAATCGTTGCCCTACACAAACATCGTTAGCTACTTCGGCGCTAACGAGGCGACGATTTTTTCGAAGCGCGGATCGCCGCGGAGCGGGTCCCAGAAGGGGAGCAGCTTTAATGCGCCGTAGGTCGCAACGACGTATCCGCCGGGTGATTGGGCGTTGGCCGCCAAGTACTGCAAGGCAGTGTCCTTCTCGCCCACCCAGGCGGCGATCATGGCGAAATAGACAAGCATCTGACTGCCATTGTCGGGATCTTTTTCCACGGGGAGAAGTTCCTTCGCGCGCCGCCCTTCGCTCACCGCCTCTTCTTTTCGCCCCAGAGCGGCGTCAATCAGACCGAGCACGCAAAGCGGCGGCCCATAATCTGGCTGCGCTTGCACGATCTTCTCCTGTTCGAGACGAGCCTTGGTAAAAGCAGCCTGTGCCCTCGCCTCATCGTTCGTCATCCGCGCCAGCAAGCCTTCGCCAAAGCTGCGGCTTAAAGTAACAGTGCTGTCGCTCCAAAACGGATTGTCGCCCAGCGCCACCAGGGCCCGCTCCGCTGCGCTTGGATCGCGTTCCGCCAGCGCGCACTGAAACCAGGTATCGGCAGCATCAGAAATTGCGCCCGGATTGTTGGCGAGAATCGAATCGATCGTCTCGTGCAATGGTCGGGTCACAGCTTTCCAGTTAAAGTCAACCAGAGCACGGACAGTTTTCGTGCCGACATCGTTTGGAGCAATAGTTAAGGCGCGATCCAATAGGGCAGCCTCCTCTGGATAGCGCCGCAGATTTTGGTAGCTAAGGGCAAGTTGTTGGAGCGTAAAAACGTTGCGCGGATCATACTCCACTGCGCGTTCCAGATTACGCACTCCTTCTTCCTCTTGGCCGCGCCGGCGCACAATGAAGCCGGTCAATTCGAAGATGCGCGGATCATTAGGCAAACTGCGCCGCGCCATTTCCAGCTCGGCCAGTGCGCCGCCGTAGTCGCGCCGGCAGGAATACAGATAGTTCGCCCGCGCCAGATGCGTTTCGCCAGCATCTGGCCGCAGCCGTGTGGCCGCTTGAAGAGCCGCTTCCGCCAAGGCCAGCCGGGCAGGAGTATGGTCACCTGACACCGAATACGCGTAACCGTGAGCATAGGCGAGTTGGTAGTAAGCCTCGAAAAAGGCAGGGTCTCGCGCAACCGCTTGGTTCAGAAGCTCAATCGCCTGCTGCAGGATTTGCTGATAATTAAGATTGAAACCGAGTGAGAGGAGCAGAGTCTTGGCCCGGGTGTAGAGATCGAAAGCGCCCAGGTCGGTGGTGGGCGGTTTTTCGATCGCCGCTTTCTCGTTAGGCGAAAGCCTGGCCTGCAACTGCTCGGCAATGGCTTTGGCGATCTCGCTCTGAATGGCAAAGACATCGGCCAAATCCCGATCGTAAGTCTGGGCCCACAAATGCGCGTCGGTGCGGGCATCGATCAACTGCGCGTTTATCCGAATCTTGTTCGCCGCCCGCTGGACGCTGCCTTCGAGTAAATGGGCTACGCCCAGTTGCTCTCCAATCTCGCGCAGATTGCGCGCAACTCCGCTCTTGTATTGCATCACCGAAGTGCGGCTGATGACTTTGAGATCGGCGATCTTCGCCAGGTCAGTTAAAATTTCATCCTGCACTCCATCGGCGAAGAAGGCGTTCTGTTTTTCGTCGCTCAGATTCTCAAAGGGAAGCACTGCGATACTTTTCGCCGGTGCGGCACTGGATGATTGCGGGGTAGAAGTGCGCTGAGCGCGTTGCCAGAACATAGCCGCAGCGATAATCGCCAGCGCCATCACGATTGCGGCCATCAGCCATGGAGTGCGCGAACTTCTCCGCGCCAGCTTCGCTGCGCTTTGCACCTTTGCCGGCACGGCCGGATTGCCAAAATCCTCCCCATACAAATTGAAAAGGTGAACGCGAACGCCGTGTTTCACTTCGCACTCACCGAGATCGTGCAGATACGGACGCCATTCCGGGTAGTCATCGATGTCGTCCGCGACATGCTTGGAAAGCAGAACGTGCCCGGCGTCACCACAATCCATTACCCG
>JBBRAF010000058.1:0-8392 GCA_038207045.1 Chthoniobacterales bacterium
CGCCCAGACGCGTGCGCCCGGCGCAGATTTTCAAATCTTAAAAATTGCGCCTAATTTCATCTCCTCGCCGCAATTTACCTATACCGGGGCCGAGCAATACCAGGCCGACACGCGTGATCGCTGGCTCGAAGTGGAAGTGACATTTAGCGCTGCGCCGGAGTTTACCGATGAGTTATCGCTGAAGTACTTCATTCTTTTCAATGGCAAGCTGCTCACCGGCGAGGTGGCGCATGTGAATATCCCCGCCGGGCGTGAGAATCGCTCGGTCATGTATGTGACACCCAAGACGCTGCAACGTCTCCTTCTCGGCCGGCCCCTGACCAACAACTCGCTGCAGAACGCGGCCGTGCAATTAAAGCAACAAGGGGCGTTGAAGAGCGAGTCGAGTCTGAACCGTGCCCCGGCGCAATGGTATATCACCCTGCCGGAAGTGAGCGGATTGGTTTTGAATAAGAACGAAACGCCTTTCGCGCCCCTTTACTGGGACCGCTATTGCCAGATCAAGAGCGCGCGGTAAGAGATGGCCGCGCCGGCTCGTATTTTCACCGCCAATCTCGGATCGCAAGCGATTTCGCTGGCCGAATTCCGTCCGCACGGTGCGGGCGGCTTGATTTTGCGTGATTGGCTGCGGCGCGAACAGGTGGCGGAAAACCCGGCCGAAGCGATGCGTCAGGCGCAAATCACGACCGCGCTGCGCGAGATGCTGGAGGAGATGGGACTGAAAACCGCCAATGTGAATTATGCGGTGCCCGCGCAATTGGTTTTCGCCCGCTTCGTCAAGTTGCCTGCGGTCGATGAAGAGAAGATCGATCGCATCATCGCTTTCGAAGCGCAGCAGAACGTGCCGTTCCCCATCGACGAAGTGGTGTGGGATTACCAGCTCGTCGGCGGCGGCGGGGATGAGCAGTTGCAGGTCGTTTTGGTGGCGATCAAATCCGACCTGCTCGAAGGGATCAACGCCGCCGTGCAAGCAGCTGGCCTGCGACCGCGTATCATCGGCCTGACCACGAGCGCGCTTTATAACGCGTTCCGCTACAACTACAGCGACGTGGGCGACTCATCTCTGCTGGTCGATATTGGCGCGCGCACGACCAACCTGATTTTCATCGAATCGGGCCGAATCTTTTCCCGCAGCGTGCCCATCGGCGGCAGCTCCGTCACTTCCGCGGTGGCGAAGGAGTTTGAAGAATCTTTTAGCCTGGCCGAGGCGCGCAAAAAAGATGGCGGCTTCGTCAGCCTTGGCGGGGCGTATGCGGAACCGACTGATCCCGACGTCGCGCGCATGTCCAAGCTGATCCGCAGCACCATGACGCGATTGCACGCGGAAATCATGCGCTCCATCAGCCATTATCGCTCACAACAGCAAGGGACGGCGCCGGCGCGCATTTATCTATGCGGGGGCAGCTCGAGCATCCCCTATATGCGCGAGTTCTTTCAGGAGAAATTGCAGGTGCCGATCGAGTTTTTTAATCCGCTGCGCAATGTCGCCGTCGCGCCGGAAGTGGACGCGGGTCAGATTGCGAAGTCCGCGCATTTGATGGGGGAAGTGGTGGGTTTGGCGCTGCGGACGGTGGCCAGTTGCCCGATGGAAGTGAATCTGCGCCCGGCCACCGTGGTGCGTGCCCAGGAAATCGAGCGGAGGCGGCCTTTCCTGGTGGCGGCGGCGGCCTGTCTCATCCTGGCGCTTCTCGGCTGGAGCCTCTATTTCGCGCGCGGCGCCATGGTGTTGCGCGCGGGTAAGGGAAAGGTGGACGCCCAAGTCGCCACGTTACGCAGTTTTCAATCGCAACTCGATGGCATCCGGCATGATGCCGCGACCCTGGACAACGCGGCCGCGCCGCTGGTCGGTGCGATTAACGCCCGCAGCTTCTGGCCCCGCTTGCTGGAGGATCTCAATACCCATTTGCCCAAGGAAAATATCTGGATCACGGAGCTCATTCCTCTTTCCGGGGGCAAACCGAAAGCGCCCGATGTGACTGAAGCTTCGTTGGCCAGCGTGAGCGAGCCTGGTGGGACGGCCACGCCTGCGCCGCCGCCGAGATCGCGTGGCCAACCGGCAAATGTGGCGGCCATCGATGGGTTGCTCGTGCGCGGGTTATATCTGTGGAACGCGCGGCAGCAGGAAGTGGTGGTGGATTATTTCAAAAATCTCGTCGGCTCGCCTTTCTTCGCGATCGATCCCAATAACCAGCAGCGAGTGATCAAACCGACAATGCCGAACAATACCGACTGGGCATTTCCCTACGAGTTGCGGCTCGATCTCAAGCAGACTCTCCCCCTCCCGTGAACGTGAAGAGCCCATTCTGGACCGCGTTCGCTGCCGTCGGCGGCGGCGCGTTCATTATCGCCCTGATCTTGCTGTGGTGGACGCGGAGCGATTTCGCCGAGGCCGATGGCGAGTTCCGTTCCTCCGCCGCGGAGCAGCGCCAGCTGGAGAGCGGCAATCCATACCCGAGCGACGCGAACGTGCGCAAAATGAAAGGCCATCTGGCCGACTACCGCTCCTCACTCGGTAAGCTCAAGGCTGAGCTGGCCGCGCACGTGCTCGCCACGCCGCAGCTCCAGCCGAATGAATTCCAATCACGTCTCCTCGAGGCCATCACCTCTACAATAAGCAATGCGCGCGAGCACCGGGTGAAACTTCCTGGCAATTTTAAACTCGGCTTCGACGAATTTGTTTCCACCCTCCCGAAGACCGAAGACGGGCCTAAGCTCGGGCGGGAACTCGCGCAGATACAGCTGTTGCTGAACATGATCATTGAGGCGCGGGTCGACGGGATAACCATGTTTCGTCGCGTCGGACATGAAACAGCCGCGAGCGGATTCGGCGCCGCCTCCGCCACGCCGGCACCCACGCCGATGCCGCGGGCCGGGGTCGCACAAGCCGCTCCGGGAACGTCGCCGGCGGGGGCGAAGACGATCGACAGCCGCGCGGTGGAGTTCGCCATTTCGGCGCCGCCCTCGGCCGTGCGCAAGATCGTCAATGGCATCGCCTCGGCCAACGACCAGTTTTTCATCATGCGCACCCTGCACGCCAAAAACCAGAAGGACAAAGGCCCTCCGCGGGAGACGGCGGCTGCCGGTCAACCGGTCGCCACACCTATGCCGAATCCTGCGGCGACCCCCGGCGCTAGCCCCGTCGGAACGCCGGCGGGCGCGATTCAATTCATCGTCGGCAACGAGCACGTCGATATGTCCGCGCGGGTAGAGCTGGTCGACTTCAACTTCTGATGAAGCCTTCTGTTATGTCGAGCGGAACAGTTTACTCGCCGTGGCGAGAGACACCTCTGATTTTGGGCTCAGAGTTAGAGATTCCTCGACTTCGCTCCGCTTCGCTCGGAATGACAACGAAAAGCTCCGCTGCCGGAATCAAAGGTCACCAGAATCAAAATTCACCGGCATAAAGCAATTTGATGGAATCGCTAAGGAAAAACTACGACCGCGTCGCTCTTATCGGCGCTCTCGCCATTTTGTTCCTCAGCGCATTCGTCATCTTCCGGAACGCCGTCTCCTTCAGCGACTCCTTTGCCGATCTGCAAATGCCCCCGCCGCAGCGTCCCGCTTCCCCGCCCGGCAAAGCGAACGAAGTTCAAGCCGCCGACCAGCACCTGCACCAACCGCCACAATGGAGTTTCAGCGGCCGGTCCGGCCTCTTCGTTCCGGAAAAGCATTTCATCGCCACCAATGGCGAGCCCGCCACCTTGCAAACGACCGAGGTCCATCCGCCGGTGCCGAACGAGTGGTTCGAGCAATTCGGCCTGCCTATCGCCGACGCCGATGTGCTCGACCAGGATCCCGACGGCGACGGCTTCAGCAACTTCGACGAGTGGCAGGGCCACTCCACCCCTACGGACAGGAACTCGCACCCTGCCTATCTCACCAAGCTCAAACTCAGATCCTTTTCTCAGGAACCGTTCCGTCTCGTTTTCTCCTCCCGCACCGAGGACACCTTCGGCATCAACACCATCGACTTGCGCCAACCGACACAGTTCGTGAAGATCGGCGACACCATTGCCGGCACGCACTTCAAAGTCTCGAAGTTCGCCGAGAAGGCGGCAAAGGATAAGTACGGCACCGACGTTGATGTCTCGGAGCTGACCTTGGAGAACAATGAGACGCACGAGCAGCTCATGCTGGTGAAGGAGCGAGTGGCCATTTCGCCCGAATCGGTCGCCACTTTTGTGTATTCGTGGCGGGATCGGCGCGAGTTCGTGGTCAAAAAAGATCAGGAATTTTCATTGCCACCAGAGACCGATATCAGGTACAAACTCATTGACGTTCAGCCGACTAAAGCGGTCATCGCCAGCAGTCAAAAGCCCGATGCGCCGATCGAAATCAGCCTGCTCGTTCCCTAAAACCCCGTCTCCATGAAAATTCTGCACCTTCGGGCTGTCGTGGCGGCTCTCCTGTTTTGCGCTTCTTCCTCTTTGGCTGCGCAAAGTGTTAAATATATCGCCGACCGCGAAGCTGCTCGCCGTCAGGCAAGTTTGCCGCGCGGTCAGGATTTGGCAGCACGTGCGCGGGTGGAACTGGGTGAGAAGCAGTTTGCCCAGGCACACGACGATTTTCGCAATGCTCTTGCTTATTTGCCCGATTCGCCCGCCGCCTCCGGCGCTTACCGCGACGCACTTGATGGTTTCTGCGAAAGCGGCGTGAAACTGGCCGAGCAGCGGGCGGCCGAAGGTAAATACGCCGAAGCCGAGCAGGTGCTCAACGAGGTGCTGAGCGACCGTTACAATCCGAACTGCCGCGACGCCCGCACCGCCCTCGCCCAACTACGCGAGCCTGGCCGCGTCAACAAAACGATGGGACCCAGGTTCCTCGCCAAGGTGGAGCAGGTGAAGCAGTGGCTGACGGAGGCGGAAGGATTCTATCAATCGGGCCGTTACGACATGGCGATGAAGCGCTATGATCAGGTGCTCAATCTCGATCCCTACAACACCGCCGCGCGCAAAGGCCAGGAACGGATCGACCAGACCAAATATCAATACGGCAAGCAGGCCTATAACGAGACTCGTGGGCGCGCCATGTGGCAGGTGGAGAAGGCTTGGGAACAGCCGGTGCGCCAATATGGCCTGAACGTCGGCCCGATCGCCGATGCTGTTCGGAAAGATGCCAGTGGCACCGCCCGCATCAATCGCAAGCTTGATAGCATTATCATTCCGCGGATCGAGTTCCGCGACGCGAGCATCCGCGAAGCCATCGACTTCGTTCGGCAGCAGGCGGCTGTTAACGATCCCACCACCGAAGGCAGGCGCGGGGTGGATATTGTTTTGCGTTTGCATTCTATTGGTCGCTCGAGCGAACCCGCGCCGGTAACAACCGTCACCACGGCTGGCGAAACGGTTGCGGCTCCGGGTCTACCGGCAGGTGAGAGTGCCCCACCGCCGCCGGCGAACGCAGCAACGACTGCTCCGTTGGTTTCGCCAGGCACCCCGTCGCTCCCTCCCGCTAATCCCGCGGAAGCGCGGATTACACTCACGTTGAACCAGATTCCTCTCGGCGAAGCCCTTCGCTACATCGCCAGCCAGGCGAGTTTGAAAGTTAAGGTAGAGCCTTTTGCCGTGTCCATCGTTCCACTTAGCGAACAGAGCAACGAGCTGACCACGAGAGAGTATCGGGTGCCACCAGGATTCATCAGCGGAACTCTGAACGTCAACGCTTCTTCACTCAATCAGGGGGCCTATTCTAAAGCTCCGGGCACGGTTACGGGACCTACAGGTACTGGCAAAGACACTCAGGAATCCACCGGCGGCCAGTTGCTCATTAATCGCGAAGGCGCCCGTGAGTTCCTCGAAAGCCAGGGCGTGCAATTTCCCACTGGCGCCAGCGCGCATTTCTTGCCCCAAAGCAGCAGGCTGATCGTGCGCAATACAATCGACAACCTGGAGTTAGTGGATGCGCTGGTGGAACAAGCTGCCGTGTCGGGGCCGAAGCAGGTCGAGATTGAATCGAAGTTCGTCGAAATCAACCAGAACAACCTGAAAGAGCTTGGCTTCGATTGGTTACTTGGGCCCTTCAATATTGGCAATCACAAGGTCTTTGGTTCGGGGGGAACGATTGGCAATGGCCAGGTTGGAAATTTCCCGCTCGGTAATCCCGATGGCACGGCGGTGGGAAGTCTTCCTGTCACGGCAGGCAATCGCAGCGGAGATTTCGCTATTAGCGCCAATGCAATTGATGCCCTTCTCCTTGGCACCACCGGCGGGTTGGGGAATGTCGCGCCGGGCATCTTTGGTCTTTCCGGTGTGTTTACCGATCCGCAGTTTCAAGTGGTCATTCGCGCCCTTAACCAAAAGAAAGGGATCGACCTTCTATCTGCTCCGAAGGTAACGACCAAGAGCGGGCAACGCGCCGTTATCGAAATTGTCCGTGAATTCCGTTATCCTACTCAATTCACCCCGCCGCAGGTGCCCAACATCACGGGTGGAACTGGTGGTGGAACAACCATTTCGTTTGCGGCCGTGACGCCCACGACGCCGACAGCGTTCGAAACTCGCAATACCGGAGTTACGCTCGAGGTAGAGCCGGTAGTTGGGCCGGACGGCGTAACGATTGACCTAAACCTCGTCCCGCAGGTCGTCGAATTCGAAGGTTTCATCAATTACGGCAGTCCTATTTTTGGAATTAATCCTTTCAACGTCACTAGCGGCGGTCGGACTCTTCTTACCGACAACGTCATCAATCAGCCAATCTTCAGTACCCGCAAGGTCACAACGAGCGTTAGTGTTTATGATGGTTCCACCGTGGTCCTGGGTGGTTTGATGCGCGAGGATGTGCAAAAGAGTGAAGATCGCACACCCATCATCGGCGACATTCCGTTGATTGGGCGCCTGTTCCGCACTAACGCCGAGCAGCATACTAAGAGGAACCTTGTCATTTTCGTCACGGCACGTTCGGTCACTCCATCCGGCGAAGCACTCAACGTCGTAGACGAGGAAGAAACCGTGACGCCGCCGGAACTACCGGAAGTGCCGATGTACAAAAAGTAATCTCTTGGATAGCGGCAGTCACTCTTAGCGTTCTTTGGCCCTAGCTGGTGTTGCGCTACGCTCTCGCGTACTTTACTCGCTGTTCAGTCCTTAAGGCGCGGTCATCGCAATGTGATTACACTTCTTCGCTGCACCCTGCTTCTGTCGGTCTTGTCAACGTCGATCTTAAGTGCGCAGACTACTCCGGATGTCCCATCCATTCAGGTGCGCACCGACAATCAAACTGCAAAAGTAACTGGGCTTAAAGGCTTACGCAGTAAGCATCCAAAGCCAGCGAAGGTAGAAATGCAGAGCATGAGTATTCGTGTCGATCTGAAATCATTCACACCGCCCCAAGTCCCCTATGATGTCCAGTGTTTTATGGTCGCGCGCAGTGACTTGGATGGGACTAAATACATCTATGAAGTCCACCGTAAGAGCTCGGCGGCACAGTTCGATACCATTCTATTCCCAGCTGGCCCGGTTACAGGCACGGGCAAGAAGTGGGTCTCAATCCCGCGAAGCGATCTGACAACAAGCGGGCAGCCCGTGAGCGCATTGCCGATTGTGAGTAAAGGTGTGAAGGGCACCAAATATTATGGATGGATCGTTCGCGTCGTCTCGAATGAGATGGCCGTGCGCCATGAATCGAATCAACCTGAACTAAAACTCGCAGCGGAGAAGACACCGGCCGCGTTCGATTTGGCGGTCGCCGCTGTGAAAGAATAGAACCCAGCGCCAAGCCACGGATGGGTCGGATGACCGCTCTGGCTAAGGTCGAATACACACGTGCGCGAGCGGCAGGACAGTAGCATAAAGCACTTGATGCCATGCGGGTGCATGACGGTAACTGCCGTAGAGGAGAATGTTTCCTTCCAGAGCTATCGTTAAGGGAAGGTAATAGATTCCTTGAAGATAAACCGACTTGAAAACTCAAGAAGCAGCCCAGAGAAAGTGCCCATGTGCGAGGAGTGGTTCGGCACATCTTCTCTCTCGGATCAGAGAAATTGCTCGACTAATTTTCCGCAGTGACCAATCTATGACTGCGGAATAGATCTGGATCTGGCGCAGACGCTTGTCCTGGGAAGCTTCTTCCCTCTTCTAGACCTGGAGTTGCGGTTCATTGACCCAGGGAAAGGAAGTTCTCTTATGCTCGATCTGATCATTGAACGGACAACTGTAGTTCCATCGGCAAGGTATTCATCTGGCCGATCTTTTTTGGCGCAGGGTCTTGTGTCGGTGGCCCTCTCACTTGCTCTCGTCTGCTCTGGCAGTTCCAAAGCTCAAGCTGCCGACGGCGGTTTGCCCCACCAAAACACTGCTGAAGGGCAGGGGGCGCTCTCCAGCGTTACGAGCGGCAGCTTCAACACGGCACTTGGTTTTCAATCGCTTCAAGCCAATACCACGGGCTTCGATAACAC
>JBBRAF010000059.1:0-5842 GCA_038207045.1 Chthoniobacterales bacterium
CGCGGCGCTGGCTCGCACGTGATCGGAGTCAACTTCGTCACGCAGCGACGAATGGATCAGCAGATCGCGGAGGGCGCAGTCACGGGTCAGGGGCAGTATGTCAATGTTGACCGCCAGGGCAACCCGGGCGTGACCAACTTCCTCATCCCCGCGCCGCGAAAAAATGAATACAACGGCGCGAGTACCGAGGATGACGCCAGGGGACGGTTCGTTTTCAGCATCATCAAGGACCTGAGAAATTTCAATACGGACTCAGCCCATATCAGCGCGTTGCTCGATGTGATTCAGCGCAACGGTGACATCCTGCGATTGGATCTCAACGTGCCGAATTTCGGGAATCAAGGTGGGACCAATCCAAGCGGCGGCTTCGGCCATGTGGGTGGTCGACGGCTCACCGATGACGTGGTCGATATGGTCTTCACCATCATCCACAACGGGATTCCTACGACAGACTATGTGGATGCTAATGAGAAGCCGTTCCGCAATCAGTTCCCGTTTGTCGCCGATCCGACGCAGCCGTTCCCTCCCGGGCAGGAAGACGATGATCACACCCGTCAATAAGTAGTAATTCAGACTGAGAAAGGTAAGAATATGAAAACAAGCTTCATTGCGCTCGCTCTGAGCATGGCGCTGATGTCAGCCGCGCGGGCGAATCTGATTTTGACAACGGATTCGCCGTTCAAGCCGTCAAACGAAAAGCCTGCGACGCTGGAAGCGGAGGTCGGCGCTCGTCTTGGCAATCCCAACTTAATCGATGCCTTACGAGTGAATGGTCAGGGCAGCGGCACCACGTTCGACAATGGCGTGTTCCAAGTGGCATTCAATAGCACCGCCGCGGGGCAAACCGCGACAATTAGTTATGACCTTACCGGTTTCGACCTGAGCGGAGTGGCTATTTTCGTCTTCGGAGGAAATCGCGGCGGCAATCTTTACACCGTCACCGGCGATCAGGCGATCATCGGCTTCGGCAATGTGAACGCGCCGCTGGCCGGGAAATCAGGGAAGTTTGCCGATATCTCCCATATCGACTTCTTCATTCAGCCCGGGACAAACAACAATGTTCCGGAGAGTGGCACGAGCGCGATGCTGCTCGGCAGCGGACTAACGGGTCTTGTCGCGCTAAGACGTTTGACGAGGAATTAAATCCAAAGCGCAGAATTGTTGGGATGAGCCCCGCGCCGGTGGCAAAGTGCTGCCGGCGCGGTAACTTTTTTGCATTTGAAATGAATGCTGTGCCGGACGTTGCGCCTGAGTCACGTCTCGTTAGACAAGCCGGCATTGGAAAGAGATCGGGCCTGCCTGCGCGGAATTTGTTAAAGGCTCGAATCGCATTGTCGCTTGCTGCCATCGGACTTGGCAGCGCGCTTTTCGTCGGCACACGATGGCGATCCAACGCCGTACCTGCCGGCGAAGTTGGCAATGTTTCAGCTCCGGCCAACTCCACTACCGCGCCATCTCAAGTCGAGCCTGATGTCCACGCTTACATCCGCTTCTACCAAGCGCGCGTGCAGCGTGATCCAGAAGATACGCGTTCTCAAAACGCTCTCGCGGAACTTTACCTTCAGGCGGTGCGTGAGACAGGGAATGAAGACTACCTACCACCCGCGCTTGATGCGGCGCGGGCGTCACTTGCCGCCGTAGGTGCGGAGAGAAATGTTGGCGGGTTGACCGCGCTGGCGCACGCGGAATTTACCAACCACGACTTTGCCGCTGCGCGCGAACACGCACTTACTCTAGTCTCGCTCAACCCGGGGAAGAGTGAGCCTTACGCTATTTTAGGTGACTCTCGTCTCGAGCTCGGGGATTACGATGGCGCAGCCGAGGCTTTCGCAGAGATGCAGCACTTGAGCAGTGGAGATGCTGGAACTGAAACGCGGCTGGCGCGGCTCGCCATTTTCCAAGGCAGAACGGACGAAGCGCGCTCGCATTTTCTCGCCGCTCACACTGCCTTACTCGCGTTACCGAAGCCTCCGCGCGAAATGGTCGCATGGTGTCGATGGCAGCTCGGCGAAACGGCGTTTTCAGTCGGTGATTATGAAGAGGCGGAACGTCATTATCGCGAGGCGCTCACGCAAAATCCCGATTACTTTCGCGCGCTCGCTTCCCTTGGCCGGCTGCAAACGGCGCGCGGTGACTTACCGGCTGCAATCGATTCCTACGAGCGCGCAGTCCGCATTGTTCCGGTAATCGATTTCATGGCGGCGCTCGGTGATCTTTATCTCATCTTCGGCCGGAGCAAAGATGCCGAGGCGCGCTACGAGCTGGCCGAGCAACTCGGCGAGCATTCGCGCATCGTGCACAAGTCGTCGTATGATCGCAATCTCGCGATCTTCCACGCAAACCATGATTCTAAATTAGAAGAAGCCTACGCGACGGCGCGCGACGAGTACGCCGCCGGGCGGCGCGATATCTACAGTGCGGACACGCTGGCATGGACAGCGCTCAAAGCGGGAAGGCTGCCGGAGGCGCAATCTGCGATCAAGGAGGCGCTCAAACTCAGAACACGCGACGCAAAACTTTTCTATCACGCGGGAATGATCGCGCGCGCGGCTGGAGATAGAGCGATGGCAATCGAACAACTCCAACGCGCGCTCGCGCTCAATCCTGGCTTCGATCCGCGTCAAAGCCTCGTCGCGCGTCAAGTCCTTCAAGAGCTTTCACCATGATAGTGCGCGTTCGTTACCTTCTTTGCAGTCTTGCCTTTTTTGCGGCGGCAAGCATCGCGGCGGCGCACGATCTGCCGCTAAGTTACGTCGATTTACAGCTCACTGGCGCCGAGGTCGATGTAATCGTTCAAGGTTCAGCGAAAAATTTCGCGCGCGAGCTACCTGGCATTTCAGAAGAGAATCTACTCGATGTCGCGAACCTTACGGCTTCTCGCGACAAACTCGCCGCGCTGATGACTTCGCATCTAGCCATTACAGTTGATGGCAACCTCCTACCGGTTGGAATAACTGCCGCCGAAGCTCTGCCGGCGCGCCGTGATCTTAAATTCCGCTTTCATGCTGTCGCCAATAGCGCCCCTGAAAACGTGCGGGTGCGTTGCGACTTGTTTTCGTTCGATCCGCGCCACCGCACATTTCTCAATCTCTACAATGGAGATAAGCTGCGGTTTCAGGGGATTTTCGACGGGAGTACAAGTCAGCTCGATTCCATCCTCAGCACACCTCAGCCGGCCATTACCGTCGTCCGCCAATTCCTCTGGGAAGGAGTGCATCACATCTTCATCGGCCCCGACCACATTCTGTTTGTTGTCGGTCTGCTCTTACTTGGCGGAACAGTCTGGCAGCTTCTAAGAATAATCACCGCCTTTACCGTCGCGCACACGGTCACACTTGTTCTGGCGACGTTGAACATTCTTAACCCTCCCGCGCGCGTCATCGAACCGCTCATCGCTCTCAGCATTGTCTTTGTCGGCGTGCATGCGCTGCTGCGTCTCAACCAAGGGCGCGATTGGCGACTACTTTTCGCTTTCTGTTTTGGTTTCGTTCACGGCTTCGGTTTTGCCAATGTGCTTCGTGAAATGGCTCTGCCTCGGGCTGCGCTCGGCTGGTCCCTCTTCTCCTTCAACGTCGGCGTTGAGATTGGCCAGGCCTGCATCGTCCTCGCTGTTTCGCCTCTTCTCGCATTCCTTTACCGCCGCACCGCGAGACTGGCCGGGAACATCGCCACGGCCGGCTCTTTCGGTGTTGTGGCCGCGGGAAGCTTCTGGTTCTTGCAGCGCGTTTTTCCTTAGGCCGTTCTTACAGGGACATTCGTCCAAAAAAACCGCACCGGTTCCTTGTCCCTCATCGAGCGCGAGTGTAGGACCCGTGATCGATTCCAAGATCTGGCGCGGGCAAACTCCAGCCCAGCGTCCATTTTTGGCGGAGCGATGGAAATAACCCGGGTTTGCGCTGCAGAACGAAAAGAACTCCAATCATCATCGCGGCAGGCGCGAACTGAAACAGGCCCAAGGCGAGATGCCGATGCAAGTCTGACAACGACGTGTCAAACCAGCGTCCATAATGGACCAGCGCGCCGGCGGCAGCCAGAAACAGCGGCGCCATCGTGCGCCAGGGAAGAAAGGCAAGGAACGGAACGGACCAGCTCCAATACCAGGCAAACTGCGGCGACAGCAGAAAGGTGAAAGCGAAGGCGAGCACGCCGGCATCCCGGATAAATTTTCCATTGGCGTTACTCATGCGAAACAGAGCCCGCCGCGCGATTGCCATCAGGACGATCAGGACCAATGCGGCGTATAACTCCACTGGAATTTCGGCTCCGCCAAAAATAAAGCGGACAAGCTGGAGCAAAAAATAGCGCCCGCTTCTCATTCCCTCCTCATCGGCATAAACAGAAAGAAATCCCAGTACGTGCCAGCCGGCGCCCAGATAAGGAAGATAACCGAGGCAAAATGTAGCAACCGCCGCGGCCGGCATTTTCCAATCCCAGCGACGGTAGAGCGCGGGTAAGAGCACGAGCGGGAAAAATTTTGTCAGAGCCGCAGCGCCGAGAAAGAAACCAGTGAGGGACTCGCGCCGGGCTTCTCGCGCCACAAACGCCAGCGCGATAAACGCAATCATCGCCGCGTCGATGTGGCCGCTGCCGGCAAACTCCCAAAGCACCAGCGGATTCCACGCATAGATGAGCACGCGCTCACGCGGCAGTCCCGAGCGGGGGAGCAAACGTGCCAGCGCCCAAATTGTCGTGGCCTCGAAGAGCAGCAGGCAGGCTTTGAAACCTGTGACCGATCCGCTTACCTGATGAATCGCGAAAAAGATTACCTGCGCCATCGGGGGATAAATGGTGGGCGCGTATTCGCGGCGATTGATGTGCGGGTAGATATCGCGGTCGCGCAGCGAAGTCAGCTGGGGATTTGCCGGTATAAACTGGTAAGGATTGATGCCGGCGGACTGGACGCGTCCGTCCCAGATGTAGCGATAAATATCATCCGAAAGCTTCGGTGTTTCGAAAAGCAGACCGAGCCGGAGAAGTGCGGCTATGACCAGCACTATGACGAAAGCCGCGCCTCCCGGTTTCGCATTCCAGACCAGCGCCGCGCCGACAAGACAGAGAAGTGCCTGCAGGCCAGCCAGACAAAGGAACATACTGATGTTTCCCGCGCGAAGGACGAGAAGCGCCGGCCAGAGAAGGCCGAGGCTGACCAGACCGGCGAGAACAAGGAACCAATCCCGCCAACAGAGAGGGAACGATCTCGTTCGCACCATTTGTGAGAGCGTCGCGGAGATGTTTATTCCGGTTATTCGAAGCGGAAACACTGAGGCGACGCAGTCTTCCCGAGAGTTCGCCTTCCGCTAATTTAAACCGGCCTCAGAGTCGCTGGAATAAATTCGCACTCTCCAACTCAAACGCTGTGGCTGTCTTCAGGAGTGGAATTGCGATTACGGGCATTTCGCTTCGTTCACACTGCAAGAAGGCAAGAGCTCATGAAAAACGAAACCGACAAATCACGGCGGGCATGGATTTATCTAGCGATCACTCTCCTATGTTACGCAGGCCTGGCCTGCTCCACGGCTGCAGCCGGCGCGACTCAACCTCCCAGTGACAAGGGCGACCGCATCGTTACCGGCGGAGACCTCGCTTTCATGAACGACGCCGCGCCGGGTGGATTGGCCGAAGTCGAGCTGGGCCGCCTGGCCGTGGAACGCGCGGCCAGTCCGGAGGTGAAAAAATTTGCGCAACGAGGCCGAAGGGATTCAGCCTCTCGTGGCGCATTCGCCTTTTCTTTCCTGGACCTACAGCGTCATGAGCGTCGGGGCCCTTTCCGCCATCCTCGGCGTGATCGAGATTACCCTCGGCATTCTTATCGCCCTGCGCCCTGTCGCGCCCAGGCTTTCGG
>JBBRAF010000060.1:0-4209 GCA_038207045.1 Chthoniobacterales bacterium
CATTCCTTCTCGATCGTCAGGCCCCAAGGAAATGCCGGTGTTGAGGAGCGAGGCCCGGGCATAGGCCAGCGCAAATCTCGGGTCAAGCGTGGTCGCCTGCACGTAAAGCCGCTCCGCCGCGACTTTGTCTTCGATGCTGGCATTAACCATCCGTTCGCGTTCGAGCGCCTTCAGATAGAGCAGGTAAGCTTCTGAATTGTTCGTCGGCTTCGTCTCAAGCCGCGTCTTTTCTGCCGGCGCGAGCTTCGCCTGTAGAGCTCCCGCGATTTCCTGTGCCAGCTCACCCTGGATCCCGATCGAATCAGCAATGGTGCGGTCGTAACGCTCCGCCCAAATATGGCGGTCGTTGTGCGCGTCGATGAGCTGCACGTTGACCAGCACGCGGTTTCCGAAACGCCTGACACTTCCTTCCAGGATATGCGCGACGCCAAGGGCTTGCCCGATCTCGCGCAGGTTCCGCGCAGCTCCCGCGCCCCGATACTGTATCACCGAGGTGCGACTGATTACTTTCAAGTCGGCGATCTTCGCCAGACTCGTCAAAATATCGTCCTGAATGCCGTCGGCGAAAAAGGCATTTTCCTTATCGTCGCTTAAATTTTCCAGCGGAAGTACTGCAATGCTCTTGTCGGGGACAGGTAGCTCGGCAGTTGTCTTAGTTGAAACAGGTGATGAGTGAAGGAGAAGCCAGCCGCCGACGATGGCAGCGGCCACCAGCAAAAATGAGCCAAAGATCAGAAATCGTTTGCCTGGGCTGGATTTTGAAACACTCCGATCGACCGCGAGCGTTTGGGCGCGCTGTATTTTTTCGGGCAGCTCAGGATTACCAACTTCGTCCGTGTAGAAATTGACCACCTCAATGCAGACACCATGTTTGACCTCCACTGCTCCGAGCTCATGCAAAAACGATTGCCATCTTTCATACTGGCCTAGGTCTTCGGCGACTCGCTTGGAAAGCAGAATGTGCCCTGCGTCGCCACAATCCATTACCCGTTGCGCCATGTTGATTCCGACGCCGGCGACGTTCGAGCGATCATTCACATCAGTAACTCCGCCCACCGGACCGCTATGAAGCCCCATTCGCAGCTGAAGTTGCGGAAAACTCTTCACTTGTTGGCTGACTTCGATGGCGCATTTCAACGGCGCCTCTGGATTGGTAAAAAACGCCAGCGCCATCCCGTCGCCCGTGGGTAGACGAATCAGTTTACCGGCGGTTTCCGCATTCTTAAACTGCTCCGTCTCGCGCACGATTTTGTTCAGCTCATTCGAGAGCGCCCGCTGCTCGTCGATCAGACCCTTGGAATACCCCACGATGTCCATGAACAGGACATGGGCGATTTCCAGATCGAAGTCGGAGGTAAATTCCGCGGTCACGGCAAGATCTAATAATCGCTATCCACAGAACCTGTTCATGGCTTCGTTTCAGCAATCAATGCCTGAAAGCGCGGATCGTTGCGGATTGGGTCCCAAGTGGGATCAATGCGCATAAGCGCCGGCGTTATTGACGTGGATGACGGAACCTGCGCCCACCATTTGAGAATGGGGATCGCGTTATCGGCGTCGCCGAGCAAAGTGTAGATTACCGCCATTTCCTCCTCAGCGGGCCTTCAAAGGGATCCTCGGAAGTGGGCTGCATGGCCATCCCCTTTCGTCCTTCGTTTACGGCAAGAGTCGCATCGCCCAAGCCGGCATAGGCGACACCTAAACCAGAATGCAATACCGCACCGGAATCCGCGGCTGTGTTGCTCAGAGCTAGTGTGAACTCCTGCACCGCCCGTTGGTAGGCCGCTTTTGACGCGGTAACATTGCCGGCGCGCTTCTGGGCGAGGCCGAGGCCGACAAAAATGTCGTTCTTGTCGTTGTCACTTGCGTCCTTCAACGCTTTCGAGAATAGATCTGCCGCCTCAGCGAAGCGGTGCGTAGCCAAAGCCTGGTAGGCGCGGAGCTGCAAGCTAGCACCGGGATTCGCGAGCAACGAATCCGCAGCCTCAGCCTTTCCCAAGGCCCAAAGGCAACCCATTTTAATGCCGATACCTTGCGTATTCGACGGTTCGACGGCGAGAATGTGGTCGGCCACGGCCAGGGCGTCGGAAAAACGACGCTTCGCCGTATAGGTCGTCGCAAGGTCGCCGGCGGACTCGATGTTCCGCGGATCGAGTTCGACGCCGCGGCGGAACGCCGCGATTGCTTCATCCCAATGCCCCAAGCGGCGCTGGATCAAGCCGATCGCTCTTAGCACCTCAACATCGTTAGGAAGACTTTTCTCCGCCAGTTGGAACTCCGCCAGCGCGCCGCTGAAATCGCGCGCCCCGTAATAGCGGTAATAACCACGCGCAAGATAAGTCTCAGGTAGGGTCGGGTCGAGCGCGATAGCATGATCGAGCGCGTCCTTAGCTGCTGCCAATCGCGCCGGCGTTCGATCGATTGACCAGTAAACCGAACTGTGAGCACAGGAAAGGTACACCCAGGCCAACGCAAAGCTCGGGTCCAAAGTCACGGCCTCTTGAAATGACCGGGCCGCACTCTCCACGTTAGAGAAATCTGTCGTCAGGCCGGCCGCGAGGGCGCGACCGCGCAGATAGGCAGTGTATGCAGCGGTATTTTTCGTGGGCGTTGCTTCCACCCGCGCCTTTTCCTGCGGACTCAACGTCGCGCCTACACCGGCTGCAATCTCCGTTGCCAACTCGCCTTGGAGAGCGAGCGAATCGGCCAGGGTGCGATCGTAGTTCTGCGCCCAGATGTGGCGATCGGTCAGCGCATCGATTAGCTGCACTGAGACGCGCATATGATTCCCGGACCGGCGCACACTTCCTTCGACGACATTGCTCACCCCTAGTTGCTGCGCGATTTCCCTGAGATTACGCGTGATGCCGGACTTGTATTGCATGACTGATGTCCTGCTGATCACCTTCAAATCTTTGATTTTGGCGAGGTTCGAAAGCAGCTCATCCTGAATGCCATCGGCGAAAAACGCGTTTTCTTTTTCCTCGCTCAGATTCTCCAAAGGAAGGACCGCGATGCTTTTGTCGGGAAACGCCGAGGCACTGCGCGACGCTGCCGCGCGCGAACCACTGATGGATCTAAATACTTGCGGACCGATCAGCGGCAACATCGCAGCGATACCTGCCAGAAGGACAAATACAGTTGTAACGACAATTGGACGCTTACTTCGACCATGTTGACGAGCATGGGAAGACTGGAGCTTCGTAGGTACATTACGGTTGCCAAGCTCTTCCGTGCTAAGATTGAAGACGTGCACGCGCAGCCCGTGTTTTACCTCGCATTCGCCGAGGTCGTGGAGAAGCGGCTGCCACTGCCGATATTGCTCTAAATCTTCCGCTACTCGCCGGGAGAGAAGGACGTGGCCGGCATCGCCGCAGTCCATCACTCGCTGGGCCATGTTAATCCCGGCGCCGGTGACGTTGGCGCGGTCGTTCACGTCGCTGACCGGGTTGATCGGTCCGCTGTGCACACCCATCCGCAATGGGATGTGCGAATAGCCCTGCAACGTTTTGCTAATTTCCAATGCGCATTTCACCGGCGCTTCGGCGTTGTTTAAAAACACCAGCGCCATCCCGTCACCGGTTGGAAGCCGGATCAGTTTGCCGGCGGCTTCCGCTTCCCGGAAATGAGGCGTATCGCGGACGACTTGATTAAGCTCGGCCAGTATGTCGCTCTGATCATTGATCAAGAGTTTCGAGTAACCCACGACATCCATGAATAAGACATGGGCGATCTCGAGACGAAGCTCGGGTTTAGATGGCATCACTGACGCAAACGCGTCCTTGAATACTTCCGATTGCTCCGCTCATCGTCGAGACTAAAACTCGATTAGAGCATGCGGGGAAACGACTAAAACCGCTTCTTCAAGGAGACGTACCAGAATCGTCCTTTGATATCGAAAGTCGACTCGTCATATCCATTCTCAAACGCTCCGGCGACGAATGGTGGATCGACGTCGAAGACATTGTTCATCCCAGCGGTAATAGTTGTCCCGTTAAGCCAGGTTCTCCAGCCGCACTCATTATATCCCGCTGTCGCAACTGGCATCACATTCTTATCTTTACCATTCTTCGATAGGAGAGTCGTGCTGCCCTCTTTCGAGTAGCCTGCTACCTGCTGGTTCTCCGTCGCGGGAGTCGGAAGGTTGAAGGTATAAGAGATGATAGCGTCCAGCGTGGTCCATTCGCGAATCTTGCGCGGGAATGGATC